>JAHRAF010000003.1 GCA_019061405.1 Wolbachia endosymbiont of Fragariocoptes setiger
AAATCTTTTTTGTAAACTCTACTTTTCTTTTACTTTATTCATCACTGATTTTACATTTGTTATAGTTATGATATTTGTGATCCTCAGCTAAAGTTTATTTACTAACAGTTGGAGGAGAATATTTATTCATTCTCTCTATAGAGTGACTCCATTTTTTCTAGCAAAACACTAAAGTTTATTTCTTGAGAATGTAATAAAATTACCATACCTATCTTATTAAGATCCTTATAGAATAGAATATATATTTTTAGTTTATCTGAACTTTTCATCATTACCGTTTTATAATGTTAATTGGGTGAATATCTTAATCTTTTTTATACCTAAAATTCATCTTTATACCTAGGACTACCTAATTTTCTCTATTGTATACCTGATTTCCATTAGGATCATAATACTTATCAGTGAGAATCAGAGTACGATATGCCAGAGCAACTTTTGTAGTAAATTTAATTTTGTTCAATAACCTTTCTGCATTATCTAAACCTGTGATATCTAAGTTTTTCATAACTTGTTTGAAAAGAGTACTTTTCTTAAACTATACTAAGTCTCTCAAATTCTTTATATTGTACTTTATCTTCTTAATAAGTTTTACTTAAGTTATCTTTTTATTTCTTCCAAAAATTGATTACTAGCTATTTCGCAATTGCACAACTTTTTTGTTATTTCTTTTTTGAGTAAAAAATTGTATTACATTTACTCATTCTAAAAATAAAGTACTTGTACTTTACCCATGCTGGAGTAAGATTTAGTTTTATATAAATATATATTATGATGCATGATGAATGTGGAGTATTTGCTATAAGCTGCAATGAAGATGCCACTTTCAACTCTATACTAGGACTACATGCTCTTCAACATAGAGGACAAGAATCTTTCGGTATCGCTACAAGTGAAAATGAGAGAATATATTCCTATCATTCCCCTGGTCAAGTAAGTAGTGCTCTTGATAATATAGATGAAATAAAAAAGTCTTCACCTGGCAATTACGCTATAGGTCATGTTAGATATTCAACAAGTGGAGACAAATCTGGTGTACAACCACTTATAAGTAGTAATGAATTTGCCATAGCACATAATGGAAACCTAATAAATATTATAAAACAACGCGAATTATTGATAAAAAAAGGATGCTCTTTTAAGACGGATATAGATACAGAAATAATATTACACCTAATTGAAATAGGAAATAAAAAGAGTTTCTTAGAAAACTTCATAGATGCACTAAAACAAGTACAAGGAGCTTACTCTTTTGTAGCGATCAATCGAGATAATACCATCATTGGAGCACGCGATCCAGCCGGAATTAGACCACTTATTCTAGGAAAATTAAATAATTCTTATGTACTTGCATCAGAAACTTGTGCTCTTGATATAATAAATGCTAATTTTATTAGAGAAATACAACCTGGTGAAATTATTAAAATTGATTGTAATGGCAATGTGAAAACAGCATTCCCATTTTTACCACATAAGCCTAGTTTTTGTGTCTTTGAGTATATTTATTTCTCTAGACCAGATAGCATCACAGAAGATAAATCTATATATCACATCAGAAAAGCAATTGGAAGAGTACTTGCAAAAGAAAGTCCACCAACTGAAAATATAGATATGATAGTACCTATACCTGATTCTGGTATACCGGCAGCTCTTGGATATTCAGAAACTACATGTATACCTATGGAATTTGGTATTATTCGTAATCATTACATAGGAAGAACATTTATACAACCAACCTCTACAATGCGTAAAATGAGAGTAAAACTTAAATACAATGCCAATAGCTATATTCTCAAAGAGAAAAATATAATGTTAATAGATGATAGTATAGTAAGAGGAAGTACCCTCAAAAGCATAATTCTTATGTTAAAAAGTGCGGGAGTTAAAAAGATCCATTTAAGAATTTCAAGCCCACCAATAAAGCATTCTTGTTTTTATGGAATAGATACTCCAGACAATAAAGATTTAATTGCAGGAAATTTATCTATAGACGAAATAAAAAAAGAAATAGGGGTAGATAGTTTAGCTTTTCTAAGTATTGATGGATTATATCAAGCAATTAGAGAGGAAAATCGTAATAATTCTAACCCACAATACTGTGATGCTTGTTTTACCGGCTATTATCCTATTGGAACTGATAAATCAATTTAATTATATAAGTCTTCTTTTTTCTCGAAAGAAGTACCTTTTCCAACATTAACAAAAAACAAATTTTTATTATCCAATAGTGAGTAAGCCAAATCATTTACCTGCTCTATCTTTACATCATTAATATACTTTGGAAAATCATTAATATAGTTAATATTATAATCATAAATCTGCATATAATTTAGATAAGCAGCTATATTAATATAGTCAAACATTGAAAATGTGTAATCATTTATAGTACTAATTTTTGCTTTATTTAATAACTTCTCTTCTATACCTTCTTTTTTTATTCTATAAAACACGTCTTTTACTGCCAATATAGCTTGATCAACAGTAGAATGATCTGTACTGAGATTTCCAAGTATCACACTACCATACGTATTACTTATATTATGTGCACTGACACTATAAGTAATACCAAGGTTTTGTCTAAGTTCACGCAATAAAACAGAATTTAAGCTTGATCCACCCATAGCTTCCATAAGAACTTGCGCATTATAATAATTATTATCATCTCTGCTTACACCTTTCTGTCCAAAAAATATTGTGCTTTGTGGAATATTCATAAAAATATGCTTACTTACTGCTGAAGTAATATTATTCACAGGTATGTTGACAATATCTGTTGATCTTTGCGATGGTAATTCAAATAGGTATTTATCTAATAATTTTGCAACTCTCTCCTTTTTCACAGAGCCAACAACACTGATGACTATATTGCTTTTAGTAAAACTATTCTTTATATAATTGAAAATATCATTTCGATCTATACTCATAACAGCTTCCATATTTCCAAGTGGACTATTTGAATAAGGATGATCTTTAAACATTAACTTGATGATCTCAGTTTTTCCAGTATGATTTGGATCCTTTTCAAGGTAAGCAAACATAAACTTTGTTTCTTCTAAAGCTCTACTCATTCCTTTCTCATCAATTCTAGGACGTATCAGGGCGTCGCTCATTAGTGATATACCATCTTCCAAGTTTTCAGATAAAGTATTCAACAAAACTGTAAAATTTTCTTCTTCAGAAGAAAAATCTAAACTTATTCCTTTATTTGCCATAATTCTAGCAAATTGTTTTTCATCATTTTCTCCTGACCCATTATTAATCACTAAAGAAGTTAAATAGGAAAGACCCTGTTTTTGCTGATCTTCATAAAGATATCCTGCTTTTTTAAAAGTAATGTAGACAATAACTTTTGGAAGATAATGATCTTCAGTAAATAAAAATTTAAATCCTCTTCTTGTAACTACCTCTTCAACATTGATTTTACCATATATAGATAAAGGTAAATTTAAGCATAAATAAAACAATAAAAGCATTAAACTACTTATTCTCATTATTTATTCCTCCGTTAGATAATAGACGTCCTATCAGTTTATTATTTGAGAAAATAGTGTGAATTTTAGAGTTAATTTCTCTCAAAGTAATATTATCAAGTTCACTATAAGAAATGTCTATTTTTTCAAGGGGTACATCAAGTACTAAATTTATAGCATAGAAAAAAGCTGTTTGTTCTAATGAACTATATCTACTTAAAACCTCTGCTTTATACCTATATTTAGCATTTTTTAGCTCATTATCTACTATTTCTCTATTTATAAAACTATTCATAGAGCCTTCTAACTCTTTTTCTACTGTCTCTAAAGAAACACCTGTTTTAGGATGAACTACAATATCCAGGTATCCATCGATCAAATTCGAACCTTCATGGTAACTTGCCCAAACTGAAACTGCAACATCTTTATTTAATACTAGATCTTCATATAAAAAACTAGATTTTGATGAACCTAGTATATCAGTGATAAGATTTGTTATTAACACTTCTCTAAAATTTAATAAAGGTGGCACTCTATAGCGAAAATATAATACAGGACTACTTACCTGACTACTCTCAAGAGTTAATAACATATTACCTACATGATCTGGTTCTTTGGGAATATCTCTTACTATAGTAGGCTTTGATTCTATAGTACCATATTTCTCCTCTACAAGCTTTAATACTTCATCAAACTTCACATCTCCTACTATAAGCAATATTGCATTACCAGGGTGGTAATACATATCATGAAATTTTTCTATATCAACCTTAGTAAAGCTATCAATGTCTTTCTTCCATCCAACAACAGGCCTACCATAACTTGTACGATAAAATGCATTGTTCATCTCCTCATGCAAAAGAAAAATTGGCTTATTCTCAACCCTCATTTTTCTTTCTTCCAATACGATGTTTTTTTCTCTCTCTATCTTATCCTGACTTACATTAAAACTCCTCATTCTATCTGCTTCAATTTCCATCGCCAATGGTAAATCTTTTCTATGTACTAACTCATAGTAACAAGTAAATTCATTTGTAGTAAAAGCATTGAAACGAGCACCTATATCACCTAGCATGGATTCTATATCTTTAAACTTTCCTGTAGTTTCAAACATCAAATGTTCAAAGTAATGAGCTAAACCAGCTTTACCAATAGGGTCATCCTTTCCTCCAACCTTATAAATCACTAAATGCATTGCAGCCGGAATACGATTGTTAGGTACAACATATAAGCTTAATCCATTATCTAATTTTACATAATGAATGTTTTTATTCTCTCGAGCAGATAAAGGTTTTGCTAGAATATGTTGATTGAAAAAAAGTATAATAAATAATAAAATAAAGTTAATTATACTATGGAACATAGTTTTAACCTGTACATAGTTTGTGAAGAAGAACAATTATATCAAGTAACAATTAACAGAAAATGAAAAGAAGCTCTAATCACTACTGCGATTGCAAATAAAAATGTCGTATACATACCATTTGTAAAGAAGTATAAACATTCCAATTACTATATATGTATCTGCAAAATTAAAGGCCGGCCAGTACCAATCACCTATGTGAAAATATATAAAATCATATACAGCCTTCCAATATATCCTATCAATAACATTACCTATCGCACCACCAATCATCAGGCTAAAGCCTATACAAGTTAATTTATCGCTTGTTTTATATAATAAATAGAAAAGTATGTTAATTATAAGCAGAGCAAAAACAGAAAAAATAAATTCTCTATATGGTAGAGTATGAAATAACCCAAAACTAATACCAGAATTCCATACTTCAACCAATTGTATAAAACTACATACTCTGATTGATCCTTCTTCATCAATTAACTCATTAATATATAACTTGCTTGCCTGATCAGCTATAACTGTTATAATAATAATTATTATACATAACTTTTTCATAAGCTTCCTTCTAATTGGTGTGCTTTAACTATATCAGAGTTTATTTGTTTTTTTAACTCATTAACACTGAAGAATTTTTTTTCTGGCCTAATAAAACTCAAAAGTTCTATTTTAACATTAGAACCATATAGATTCTTATTAAAATTAAATATATACATCTCTAATATAGGCCTTTTTAAATCTTGAAACGTGGGCCTCATGCCAATATTAACTACTCCATAAAACCATTCCATCTTGTATGTTATTCTTGCATAGTATGTACCAAACTTTGGTTTTATCATACAATCTTCTATAAGGATATTAATAGTTGGAAATCCTATTTCTGTTCCTCTGCATGCACCTTTTACTACAATACCAGAAATCTGATATGGTCGGCCAAGAAATTTATTAGCAATATCTATCTTTCCACATCGCAAGTGATCTCGAATTAATGAAGAAGAGCAAACTTCATTATCAATAACCAATGGATCTAGCTCAGTTACAGTGTAATCATATAGCATAGCATACTCTTTTAAAGTGAATGTATTACCTAATTTCTTATAACCGAAGGTACAATTCTTACCAACTACTATGTGCTTAACATTGTAGCTCTTTACTAAAATTTCACTTATAAAATCGTTATAATTCAGTTGAGAAAAACTTTTATCAAAATCAATTATATATAAATAATCTATACCAGCATCATTAATCATCTCAACCTTATGATTGTGATCTATTAGTCTAAAATGATTTTTTTTTGATAATACACTTGATGTATGAGGTTCAAACGTTAATACTGCAGAAGAAATATTCATTTCTTGAGAGATCTTTTTTGTAATAGAAATTGCAAGCTTATGACCCAAATGTATTCCGTCAAAGTTGCCAAAAGTTAACACTACACCATTTTTACAATCTTCATTCAACATATAGCTTGATATTTCATATATTCTTATATTATAGTCAGAAAATAAAATGAAAAGATATGGAGATAGGTTATGAATAAAACTGTTGTAATATACGTAAAACAATGGTGTCCTTTTTGCATAAGGGCAAAAAAATTATTAGATAAAAGAGGTATTAGGTATGAAGAAATTGATGTCACAAAAAATTCTGACCAATTTAATGAAATAAAGTCACATTATAATGTCAACACGGTACCACAAATTTTCATTAAAGATCAAGATGGAAACTACACATATCATATTGGTGGAAGTGATAAGCTTATAGAACTTGAAAAGGATGGGAAATTAGATCTTATACTACAAGATGATACACATTTTCTAGATTCTAATAACATAGAATATGAAGAACACTCTATACAAAACGATGATCTAATCTAGCATCCCTTAATTATAACCCACAGTTAATATACTGTACTTAAATAAATTTTAATGAATTCAAAATAGAATTCACTTAGCAAGTTTATAGATGAGGATGAAATGATAAAAAGTATTTCAATTAATAGTAAAAACATAGTAAATATTGAATTAGATACTAAAGAAGATTTAGAAAACTTTATTAAGATTTTCACTGTGTTAAACAAACACAAGGCAGCAAAAACGCTTTTTAAAAATGAAGTTAATATAGAATATCAACAACATGAAACAAAAGAGATTGTTCAGTTATTAAATGATGTGGAATTTACTTACAACGATATTGAAAATATACTACATCACTTTAGTAAACATGGAATGAAGTTACCTAATGATATTATTGCCTGCACCCTGGCCTCCGGATATAATAATGCTCTCAAATCCAGAGATATGGCTTTTTCACTGTATGAAAAATCTCCTAAATTTAATATAAAAATCAATAAAAATGTATTTATATTAACACCTATGAGCATAGAAGATATTAAGCTTGATTCACAGAATAGCAAAAAGTTATTCAGTTTATTAAAAAATGAACAAAACACACACAGTTGTGAGATAAAAGAAAGTATTATCTATATCACAGTATATTCTGATATAATTCAAGTAATCAATCTCATTGTTAACTCCCTAGTTCAGTCCAACTTATTAGAAAAAAATGAAAAATACAAGCTGCAAGAAAAATTAAGACAGATAGCTTTTAAGGATCAAGCATTTGCTGAATATTGTAGTATTAAAACTATAAATCAATACCCTCATTATCACCCTTTGCGAAAACATCAAAACATTACTGAAAGTATAGAAGGTATTCTTCGTGAATTTATGTCAAATGAAGATATCACTTCGACTGTTAAGAAATTAAATAAATTGGGTGTTTCTCCAGATACTCCTAGCATCATCACAAAGACAATAGGAAGGCTTGTAAAGTTTCATTAATTGTCATTATAGCAAATCTTGTGATAAAATAACTGAATTCACAAGAAATTTTATAATTCAAGTGAAATTTACTTTTTATTTAGTAATAAAAGTAGAACCCTAAAAATGATATGAGTACGTTCTAATCATCAGAACTTAAAAGACGTGAAAGCCATCTAGTGAGCCAAAAATTGCTTGTTTTTTCATGTCTTTTTTTTATAATCTGATATCCTAAATTTTGTAGTGGTTTAGTTATTTCTGAATTATTGTCATCTTTTTGCACAAGTGTAAATATATCTGTACCTAAACTGTTATCAGTAGTTACATTTAATGTCACGTTAAACTCGTTCTCTATTGTCGAGATAGTATTACGTTTGTTATTAAAAAGATAAGATATAATCTCTCCGTGTGCTACTAAATCAAATGACTTGTTCTTATTTTTATATGCAAGATAATGTAGATCCCTTAGTATAGAAGAGGTAATAACTTCACTAGATTTGACTCTACCAATCCCCTTGCAATGTAAACATTCTGCAGTATTAATTTCTTGTATATTTAACTTTATTCTTTGCCTTGAAAGAACCATTAATCCGAAATCATTTATATAGCTGAATTGTACTTTAGCTTTATCATCTTTAAATGCTTGCTTCACAGCAGATTCAACTGCTCTGCAATATTGATATTTTAACATATCAATAAAATCTATAACTATAAGACCTGATAATCCTCTTAAATTTGCTTGCCTTGATATCTCAGGCACTGCTTCCATGTTAGTTCTATATGCTGTTTCCTCTATACTTCCCTCTCCTGTCATCTTTCCTGAATTAACATCTATTGAAACAAATGCTTCTGTCAAAGTAATGATCAAAGAACCTCCAGAAGGTAATGTTACTCTATTACTATATAATTCGGAAATTTGCTCTTCTATTCCATAATAATTGAACAGAGGAATAAAACCCTTATATAATCTGATACGTAACTTACTGCCCTTTAAAATATCCTTAGTATAGTCTCTTACTCTTTCAAAGGCTTCTTTCCCAGATACTATAATTTCAACGTTATTACTACAAAAATCACGAATAAATCGCATGATTATATCTGCTTCATTATAAATGATTGACGGAATACTTACGGAAGAAGAATTTTTTTTAATACTTTGCCATAAAGAGTACAGATATTCATAATCTTGTTCTATTTCTTCTTTACTCTTACTCGCACCCACAGTTCTTACTATCAAACCAGATCTTCTAGGCAAACTGATAGAGTTCAGTATATCTTTCAGTTGTTTCCTAATGTTTTGATCTTCTATTTTACGTGATACTCCTCCTTTACTAATAGAGTTAGGCATTAAAACGCAATACCTTCCAACCAAAGTAATGTATGTTGTAAATGATGCTCCTTTATTACCTCTTTCTTCTTTAGTAAGCTGAACTAGTATTTTCTGATTTACTGAGATTACATCTTGTAGCTTATACTTTTTATATATTGATACATAATCATTATGGTTTTTATCACCTTCTTCATTGCAATTATCCTGTACACAATCTTCAAAGAGCATTTCTCTTTCTTGTTCTGGGATATTAAAGTAATCTAGGGATATTTCAGAAAAAGGTAGAAATCCTTGCTTATTTCTCCCATATTCGATGAATACAGCTTGTAGTGATGGTTCTATACGCCTCACATACGCAACGTATATATTACCTCTTAGTTGCTTTTTACCCTTAAATTCTTGTTCGAACTCAACAACCTTATTGTTTATTGATAATACAACTCTTGTTTCATCAGAACAGATAGAACTCTCTATTAGTAATAACTTTTTACCGTTACACTTCACTTACACACCATTATATTGAAAAAACTGTCCAAAACAATTGCTAATTGTTATCTTCTACATATTAATTGTCAAGAAATTTCATTGAATGACTATAAAATCTGTTGACTCTTATTTTTCTGCCTAATAAACTTAAAGTGTTTGATTTAGGATTTAATGATGGCTAAGAAAGGTGCCTCTCTGCTTGTCAGACTGGTTAGTACTGCAGTAAAAAAAACAACCACCGGTGAAGAAAAGTTAACAGGTTATTTTTACGTAAAAAAACGCAACCCTAAAAAACTCACTAATAAATTAGAATTTAGAAAATATGATCCAGTTGTAAGAAGACATGTAGTATTTAAAGAGGAAAAGCTTAAATAATAGCTATAAGTATTATTTAGCCTATCTCCTTAGAAGAAGCCTCTCAACTTTCTAGCACGACTTGGGTGTCTAAGTTTACGCAATGCCTTTGCCTCTATCTGCCTAATCCTTTCTCGAGTAACATTAAAGATCTTCCCTACTTCTTCTAAAGTATGCTCTTTTCCATCTTTACCTAATCCAAAACGCATTCTTAAAATCCTTTCTTCTTTTGGAGTAAGAGTTGAAAGTACATTAGTGGTGATACCACGTAGATCAGCAAGTATTGCTGCATCCTCTGGTTTAGAAACTCTTTTATCTTCTATACAATCACCAAATGTACTACTATCATCTTTCCCTGTAGGAGCTTCTAGGCTCACTGGATCTCTTGCTATTTTCATAACTTTACGTATTCTATCTATTGGCATCATTAGCTCTGCACTTAATTCTTCTAATGTTGGCTCTCTTCCCATGTCGTGAGTCATCTTCCTTAGCCCTCTGTTAATCTTACTAATAATTTCTACCATATGAACTGGTATTCTTACCACTTTAGATTGCTCAGGTATTGCCCTAGTTATTGATTGCCTTACCCACCAAGTTCCATAAGTTGAAAACTTATATCCACGCTTATAATCAAATTTATCTACAGCTTTCATTAGCCCAATGTTACCTTCTTGTATCAAATCAAGTAATGCCAATCCCCTATTTGAGTATTTTTTTGCGATAGAGACTACTAATCTCAGGTTCGCCTTAATCATCTCTTGTTTCGCATCATTAATCTCTCTTTCATGTTTTCTTACTCTTTTGATTAATTCTTTGAATTGTTGTATGTTACTCCCTTCTATGGATTGTACAATGTTCTTTAGGTTTTCAGAATTTATAAATTCTGGAAACCTACTTTCTAGTTCGTTTATAAAAAAGTTATTAGATTCAGAAAGATTTGATTTGCCTTTAATAAGTACATCGTTATAGGCTGTATAGAAATCTTCCCTACTTACACCATGCTCCCTCGCCTTAGAGATTAAGTTAGCTTCTTCAGAGATAATGCTCTTATTTGAATTGTAAAGCTTTTCTACAATTTGAGAGATCGCAGTATCACTTAATTTTATTTGCAATGCTATATCCCATATTTGATTATACGATTCTTCATTACTGTGGTTATATGCTAAAGTAATTATATTATCTAGCGCAATCACAACCTTTGGAAGTAAATCATTTTCCATTTCAAGAATAGAAACATTGAGATTTGATGATTCGTTTATATCTTCATTATCTTCTTCGTTTTCCTCTACATCATCTTGATTATTAGTACAATATTCAACAGTATCTTGTTCTTCCTTAGGAATAGCATTAAAATCAGAGTTATAAATGGCATCTAAATCTATAATTTCCCTTAAGAGGAGACTACCGCTACTTAATTCATCACGCCATATTTTAATTACTTTCAATGCGATAGGTGACTCTATTATTGCGCGAAGCATATTGTGTTTTTCAGACTCAATTTTTTTAGCTATTTTAATTTCATCTCCTCTTGATAAGAGTTTAACAGAACTCATATCCCGCAGATATACTCTTACTGGATCATCATTTTGTATCAAGGTTGCAGCAACATCCGTTGTTGTTTCAGTATCATCAAGCTTACTATTATCTTGAGTGGAAGAAAGATCATCTTCTTCACTGTTTTCTAATACATTGATTCCAAAACCCTGTAATAAAGATATTGTATTATCTATAAAATCAGAGGAAAAATTCTCATCTGATAGTGTATCATTTAAATCATCAAAAGTGATAAATCCACCTTTTTTTATACTTTTTGTTACAAGATCCTTTATAATCTTTTTTTCTTCTTGTGTATCATTAAGAGTTGACATCATTACCTATATAGTCAAAATATTACTTATTAGCAAAAAACTTAAAGTAATCAACAAACTTCTACCTATGTGTTACCTTATATAATTTAAAATATTGTTAATCTTAGCACAATTAATTTACATCAGTGGTAGCATATTCTTCCTTTATTACTATTGCAAGAGATAATCCTACCGAAAATGTTGCTATTCCAACTACTATTGCAGTCAACATTAACACATGAGGTATTGGATTAGTATATACGTTATTTACAGATGAATTCAATATTGGTGGCAATGAGAATTGAACATATCCTAAAGATATATAGAATAATATAATCGAAGATTGAAAAATACTTATCCCCATCATTTTTTTTATTAAATTTTTATCACTTATAACAATGTATAAACCAGCTAGCATTAATATAATAATAGTCGTATGGTTATAGAAGGACATTATTCTTTCCTAGAAACAAAACTTATATATATCATCAACATTGAAGAACACACCGTAAGAGCTACAACCAGTTCTACAAAAAAAATACCCATCTTTTGACTCGTGATTCTATGAGTGCATAATACATCATAAGATAAAAAAGTCCTACCGAATAACATTGTAACAATTCCAGTGCCTAAGTAAAATAAAATGCCTAATGCATTACAGATTCTTATGAGTGCATAGGGTATCACTTTAAGAGTAGTAGCTACACCAAAGAGCATTGAGTAAATGATCATTGCGGAAGCCAATAATTATTCCAGCCTGAAACCCCCACCAGGAGTATAATCACCATGAAACTGTATATATAAGCCAAACAATATTATGAAAGGCACCATAAGAAGAGTTATGATACTTATTAGTACTGGATCCTTAATCATTCTTTCTTTTTTGAAGTATCAAAGTTATAGAGGGTGCAGCAGTAAAAACTACTAAAGTTTCTCCAAATGTATCATAACCACGAAAACTTGCTAGGATGGCAGTTACTACATTAGGAATGTTAATTGCTTCTTGTGTTTGCTCTATGTAATAAGGAGCAATATGTTGATGAATATAGGCATTATGATCACCAAAACTTGGCAAATCATACATAAAGTATGAGAGAAAAACAGCTAAACATGACATTAAAAATAATTTTGTAACATTAAAGAAAAATCTTGCCTCATAGTTCTTAATAAGAGAGAGTGCTGCAAATGTAAAGACTGTGCTTAATCCCACACCAACGGAAGCTTCAGTGATTGCAACATCAGGTGTGCATTCATCATTAAATATGCAAGCGCAATGAGAGTGCTAAAAACACTCATTAGAATTGAGCTCATAAGCAAATTATTTGAAAGAACAATAAAAATTGTAATTACAAGCAGTAGAGAAAGTAAAATTGAAATCAACGACTCAGACATTTACACTTCTCTTATTTCTCATCTTATAATAAGTTTGAGCTAAAATATAACTATTTGTTGAGTTATTAATCCATATTATTAAGGTAAGTAGTACTATTTTAATAGTGTTCATTGATAATTCACTTTGTAATGCAATACCAGTTAGTAATAATGCTGCTCCACTAGAATCAATAATGCCTGCTACATGCAACTTGACATAAAAATCAGAAAATCTGATTATTCCTATACTTGATATCATTACTAAAAGAATACCAAAGGATATAAATATTGCTCCTGTCATAAGTTATTTGAATAACATTAGTTTCATCAGTGCTACAGTTGACATAAAGCTCACACTAGCATAGAGCAACGCTATATCAATTAAAAAAAATTCTGAAGTAAATATACTGATATAGTTGTTATTAGTAACACTACCTGTGTAGAAAAACTGTTAAATGCTACTAGTTTAGTATATATCCTTTGCTCTCAGTACTATTGAATATAACATTACAACTATACAAGCTAAAAGTATATATAGCTACATAAGTCACTTGCACTCATTGATCAATAACATAGTTGCATAACCAATTATTATTGTAAAAGCAAGTCAATAATTTTCCTTTCCTGTCAAAATCTTTACTACTGAGTCCAATTCAGAAAGGCTATCATATTTTATAATAATTTTTCCACCAGAATCAGTACCTTGAATTATCACATCAAATCCAAGGTGTAGTGCTATGATGTTTTCGATTGTCTTTATATCTAAATTTTCGTTTTTTTTCTCTTTATTTTTGTTTTTACTCAACCCCTTTATTAACTTTTCAGTTTGCCTGACATTAAGACCACGAGACACTATCTTATCAGCAATATCTTTTGCGTTTATTACGTTGATTAAAGCTCTTGCATGTCCCATGGATATTTTTTTTTCATCAACCATTTTTTGTACACTTTCAGGCAATGATAACATTCTGATCATGTTGGTTATATAACTTCGGCTTTTACCTATAGCTAGAGCTAATTCTTCATGCGTATAAGAGAATTCATCTATTAACTTCTTATAGGCTTCACCCTCTTCTATTGGATTGATATCTTGCCTTTGTACATTTTCTATAATTGAGATCTCTAAACATTCTCTGTCATTTAAATCTCTAATAATAACAGGTACATTATTTAATCTAATAATCTTACTTGCACGCCAACGACGTTCTCCTGCTATTATTTCATAACCACCTTCATTCAAATCTTTGCGTACTACAATAGGCTGTATCATACCACTTTTTTCTATTGAATTCGCAAGTTCATTTAACGATTCTTCATCAAAATACTTTCTTGGCTGAAATCTACTTGGATGTAAAAGCGAAACAGGTAAAAATTCCTGCTTGTTATCTGGAATATTAGAGGTACTACCAGCTATTAATCCTGAAAGACCTAGCCCTAATCTCTGATAATGTTTCATATTACATTCTCACTTGCTTCATAATTAACAGATTGTTTCTCTAAAATCTCTTTTGCTAAATATACGTATGCCTGAGCACCTGAACATTTCAAATCATATATAATTGCCGGCTTTCCGTAAGAAGGAGCTTCTGATAATCTAACATTTCTTGGAATTATGGTGTCGTAGACTTTGTCATTAAGGTAACTACAAATCTCTATTTTCACTTGCTCACTAAGTTTATTACGCTTATCGTACATTGTGAGCACTATTCCTTCGATTTTTAATAAAGGATTTAAATATTTCTTTATTAACTCCACAGTTTTTATTAAGTGGCTTAAACCTTCTAAGGCAAAGAATTCACACTGAAGAGGAATGATAATTGAATCAGCTGCAGTAAGAGCATTTATCGTTAATAATCCCAATGAGGGGGGGCAATCTATGATAATATATTCATAGTCTTTTTTAATTTTCGTAAGTGCATTTTTTAGTACAAATTCTCTTTCTTTGAATTGAGTAAGTTCAATTTCTGCAGCAGAAAGGTCAACTATTGATGTCACTAAAGATAAATTTGGCACCTCTGTACTGAGAATAGCAGATAACATAGACTCATCATTTATTAAAACACTATATATATTTTTTACACGACTTTTATATGAGAAACCAAGCCCAGTGCTAGCGTTTCCTTGAGGATCAAGATCTATTAACAAAGTATTTTTATTTACAGCTGCAAAAGCAGTTGATAAGTTGACGCTGGTTGTAGTTTTACCAACACCACCTTTCTGGTTGACAACCGCAATGACTTTATTCAAAACTTATACTCCATGTCTGCAATAATTCAATTGTATATACATAAAGGATTTTTGCATAAGAAAATTCTCTTAAAATAGAAAGGTGCTTTTAGCACTTACAGTCATTCAATTTTTATAAATCACTTGTAAAGTACAAAAGATTTAATTTAAGATAAAAATGCTAGCTGCTTCTTGGACTCTGATTGTACTAACATTACTTGAAGCTATATTAGGAATAGATAATCTAATTTTTATTTCTCTAGCGATAAGTAAAGCACCTAAATCCATTAGAACAAAAGTACGTATCATAGGACTTACTCTGGCATTACTAATGCGTTTTATAGCCCTCTTTTTTATATCACTAATACTTTCAATGCATGAACCTGTGTTGCACATTCCATATCTTGTTCTATCAGGAAAAGATTTACTAATGATTGTTGGAGGATTATTCCTAATTTTCAAAAGCTTAACAGAATTGTCAAACGATGTTCTTACACAAAAAAACAAAAAAAAGAAAGTTCATATAAAATCACAATTTTTTTTCATTATATTACAAATCGTGCTAATAGATTTAATTTTTTCAATAGATTCAGTTTTAACTGCCATAGCACTAACACAAAATACATTAGTAATTAGTATAGCATTTACATTATCTATGTTAGTTATGCTATTTCTATCAAATTACACTGTAAAATTAATCAACTTACATCCTAATTTGAAGATTATAGCTATCTTATTTATTACACTTGTGGGTATATACCTGCTTTGTGAAGGATTACACATAGAGATGACAAAAGGATATTTATACTCATCATTTATATTTGCATTGCTTGTTGAAACTGCTAGCACTATAAAGAAAAGGAAATCTTTAAGAAGAAAAAAATATCGCGTTGTTTGATTTTAAAAATAGCTTAGGCTCTACCTGACAGAAGTATATAATTTAACACTCCACCACTTATCAGATATTCTACTTCAGTTAGTGTATCAATACAGCATTCTAATTGAATGGATTGATTATTTCCTTTAATTATGCACTCTAAATTTGCATGTGGTGCTATTTTACCCCTAATACTAATCTCCTGACTTCCATCAAATATTTCTCTAGTAACTCCATTTTTAAATATAAGTGGTAATACACCCATTCCAATAAGATTAGACTTATGTATTCGCTCAAAACTCTCTGCTATTATAGCTTTAACCCCTAACAGCAATGTGCCTTTTGCAGCCCAATCTCTACTCGAACCCGTTCCATATTCTTTTCCCGCCACAATCACTAATGGTACTTTATCTATCTTATAACGCATTGCTGCATCAAATATCGACATCAATTCTCTTGAGGGAAAGTGTTTAGTATGTCCACCTTCAATTTCAACTAGCTCATTTTTTATTCTTATGTTTGCAAAAGTTCCACGCATCATAACATTATGATTACCTCGGCGTGATCCATAAGAATTGAAATCCTGATAGTCAACTCCAAGATTTTTTAGGTATATACCTGCAGGACTATTTACAGCTATATTGCCAGCTGGAGAAATATGATCAGTTGTTACGCTATCCCCTAATTTCGCTAATATTCTAGCATTTTCTATATTAATAGAATCGTCCTTAGGTGATAAATTATCGAAGTAAAGAGGATCTTGTATATAAGTACTTTCTGAATTCCATCTATATATCTCACTTTTTTCGTATTCTATTTCTTGCCAATATTTATCACCAGAAAAAACATCACTATATTTTTCCACAAATATCTCACGCGTGATAAACCTATTAATATAGTGATTGATTTCATGGTCTGTAGGCCATATATCTCTCAGATATACATCATTTCCATTCTCATCTTGACAGATAGAATCTTTAGTGAGATCTATCTTCATAGTACCTGCAAGTGCATACGCAACTACAAGCGGTGGAGATGCAAGGTAGTTTGCTTTAACTAAAGGATGAATTCTTCCTTCAAAGTTACGATTTCCGGATAAGACAGCCGCAACAGTTAAATCTCTGCTTTTAATCTCATTCTCTATATCTTGGTTCAATGGACCAGAGTTACCTATACAGGTAGTACAACCATATCCTACTAAACTAAATCCTAAAATATTTAAACTGTTCTGCAAACCAGATCGTACTAGGTATTCTGTAACTACTTTCGATCCAGGTGCAAGTGAAGTCTTAACCCAAGGTTTGGATTTTAAGCCAAGTTTCACTGCATTTCGAGCAATAAGAGCTGCAGCTATCATTACACTTGGATTGGACGTATTTGTACAGCTTGTTATAGCAGCAATTACAACATTTCCATGTTGAAGTTTATTATTTTCTTTAAAAGTTGGTAATGAGGAAAAGGATTGGGCCACTTGCGATAAAAGCTTCTTATCCTGAGGTCTCTTGGGACCAGCCATCACTGGTTCTATAGAAGATAGATCAAGCTCTAACTTATCAAAAAAGGACATCTCTTCTTCCGTATGCCATAGTCCCTGCTCTTTGGCATATACTTCAACCAATTCATATGGGCGACCTGTTATATGTAAGTAGTCTAAAGTTTTCTGATCTATAGGAAAAAATCCACAGGTTGCTCCATACTCAGGAGCCATATTAGCTATAGTTGATCTATCAGCAATAGATAAATTCTTTAACCCGTCTCCATAAAACTCTACAAACTTTCCAACCACTCCCTTTGCTCTCAAAATATTTGTAATTGTAAGAACTAAATCAGTAGCGGTAACTCCTTCAGAAAGCTTACCTTTTAATTTAAAACCTATTACTTCTGGAATAATCATACTGATTGATTGACCTAGCATTACAGATTCTGCTTCTATACCACCGACTCCCCAACCTAAAATCGATAAACCATTCACCATAGTTGTATGACTATCAGTGCCCACCAAAGTATCCGGATATATAACACCATCAACATTACAGACAACCTTAGCTAGATACTCAAGATTGACCTGATGACAAATTCCCGTGCCAGGAGGAACAACGCGTAGGTTCTTGAATGATGATTCTCCCCACTTTAAAAATTGATACCTTTCCAAATTTCTTGTTATCTCTAATTCAACATTTTTATCAAACGCAGATTGATTTCCATAGTTATCTACTTGAACCGAGTGATCAATTACAAGATCAACAGGTACTGAAGGGTTGATATTGCACGGATTACCTCCTATTTTTTGCATATAACTACGCATCGACGCTAAATCTACAATAGCTGGCACACCAGTAAAGTCCTGCATCAATACTCTTGCTGGTCTATAACTAATTTCATGCTTGACATACTTGTTCACACAGTGTGCTAAGACTCTTATATCATTTAACGTAACATTAACTCCATCTTCATTTCTCAGAAGGTTTTCAAATAAAATCTTTAGAGAACATGGCAATTGAGAAATGTTTACTCCTAACGCATCACCAGCTATACTCAAACTAAAGTAGCTATATGAACCTTTTAATTTTACTTTTGAATTGAGAGAATTATTCATTTTTCTAGTTTTTATGTATACTGCAATACATTAGTTAAAATTGGCATTACTTTTTCTTTGTTCTTCATACATTACTTCAAAATCTATTGGATCCAACATTAGAGGAGGAAACCCACCACTACTAGTAATTCTAGCTAATACTTCTCTTGAAAAAGGAAAAAGGTAGGTAGGGCCTCTTATGAATAGAGCACGCCTCAATTCTTCTTCATTGTAATCAGATGCATCTTCTATTGAAAAAATGCCACAGTACTTTAAATCACAAATAAAAGCTGTACCATCTTTTACTTCTACATTCTTTACTGTTGCTTTTATTTCTACGTGTAAGGTAATTTCATGAAAAGATTTTTTCTCGTCATCACCCTGTAATTTTAATGAGTGTATATTCACCATAACATTAATGTCCGGGGTTTGGTTCGAGGCAATGAATGGAGAACCTGGGTTTTCAAATGAAAGATCTTTGATGTATTGACCATGAATTCTCATTTTATCTTGTGACATTGTAGGATCCACCTCTTAATTAAATTGAAAGATTTTTATACTCATCTATAATATACATTATTGCATTAAGATAGCAAACCTTAATAATTTCCATCTAAATTGTGGAGCAAGTTGATATGATAGAATTTGTGATATATGCCTTACTGACAGCCTTTATTTTTTCAAGGTTGTATAATTCTTTAGGTAAATCAATTGATTTGAAAAAACTAACCGATATTTTGGATATTGTTAAAACAGAGGAAGTAGTCTCAAATAACGAACAAATCTATATTGATCAAAGTAACTCAGAAGTGTATGAACAAATATTAAAAAAGGATAAAAACTTTTCTATCTCTCACTTCATACAAGGTGCAAGTATAGCTTTTGAGCTCATAATAAAATATTATAATCATGGAGATCTGGAAAATCTAAAACCTCTGGTCAGCAAAGATTTGCTTAATGATTTTTCTAAAAAGATAAAACAACGTGAAAAATTAGGAGAGATACATGAATCTGTAATTGTATCAATCATTTCTCAAGAAATTGTAGAAATGAAATTAGTAAAAAATACACTATCTATCAGTGTAAAATTTCTATCAGAACAGATCAACTTCGTACAAGATAATAATGGTAACATCCTTTCGGGGAGTAGATCAATCATAAATAAGTTTGAAGATATTTGGCAGTTTAGTAGAAATATTCACTCTTCAGACCCAGGTTGGCTGCTAATTTCCATTAATAAAAAAGCAGATGCTGCGTGAGATAGTACTTGATATAGAAACGACAGGTCTGAGTACAGATTCAGGACATCGAATCATTGAAATAGGTTGTGTTGAGATTATTAATCGTGTTTTTACAGGTAATACATTTCATAGATATATTAATCCTGAAAGGGATATACCTTACCATTCATTTAAGATTCATGGTATCAGTGAAGAATTTGTACAAGATAAACCATTATTCTCCGATATCGCACAACATTTCCTTGATTTTATATCTGACAGTATTTTAGTAATTCATAATGCTTCATTTGATGTCAAGTTTCTCAATATGGAGCTAAGCAGAGTAAACGCTGAATCAATTAGTTTTAGTAGGGTAATAGACACTTTACTTCTTGCAAGAAAAAAATTTGCAGGTTCACCTGCCTCTTTAGATGCTTTGTGCAAACGTTTTAATATATCATTAGAAGATAGAAAATTACATGGAGCACTAGTTGATGCAAAATTGCTTGCTAGAGTATATGTTGAACTTAAAGGGGGATTACAAACTTTATTATTTAATGAGACAGGAGATGAAAATGAAAAATCTATATCTGCACACTGCAAATCATACAATCTGATACATAGAAAGCATCTTCCAAATGATGATGAACTAACAGCACATAATGAACTACTAAAACAAATTAAGAACTCACTATGGAAAGAAGTATTAGACAATCTTGATAAGTAAAATTATAATAAGCTTTTACTCACAACCATGCTCAAAATTGTAAGAATATCATCCAACATTCTCATAGCACTTGCAATTCTTTTTCTAGGTTATTGTTACTTTACGAAAAGAGGAATCTTTATTCCTACTACAACACACAATAATGAAGAATTACAAATAGGAGGAGATTTCTCTTTAACCAATCATAATGGTCAAGTTGTACATAGTACTATCGACTTTAAAAATAAATATAGGCTGACTTTTTTTGGCTTTTCTTCGTGTAAAAGAATTTGTCCCATGAATCTTGGTATCATATCCGAAGCACTAGCAAAATTAGATTCAAGAATACATGATAAGCTACAGACAATTTTTATTACTATTGATCCTGAACACGACCATGTTGAAAAGTTAAGGGAATTTCAACAGCAGTTTGATTCCAAAATACAAATGTTAACTGGCGAAAAAAAAGAAATAGATAAAGTAATGAAGAATTATAGAGTTTATACAAACAAGTCAGATGGAGAAATTGATCACTCTTCCCTAATATACCTAATTGGACCAGATGGAAAATATATAACACATTTTGTACTTGATCTTAATTCCAACAAAAGCCAATCCGATATACTTGTAAATGGATTAAAAAAATATCTAATCTTTTAGATGAAATGCATGATATAGAACACATACGCAAAAATCCTGAGTTATTTGCGAAAGCATTAGAAAATAGAGGTGTAAACCTTTCTATAATCGATGAAATACTACAAACTGATCATGACAATAGGTCTCTTACTACTAACTTGCAAAACTTACACAAGCAACGCAATGAAATTAGTGAAAAAATAAGAAAACTTCAAGCAAATAAAAGTACGTGTAAATCAGAAATAGAGCTATCAAAAACCATTGCTAATGAGATAAAAAAGATTAGCGTCAAACAGAATGAAAAAAAAAGTAAATTACTAGAAATTTTATGTAATTTACCAAACATCTCAGAAGAGACTGTTCCTATTGGCAAAAGCGAGTATTTTAATCTAGAAGTTAGAAGATGTGGTAATCCAAAGCAATTTAATTTCATACCAAAATCTCATTATGAGCTAGGAGAAAAATTGGGCTTAATGAATTTTGAACAAGCAGCGCAAATTTCTGGGTCAAGGTTTTCAATATTACAAGGTAAATTAGCTCAAATGGGGCGTGCATTGATAAACTTTATGCTTGATTTGCACATTAATGAATTTGGTTATACTGAGATATATCATCCAGCTTTAGTAAAAGATGAGGCTATGTATAATGTTGGTCAGCTACCAAAATTCTATGATGAATCATATATCACAAAAGATAATTTAAGACTTATACCAACTAGTGAGGTAGTTCTCACCAATTTAGTAGCTGGCAAAATCATAAATGATTACATGCTACCTATGAGGTTCACTGCTTATTCTGAATGCTTTCGCAAAGAAGCAGGTAGTGCTGGAAAAGATACCAAAGGAATGATAAGGCAACATCAATTTGGCAAAGTAGAGCTAGTAAGCATCACACCCGATAATCAGTCTACTATCGAATTAGAACGAATGACAAATATTGCCGAAGAAATACTAAAGAGGTTAGAGTTACCATACAGAGTAGTACTACTATGTAGCGGAGATATGGGTTTTGCTGCACAGAAAACATATGATATAGAGGTATGGTTACCCGGACAAAATAAATATCGAGAGATATCGAGCTGTTCAAACTGCGGTGCATTTCAAGCAAGAAGAATGAATACTAAATATAAAGCTAGTTCTGATGAGAAAAATAAGAAATATGTTCATACTCTAAATGGTTCAGCTCTAGCTATAGGAAGAACTATTGTGGCTATAATGGAAAATTACCAGAATTCTGACCAAACAATCACAATACCAAGTATATTACAGAAATATATGGGCTGTGAAAGGCTTAAATATGATTAAATACAGATAATAGAAAGTCAAATAATGATTATCAGAGTGTTGACACTGAAATTATATATCATTTATTGTAAATGTTGAGATTCTATTACTAAATAATGATAATAAGAATAAATTTTTGTAGAGGATAAGAATGAAAGTTTTAGTTATAGGTTCTGGTGGAAGAGAGCACGCCATACTATGGGCTTTAAAAAAATCTCCTATATTAACTGAATTATATATTGCACCTGGTCGCGAAGCCATGAAAAACTTAGGTATTTTAGTGGATATCAATGTACATAATTCAGTAGACGTAATACAATTTTGTAAAAAAGAGAATATAGAGTTAGTGGTCATAGGTCCTGAACAGCCAATAGTCAACGGACTCTCTGATAACTTAAATGCAGAAGGAATAAACGTTTTTGCCCCTAACAAGGCTGCAGCAAAACTTGAAGCATATAAATCCTTTACCAAGGAACTGTGTAAACAATGTGGCATACCAACAGCTAAATATGAATACTTTGTAGATGAAAATTCTGCTAAAAACTTTTTAAAAAGTAAAAAAATAAAACTTCCTGTTGTAGTGAAAGCAAATGGTCCCGCAGAAGGAAAAGGTGTAATAATATGTAACAAAGAAGTAGAAGCCTTTTCAGCAGTAGAGTCAATGTTAGTAGAAAAAAAATTTGGTGCAGCAGGGGAAGAAATAATTATAGAAGAATTTTTAGTAGGAGAAGAAATAAGTTTTTTTGCTCTTGTAGATGGTCTTAAAATAACTGTTCTAGGATATGCAAAAGACTATAAAAGAGTATTTGAAAATAATGAAGGTGAAAACACTGGTGGTATGGGATCATACTCATCACCCTCAATTATCAATAAAGACATGGAGCAAAAAATAGTTCAAAAGATCATATATCCAACAGTTCAAGCATTAGTTAATATGGGAATACCCTATCAAGGAATATTGTTTGCTGGATTAATTATTACTAAGGATGGACCCAAGCTCCTTGAGTATAATGTCAGATTTGGAGATCCAGAAACACAAGTAATACTACCAAGACTAAATAGTGATCTCTTACAATTAATGCTATCAGTAACACAAGGAAAAATGACCTCTGACATGGTAGATCTAAATAAAAAATGTACTGTCTGTGTTGTGGTAGCAAGTGCAGGATACCCCGGTAAGTATAAGAAGGGAGAAATAATAAAAGGATTAGAACAACTTGAAAAAATTCCTGGTATTTTAGTTTTTCATGCCGGAACTTGTTTAAATGATGAAGGTAATTGGATTTCAGACGGAGGTAGAGTTTTAAATATAGTTGCAGAAGGAAAAACTGTTGAAGAAGCAAAAGGCAAAGTATATTCAGCTTTAGATTTATTAGATTGGCCTGGAGGGTTCTTTCGATATGATATAGGCCTGCCTATTTAATTTCTAAAAGAAAATGACTACATTAATATGCTTAGGAGTAATAACTTCTCCTCATGGAATAAAAGGTGCTGTTAAAATAAAAACCTTTACTGAAAAACCTGAA
Organism: Wolbachia endosymbiont of Fragariocoptes setiger; assembly: GCA_019061405.1. Taxonomy (GTDB): domain Bacteria; phylum Pseudomonadota; class Alphaproteobacteria; order Rickettsiales; family Anaplasmataceae; genus Wolbachia. The sequence goes on from JAHRAF010000003.1 coordinate 24,087, forward strand.
GATATCTCTTCGTATGGTAATCTACTGTGTAATGATCAAAGTTATGAGATCGATGTGATATCGATTCTTGATGATAGCCTGCTCATAGCCACCATCAATGGTGTAAAATCTCGTAATGAAGCAGAGTTGTTGAGGAATAAAAAATTATACGTAACAAGAAGCAATTTACCAAAATTAAGCAATGAAAACGAGTTTTATCACAGTGATCTTATCAATATAGAAGTCAGATCGAAAGACAATGAGCTATATGGTTATGTGAGGTGTATACACAATTTTGGCTCAGAAGACATACTAGAAATTTCAGTAAATAGTACAAAAAAAAATATCATGTTATCTTTCACCAAAGAAATATTTCCCTACATCAACATAAAAGAAAGGTATATTACAATAAATATACCAACCTTTATTAATTAAACAATATTTTGATATTTATATAAACCTCACTTATAATAAGTTAAATTAAGGTAGAGAAGTATGGCAGAAAGAGCAAACGATATCAGGTCAGGCCAGATTTTAGAGCACAATGGTGCATTATTTTTAGTAATAAATATCATGCATACTCAACCTGGAAAAGGTGGAGCATATATACAAGCTGAAATGAAGAACATTAAAACTGGTACAAAGCATTATGAAAGATTTCGTTCCGATTCAATAATAAAGAGAGCTATATTAGATGAAGAGTATTACACATATCTTTTTGCTGAAGGGGAAATTATTAATCTTATGAATCCACAAACATATGAACAACTTACTATTAACTTAGAACTATTTGGAGATAAAAAAGTCTATCTTCAAGATGAAATGAAAGTTAAAATTGTGATGTACATGGATAAGGTTATATCTGCACATGTGCCTGATTATATTACACTTACTGTAAAAGAAACAGAATCAGTGATCAAGGGTCAGACTGCCACTTCTTCATATAAACCTGCAATTTTAGAAAATGGTTTACGTATTAGCGTACCTCAATTTATAAAAGAGAATGATAAAATCATAGTTTATACTCCTGATGATAGCTATTACGAAAGAGTAAAAGAATAAAAATAATGTCACCAAGAATCAATATCATGCTTGATGCTGTTCGTCGAGCCTCTAGGCAGCTTATGCGAGACTTCAATGAACTACAGATCTCAAACATCAGATCTCAAGATTTTATTAATAAAGCATATTTGCGTTCTAAGCAAACAATATGTGAGATATTACAGAATTACAAACAGGAATATGGTTTCATATTTGAAAATGATGAAACCACCAGTAATTATTCATGGTTTGTAGTGCCTATAGAGAGCAAAGAAAATTTTGCTAGCTGTGTTGTGTACTTTTCAGTATTAGCCTGTTTAGTGCATAACAATAAAATAGTAGCAGCCGTAGTTGATGCTCCTGCTCTTAGAGAAACCTTTTGGGCAGAAGAAAAAAAAGGAGCTTTTTTTGAAGACGCAAGATCCCGCCATATAAAAATGAGAGTAAAAAGTCGTGAAGGAGGTTTAATAGACGTAAGTAATCACCTACTAAACAAGTTACCAATAGAAAACATCCGCTCTTTTGGATCTATTGCTTTAGGTTTTACTTATCTTGCTGCAGGAAGATACAGTCAAATTGCTTATTCCGGTATCAGTAAATATGAAGCTTGGCTTGGTAAACTTTTTCTACAAGAAAGTGGTGGAAAATTAATTGAAAACGATGGAATATTCATAAACCAACTTTAACCATCTCACTTCATAATTTAATCTTTGTTAATATTTTAAATGGTGCTCTTAGTAAGTTAACAAACTTAAGGAGTTTAAAATGCCACCAAAAAATACAGTTATTTCTATGAATATGAAAAATATTAATGAAGATATTAATGTAAATAGTAATGCTTCGAATATTGTTGAAAGTAAGAATTCAACAAATAGTACTAAAAATAATGATACAGACAAGAAAAAAGGTAGTTTCTCAGATCTTCAAGAAAAATGGAAAAAATTAAATACTACTAAAAAAGCAGGTATAGTAGGTGCTATAGCGGGAACACTGATTACTTTATCTCCACTAATAGGAGTACTAGCAACACTGACACTTCCAAGGTTAATATTAGGGGGAATTGCGTATGGTGCAGTAAAAGGGAGCAAAGTCTAAAGTTGTGACAACAGCAGTTGAGAAAACAGCTGATGGTATAAGAAAAACAGGAAAATATATAAAGAGCAATGTAAAGAATGCGGCTGATAAGAGTGTAATCTTACTAAAAAGCTTTCAAATGCTAAAAAATTCATTCAAGATATACACAGTGAGGCTTATGAATTAGTAACAGCATCTGAATCAACAACAGTAGATGTGGATAAAATTAAAAAACTCACATTCCAGAAGACAATTGCTGAAATGATTCAAGATAAGTCTGTAGTAAAAGCTATACAAGTATTAGTAGAGAACCAAAAAATTCTTGATATTTCATCGAAAGATATAGAACGTTGTGTTGAAAAAGGGAAGAGTACTTTTGACGAAGATAAGGAAGATTTCAAAGCTTTAGTAGAAAAGATAAGTGCTGCAGCTCAAAAATCATTTAGTAAAATAGGTGAGTTTAAGGAAGAGGTTGAGAAGGTGCAAAAAGAGAATTCTCCTAATACTAAATTAGAGGTTAATACAAAATCTGTCGAACAAGTTAATGATAACAATATTGAGAAATAATAATTGTAAGAGATATAAAGTTTATACTTTATATCTCTTAACTTGATTATACATGAATATAATAAATTATCACTTATAGAATTAATAACTAATTCTATAAGTGATAATTTATTTAAAAGCAATCTTTCTTTAGAGAAAATTGATAAGATATATTTTCTTACTTTATTAGTATTCTTTACTTTATATTATATCCTAATTAATGATTTTTATCTATAAAATGCATACCATGTGTATTAGCATATAATCTTTTATCTAAAATTTACTAATCGTTTTTCACTATATTGTTATGTGCAAAAAAGGCTACAATAAATTTCTTTTATCTAGACAGAATAAATCTTTCCTGTCAAAACAGCATAATTCCTTGTGTAAAAGCTAGAATTATAAATCTCTAATTCTCATTCCTCCACTATTTTTTGTTTTGATCCATTGCAAATATTGTACTACACTATCTACCTGATCATCATGATGAGTATCAGGAAACATTAACATTTCATATTCAAAATCACTCAACCATATTGCATGATGTGGTAAAAAAATTCTACCTGATTCTATTAGAGGAACAATTTGATTAAATCTGGTAAGCTTATCATTGCGTGGTATTATTGAAATAATCGGTAAATCACTATTTAACTTAAATTCCTGAATTAATTGCTGTCCACTTGCTTTCTCCTCTATCAAGATAGCATACGGATTCCATCTCTGTGCAAAAGAAAAAAATTGTTTCTTTAAATTTAAATACTCAAGTTTTGCACGATACACATCAAGTAAATAAAATCTATTATCTATTTTTGTCCAAGTGGTACACACACTAAAATCACTAGTATTATTTACGGAAACTGCTGTATCCCAACTTTGAGTAATATTTGATAAGTTATCAGGTATACCTTGATAACGTTTTAACCACTCTTGCTTTATGATACCACTTGAAAAAGGTAATGGGTTCTGCTGATATTGAGACGCAAAAGCGTAACTTCCCAATTCTATTTTGATCGTCCCCATTTCTTCTCTACTAAGAGGATATAATAGTTGTCCAGCTTTTCGTGAGTATATTTTTTTTCTCTTTTTAAAGCTGAATTAATTACTTGATCTGTTTCAGAAATGAGAGGTAAACAAATTTGATGCCATAGGTTTCTTGGCTTAGAAAGCAGATATCCCGTCAGATCTTCTTGGTGTAGTCTATGGCATTACAAGAACAATAATCCCTCTTTTTCTATCATTTAATCTAGTGATTAGAGTTTGATCAAACCAGTACGTAACACGTTTTCTAAATGCTCTACTGAGAGCTTGATTAGAACTAAGTGGATCATCAACAATAATAAAATCACACCCCCTCTCCTGTCAAGGTTCCACCAATTGATGTACCAATTCTAAAACCTCTTTGTATCGTTAAAATTTATATTTAGTATTTTGATCTTTTGCTAATTCAACCCCTGGAAATAGTTCTCTATACCAATCAGATTGCATTACACATCTTGTATCCAATGAATGCTTTTCACTAAGAAATTTTGAATAACTTGCTACTATTATTCTCGCTGTAGGTTGATTACCTAGTATCCATGCAGGCCATGCAACACTTATACAAATAGACTTCATTGAACGTGGAGGAAGATTAAATATTAACCGTTTAATCTTGCCAGAATTTGCAGCTTCAAGTCTATCCGCTATCACTTTTATATATCTATAATTATAATATTCACATTCTGGAACTACAGTTTGAAAACATAATTTAATGAACTTGAGAAAATTAATTTTGTTCATACCTAAAATATTTATAGTAAGTTATGTAATATGAAATAACCTCTCTGAGTAAGAGGTATGAAGAGCTAACCCTTTGCAACAAGGAACAAAATCTTTTTGATTCTATACTGATTTAGATTTACTGACAGAGTCAGTATTTTCTTTTCGCTAAGTTTTCTCTTAAAATATACTGAAAACGCTATATTTCATTGCTTTTCGGAATGAATTGTTATCAAATCTATCAGTTTATTACTCCTGACTTTAGACTCAGCAATGGAACGAGCTTTGAGATCCTCATTAAAATTTTTGATTGATTGTTCGATCATGTTTTCAATATCATCAGGAGTTAAACCAGAACTTGAATTTACGTTTACAATCTGTTCAGTACAAGTCGTCTTTTCCCTTGCACTTACAGTTAGTATTCCGTCAATGTTCACTGTAAATTCTATTTCAACTCTTGCAGAACCTGCAGGTAGTGAAGGTATGCCCTTTAGTTCAAATTGTGCAAGAGATTTATTGTCACTTACCATTTCACGCTCTCCTTGACATACATGAATTTTCATTCCTGTTTGTCCGTCAACATAAGTGGTAAATTCCTTTACTTCTGATACTGGAAGAGGTGTATTACGTAATATGATTTTTTCAGCTATTCCACCCATAGTTTCAATACCAAGTGATAGAGGTAATACATCTAACAAAACACTATTTTTTGTTCTAGAGGTAAGATAATGAGCCTGCAATGCTGCCCCGGTGACAACTGCCTTGTCAGGGTCAACATCACTTAGTACTTTATTACCAAAAAAATTTTTCAATGCTTTTTGTACTAATGGAACTCTAGTAACACCACCAACTAATATTACTCCTTTAACATTATCAACACTAACTTCTGCATCATTCATAGTACAAGCCATTATATCTATAGTCTTGTTCACTAAGGGATTAATAACCCTCTCAAACTCCTTTCTTGTAATTCCACACTTCAATACTGCACCATCAATATTAAACTCAAAGGTACCTCCAGTGTTATAACTTAAATATTCTTTCACATAACGAGATTCACTTAACGATGGCTTTACTTTGTATTTGTTCAATATCATTGAACTAATTAAAAAATCAAAATCATCACCACCTAATTTAGTGTCACCACCAACAGCAAGAACTTGAAATGCTTTTTCATGAAGTTTGAGTATTGAAACATCAAATGTTCCTCCACCTAAATCATAGACTACATATGTCCCACTGTTGTTGTTTTTTTCTACAGAATAAGAAAGAGCAGCTGCAGTTGGTTCGTTTATTAAACGCAACACTTCTATTCCAGCAAATTTTGCTGCATATTTAGTAGCATTCCTTGCAGAATCATCAAAATAAGCTGGTACTGTAATAACTGCTTTTTTTACCTCTATACCTATTAATCTTTTCACCCTTTCACACAAAGCTTTTAATATCTCAGCAGCAATTTCTATCGGTGTAAGATATTTTTCTTTGGCACATTTTATTCTAATCGCCTTCTCACTTTCATGATCTATTTCAAAATCTATATTTTCTTTATCTAAATCACTTAAACTCTTACCCATTAGACGCTTTATTGAGTTAATTGCCCCATGCTTAGCATCATAACCTACTTTTATTATACCTTCTTCATATGAAACAATGGAAGGTAGAAGTTCTCTTTCATGTTCATCTTTAAATATTTCCACATAACCTGATTGATTTACTGCGGCAATTAGAGAATTAGTAGTACCAAGATCTATGCCAAAGACTATTTCCTCAGTAAATTTTCCTTTTGGCTCAGAGATTTGAATTGGCTGCATTCTTTCTGACCTCCTCAAATGCCTTATATAAATATTTTAACCTTAATACTTCCTCAGCAGCATAGCTAAAATTTTTCTCATTGAAGGCATAAATTAAATTTTTTATGCAGCTTTTTATTTTTTCATCGACCATCTTTATTGCATAATCCATGTCATTACAATCAAGTAGACTCTCTCTAACTTCTATTGATTCGTTCAGTACTTTAGAGTTAGTTGTATTTATTCTTACTTCAGAAAGATCTAATAAATGTTCAGCCCTTTTTAAAGGAGATTTTAATATTTCATAAGCTTTATTAATTTTGATTATGTTTTCACATTTTCCATCGTTTACATCGGGATGAAATTTCCTGCTTAGCTCTATGTATTTGTCTTCTAAAACATTTAAATCAACATTGTATATTGGTTGCAACCCAAGTGTTGAAAAGTAATTATACATGAAAACTTTCTCCACATCCACATTTCCCCTTTTCATTAGGATTTTTAAAAATGAAACCTGATGAAAATTTTTCTTCTACATAATCCATTTCTGATCCAAGTATAAACATGATTGACTTTGGATCAACCAATATTCTAACTTTTTCACCGTCTCCACAAGTTGCTTCAATTTCAGATTCAAAGAGGCGGGACTCATATGCATATTCTATGTTGTACTTTAGACCATCACATCCTTTTTGTTTGATTAATATTCTAATACCAATTGCTTTGGTTTCCTCATTATTTTTTTTATCTAATAGGTATCTAATTCTTTCACACGCTCTATCTGTAATGGTAATTGGATCTTTACTCTGTTTTTTTAAATACTCAGACATCAGACTTACTTTGTTTGTTGTTGTAATCCTCTATTGCCGCTTTGATTGCATCTTCAGCAAGTACAGAACAATGTATCTTAACTGGTGGTAATGATAGTTCTTTTACTATATGTGTATTTTTTATTTGCATTGCATCAGTAATGTTTTTACCTTTTATGATTTCTGTTAACAATGAACTTGATGCAATAGCGGAGCCACAACCAAAAGTTTTAAATTTAGCATCTTCAATAATTCCTTCTTTATTCACCTTAATCTGTAATTTCATAACATCACCACAAGATGGTGCTCCGACTAAACCCGTTCCCACACTAGGATCATTTTTGTCTAAAGAACCAACATTTCTCGGGTTTTCATAGTGATCTAACACTTTCTGATTGTAGCTCATATATTACCTATACAGTGTAAATTGTACATTATAACATGTTTTTGTGATGAAACCAATTCTAATCAAACTCTATAACACATAAATTATATTTTTAAAAAATTAATATATATATGTTAGTATAGTAATATTATTCTAGGACAACTATGATGAAAAAATTTTTTATTTTGTTTCCTATCTTCCTTTTATTTTTGTCTGTGATGCAAATGCTCAGGAGGATAGTGATACCACAGCCGATGTAATATGCAAAATAGTCGGTTAGGACAATAGGTGAACCGCTTTATGACAGTGGTAACTATAGGAGCAGCGTTACTTGCAATATTGGGAAGAATGCCGTGGCCCAGCTCTTGTTGGCTTAGGTGTTTTCTGTGCAATATTTTTCGGTGCTTCTACAATTGTGATAAAACTCTTACCAAATACTGGTGATAGTTATACCTGTGGCAATGCACAAGGTGTTATGGATGGTACAACAGTAGTTACGAAAGTTAGGAAACAGACAAAGACACCCTAAAGGCTAATAAAAACTCTCAAACAGTGTACTCAAGATTATCAATTTATTGAGTACATATTATGGTGTTTCACTTTTTATAAAAACCTTTAATTGAGAAAAGAAGAATTAACTGTACAACGTTTACCTTCTTATAGATTAGCTATAATTTTTAAAAGGTTTTTATATAGTGAGGTGAGAGGAACACTTTAGTGTGAGAACAATATAGTATGGATTATAAGCATAATACTTTCGATTTATTGGTGTTTTGTACTGAGTATAGATATAGAATACTTACTGACCAAATAGCAGTTCCTTCTAGAGAAATTATTAGGTAAGTATGTGATGCAAATTACGTGTATATTGTAAATGGTCACCTGACCGTGTGCATAGGCTAATCTCCTTTTCTCTAAGCATGGCTCTATTCAAATTAGTTCAATATATCAAAGGAAAAAGTAGTCGTAAATTATTCCAAAAATTTGAGCTATTACGGAGAAAATATTAGGGCCAACATCTCTGAGTTTTAAAACTCATAATCTGCTTTTACTCAAACCACCAGCTTCAGCTGGTTGTAGTTGATAAAAGCGAGGTGATCATGATCGAATTACATACCGACACTCTTTAAACTCTTACTTTCTTTAAACAGTAGTAACACCTTCGTTTCCAACCTTCTTAATAGAATCAGCAATTATATTTTTCTATCACCATTTGCAGACAACTTGCACTACTAAAAAGATTGTACAAGGTATTGATACTGCTTCCTTTAATAGGGTGATTTCTTTGCTCTATCAGCAAGAATATTTTAATCTATTTTGGGCATGTATAGAAATTGTGTCCGACTTAACTATCAATAAAATTGGTTTTAGATTATTTAATCTTGAACTCTACGTTGTATTTGATCTACTTTTTTACGTAGTGTTGCAAGATCAGTTGCTCCAACAAAAACACTATAATCTATCACAACGAAAGGTGTTCCAGATATACCTAAATCTCTCATCAGCAGTCTATTCTCATTTATCATTTTTTCAATCTTATCTGAATTTGTTAACATTGAATTGTGAAAATCATTTTCATCAATTTCTATGCTATTGACTATATTTAAGATATCATGTTGAGAAAGTCCTCCATTGTGTGAGAGAGCAGCGTAATAGAAGTCAAAGTATTTTTCTCGATCAATAAAGTATACAGCTAAAGCACTTCTTGCAGCTTCCAGAGAATACTCACTTAGTATAGGAGTGTCTCTAAAGATATATTTAATCTTACCATCCTTTATTAATTGTTTTGTATCATCTTTCATTATTTTACAGTAGCCACATGAATAATCAAAGAAGCCAATAACTACAATTTTACTCTCTTTGTTACCAGAATAAGGATAAGATGGATCAAGTAATCTTTCTGTATACTGTGAAATTCTACTTTTTGGTGCATTATTTCTCAATTTGTCCTTTTTCTCAATACCATTGATAATTTTACTCATATTTTTATCTATATAGGCTTCTACTCTTTCATCTATGTAATCATCACTTAGCGCTTTATCTTTTATAGAAAGCCAATTATTTATTATTGGTAAAGCTGCAATTATTATTGTAAAAGCCAGCAGAAGAGGTAGTTTAGACATGAAAAGCAACCTAAATTTTCATTATAACATATTATATATTTTGATCAAAAGAAAACTTTCTATACATATCATACCTGAACTCTTACTTTTTTACTCACTTATTACCTACTTTACTAAGGATAATTATGCCTTGTATATATTTCTGTAATTACTTTTTATTTTTTGGCGTATGTATAACAAAGATATTATATGTACTCTGTTATACATAACTTATTTAAGAAGTTTTATACTACTTTAATTAACTATTTTCTTCATCAGAACTAATCTTCAAAATCCCCTTAAAAGAGATATACATCTTCATGAGAATCATAGATTTTTCCTCCGAAATCATTATTGATGATATCAAGATAGTACTCAGTATTATAATTTATCAAATCTATATTATTTGCTATTTCATAATTTGCATCAGTCAAACTAGATAGCAATTCATCATTGATTATACTAACATGATTTATTATATCACCTCTTGCATTTAATATTACTAAATTACAATTTTCATTCGATTTCATTATTTTTATTGACACTTCATTTTCAGGTAAAACAATAGATCTATTCGTCTCAGTATTATTAATGAAAAATTGACCATCTTTAAAATAGTACTTTTCTTGAAGCAAAGTACCAATTTTATAATCTAAATCATGTAACTTGTGCCAAAATTCAAGTACAGTTTGTTTATATCTATACCTTCTGCCTGATCATATAAAGACTTCATAGTAGAGTAATCTATGATTAATTTTGCTTCACATTTTCCTTGCAAATCATTATCACAGCTTCTCTCTATTTTGAGAATTGTATCCTTAAGAATAATAGACTCTGATCTTTCATCTTCTGGTTGAACATCAACTTTAATATTACGAGATACTCTATCTGAGGATTGATGACCTTTCTGGTCATCATATTGACTCTTGATCTCTTCTTCAACCCAATCTCTAAATTCCGAACGGTAACTTTTTAATTGGTTAAAAAAATCTGTCATTACCTTGCCAGCTTCATCTTGACTATATTCCTTAAAATCTGTAGATGAATTATTCATTATGGAAAGTTTTTTAAATAAATCATCAATAAGACTAGGGTGCTTATCTTCCAGAAACTTTATCACTTGTTCTGCTTCTGAATAGTAGTAATTTCCTACTAAATTCTTTCGTAATATTTCATCTAGCACAAGACTTTTATCTTTTATCTCTAGTAAAGCTTCCCTATCCATAAAAGTATTAGAACTCTCATTATTCTCCCTACCTTCCATATAGTTCGCAATAGCTTCATGCATTGCTTGGGGTATAAAATGATCAAAATTGATAAGATTGATAAAATTCATTGCATGGCCAATCTCATGCTCTAACGTATCTTTTATAATGTTTCCTCGATGATCAATATATATATATATCAGCCCCTTTACCTTCATCGACCATTTTTGATAGGCCAAGGACTTTATCTGTTGTTTTTTGTACCACTTTTTTACATAAGATGCCCATCGATCCCTATTCTCAAAAACATATATTAATTTCTCTGTCACTACTAGGAGTAATATTAAAAGCTTCTTTAAATTGCTCTATAGTATTCTTAACAAGTTGCCTCCACTTCTTTTATTGCTGTGTAATCAGACAAATTATGCCTTATATTCACACTAATTTGATCAACAGAGAATTTTTCATTATGTTGAATAGCTGACACTATTACAGTGTCGATATAATCAATTATCTCTTGCTGCCCCCCATATTTTAAGCCAAGGCAAGAGGACTGATTCCACAATTATTATAGACTTCAAGTTGTGCACCGTGATTTATCAAAAATTTTACAATCTCCAGATTACCTATGACCACAGCTTTATGTAAGGATGTATACCCATCACTCATCTGAACATTAACATTGGCATTTTTTCCTCTATTAAGTACTTGATTGTCTCTATTTTACCACCAGAAACGGCTTCAATAAGAGGAGTTCTTCCTACATTGGATGCACTCTCAAGTATAGCTCCGTGCTTTAATAAGAGTTTACACTTATCAAGATCTCCGTTATAAGCAGCTACATGTAAAGGTGTATGACCATAACTGTCTTGATAATTTACGTTTGCACCCTTTTTTATTAAAAGCTCTGCAAATTCTGATTCTATATTGTTATACATAAGTGGTTCTATACCATCAATATTAGCACCATGATTTAACAGACATTTAGCCGCTTCAACGTTACCATTATAGGAAAAAGTTTCCATAAAAGGAGTTGTCCCTTTGGCATCTTTAATATTTATATCTACATTTTTCTCTACCAATAATTTTATTATTTCCATATCACCAGTTAATATAGCAAGGTGTAAAGGTGTTTTTCCATTAAATTGCTGATCTTTTAGTGAAATTTGAGAGTTTAAATCTATTTTTCCACTATGTATTAAATGCTCTGCTATTTCTTGTTGTTGATAAAGAATCGCATAATGTAAAGGTGAATGGCCTGATTCTGAAATATGGTTAAGATTTTTATTATAATCTATAATTTTGCTACTTCCACTTTTCCCTCTATAATTGCAATATCTAAAGGTATTTCTCCTCTAGTGTTTTGCACTGCAAGATTTGCACCTCTCTTGATCAAGGTTTCTATTGCATCTACTTTATTACCATTTTGATAAATAAGCCCAACTATACATTGACCATTTACATCTGCTTCCATTGGATTTGATTCATTTTTGGGACTAGACTCTATTTCCCTAGAAAAGTACATTTTCTCCTTTACAATATTTTTCTCTTTTGAACTTTCTGAAGCACCTGGATGTCCTAATTTATCACCTGGAATTCTATTCTGATTTGTATCTTCATTATTTTCTTTTACCCCTATTTTGTCTAAAGAATATTGTTCTATATATTCAACGTTAGAATGAAAATTTTCAAATTCTAAGTTATTCTTTATCTAATTTGAAAACCCCATTTTTTCTTCACTTTCATAAATTTTCTTCATCATCTCTTTAAAATAGAAACGACCATTAAGAGTTTTTCTATCTTGAGTTGCCGCATAAAGCAAATTATCTATAAAATTTGGATAAGTTTCTTCAAGATATGCAATGACTGTTGCACCTGTTTTATAAGGATAAACTTCTCCCCTTATTATCTCTTTTAAACTCATGTTGCGAAATTTATCATCCACAAGGTTGGCGAAGTCAGATGCTTTTTTTCCTTCTGTAAGAAGAGTGACATATTCAGCTAATCCTTCCATCAAAACTTTACCTAAGTCAAGTTTTGAAGTTAAGTAAAATGTCAAACCATGAACAAGCTCATGTTTTATCACATAGTGATAGTCTTGATAATCACTTTTTTGATCATGATTGAAATCAGAATGAGCATTATCAGCATGTGAATAGAGATTAGAAATATAATTATTATCTGAAGATTCAGCTAGCCCCCCACCACCAGGTATTTGACCAGAATATTGTGTTCCTAAATGTTTGGTGTAACTTTCATGATTATCAAATAGAAAAAGTCTAAAATTAGCAAGATTTCCATCAACTAAAAGTGGATTATTATCCTTTTTTATTCCAAAGAAATCATAAAAGGTTTGAACCGTCTTCTCTAATGAAGAAAGAAATTGTATGTTATTTATACTTACATTTTTATCAAAATTACTCTTTAAATTTTTATCTTGAAATAAATCAATATTATCCTTATCAGTCACTTTTAGATTTATTCTACCTTGAAATGGTAACCCTGTTTTATTTTCCCAGTAATCAAATGACCTTGTTTCACTCTGTTTATCTTTTAACATATCAAATTCCTCATCTGTTGGAGGTGTGATATTATATTTCTTATATATATTTTTTATTGTATTAATACTCATACTGGTATGTACAAGCTCTTCAGAGATTTTTTCATATAGTGCATTATATTCTTCTCTAGTATAACCCTTATTTGCCGAATCGCTTAACCATGCCTTAAGATCTACATCAGGATTATCACGCACCCAATTTCTTAGAACTTTATCTGTGATAGATGAATTATTAGTGAGGTGATCTCTCATATTCTGTTCTTCTTCTTTGCTTGTTACCAAGATTCTGTAAAACCCAGCTTCTAATATTACCTCCTGCCATTTTATTATATATAAATTTATAATATGAATTAGAATCTGTAATATAGCCTTGATCACTATTATCTTGCACTAAATCTGCATTCTGATAAGAAGCTTTTATCTTAATCTCTCTACCTATATAGCCATGATTATGATCTTTTACTGAGTTATTTTCATAATCAACATAACATTCTGATACTTCTCTTGGTACAAGAGATAATAATTCTTCTAATGAAAAGGTTTTTATATTCTTTTGAGTGCAGAAATCATTTATTTCCTTAATAGTGAATGGTCGAGAAATCATTTTTTCAGAGATTTCATTGTACAACAAGTTAAACTCTTCAGATGAAAGATCGCTGTGTGCTTCCTTTTCACAAATCAGCTTATAAAAAGCATGATCATTTGTAATTTTGATATTTTCGATGGGTTCATTATTTTCTCTAATTCTACCTGTCTTTTGTAGTTCCTCTTTGATAACTCTAGTTATATCCTTTTGAGTATTTTCTGTCATTACGTAACCTCTATATTTGCCTTGTTTATAATAAAAGTAAAGAAACTACTTTAATAAAAAGTAAATTATCATACTATCATAGTTTCTGCTTTAGTATAAATAGTAAGAGAGTTTACGTATTTATCAACTTATCAGTGAACTAATTTTCAATAAAACAATTTTAAGTTGTGTTTTATAGTCGTATAACAGTTGAATTGTATAATAGTTATTTAACTTTATAGTATTTTGAGTTTAACATGTTCTTTCCAAAGAGATCATTAATTTAGCTTTCATTTTTATACATAATTAAAAGTGAGATCTTGATTTAAGTTGCGCATATCTAATAATGATAATAAGAATAAGTTTTTACATGGAATGATCATGGTTAAGGCTGTACAAATTCAAAAAACAGGTGGGCCAGAGGTACTAAAATTTATAAATATAAAGATTGAAAAACCTAAAGGTGAAAAAGTCTTAATACGCCATACAAAAATTGGTTTAAATCGCTATGACACCGAACATAGAAAAGGCATTAGAAAAGTTAGAAATTTACCAGGGATCTTAGGAGTAGAAGCAGTTGGAATCGTTGAAGACCTTGGTGACAACACAAGTGATGGTCTCAAAATTGGAGATAGAGTTACATATTGTACAGCTCCGGCTGGAGCATACTGTGAAAAACGTATTATACATCAAAAATATCTGATAAAAATTCCCAATTATATATCAGACGAAATTGCTGCTGCAGTGCTATTTAAAGGTATGACAGCACATTATTTAGTCAACCAATCTTATAAAATAAAACCAGGAGCTTTTGTATTGATACATGGTGCAAATGGTGGACTTGGTCAAATAATATGCCAATGGGCAAAAGATAAAAAAGGTATTGTAATAGGATCTGTAAGTTCAGATGATAAAATTAATATTGCCCTACAAAATGGATGTAGACACGTAATCAATCATAATAAAGCAGATGCTGCATCACAGATTATGGAAATAACAAATGGCAAGGGATTAGGGGCAGTGTATGATCCTATAGGTTATAAAACAGGTCAATTATCTTTCTCATCTCTAGGGAAATTTGGCATATATATTTCATATGGTCAAATATCAGGGCCAGTCCCCATAAGCTTTTCTTTATTATCTTCACGATCACTTTTTGCAACTGGTACGTCATTACAACACTACAAAAGTGATAGATTTACATTAATGCTCACTGCAATGGAGATTTTTGAAATGATAAGGAAAAAGCTCTTAATTGTCAAAATTAACAAAGAATATCAATTTCAAGAAATTCCTCAAGCACACAGTGACATAGAAAATAGAAAAGTTAGTGGTCTTAACATCATAAACATTACTAAATAAATTAACTTATTTTCTTAACTATTTATTAAACCCTAACAGTTAGTATATTAATAATTCTCTCCTAAGGAAAGGATTATTAGTTACTTATTCTCTGATGGTATAATAAATGAAATATTTTAGTAAGAAAACGCATTTACTTTCTATATGGATAAGTTATTTCGCTATATTTTTGCTATTCACTCTCTATGACTTAAGAAACTCCACTATCAATTCTTTTCTATTAGGAGTAGTAAATTCTATTGCTCCTTCTCTCAATACTAAAATGCTCTGGACTTCATTACTATTCTTTATTATGACATTAAGAAAACCCACGGCTCATACAAATAATACTACAATAGCAAACAAAAAATCCTTACTAGAAAAAACAACCTCTGCATTATTAGTAACGTTATTCTTTACTCTTATCACCAGTATAGGATTATTCGGTTACGATCTTATAGTTAGCAACGTTCCTTCTCATCTTCAGTCAGTATTAATTTTAAGTAGCGATCTTACTTTTATGCCAATTACGATTGGAATAGCAGCATTTGCAACTTCATATCGTATATCTGATATATGTTGTGAAAGAAATCTTTCACAACAAGTTGGTGTTTCAGCTATTAAAGAATTTAATCATGAAATAGGATTTACACAACAAATAGCCTATATAGCAGACTTTTATTATCAAGATATTGAACAAGAAGAAGGAGCTGATAATACAAAAAACCTTAATGATTCTTTAGAAATATCATACATAAAAACTTTTATTTCTGAATGTGTGAACATTATAGATAATATTAATGCATTACCTATCACAATTCGAGAAACAAACAACAATTCTCCATCCTACTTGCAAAATAGAGATATAAATAATATCACAAAAGGTTGTATGCTAGATATAGCTACAAATACAAATTGTATCAAACCAATTCTACCTGAAAAAAATATATGTCATTTTAATGATCTAGCAAAAAGTAATCCATTTACACCCTGTGTCAATCATGTGAGTAGAATAAAAGCAAGATCAGAAGAACAAAGTTTATCAATTTAATTAGATAAATTTTTCTATCAATGATAAGTTGTAAGTACCAGTTTAAAAACATAAATGAGTTACATTATCAATGCCTACAATAGGCTTGCAATTCCTATGATCAAAGGAATTGGACCGTATCTTTTTGATCAAGATAAAAAAGAATATCTAGATTTTTCTTCAGGTATTGCAACTACTTCTTTGGGTCACAGTCACCCATACATCACAGAGAAATTAAAGGTACAATTAAATTCAATGTGGCATTGTTCCAATTTATTTACCATACCACAACAAGAATTGCTGGCTACACGCTTAGCATCACTTACCTTTTCAGACAAAATCTTCTTCTGTTCCAGCGGATTAGAAGCAGTTGAAGCTGCTATCAAATTTATACGACGCTATTTTTATATGAAAGGAGAGAAAAAACGTAATCGCATTATTACAATTGAAGGTGGATTCCATGGTCGTAGTATTGCTGCGATATCTGCGGGAGGAAATGAAAAATCTCGTGAAGGTTTTGGACCTCTACTTTCTGGATTTGACAAGGTACCAAGAAATAATATTCAAGCCTTAAAGGAAAAAATAAATGAAGAAACTGCAGCCATATTTCTAGAACCTATACAAAGCGAAGGCGGAGTATATCCACTAAATATAGAGTATCTCAAACAAATAAGAGAAATAACAAAAGCTCAAGAAATAATCTTATGTTTTGATGAAATACAATCTGGTTATGGGAGAATTGGTTCTTTATTTCATTATCAAAACATTGATATTGAACCCGATATGTTAACTTGTGCAAAAGCTATGGGAAATGGATTTCCCATAGCTGCATGTATGACAAAAAACTACATAGTAGAATCAATTACACCAGGAACTCATGGATCAACTTATGGTGGAAACCCATTAGCAATGGCTGTTGGTAATGCTGTATTAGATATAATACTAGAAGAAGGTTTTTTTCATTCTGTGAAAAAAACTAGTAGATATATGAAGGAAAGATTAATTAATTTAGCTAGAGAGTTTCCTGAAAAAATTTTAGAAATAAGAGGAGAAGGGTTATTACTTGGTATAGAACTTATCACTCCTATAGCTGATCAAATCATGAATAAATGTATAAATAAAGGCTTAATTGTCACTAAAGTCTTAAACAATCAAGTCATTCGAATTACTCCTCCACTTATTATTAACAATGAACATATAGACGTTGCCTGTGATATACTTTATGATTCTTTTTTAAAGTGAGCAATCTTATTTAATAGAAAGGTTTATATAATGCATAGTACTTTTTATCACATACTCTAATGGATTGGCTATCAGTGTTTCTACTCTCAACTACTATAATTCTACTTACCTTATCGCTTTTTTTTTCAGGAGCAGAAATGAGTTTAACTTCAATTAGTCGCTCACGAATTAATAAACTTAAACTAAGTGGTAACAAACAAGCAAAGGTCATAGATCGTCTATTAAATAGAAAAGAATTGACTATAGGAACTATATTGTTAGGAAACACAATAATTCATATTACATGCTCTTCCTTATCAACAGTAATGTTTATTAGAATTTTTGGTAATGAAGGAATTTTAATATCAACAGTTGTGATAACAATATGTATTTTGTTATTTTGTGAAGTTCTACCAAAAACTTATGCTATTCAAAATCCAGAGAAAGTAGCTCTCTCTTCATCTTACTTGATGTTATTCTTTGTTAAAGTATTTTCACCACTAACAATAGCAATGCAAGTCATTGTTAATTTTATTCTCAAATTATGCGGATTACATAAAAAAAAAGAGGTTCTATCAGCAGCAGATGCTATGCGTAATATGATTACTTTACACCGTAGTGAAGGTACTATGTTACAGCAAGATTTAGATATGCTAAATAGCATATTAGACTTAGCTGAAACTGAAATATCACAAATTATGACTCATAGAAAAAACTTATTTTCTCTTAATATAAATCAAAAAAAAGAGGAACTTATCAAGAATATTCTTACCAGTAATCATAGCAGAATTCCTTTATGGAATGGAGAACCAGAAAATATAATTGGTGTTGTTCATGTAAAAGATCTAATAAATGCTTTACGCGAAAATAACAATAATATTGATATTACTGAAGTGATGTCGAAGCCATGGTTTATACCTGAAAGCACATTGCTTAGTATACAACTTCACAACTTTCGTAAAAATAGAAAACATTTTGCTCTCGTCATTGATGAATATGGCACATTACAAGGAATTGTGACGCTTGAAGATGTATTAGAAGAAATAGTAGGTGATATCTCTGATGAACACGATTTAATTACAGAAAATCTTATAAAAAAAATATCTGATTCTGTACATCAAATAAGTGGTGAATCAACTATAAGAGATATAAATCGTCAGTTACATTGGAATCTACCTAGTGAAGAAGCAACAACTTTAGCAGGTATGATTATTAATGACATAGAACGTATTCCTGAAGAAGGTGAGGAATTCTCTATGTATGGTTTTGAATTTAAGATTCTCACAAAAGAAAAAAATATTATTACCTCTATCGAAGTGCGAAGTAAGCAACAAAACTCAACATAAGGTATAAAAATCTTTAAAAACTATATAAGTGTAGTCAAAAGTATATAAGGTATACACTGAAGAATGACAAACTCAACTTTAGTATTTTGTAGTTTATCTTAAAATACTCCATATAAAACAGTGATGCGCGAAAGATAAAAATTATATAATGGAAATAAATATAATATTCCTATTCAAGTATTTGAATTAGACAATTAAACCTATCTCTGTAATAATTTAAATATTAGCCACATTCAATATGATAAAAAGCACAAGTTTATTATCTTAAAATTTTTAAAGTTGATTTTTATACTACCCATAGCTGTATAGTGCTTATATACAAAAAAGTTAAATTTAAGGTGATTTGTAAAAAACTATACTAAAAAATTGTTTTCATGTATTATTTTTACGCTGTATCACGGTATAATATCAATTTATTATCTTTTATAGTAAAGTCAAAATACTTTAAAAAGCTCATACCTAGCAGAGAATGAGAGATAGCGCTAGGACTAACACTGGCTTGTATATTTCTGATCAAAAAGTTTCCTACTATCATCTGTGAAATTTGAACAACTCCGGCTTTAATTCTCCCATTTCCTGTTTCGTATACTTTAAAATTCTTAATGTTATGCAAATTAATACCAGCATATATAGCATCCTTTTCCGATAGAACAATGTCAGTTGCACCAGTATCTAATAAAAATGTTATATTGTGATTATTAACTTTTGCCTGAATATAAAAGTGTCCATCAAGTGATTGTGTAAATTCTATTCTACCATTACCCTGAATTTTACCCTTGTGTGGAAGAAAAGTGCTAAAAAAATTAGAGTTTAGCTTATCTCCTTGTGAATTAAAAAGCATAGCAGTGGCAATTATTATCATCATCCAAATAATTAAATCTTTTAATGCATTCATACCTTTGAAATTTAAAGATTGTTTGTAATTAACAAATCATTATTAAAATTTTATTGTTTTGGTACAATATTTAATATAAACTTCAACTGAAAGGAATAATTCAGTTAAAGTTTATGTCAGAAACAAAAAGCCTTATTTTGGCAATTATGCTTTCTGTTTTTATTATAGTATCTTGGCGTATAATTTGTAATAAATTCCCTGATCATAAACAATCAGTTTCTGAACAAGTTGAATCTCATACCTCAATAATTTACCCAAGTCGCTCTAGTATAATTGATAATACTAAAAATCAGAGAGTTAAATTTTCTAACAATTCAGTACACGGGTCAATTTCTCTAAAAGGGGCAAGAATTGACGATTTAGTATTAAATAATTATCTAGTAAGCCCTGATTCTTCTGCTCCACAAGTTTCATTATTATCTCCTGCGGAATCAAAGGATGCATATTTTGCTGAGTTTGGATTATTAGATCCTAATAACAAAATTAATTTACCAAATTCTGAGACAATTTGGCAATTAGAAAACAATTCTCCTAGAGAAGTTAAGTTACTCTGGAATAATGGAGAAGGAATTTTATTTAGAATAAAGTTTAGCTTAGATGATCATTATATGTTCAAGATTGAGCAAATTATTGAAAATAATACAAAAGATAATGTTGTTTTAGTTCCTTATGGCAGAATTAATCGAATACACGAAAATATTGGTGGATCTTATTGGATATCACACGAGGGTGTATTAGGAATATTTAGCAAGAAATTAAAAGAATGGACTTATAAAGATATTATTAAAAAGCAGTTAATCAAAGTATCAACCGACAAAAAAAACTGGTTTGGTTTTGCTGATAAGTATTGGTTTACCTCAATTGTTGTAGATGACTCCGATAAAATAGAAACAAATATTAAACATATAAAGGTTAATGCTATTGATAAATTTCAAGTAGAATTCACAAAATCTTATAAAAATTTATTACCTAATACTAGTGTCTCTAACACTAGTTACTTTTTTGCTGGTGCAAAAAAATTAAGATTACTAGATTTCTATAAAGAAAGCTTAGATATACCTTTGTTTGATAAAGCAGTAGATTTTGGTGTACTGTATTTTATAACTAAACCAGTATTCTTACTACTTGAGTATTTTTATCTAGCTTTAAATAATTTTGGTCTAGCAATACTATTACTCACACTAGTAAGTAAACTTCTAATGCTTCCTTTATCTACCAAATCATATGTTTCTATGTTCAAGATGAAAGTACTACAGCCTGAGGTTAATCGTATAAAGGAGTTATACAAAAGTGATAACTTAAAACAAAATAAGGAAATAATAGCCCTTTATAAGAGAAACAATGTAAATCCTATATCTAACATTTTTCCCATATTATTACAAATTCCAGTATTTTTTGCCTTATATAAAGTGTTGTTTGTTACCATAGAGATGAGGCACGCCCCTTTTTATTTATGGATAAAAGATCTTTCAGCTTCAGACCCAACAAATATTTTTACACTTTTTGGTCTATTTAATTATAATTTTCCTATTTCTATCGGTATTCTTCCTATAATTTTTGGCATCACTATGATAATACAGCAAAAACTTAGTGAAAATAATATAAAAGATGATGTACAAATGAACGTGATGAAATTTCTACCTTACATATCTATTTGTATTTTTTCTTCATTTCCTGCTGGTTTATTAATATATTGGATATTTGGTAATGTGATAACTTTGATTCAACAATCAATAACAAAATTCTTTCTAAAATGTCAAAAATATTAATAGTTAGTTCTACATACTATTCTGTCATAGAAGAGCTTTTGCTTGACGGAGCTACCAGCTCTTTTAAAAACTCAAATGCTAGTTATGATATAATAAAAGTTCCTGGTACATTTGAAATACCTGCTGCAATTCTCTTTGCTATTAAAAGTGAATACATAAACTATAATGGTTATTTAGCTCTTGGAGCTGTAATTCGTGGTGATACAGACCATTATCGATATGTTTGTAAAGGAGTAATTGAAGGTTTAAATAAAATTATTATGCGTTATTGCATTCCTTTTGGTATGGGTATAATTACTACAAATAATGAAAATGATGCTTTAATTAGAGCAAATAAAAACAAGAAAGATATAGGTGGTCATGCTGCTTCAACAGTTTTACATATGATAGATTTGTACAATAAATGGTCATAGAAAAAAGTTGGAATGAAATCAGAAGTTTAACCAGATTTTTTGCTGTGCAGGTTATCTATGCGAACAACTTTATAGACTATAATAAAGATCTTTCTCACTTTATAGAAGAACTAACTAAAATATTTAAATCTAATGACATTGACCATCTTTTTTTAAAGGAATTATTAAATCAAGTGATCAGCAACAATGAAGAGTACGATGATATAATAAGTTCTTACTTACGTTCAAATTGGTCTATTACAAGATTAAATCCTATTAGCTTATCTATTTTACGTGTTGCAATATGTGAACTCACTTGTTATGACACACCTGCACCAGTAGTAATCAGTGAATATACTAATATAGCATCTAGTTTACTCAGTAAAGAAAGTGAAGTCGGATTTATCAATGGGCTATTAGACAAAATAAAAGTAGGTATTAAGTCTATTACTTGCAAATAATAAGTCTTTTAACTGGACTAAAGAAATTATTAAATTATAATGTGATGTATGATAAAAAATAACACACTCTTTGAAGTAGAAGGCACAGTCACTGCATTATTACCAGCAGCGGAATTTAGAGTAATGCTGGATAATGATCATGAGATAATTTGCCACGTATCAGGTAAGGTTAGAAGAAGTAAGATACGAATAATTATTGGTGATAAGGTACTAATTGAAATGAGTATATACGATAGAAATGCAAAAAAAGGACGTATCATTAGAAGGCTTAAAGGCACAAGTGATAAACCAACAACATCTAAGTAATCTTATTCTTGCATCATCTTCAAAAAGACATGTAGATCTTTTAGAACAAATAAACATTAAACCAGGTTTAGTTCTTCCTCCACAGATAGATGAAACACCAAAGAAAAAAGAATTACCAAAGGAATATTCTATTCGTATGGCAATAAATAAGGCTGAAAAAGTTCAGAATTTACATTCTGAATATTTTGTGTTAGGAGTTGATACTGTTGTTGCATGTGGTAGACGAATATTACCAAAAGCAAAGAGTACTGAGGTAGCAGAGCAGTGTATTAGTCTATTATCAGGAAGAAGGCATAGAGTATACACTAGTATTTGTTTATTAACTCCAAATAAATTAAAAAAGCATATTAGAACTGTGATGACAGTAGTGAAATTTAAACGCCTTAGTCAACAAGAAATTAACTATTACTTAGTGTCAAATCAGTGGAAAGATAGAGCTGGTGGATGTAATATACAAGGTATTGGAGAAATATTTGTTTCATTTTTACAAGGCTCTTATTCTTCTGTAATCGGGTTACCATTACATGAAACTTATTCTCTACTGAATTACTATTTTCACCTTACATCCAACGAATAGATTAATTAAAGGTTGTCTACAAAGAGATCATATATTAAAAATATGACAGATGAGTCCTATCTTTAGGAAAAATCTACAATTCTTTGAAAGATTTGTAAATATATTGCCAAAAATAAAAGTTAAGAGGGAGTTTATATTAGAAATCAAAATAAGGTGTTTTAAAAACTGGAGAAAGCTTGGAAAAGTGTTAATTTCATTCGAAAAATAGACTCAACTGTAGAATAAAAATTACTTTGAATCTGTATCAATAGAAGAGTGAAGTTTAATGGATCATTTTAACATCGTCTATATAAATGAAGCGAGAGATATTTTATAAGGAAAGAAAATTTATCAGTTAAAAACATGCTGTTTTATTATTTAATCAGTTATAGAGAAGTTCATGGTAGATATTGACTCAGACTGTAGTTTCTACCAAAATTTTATAATAAGACTTGATAAAAAAAACTATCTGCCAACAACTTATTAGCCTAAGTCTTATTGTTGGCAAAAAATTTTCCTCTAAAACTCAAAATATGATGAATTTAATTAATGTTGTAAAAATTTTTGTAATATATTATTATTCATACAATACTAGAGGATTGTTGCTGAACTTCAGTCATAGTATTAGTTAACGCAGAGTTTATTTGATCATATATCCTGAGAACATTCTTTTAATAATCGTTTCATAACAGTATTCATATATAGATTAATTATCGTTATTCCAGTAGTTATACCTTGATTGAGTAGTATAGATGTCTTTTCGTTTATTGACGACGCAAATGCAATCGATTCATCACTCATGAGGAGTGAATCTCTATCTAATAGAGATTCAATATCTGAGTCAATCTCTTTCATAAACTTTATCAACAGATTATCACAAGATCTTATTTTTTCTTCTACTGTTGAGAGGAATTCATTGAATTCTAGCACAGAAGAATTGCTATTTTCTTGTATGATTTCTTGTGCTTTACTCATACTCTCAAATGCTACTTTACTATATCTAGTATATCGCTCTCTTACCTTCTTTAGATCATTCTTTAATGTATTACAAATCAAATCTATATTTCTTTTTCCTCCTATGTTCTTAAGATATTCTTCTAATTTTCAAAGTTGAAGATTATTTATGCTCTCTTCATTACGAGAGTTAAATAAAATTACAATATCTAAAGGAATTTTTCCTATACTTTGTAAGTCTTGATTATTATCATTAGTTGTAGTAAAATTATTAATTTCACCAGCATCTTTTAAAATTTTAATACAACCAATAGCACGCTTAACACGCTCATCTACCTACTTGGTATCACTTGTTATGGGCAATAGGGGAAACTGTAGTAAGAAACATTTCTTGTATATCGTTATTTTTCGACATATTATGTTACTATATTAGTATATTCAAGCATAACGTGTTTTAATGTACTAGAAATATCCTTTATGAAGTTCAACTTTTAAGTTGAATTCGCACTTTTGCAAATAATCAATATTAGTTAATGCTATTGAAAGTTTTTTAGAATATACTATAGGTGCTGAATGCATTCCTGCAAGGTCTCAATCATGGCAAATATTTCTACACCTATCTGAATAGCAAACACATTAGTTTTAGCAAAACATTTCGATATCAAAACATATGGAAAAATCATGACTAAACGTATAATTATTTTTGGTGGCACCGGTTTTATAGGAAAATATATAATAGAGCGCCTGGCAAATGCTGAATATTTTATCAAAGTATTCACTAGTAAAGCTAACTCCTTTGAATTATATAAAAATACTAAACAAACCACGATAGTACAAGGAAGTATTTTGGATGAGCAACTGCTTCTACAAAATATTGCAGAATGTGATGTAGTGATTAATCTCATAGGAATACTAAATGAAACAAAGCAACATACTTTTCAAAATATTCATGTTGAAACAGCTGAAAAAATAGCAAAAGCTGCAACTGCAAAAAAAGTACCTATGCTTATACACTTTTCATCTATGGGAGTTGAAAATCACAAACTATCAAAATATGCTAAGAGTAAAGTAGATGGTGAAAAAGCAGTAATATCTGCATTTCCAAAAGCAATTATAATAAAACCTAGTGTTGTATTTGGCAAAGAAGATAAATTTTTTAATAAGTTTGCAAAACTCGCAACTATTCTTCCCTTTTTACCGTTAATAGGAGGAGGGAATACACAATTTCAACCAATATATGTAAAGGATATAGCTGAATTAGTATATCAGATTATTATCAATAAGTGTAGTAAGAGAATTTATAATGTTGGTGGTCCAGAAATCTATTCTTTTAAGGACTTACTTAAATTCATCTTGAAAACTACAAATAGAAAATGCTTGTTAATAAATATACCATTTTCAATAGCAAAATTTATGGCTTTGTTTCTAGAAAGAAAAGTCATTGCCGTACTATTTAAGCCATTAACAGGAGATACCGAACCTATGATGACACGAGACCAGGTAATACTCATGCAAGGTAGTTCTATTCAACCAAATGATTTAATTTCATTGATAACGAATCCATCATCAATAAAAAATATCATACCACAGTACCTAAATATTTATAAAAAATATTAGATTCTCTAATATAACCAAGTAAAAATTATATTATAATGCATAGCATGAAAAAATAAGGAGATTTGTAAATCATAATGGTTAAGTCATCTTATGACTGGTTTTATCATAGTAGAACAAGCTACCTCCCATTCTTCTTCACTAAGAACTTGTATTCCTAGTTCCAGTGCTTTTTTATACTTGGATCCCGGTTTATCACCAGTGATTAGATAGTCTGTTTTAGAAGAAAGAGTTGCACTTACTATTGCACCTAAAAACTTAGCCCTAGTTTTAGCTTCATTTCTACTTATCTTTAAACTACCGGTGAACACTATAATCTTATTACTAAAAAGGGAGTCACTATTTATATTCACGGAAGAAATTTGAAGATAAGAAGTAAGTGTATTTAGTACTTCAATGTTACGTTTTTTAGAAAAAAATAGTTTTAAACATCTAGCTGCTTCTTTTCCTATATGGTTAATCTTAAGTATCTCAGCAAAAATTTCTTCATTCGTCGATAATTTTATCATAGAAGAATACCAATTCTCATAAGAAATATAATAGTTAGCAATTAACTTTGCTGTAACTTGTCCTATAGACTTAATACCTAGAGCAAATATCAATCTGTCTAAAGTAATAACTTTTCTACTTTCTATAGAATGTAGTAAGTTAGATATGGACTTTTCGCCCCAACCTTCTTGGTCCTTAAAATTCAATTCTTTAAGTTTCTCTTGTAAAGTAAAAATATCAGTAAATTGCTTAACTAGACCAAGCTTATAAAAAAATTCTATTTGTTTTTCTCCTAAACTAGGAATATCAAGAGCATCTTTGGAAAAAAAATGTTTTAACTTTCCTATAATTTGAGCTTTACAACTAAACTCTTCTGGACACCTAACTACAGCTTCTCCTGTAATTTGTTGTATTTTACTACCACATTCAGGACAATTCTCAGGAAATAAAAACTTAACTGTATTTTGCGGTCTCAGATTCTTATCTACCTCCACAACCTGAGGAATCACATCACCTGCTCGTTTTACAGTGACAATATCTCCCTCTCTTATATCTTTACGCTTGATTTCATCTTGATTATGAAGGCTTGCTCTACTTACCAGAACACCTCCTATATTAATAGGAGTTAATTCTGCAACAGGCGTTAAAGTTCCATATCTACTTACTTGTATCAGTATTTTATTTAACTTAGTTTTTGCTAAAGCTGCAGGAAACTTATATGCAATTGCTGAACGTGGAGCTTTACTTGTATTACCTAATCGATTTTGCAATATTAGATCATTTATTTTATAAACTATACCATCAATATCATAACCCAGATCATGACGACAATTATATATTTTATTATAAAATTCAAGCATTTCTTTTACACTAGTCGTTACAAATTGATATTTGTTCACACAAAAATCAAATGTTCTGAGAATACTTAATATTTCCTGCTGACTTTTTACCTCTCTGCCGATTAGAGAATAAGTAAAATACTTTAGAGGTCTAGTTGCAGTAATACTCGCATTCAATTGTTTTAAAGAACCTGCAGCAGCATTACGCGGATTAGCAAATTCATTTCTAACATTTAACTTTGCAAAGTCCTCATTAGATATATATACTTCCCCTCTAACTTCTAATCTACCATCAACACCTTGCAAATGCTTTGGAAAATTTTTTATAGTTGCAACATTCTGAGTAACATCTTCTCCCATATGACCATCGCCACGAGTTGCAGCTCTCACAAATATACCATCTTCATAGATTGCGGAAAATGATAACCCATCTATCTTAGGCTCACAGATTATTTCTACTTCTTCTATGTTTAAAAATCTTTTTACTCGAAATAAAAACTTTTCTACATCTTTCTCATTATAAGCATTATCAAGAGAGAGCATAGGTTCAATATGCTTTACCTTAGAAAATCTTATATCTGGTGGAGCTCCAACACTTTCAAACTCTGATTCTATCTTACGAGCTTTTCTTGTAAGTTCGTCATATTCAGCATCTGTAATCTCAGGTCTATTCTTTTGATGATATAGTATATTATGATGATCAATTTGTGCTTGTAATTTGGCAAGTTCTTGTTTTTCCTCACTCACATCTTTTATTCCAAATCGATGGATGTGTTATGATAATTTGGTGCTTCCTGTGTAATGATTATATCATGGGCATGACTTTCTCTAAGACCTGAGGAGGTCATAGCAACAAATTTACAATTATTCTTCATTTCCTCTATATTCTTGTTTCCTGTATATCCCATAGCAGCTTGTAAACCTCCTATCAACTGCTGTATCACTCCAGAAGCAGGTCCCTTAAATGGAACCCTTCCTTCTACTCCTTCTGGAACTAGCTTATGTTGTATATCTTGAAAATAACGACTAGCAGAACCCTTTTTCATTGCACTAATGGAACCCATACCTCTGTAACTCTTATAAGCTCTCCCTTTATAAAGAATAATTTCACCTGGACTCTCATCAGTTCCGGCAAAAAGCGAACCTATCATAACAGAATCTGCACCAGCCGCTATAGCTTTTGCAATATCTCCTGAATATTTTATTCCACCATCAGCAATTAATCTAATTCCTCTGTTTCTACAAACTTCAGAAATATTTCTAATAGCTGAAAATTGAGGTACGCCAACCCCCGTGACTATTCTCGTAGTACATATTGAACCAGGACCTATACCAACTTTTACTGCATTAACCCCTGCATCAATCAGTGCTTCAGCAGCTTCTTTCGTTGCAATATTACCTCCAATGATTTGAATATTAGAGTGAATTTTTCTTATTTCTTTAATAATATTTATGACAGCCGCAGAGTGACCATGAGCAGTATCCACAACAACTACATCAACTCCTTCTGACACCAACGCTTCGCATCTTTCAATACCATCTTTTGCTCCAGTTCCAATAGCAGCAGCAACTCTTAAACGTCCCTTACTATCTTTGCATGAATTTGGATAGCGATTATATTTTTCTATATCTTTTACTGTTATCAAACCTATACAGCAACTATTCTTGTCTACAACCAAAAGTTTCTCTATTCTATTCTCGTGTAATAACTTCATTGCAGATATGTTGTTTATTTCACTTTCTTGTACAGTGATTAACTTCTCTTTAGTCATTACTTCGAAAACTTTCCTATTTAAATTTTCAATGAATCTCACATCACGATTAGTAAGAATTCCAACTAGTTTTCTGTTATCAACAACGGGAATTCCAGAATAATTATACTCTTTCATTAAAGCTATTGCTTCCGCAACTGTTTTATTTGATGAAATTGTAATCGGATCATATACAATCCAACTCTCATACTTTTTTACTTTTCTTACCTCAAGAACTTGTTCATCTATCGACAAATTTTTATGTATGCAACCTATTCCTCCATGTTGTGCAATGGCTATTGCAAAATTAGATTCAGTCACAGTATCCATAGCGGATGAAAGAATAGGTATGTTTAATTCTATGCTATTTGTTAAATAGGTTTTTATATCTGTTTTACGTGGCAATACACAGGAATAACCAGGTAATAATAGTACATCATCAAAAGAATAATAAGTCTTTATTCTGGTCATAATATGAGCTTAGCACTAATTAATAAAATTGCAAGATGACTAAGATAGTAGATTACGATGATAGTTTTAAAAAACCATAATACAGTGACTTCTTATGGCAATAGGAATACTTCCTTGCTCCGAGCATGTAGTTATAATGTAATGAGTTCTACAAGCTACATCATAACACTTTAATAATCAGAAATTTACAAAAATATAGCTAATACGGAGAAAAATATGAAATTTATATCTTTGAAAGAAAAGAAAAAAATATACTAAATAAATATGCTGCTTTACAACTAATGATCGAACCTAGCTGGAGTAAACGTGATTATCTCAATTTTGCTGAAGAAGGTTACGTTAAAAATGTCATTGTCTTTCGTGCAATTAACATGATAGCGAGTGCTGTATCTTCCGTCCCTTATATTCTTTATCAATTTACTGATCAAGGGAAATTACAAATAAAAAATCATCCTCTATTGAAATTACTTTATTCTCCAAATCCTATAACATCAAAATCTGAATTTCTTGAAAGTATTGTAAACTATAGATTAATTAGTGGAAATGCTTATATATTGATGATTGAATGTCAGAATAGTAAAAAACCACCAACAGAACTTCATCTATTACGGCCGGATAAAGTTAAGATTGTCCCTGGACAAAATAATATACCGTATGTTTATCGTTATACTGCTGGAAATAATAGTTATGATTTCCAGCAGTATTACATCTAAAAACCTTTAATCCTATAAATGATTGGTAATGAGTTTATCACCGAAAGATATGGATTTTATCAATTCTAAGCATAGCTCAGCACGCGATATTGCTTTAGCCTTTGGAGTACCTCCACAATTACTTGGAATACCTGGTGATAATACTTATAGCAACTTAGTTGAAGCACGTTTATCTTTATGGGAACAAACCATTTTACCTACGTTAGAAAATATTATCTGTCACCTTAATTCTTGGTTAGCACCAAAGTTTGGTCACGACTTACACTTGTCATATGACAAAGATTCAATAGAGATTTTCATGGAAAAAAGACAAAAGCTATGGAAATACGTCGAAAATGCAAATTTTATGACAGTAAATGAAAAGAGGGAAGCTTTTGGTCTACCACCCTTAAACTCTCTTTAATCTTTTACCTTATTATTCAAAATACCTCTTATCCTAAATTTTTACACAATTTCTTACACTTGAACATTTCATAACATTATAAGTTTGAGGTACATTTTCTAATTGTTTTACTTTATATTGTCTTACACTCCTTAATGGATTAACTCTTCTTTGGTAAAATATATTCATCTTACCTTATTCACCCTTTATTTCTGTTGAAATTTCCTTTCACCTCAGTAAAATTTCTATTCCTCTAACGATATTCTCTTTTGATGTCTATACTATTCCCAGTATAGTACAAACTTTATTTTCATTGCTCCTTTGTTCACAATAGTTTCTAAATTCCTCTCTCTCTAGAATATTTTACTTCATTACTTATTCTTTCACACCATCCTTCTTTTTTATGTATATTTTTCATCTCATTAAAAGGAGTAGTATTCTCATATGATGAAAAAGGTTTGCTAGATCGAATAAAAAATCCTCGATTTATCGCTTCACTAACAGGTAAGCCTCCAAGTCGACAATTTTTTCCTAGTTCTTCTTGACTATTCACAAGTTGATCAAACATCTTCTGATCGCAAACTTTTACTTCAATACTATCTTTCCTCTGTTTTAACACAACTTTTAGCTCTCCCAAGCTGGTACTAAAAGTTAATACTACATTACCATTATCAGAAAGATCTGTGTAATTTCTTATACCATTGTTAGTCTCAATTTCCACCTCATTATTACCTATTTTCATCAAACCATAACTCAGTTGTATATCACTATTAAGTGTTGTCTTATTTACTATTTTTGCTACATCTATTATGCTATCTTCCGAATGCTTTAGATAAAAATTCGTATTATCAATTTCACAATTTTGTAATTCTCCCTTAGTTAATCCACGTTGAGCTACTTCTTTTAATTCATTTAAACGATTGTTGAATTTTCGTTTAGCCTTTTCTATATTATCATGATACTTATCACACACCTCTTTGAAATTTCTCACATTCTCTAAAATAGGCATTCCTTTTGAGATAAGTTTACAAATTATTGTAGCAATTATTTCTGAATCCTGATTCGTTTTTCTTAAAATATTGACTCTGGAAAGTACTGTATCTCCAAACATATCTTGAGTAGCATTTATTCTGATTCCCATATTTAATGCTTGATCTACAATTTCATACAATGATTTCAAATCATTCGCTTTATGTATTAATTCTATATATTTGTTAAGTTTTATATGCTGATGTAATTTTAAATTAAAATTAATCTCTTTCTCTACTTCTAATTCCTTTTTTGTAGAGTCTTGTTTAATGTGATCAATTTGAATATCATATATTTTAGTTTGATAGGAATTAGTTTGGTTTTCTGCACTTTTTAAAGTTCCTTCAAGCTGATCATCAGATAAATCATTCCACGATTTATCTTTTTTAGAAGTGCTATGCCAATTATGAGTACCTGTATCTATATCTGCTACTTCTGAAATCTCACTCCCCCCCCCATTTATCTGAAGTGTTACTGTTTATTATACTACTATTATGAGAGGTATACCTATAAACCTCACTCAAATAATCAGAAAGATCCGGATATAGAGTAGGTTTCCTTACATGGTGATCTATTTCATCATAAGCGTCATTGTAGAGTAGATTTTCTTTGCTTATAGGAGCTTCTGGTAATTTTCCATAGTTATTTGCGTCCACTGCATCTTGTAATATGTGATTAATTTCTTCCTGATTAAGCTTTATTTGCAACATCAATTCAGAAAAAGATTTTTTTATTTCTTTTTGAACTTTCTCACTATCTGTCATCACTAAAGTACTACCAATAAAATCCTTTATTTTTTTAAAGAATCTTTCTGAACAGTGTCTTCTGACATTAAAAACTCAACATCAGAAATCAATGCTAGCTTTCTAACGATTTCAATTCGCTCTTCTCTTTCTTCTTCTGTACAATTTTCTTCTGATGCTTTCTTGATTGCAATATGTAGAGGTAACCAACTTCTACTATCTTCGATGTTTGTATTCACTCCTGCACTGAGAAGCATATCTGTATTAGCAGAATCACTATTATCCACTGCAATTGCTATTGCAGATGCTTTCTTATATGTAGTGTTATCCACAATATCTATTGTGCTGTTACAATCCACATTATTATCTCGAGTATTGCTGTATCGATTGACCGATAATTCCTTCTCTTTACCTATTTTTTCTATCATTGACTTTGAAAGGATATCACAAATAGCATTGAGATTTGCTTTATTTTGTATAAAAAAATCTATTTGACTTGGTTTACCATATTTAGCTGCTATATGAATAGGAGCAATACCATACTTGTTCTTCTCATTAATATCTACATACTTTATACTATTAGATTTAAAATCTTATCACTACATCCACTTTTTATTGCGTGATGTAAAAGTGTATTACCCTCCTTATCTTTCACGTTAAGAAGCCTTTTCATTTTTTCTGAATTATATTTTTCAGTAAAAGCATGTTCACCTTCTATACTGTTATGTAATAATAAAGTTTTGAATATTTCAGGATTTTCATTATGAATAGCAAAATGTAATGGTGTAAATCCATTTTCATCTGCTATTTCTACCCTTGCTCCTTCACTTAAAAGTAATTCAACCAATTCCTTCTTTCCCATTTCAACTGCAAAAAATATTGCTGTATATCCGTGCTTATCTTCAGTGTTTACATAATAAGAAATTACTTTTTTACGTCTAGTTTTCAACTTCTCTATTTCATCTCCAATCGTAATGCAAAGCTTTTCATCTTTAATCCCTTCTAAAAAATTCTCTCTTTTTTTGATAGTACGTGATATATTACGTGCAGATTTCTCTATCAGCAAACTAACTATAGTAATAACATTATCATGTGTATCACCAGTCCCATCTTCAACACAATCAAAACCAAGCTCACGATTCTCATTATCGCTACAAGTATCACTCCGCATCCAGTCATTTAGTATAGCAGAATGCAAGGGAGTATATCCGTCCTTATTATTTGAATCATAAGGATCGATATTCTTTTTTAGCAGAACATTCACAGCATCAGAATGTCCTTTTGATGCAGCTGCATGCAGAATAGTCATACCATCACCATCTCTTAAACTATAATTTACTTTGCCGCTTTGTAAAAAATAATCTAAGATTATTCCTCGAAAATAAGAGGTGTTCCTGTTTTACTGTTCTTAATATTAACTTCAGTCTCATACTTATCTAAAAGTGATTGCACTATACCTGCTTCTTCAGATTCAACTGCATAACAGAGTGGTGTATTGTCATACTTATCTTTTATATTAGGATTAGCATTATAATTTAAGAACGTTTCAATAACATCTTGATAACCATATCGAGTCACAATGTGTAGAGGAGTGTATCCATATCTGTCCTGAATATCAGGATCAGCACCTTCTTTTAGAAGAATTGACACTATCTTAGCACAACTAGAAAATTCATGTAATAATGTTGTTTTATCCTCTCCTGTTTGTAAATTAACGATACAGTGTACTTTTTCTTTATTTTTTATTAAAAAAGTTTCTAAATCTTTACTTTTAGGATTACATGTATTAGAAAAGTTGATTAATATATTTTCTAGTTCTTTATGTAAATTCTTCTGATCATCTGTTACTATCGACAATCTATTTTTAAATTCCTAAAAGTGCGTTGTAATTGAGACATATTTACCCCTTCATACTCACATGAATAAACTATACAGATATAAATATAAAATTTTTATAAAGTTTTTATGCCTTTTGAGAGAAAATAGTTCGTACAATACTATTGTCAGGCTAAAAAAAGCATATCTCTCACTTCAACAAAAATACTGAAAGTATTTACAGCCTATGCAACAGACATTTGATTATAATGATAGATATAATGCCAAGTGATAGTTCTTAGATAAAGTTTTAAACTCCTAATTTCTCTATAATTCAAAATATTGTTAAGCTTCTAATTATAATAAGATTCGCTATTATGCTAGCTTTTGATTACATTCTTTTTGTTTTGATATTATTAACTTTATCAGATATTTTGTATAAAATTACTCTCTAACTTTTGTTAGCTCTAAAAGATTATACTTTATCAAACCTCTTGAATAACTAGAAGAAAAATAAATTCCAGCAATTAATCAGAAAGATTCTAACAACTTACAAATAATAATGTATGTCATCGAGAGAAAAGACTAGATATAAAAAGCATTTAATGCAACGGTATTTGCATTAAAAACGGTAGATTGGAAAGTGGCAATACAAATGCAAAAAACCATTAAAATATATTGATGAGAAAGCTAGTTAAGAAGCTTTCGCTTGAGGAATATTAAGAGTTACGAAAAGATCAGATACACTTACAAGATTACGTAAATAAAAATGTATGAAAACGTAAAAAATTGCAGATTCTGATAACGTGAGAAAACCTGACCATAAAATAGTAGTGAAATGCGAAGAAATGTAGAGTTTTATAGGTAAAAAGCAAATAAACTACGACTGAGCTAGCAATAAAAACGAGTAAGAAATAAATCGAAGTACTGAAGTTACTTAAAAGTATATCATCAATTTAGAGCAAGACTGACAAGTTGGATTTCTATCTTTCTCGAAATACTCCAAGTTGATAAAGACTCTAGATTAATCAATCAAGCTGAGTAATTTAATTGTATAATGTTTAGTATGCAACATCAGTAAAGCCTTCTCTTTTAAACATGGACTGTGGTTGGTAAAAAGTACCTTGTGTTATTTTCTATATTCATTGGCAGCTAAATTCATACTTCATGCTCTTTTTAGAGGAATTTATCCAAAAACACTTATACTTTTGCTATCTTGAGTGGTCTCCCTTCTTATGATTTGACTCCTGAACTATTTCTCTAGAACCTCACTTTAATCAATTAACAAACAATCTTATCTAATATATTGTTTAATTTCTGAGTAAAACGCGAAATGTCTTCGATTTCTTCACCTTCAGTAATGCAAGCTTGGTAGAATAATAAGTTTACCATGTCTTCTAAAGTAGACTCATCATTACCCTCAGCGTGAGATTTCATTATACCTTTTATTATTGGATGCTTAGTATTGATTTCGAGTACTTTAGGAGTGCGATAACTTAATTGTTTCTGTTCACGTAAAAAGCGCTCCATTCTCAAATCCATAGCACCTTCATCTACCGCTAAACAGACAGGACTATCTGTAAGCTTTTTTGATGCTTTCACACTTTTGACAGAACTTCTTAATACTTTGGTAAAATATTGAATAATAGAATCTACTTCTTCTGGTAAAGAGTCTTTTTCAACGGACTGGTTTTCTTCTGAAGAAAAACTTTCTAGGTCTACATCAGCACGTGTTACAGATTTAAATGTATGATTTTTATATTCATTAACAACGCTAGTCCAGAAATCATCAACAGGATCAATAAAAAGTAAAACCTCCAGATTCTTGTTGCTAAAGCCTTCTAATTGTGGACTAGCTTTTATTGAATCTAAACTATTACCTGTTAGGTAATAAATATATTTCTGTTCTGGCTTCATTCTACTTATATAGTCCTCAATGCTGACTAATTTATCTTCATTTGTGCTATAAAACCTACATACAGAGAGTAGCGCTTCCCTTTCATCTGTTGGCAATGCCTCACATAGTCCTTCTTTAAGAACTGCACCAAAATTGTTCCAAAACTTCTTATATTCTTCTGGATTTTCCTGTGCTTTTTTGTTGAGTTCACCTATTACCCGTTTAATAAGAGACTTCTTTATTTGTTCAACAACACGATTATTCTGTAAAGTCTCTCTACTAATGTTTAAAGGTAAGTCTGGTGAATCAACAATACCTTTAAGAAACCGTAAATATTGTGGAATAATTTGTACATTATTCTCAGTAATAAAAACTTTATTTACATACAGCTTGACAGAACAACGCCTATCAGGATGAAATAAGTCGAAGGGCTTAATTGATGGAATATAAAGAAGGTTTGTGTATTCTATAACACCTTCATTTTTGTTGTGTAATATCATCCAAGGTTCACCACCTACATGCGCAACGCTGCGAAAGAATTCGTTATGTTCTTCTTGAGTTACATCATTTTTAGATTTTGTCCATATTGCTGCTTTACTATTGAGCTTTTCAACTTCTCCTTTTTCATTGACAAATTCAATCGGGAAGTTTATGTGATCTGAATAAGTAGTGACAACATGCTCAATACGAAACTTATCTAAAAATTCATTTTCTTCACTACGCATAATCAGGGTAATCTTAGTACCTCTTGATGTGCTGTCATTTGATCTAGCTATTGAATATTCTCCGTCTCCTTTTGATTTCCATATCCAAGATTCTTCTTCTCCTGCTTTTCGTGACTCCACTATCACTTCTGATGCAACCATGAAACTTGAGTAAAAACCCACACCAAATTTTCCTATTAACTCTACTGCCTGATCTGAACTCTTATTGCTTTTTATAGCGTTTAGAAACTTTTGTGTACCTGAACTTGCAATTGTACCAAGATTATCTATTAAATCTTGTCTACTCATACCTATTCCATTATCGGCGATGCATAGTTGATTTTTCTCTTTATCTATGGAAATAGATATTTTTAATGCCTCATCAGAATTTAATAGATTATTATTAAGCTTAGATTCATATTGCAACTTATCACATGCATCAGATGCATTTGAAATAAGTTCTCGCAAAAAGATATCTTTATTAGTATATAAAGAATGAATGACTATGTTTAACACCTTGCCTACTTCAGCATCAAATTTTAGGTTTTCTATTTCCTGTACATTATTCATTTCACTCTCCAAGGTAACTCTAAGCTATAAATTTAAGTATTCAAATGTAGTTTTTCAACCCCTATTCCTGTTTATTACTTCAGTTAATGTACTCATGTTATAGTAACTTACGTTTAAGATCTATAACTTCCTTCTATAACTAATCAGTAATCTATTCTCATCAAATATAAACCATGTGGTGGCGCTGTCACACCAGAAGCTTTTCTATCTTTTTGATCTAATATTTTCAACATTTCTCGTGAATGAATTTTGTGTCTTCCAAATTTCACCAAAGTACCAGTAATAATTCTTACCTGATTGTGCAAGAAAGAAAGAGCAGATATCTTAATGTATATGTGATGAATGTGTTGTAATATTTCTATATTATCAATAGTTTTAATTGGACTCTTTGCCTGGCAATCTTTTGAACGAAAGCTTGACAAGTCATGCTTTCCTATTAGATGTTGTGCTGCGTCAATCATAACATCTACATCTAATGGTTTAAATACCTGCCATACATAACCGTTCTCTAAAGGTGAGGGAGCATAGCGATTGATAATTTTATACTGATAATGTCTTTTTTTTGCTGAAAAACGTGCATGAAATTCATTATTAACAACTTCTACGTTTACTATTGATATAGCAGTTGAATTTAAATGATAATTTATTGCATTTCTTATTCTATAGGGTTCAAAATTTTTATTAATATCAAAATGAGCAATTTGCCCTAAAGCATGAACTCCAGAATCAGTTCTACCTCCACAATATAGAGTAATTTTCTCACCAGTAAACTTCAATATGGCATTTTCAATTGCTTCCTGTACAGAATGTGCAGAGTGCTTTTGTTTTTGCCAACCTGAAAAATTACTGCCATTATATTCTATTGTGATTTTATATCGCATAATTAAGTTGTAGAATGAACATATATGAAAGACTCGCTAGAAAATAAACAAAAAGCTCTAGATAATGCCATTAGCCAAATTGAAAAAGCATTTGGTAAAGGTGCTATAATGAAATTAAAGCAGAATCCTGTAGAAAAGATAGATACAATATCTACAGGGTCAATAGCACTTGATGCAGCTCTAGGGGTAGGTGGACTACCAAAAGGACGGATAATTGAAATATTTGGTCCAGAAAGCTCTGGTAAAACCACTCTTGCTTTACATGTAATAGCTGAAGCACAGAAAAAAGGTGGCTCATGTGCTTTCATCGATGCAGAACATGCACTTGATGTAATTTATGCTAGAAAATTAGGAGTGAATGCAGATGATTTAATAATTTCACAGCCAGATACAGGAGAGCAAGCTCTACATATAGTTGAATATTTGGTATCTTCTGGTGCAGTAGATGTAATAATCATTGATTCTGTTGCAGCTTTAACGCCAAGAGCTGAAATTGAAGGTGACATGGGTGACCAACATATGGGACTACAAGCTAGACTGCTTAGCCATGGATTGCGAAAATTAACTTCCATTACGTCAAAAGCAAATTGTATATTGATTTTTATCAACCAAATACGTATGAAAATAGGAGTAGTATACGGCAATCCTGAAACTACTACTGGTGGAAATGCTTTAAAATTTTACGCTTCTATTAGACTTGACATCAGAAAGGTCAGCGCCATTAAAGATAAAGAAAATGTTACAGGAAACGAAACTAGAGTAAAAGTTGTAAAAAATAAAGTAGCACCTCCATTTAGAGAAGCAAAATTTGATATAATGTACAATGAAGGAATATCAAAGTTTGGAGAAATAATAGATATGGGTGTTAAATTTGGTTTAATTGAAAAAGCTGGTGCTTACTATTCATACAATGATATACGTCTAGGACAAGGAAAAGAAAATGTTAAAAGTTATCTTAAAACAAATAAAGAAATTACAAGTGAAATAGAAGTGAAAATCAGGGAGCGCCTAAATAATGATGGTAGTAGTTTTATTGACGGTGATTACAATACTTCTTTGGAAGATAAAGAACAAACTCTCGGGGGGGGGGAAAGAGAAACTTTTTAATTAGTATGTAGCTGTAGGAGGTTTATTTTACTGTTACGATTGTAAATGTGAACGCCGCACAAAATAAATTTAGAATTTTGAATCTCGGTTACAAACTCTATTCATATCTACAGCTCTAGCTGGTGATAGTTGAGTTATTACGAATTACTAGACACGTCCAAAAATAAGAGAAGCATTAGTGCCACCAAATCCAAAAGAGTTTGAAAGAGAATAGAGAATTTTATGCTCTTGAGCTTCAAATGGAACGAAATTTAAATCACATCCTTCTGACGGGTTATATAAATTCAAAGTTGGTGGAGTAATTCCGCTATTAAGTGCAAGAATACTAAATATTGCTTCTACACTACCTGCAGCACCAAGTAAATGACCAATAGATGATTTTGTTGAAGAAACAGGTATTTTATATGCATAGTCACTAAATAATTTTTTTATGGCTATTACTTCAATCTGATCACCTAATGGTGTTGAAGTTCCATGAGCATTTATATAACCTATCTTACTAAGATCAACTTTTGCACTCTTGAGAGCAAGGTGCATCGCACTTAGTGCTCCTCTTCCTTCTGAATGTGGTGCAGTAATATGATAGGCGTCCCCTGATAATCCATAACCAACAAGCTCCGCATATATTCTTGCATTTCTTTTTCGTGCATGTTCATATTCTTCTAGTACTAAAATCCCTGCTCCCTCACTCATAACAA
The DNA here is from genome assembly GCA_019061405.1 of Wolbachia endosymbiont of Fragariocoptes setiger. Lineage (GTDB taxonomy): Bacteria > Pseudomonadota > Alphaproteobacteria > Rickettsiales > Anaplasmataceae > Wolbachia. The sequence continues at coordinate 64,100 of JAHRAF010000003.1, forward strand.
ATCCATCACGATCTTGATCCCATGGTCTTGAAGCCTGTTCAGGAATATCATTAAACTTTGTTGATAATGCTTTCATAGAAGCAAAACCTGCAATTCCAATTCTACACAAAGCACTTTCCGCTCCTCCAGTAATCATAATATCAGATTCACCAAGTTTTATAGCCCTTGCAGAACTAATAATTGCATGAGCACCTGTCGCACAAGCAGTTACCGCAGATTCATTTGGACCAGTAAAGTCATACTTAACGGAAATATGCCCAGATACTAAATTTATTAAACTTGCAGGAACAAAAAAGGGACTTACTCTTTTTGGCCCCCTTTCTTTCATAGTGAGGACATTTTCCTGAATAACTGGTAATCCTCCTATACCAGAACCAATTACTATTCCTACACGTTCCTTACTTATGTTTTCATCATTAAGGATACATGCATCTTCTATTGCTTGAGTTGCTGCTACAATACCGTACTGAATAAATCTATCTGTTCTCTTTAAGTCTTTATCAGATATAAAGCCTGTCAATTGTTGTTCAATTTGTCCTGCAATTTTGCAAGTAAGGTCAGAGGTATCAAACCTTTCCCTATCTATTAATTTTATACCTGAACAACCTCTGATTAGCTTATCCCAAGTATTCTTGGTGTTGTCTCCTAATGGAGTAATTAAACCAACCCCAGTAATTACTACTCTTTTAGCATCCACTAGCTTGCCTCTTGCTAATATATTCAACTATATCTTGCATAGTTTCCATTTTCTGTGCGTCTTCATCTGGAATCTCTATTCCAAACTCATCTTCTGCTGACATGATAATTTCTACTGCATCTAGGCTATCTGCACCATGATCAGATAGTTTGGCGTTGCTATCAAATTTTTCTACATCCCTACTGATATGATCTAATACGATCTTTTTTACTTTTATTTCTATTTCCTCTTTACTGCTTGCTTCTAACTTATCATTCATGATTTTGCTGTAAAACTATTACTTTTATGATGGTATAAAAAATTTTTCATACTTGCAATATCTTTTATAATCAGTACTTATAAGGTTAAAAGTTTTAGATGAAACAACTAATCATTGCTGAAATAAAAAAGCTATTACCAGAGGATAGTCAAGACACAATAGTATCAGCAATGCGCTATATTCTACTTGCTCCAGCAAAATATATTCGCCCTACTTTAGTTATAGGTTCATCACATATCTTCAATATTTCAATTGATATAGTATTACCAATTGCTGTAGCTGTTGAGTTTATTCACTCTTATTCTCTTGTTCACGATGATTTACCTTGTATGGATGATAGTAACACTCGACGTGGTCAACCAAGCTGTCACAAAAAGTTCGGTGAAGCAGTTGCAGTCCTTGTAGGAGATTCATTACTCACCCTTGCATTTGAAATCTTGTCTTCAGCAAAAATTGAAAGATGTTGCGAAATTATTAAAATTCTGTCTCAAGCAATAGGTATGCAAGGTATGATAAAAGGCCAGTTATTAGATATTCAACACAAAAAGGATAAAGATAATCAAATCAAACAAATTAATTTACTAAAAACTGCAAGACTATTTTCAGCATCTTGTGAAATAGGTGGTATAATTGGTAAAGCTTCAATTGAAGAGAGAAAAGCATTATATCAATATGGAATAAATCTAGGACTGATTTTTCAAGCCAAAGATGATACTATAGATTGCGAACAAAATATTTTAGTCGGTGATAATAATTATATTAATAAACTATATAAAGAAGCTTTATATAGTTTAAATAGTCTCTCTGGTAACACTAGCTATTTACATAATTTATTAAATCAAATAAAAGACAATGATTCGTAAAAGTATATTACAACTATTAGTATCTATTATAATTATAGCTATTTTAGCTGCTGCTTCCTCTGTAATAATTATTTATATTAATAAAAATACACCAATAAAAGCAGATCAGATGAATGTTGAAAATGAAGGTCTAGCACAAACTATAGCATATTATCTGATCAGACCACTGCTTGAATCATCACTTGAACATTATATTAAAACACATAAATTAAATGAATATCTCATTCAGAAAGAAGAGAATATTACCTTTCATGATATTACTAAAGGCAAGGGAAATAAAGCCTATTGTGGTCAAGAGGTGATGTTACAGTTAAGTAAATTTCCCTATCAACAAATATCTCAAGTTACCTTCAGAATAGGTAATGATGAATTCAAAGAAATTGGACTAGGAGTAATCGGTATGCAAGAGGAAGGAGAACGAGTAGTATTAACTAACAATGGTAAAGATATAACTTCTCACTATGTAAAATTAATCAAAATAATTGATGAGCACTCTATATTAGAAAATAATTTTATGATTTTTGATAACATCAAAAACAGAACTGAAAAAAAAGCAAAGTGTGGTGATAATGTATCGGTTAAATATACAGTCAGAAATCACAATGGTAAAATTCAAGCAGAAGATCAAGTGCTAAAGTTTAAAATTGGCGAAAACAAGGTTCCTCATGCTATTGAGTTCGGAACCATAGGAATGACAGCAGAAAATAATAGAACCCTAATCGCTTTTCCTAATTCTCTCATCATAACCGATGAAATGTCAGTAAAAAACATAGAATTCGATAAAGAGAATATCTCAATAATTGATTTGGTCATGAGTGATTAACATACTCAATCAAGTATGTTAATAAGTAAGTAAAACTTAACGTAATTTTATTATACTCATGAAGATATTATATAAAACTAAGATATGTCTGATTTTCTCACTGCAAGGAGAAAAAATGATGCTGTAGTTTCTGTTTGTCAAAATAACGAGCAAAAAAATGTCTTTATTTTAACATTAAATCAACCTGCTGAAATTTTACTCAAATATCAAAAAGAAGATTTATTAAATAAACCATTAACCAATATCCTAAATGCAAGAACAATTGATATTATTAATAATTACTTAGATTATACAGAAAATGGAAAGACTTTATTCGACATTCTACCTAAAATAATCGATTTTTCTTTAGTTAATAGCAAAGGTGAAAATATTCCAGTAAAAGTAAAAGTTTTTCATGTAGCTCAACCTTCAGATCATTCCAAAATATATTATGAACTATTAATACGTGATATTAGTCTATTTTATAAGCTACAAATTCTTCGCAATGAACACCTAACTGGTGAAAAGTACAAAAGCCATGATTTATTTGATATACCAGATAATGATTCTACTATACTCGAATTACACATAATACTAAATTTCTCTCTTCAAAAATCAAATTAGTATTGCAGTGAGTATGATGGATTTAGGTAACAACAGCACTCAAGAAAAAACTAGGATAATAATAGAAGAATTCTATAAAAATTCACGTAATGATGATTTTATGGGATACATAGATAATAATAATATCCTCTTTATCTTAATTAACTGCAGTGAAACTCATACACCTCAAGTGGTGCACAGAATATATTGTTCAATTAATAAAAAATTACAAGAAGAAGGGTTATCTATTGCTTACACAAACGTTTCTTCAAAAATTAGTAGTAAAGAGAGTTAGTGACTAAGTTAAAAAATAATTTGGTTAAATCTAAAGGTTTAATTAAAGTAAGTTAATTATTTACCTAAGGTTGTTTAGGTATAATAAGCTTGCTTAGAATTTCATCTTTTGGTCCCATTCCACAAATTACACCATCAGACATTAAAATCACCTTATCTACCACAGATAACAAAGGCAGTTTATGGGTGACGATAATAGTAGTGGTATTATTCTTTCTTGCAATGTTAATTGCATTTATCAAGCATGTTTCTCCATTACTATCTAGATTAGCGTTTGGCTCATCAAGAACTAGTAATTTGGTGTTGCCGTAAAACGCTCTAGCCAATCCTAGCAGTTGTTTTTGTCCACCAGATAATGTTACTCCAAAACTTCCTATGATTGTATCATAACCATTTGGCAGGCTAAGTATTAATTCATGTATACCAACAATTTTTGCTGCTCTTATCACTTGTTTAGGATTAGGATCTGTCTTCATACGAGCAATATTAGCTTTTACACTAGAATTAAATAGCTCTATATCTTGAGGTAAATAACCAACATAATTACCAAAATCTTCTCTATTCCACGTATATACATCCGCACCATCTAACCTAACAACGCCAGATATAGGCTTCCACACTCCAACAGTCAACTTGGCGATAGTCGACTTACCAGAAGCACTTGCCCCAATTATACCAACAACATCTCCTGGTTCTATTATAAAGGATACCCCCTTTATTGTCGGTTTATTACTCCCATATGGTGTAAAAAATACCCGCTCAAATTCTAATTTTCCCTCTGGTTCAGGTAGAACCATAGTTTGTTTTCTTATCGGTGACGTTAATATAAGCTTTTGCAATCTTGCATAAGATATTTTAGCTTGATTTAAAAATTTCCAAGTATGAACTGCTGCATCAAAAGGAGCAAGAACTCGACCCATAAGAATTGAGGCAGCAATAATACTACCAGCAGTTTTATGAGCAGTAATTGCAAGCAATGCTCCTGTTCCTATTACTGATATCTGTAACGTTGAGCGCAAAAATTTCGTTATACCAGTAATTAAATTTGAACGGCTTTGTGCCTTAATTTGCATCGCACGGCTTTGATCATTACGTTTACACCAATCTGAGACTATGTGTTCAGACATACCCATAGCTTCAACTACCTCTGCATTTCTAGTTGCAACATCTATAGAATTAATATTACGTATAGTTTCCTCATTAGTTTCTTGCATGATCCTTTTGGTAGCAAGTTCATTCCATAAAGCCATAGAAAGCAATATAACAACTCCGATAATAGCAATAAATCCAGTAGAAGTATGTATCATAAAAATGATGACCAGGTATATTAATGACCATGGAGTGTCAAATAAAGAGAATACTCCGTTTCCTGTTATAAAACTTTTTATAACACCAAGATCTCGAATTGCTTCTCCACTTGAAGTTGAGCTTTGTATAGATGTCAATCTGATTGATCTTACTATTAAGTCTGGTGTTACAGTTTTATCTATCCAATCACCTATTTTTGCCATTGCTAAATATCTACAAGTCTCAAGCATTGCAGAACAAGCAAAAGCCGACAGAGTAATAATTGTAAGCATAGCAAGGGTTGATATACTTTCACTTGATATTACTCGATCAAGTACTTGCGAAGTATAAAGTGGTAGAAAAAGCATTAACAGATTGATTCCTGAACTAAACCAAAAAATAAACCAAAATGCACTCTTACATTTTTCCAAGGAAGCGTATAATATACTTTTTTTTAGTTCTCTTTTGACTGATGGTGTAATTTCCACAATGTTCTTCTCTTTTTTTATGAACCGTACAAGTTTTTTATAAAAAAAATATTAACAGTAGTTTCTTCACTTTTCAAGTGAACTAAGAAAGCTATTTGCAACAAATAGAAAACTACTTTTAAGTAATGTTCTTCATGATAAACTATACTAATATAATTTAGGAAAAGTAAAATGATTCATAATCTCCTGTTTTTGCTTTCACCTGAAGTAGCACATTCTTTTGCAATCAAAGCATTAAAAATTTTTCCGTATTACAAACAAATAGACTTACCAAAATCTTTAACTGTGAATTTCTTTGGTCATAAACTTAAAAGTCCTATAGGTCTAGCTGCTGGTTTTGATAAAAATGCAGAGGTTATAAAATCTACTCTATCATGGGGTTTTGGTTTTGTTGAAGTGGGAACAGTCACACTCAATCCACAATATGGTAATGACAAACCAAGAATTTTCAGATTAAAAAAAGATCAATCTATCATCAATAGATTAGGATTCAATAACAAGGGAATAAATTACCTTTTAAAGCAAATAGCAAAACTTGATAACTACATATTTGGAATTAATATAGGAAAAAATAGTACTTCAAAAGACCAAATAAGCGACTATGTTAATTTAATGAAATTAGTACAAGGTAAATGTAGCTATATAGTATTCAATATTTCATCACCTAATACCCCAAATTTACTCAGTTTACACAATAAACAAGAATTATCACAACTAATGAATGCTATCTCTCACTTTCGTGACAATTCTACACCTGTAATGCTAAAAATTTCCCCAGACATAGATCAACACACAAAAGAGGGTGTTGCGGAACTGGCTTTGCACCATAAACTTGATGGCTTGATTGTCAGTAATACAACTATTCAGAGAAATAATTTACAATCACATCATAATGAGATTGGAGGATTGAGTGGTAAATCATTATTTCAACTTTCAACATCAGTATTAAAAGATATGTACAAACTGACTGGTGGTAAAATACTATTAATAGGTTGTGGAGGAATTTCAAATGGTAAAGATGCATACGAAAAGATAAAAGCAGGAGCTTCTTTAGTACAGATATATACTGCTCTTGTTTACCATGGACCACAAATCGTAAAAAAAATTAATCTAGAACTTGCAGATCTTTTAAAAAGAGATGGATTCAATGATGTACATAGTGCTGTGGGATGTGAATAATCGAGATGTTCTATTAAAAATAATATAGTATTTAATTAACTATTATTAAAATCCATCAAGATAAGCTAATCTCTTAAATTGTAAAATTAGTAATTAAGGTTTTATTTTAAATTTCTTCACTTGATATTAAAATTTCATTAATATTTACTATGTTTAGTAAGAATAGAGATTAATAAATTCAATAAAATGATAAATATTACAACTAGCACACATAATGAAAACTTGGTATCATCTTCAAGCGATGTTGTTAACTCACCTACGTATCATATTTGTGATACAAATAATGATGATTTGGTATCCTCATCCATTGATGCTCGGAATTCAGAAGGAAAAACTGAGTTGCATTATGTCACAATTGAAAGAGATATAGAAAAAGCCATAGACCTAATAAATAAAGGTGCAAACCCAAATTTACAGGATCATAGAGGAAAAACACCTTTATACTACGGTATTAGTTCTGAGTATGCAATCAACATATTTAATTGTGCATTTGCATCTAATTATCATGGAGTGAATTTTCATGTTCGTGATATTGATCAAAAAACTTACCTACACCACGCTATAGAGATAGGCAATGTACAACTAATTGAATATATAATACATCATTGTCGAGATTTAATGAGTTCTCAAGATAATCTAGAAGATACACCTATTCACATTACTGTACTTTTCAACAAAATAGATACCTTTAGGCTCTTGATAAACACGTTGACCTCTGAAGAACTGAAAAATATTATAGATATGCAAGATTTTCTTAATTACACAGCATTACACTACGCTGTACAAAACGAAAGTTTAGAAATGACAAATGAATTGCTTCAAAGGGAAGCAAATCCAAATTTACAAGGTTTTCATGGTTCCACTCCTCTGCATACAGCAGTAGAATATAATAATATGACATTAGTAGAGACTTTATTACGAAATGGAGCAATGCAAAATATTAGTAGAGACTTTATTACGAAATGGAGCAATGCAAAATATCAGAAATCTGGAGAATAAGGAGCCATTAGATTATGCTTTTACATCTGAAATGCGCAATCTTCTCTTGTTATATAGTGGACTAATGGAAAATGTTCAAATTAATCAACATTACAATAATCAGCATGCAAGATAATAAGTATTCGTATAGTAAAGTAAGAACCTGTCTTTATCATGATTTAAAAGGATGATAAAAAAACAAGCCTGGGAATAGTTTTATAAAAATGAACTATTCACGCAATATGAGCTAATTAAAGAATATTTTAGTTATGAAAATCGTAGTAAATATGAAAAGAGAGAGTTAGTAAATGCTGTCTATGTAACAAAACCAGGCTGCCAATAGAGTGAAAGATTTTTCTCCATAGAAAACAAATTTATATCTTTTTCAAACACGCAAATAATACGAAAAAAATGATTAAATAAAAAAGCCTTATTGCTATGGAAAGAAATTCTAATTCTACATACAGTATAATTGATTCTCAAACAACTTACTCAGCAAAAGAAGATGAAATAGATGGCGGAAAAAAAAAGTGAAAGAAAAAAAAAGACATGTAGTCACTGATACGCAGGTATATCTTTTTCCCTAAGTTTTTGAGCTTATTGAAGATCTATAGTTCAATAGCTTTATTACACATTCAACTATCTTTTTGATCTTCGAAATTCGCTCCCCTTAATGCTAATTTTAAACTATAGATTCTTGCTCATTTCTATTTCTGATTCTCCTACTTTAAAAGTTAGTTTATCTACTACAGAAATCTCAATATGCTTGTTTTCCTTGTCATACACTTGAAATACTAAACCGTTAATCATTGCTCATTCTATCACTCTTCTTAAAAGGTTTGATATATCATGAAGACCGGTTCTAAAGGAAAAATTTTCTCTTTAGTAAAAAGTATGGAATTTTCATATGATGAAACTTGATTAAAAACAACATCTAAATTTTTACAAAAAATATTTATCGACATTTCACTATTTTCTTCTTTATCCTTATATATTTAATTCATACAAAATGTATAAACTGAAAAAATATGGAGTATTGATAGTTGCAGGGGGAATTGGAACTAGGTGCAATACTAATATTGCTAAACAGTATATAAATATGAATAATCATTCCATTATATCTAATGTAATTCAGAAATTTCTACTGAGTCCACATATCGACTGTATAAGAGTGGTAATTCATAGAGACCATGACAATTTTTATAAAAAGGCAGTGTCATCTATTACCAGTACTAAGCTGTTAAATCCCATATATGGAGGAGAAAACAGACAAAATTCAGTACAATTAGGAATTGAAAGTTTGAATACTGATTATGTGATAATACATGATGCTTGTAGACCTTTTTTATCATTGTCTTTGATAGAACAATTAATCAAATCCACTAATGAAAACTATATAGGAATTGTACCTGTAGTAGAAGTTGAGAATACGATATCACTAGTCAATAGTGGAACAATAGAATCTACACTTTGCAGAGAAAAAGTTAAAGTTGTACAAACTCCTCAACTTTTTAATCTTAAGAAACTATTATCATGTTATCAATCAACTAAAGAAATTTTTACTGATGATTCTTCATTAGCAATAGCACAGGGAGAACATGTCGCTACTATTCAAGGAGAAAAGAGCAATTTTAAATTGACTACTAAAGAAGATATTAATATGGCTATTTTAGAACCAAAATTTCGTGTAGGTACCGGTTATGATGTACACAGGTTTATAAAAACTCAAATGCAATCAATAAAAATTTGTGGAGTAGATGTTGATCATAATATGAGTATAGATGCTCACTCCGATGGCGATGTTGCAATTCATGCAATTGTTGATGCAATATTAGGAGCTTTAGGATGTGGTGATATAGGAGAGCATTTTCCTCCTGATTCTCCTCAGTGGAAAAACTGTGACTCATCACATTTTCTTTACTTCGCTGCTGAGAAAGCAGAACAGAAAGGATATAAAGTGTCTAATTTGGATATCACTTTAGTTTGTGAAGAACCCAAGATATTGCCCTATAAAACAAAAATGAAAGAATCTATTGCAAAGTTACTAAAAATAAATGATGGATCTATAAACGTTAAAGCGACTACTACAGAGAAATTAGGTTCTATAGGAAGAAAGGAAGGAATAGCAGCTCACGCCGTTGTGCTACTATATCAAATATAATGAATATCACAAGTTCGCGGTTTTAAAAATACTGTCAATTTTCTCCAGCTAGCCTTTCTGCTTCATTATATGCAATTAATGCTTCAATAAACTCATCGAGTTCCCCTTCTTTTAGAATCTGCTCTAACCTATGTAAAGTTAAATTAATTCTATGGTCTGTAATTCTCGATTGTGGAAAATTGTATGTTCTGATGCGTTCAGAACGATCTCCTGAACCTATTTGATTTTTTCTTATCTGTGAGCGTTCTGATTCTTTTTTCTGTCTTTCAATTTCATATAACCTTGCTCTCAAAACCTTAAGCGCTTTGGATTTATTTTTATGTTGTGATTTTTCATCTTGTTGTATTACAACTATTCCTGTAGGTAAATGTGTAATTCTGACTGCACTATCAGTTGTATTAACTGATTGACCTCCAGGTCCACTTGATCTATATACATCTATTCTTAAGTCTTTTTCTTCGATTTTGAAGTCAACTTCTTCCACTTCAGGAAGGATTGCGACAGTAGCAGCAGAGGTATGAAGCCTACCTGATGATTCTGTTTCTGGTACTCTCTGTACTCTATGTACTCCGGATTCAAACTTGAGCCTTGCAAACACCTCAGTTCCATTGATCAAAGCAGATGCCTCTTTATATCCTCCTATACCTGTATTAGATATATTAATTGGTTCAAACTTCCAGTGTTTCTTTTCTGCGTATTTTTGATACATACGGTATAGATTAGCTGCAAATAATGCAGCTTCTTCACCTCCTGTACCTGCTCTAACCTCTAATATAACATTTCTTGAATCATCTACATCTTTTGAAAGCAATGCTAACTTAAGCTTGTTCTTCAATTTGGGCAATAATACTTTTTGCTTTTCAAATAATTCTTCTTTTGCTACCTCTTTTATATCAGATTCTATACTTTCATCTTTCATGATGTTATCTAGATCTGAGATATCTTTTTGTAATCTATGATATTCATTTACCACTTGAATAACAGGATTGAGTTCAGAGTAGTCTTTAGAAAGGGTAATGAATTCTTTTTGGCTCAGATTAGTGGGATTAGCTAGCTTTTCTTCTATATCGTTGAACTTTTTTTTTAAATACTGCAGATTACTATCTATATCCATAGAATATACATCTAAAACACATAGTATATTGAAAGAAAAAATTTCTTATATCAAGTAATAACATTATACTATATATATTTTCCTTTAATTATTCATAAATAATGAAGCAAAGTTGTGATTTCATATTTGGTGCTTCAAGCATAGAGTCTTTACCTGATGAATCAGTAACAGAAGTAGCATTTGCTGGCAGATCAAACGTGGGTAAATCTAGTCTCATCAATTTATTGTCAAATAATAAAAGAATAGCAAGAGTTTCATCAAAACCTGGTTGCACTAGACAGATCAATTTCTATTCTATATGTAATAATAAGTTTAGGCTTGTCGATTTACCAGGCTATGGATATTCTCGTGCAAGCAAGGAAGCAACATTTCAATATTTACATTTAGTTGAACATTATTTGATACAAAGAAAAAATCTTCAAAAAGTCTTTATATTAATAGATTCAAGATTAGGGTTAAAAGAAATAGACAAGGACTTCATTTATTGGTTAACATATAATAGTAGCGTAAAATTTAGTATTGTATTAACAAAAACAGATAAGGCAAATCAGAAAGGCTTAAACATAATACAAGAAAATATAAAAAAATGGATAAATGATAAAAGTATTTTGGTTGATCAAATAACTATGGTAAGTATACGCACAGCGTGTGAGCTGAAAAATTTAAAAAATGAAATACTTGAATCTATACAATCGTGTTAGAAAATAAAATCCCATTTCATCAAAAAGCAGAAATGCTACTTGAAATCCTACCTAATATAACTCAGTTCGTTGGTGAAACCTTTGTTATAAAGTATACGATGTTAAATGAAATCCTACTAAAAACTTTTGCACATAACATTGTTTTACTCAAGCAACTTGGTATCAACCCTGTGATTATTCATGATGGAGAACATGAAATTAACTCAGTACTAAGAATGCTTGGTATCAACAGTAAAATTGTAAATAACATCAGATTTGCAGATAAAGAAACAATAAAAATTATAGAAATGACTTTATGCGGTGCACTCAATAGAAAGATTGTTGAATGTATAAACTCTATTGGAGGTTCAGCTATTGGTTTATGTGGCAAAGATGGTAATCTGATGAAAACAGAGAAAATCACTACTACTCTGAGGAAAGATCAGTTCAGTAATATTGAGAGTATACTAGACGTAGGCTTTATTGGTAAGCCAATTGAAATAAATCCTGATATACTATTTTTTCTTGAAGAATCGGATTTTATACCAGTAATTGCACCAATAGGGTATGGTCATAGTAGGGAAACATATTATGCTAATCCTGATAGTGTTGCAAGTATGATAGCAGTTACAGTTTCTGCTTCCAAGCTAGTCATTTTTAGCGAAACAGATGAAGAGATCAATACAGTTGAGAATAAAAAGATCTCTACTAAAGATCTCAAAACATTTCTTAATAGTAAACATAACATTGAAAAGAGAATTATAGATAGGTTTGAGTTGTGTGCAAGAATGGTCGAAGAATGTTCAGGTATGTCACACATAGTTGATGGAAGAATTCCAAACATATTGCTAGATTTACTTACTGAAAATAACTTAAGTCTATCAATCACAGGTGACTTATAAATATCTCAAAAAAACACTACTTATTTGGGGCATTGAATTAGAATTTTATGTTGAAGGAATAGAGTGTGATCTATTCCTTCATAACGTTCAAAAAAAGATTAGTTGGTTTAAGTTTTATTGTGAAAAGGAAACTTCTATAAATCAATATGAAATAAAAAGTTGCTGTTATGATAATTTTAATGTTCTAACTAAACACTTCAAATGTGTAAAAGAAATACTTACAGAAACATCTCATAGTCTAGGTGGTCACATTTCCTTTCATGCTAAGCCCTATTTAAATAGAGCTGGTAGTGCTTTAAATGTACACGTTAATTTAATAGATTTAAATAGCAATAATCTATTTTACATTAGTAATAACAAGTGTAGTGATTATTTATTCTATAGTGTAGGTGGACTTTGTTTCGTGATGAAAAAATATATGCAATACTTTGCCCCAAATAATGAATCATACTTGCGATTTAAATATCCAGATATTCATACTCCCACTACAATTAGCTGGGGAGTAAACAATAGAACTGCTGCAATAAGAATTATTCCACATCCTATATGCCGCCTTGAACACCGCATACCCGGTGCTGACTGTGATCTCAGAGAGGTTCTAGAAGCAATAGTAGAAGGTATCTCTTTTGGCATAGAGAATAAAATTGCTCCACCAAAAAGAGTATACGGTATTGCCTCTGATCCTCAATATAAAATGGAAAAATTAATATAAGTCTATGAAATGGAGTAGTTTGTTATTTCTCAAGAACATTTATATTACGTTTAATACACTTAATTTGATCAGCTGATATTAATGAACTATTTTTAAGATATTTTTCTACTAGACATTCAAGTCTTTTAGGGTGATTTAAATAACTCCATTCTGCATGTAAAACTTTCAGTTCACTCTGAGCCAAGCTAATTTCGTTTTTTATTTTCATGAGTTCTCTGCTTAACTCTTGAGAATGTAACTTTACTTTAAATAAAGCAATAACACTAAAGAAAAATATAACTATAGAAGTAATACAGATAATTTTCATGCTATTCTATGTATAGCTCTTAATTTTGCTGAACGCGATCTTGGATTATCAATTACCTCCTGAACGCTTGCCTTAATTACTTTCTTATTTAACAGAGTAAATTTTTTACCTTCTGATAATTCACATAAACTCTTGAAGAAATTCTTCACTATCTGATCTTCTAAAGAGTGAAATGAAACAACGATTAATTTACCATCTTTATCTAGTATTTCTGATGCAGCCTCAATTCCTCTTTGTAGTTCTTTCAATTCATCATTTACCCATATTCTTATTGCTTGAAATGTTCTAGTTGCAGGATCTATTTTACTTTTTCCACGAGGAACAACAGAGCGGACAATATTTGCTAATTCATGTGTAGTTTTAATTACTTTCTTTTTTCGTGTACTAACTATTGCTCTAGCAATTTTACGTGAATGACGTTCACCTCCATAATTATATATAGTGTCTGCTATTTCTTTCTCATATAAAGAATTAACAAAAGTAAATGCATTCATATGAGAAAAACCATCCATGCTCATATTAAGAGGTGCATCATGCATAAATGAAAATCCTCGTTCTTTAGTATCAATTTGCATAGAAGATACTCCTATATCAAATACTACTCCATTTACATTTTTAACTTTATTATGACTCAATACACCTTTTATATTGCTAAACTTCTGAATAAATAGCTTGATCTTACTTGAATATCGAGTGTCTAAATTATCATAAAACTTAATAGTTGTTTCATCTCTGTCAATAGCATATATTTCACAATTAGCAACATTGAGTATTCCCTTACTATATCCCCCAGCGCCAAATGTTGCATCCATATAAATCTCACCATCTTTTGGAGATAAAAGAGATAACATTTCCTGTAATAAAACTGGATTATGCATAACTATATGATTTTTTATATCTTTTTCACAAAAATGGAGACACTATCGTAGTCATATGCATCATAACCTTCACTGTTAACATTCACTTCCACTTGTAATGAAAGGGTTTGCTCCTTTATATATTTGGACCATTGTTGTATTGCTTCATTGATTTTTTTATCTTCTGTTTTTACGATAACTTTTATGCGATCTGATATATGAAAATCAGCTTGTTTTCTAGTTTCCTGAATGAACCTAACTATATCCCTAGCTAAACCCTCAAGAATTAATTCATCATTTAAAATAGTATCAAGTATTACAACTCCTTTGTTGTTATCAAAAACACAGGAGTATTTGCTATTTGCTTTAAGTGTTAAATCATATTCTTCTTTCTCTATTATAAGGTTATTTGCTAGTAATATTTTCTCATTTTCTATCTGCTCCCACTTTCCTTGTTTTGCATATTTTATCAAATTTTGAATCTGATCTGGCATTCTCTTCCCTAGTAAGGAAAGATTTAATTTTAACTCCGTTGACGCAATTTCCTCCAACTTATCTATCACTTTGAGTTGTTTTACGTTAACCTCACTTACAATCATTTCTTGATATTCATTTTCAAGGTAATCACGATGATAAATAGTTATACAATTAAGAGGTTGTCTTATACGTATATTATGAGTGTTTCTAATAGATAACGCAGCATTGCATACCTCTCTCACTAGATCCATTTTAACCACTAAATCACTTTTAGTTTGTTTTAATACTGGAAAATTTGCCAGATGTACTGACAGCTCTTGATATCTTAAACCCTGCCAAATAGACTCCGTTAAAAATGGAAGAAGAGGAGCTGCAGCTCTTAATATATAATAAAAAACCGTATATAGAGCATTATATGCATCTATTTTATCATGATCAACATTGCTTTTCCAAAAACGTTCACGGTTACGACGAATATACCAATTATTTAATACTTCGGAGAAGCTTACTAAAGCTCTACAAGCCTCTTGAGAGTTATAATTATCCATAGCTACACCAATTTCCTGCACAGTTTCAAAACATTTAGCAATTATATAAATATCAATTGTAGTACGATAATCTTTTGTAATTTCAGCTTTAATTCCATCTGCATTAGCGTACATAGTAAAGAAGTGATAACTGTTCCAGAGAGGTTTTATAACATTTCTTAAGATGTCACGTATTGAATTTCCCTCCTTATCAAGTAATAAATTGCCACCACATACTATAGATCCAGAAAGCATAAGAAAACGCATGGAATCAGAGCCACACTGATTGAATATCTCAATAGGATCTGCATAATTATTCAAGCGTTTAGATAATTTTTGCCCTTTGGTATCTAGCACTACACCGTGGCATATACAATTTTTAAATGGCTCTCTATCAAATAAAGCCGTAGATAAAACGAACAGCGTATAAAACCAACCACGAGTTTGCGCTACGTATTCAGTCACAAAATCTGCTATTTCAAATTTATTATCATCTTCAAATGGATAATGCACTTGTGCAAATGGCATTGAACCAGACTCAAACCAACAGTCAAATACATCAGGTATACGACGCATAATTGATTTTCCACTAGGATCATCCGGATTCTTTCTTGTCAAAGTGTCTATAAACGGCCTATGCAAATCTTCTATTTTTAGGTTGAAATCTTTTTCCAATTCCTCTATTGAACCATAAACATCAATTCTTGGATATTTAGGATTATCTGATTTCCATACAGGTATTGGCGTACCCCAAAATCGATTACGTGAGATTGACCAATCATGTGCACCTGCAAGCCATTTTCCAAATTGACCGTCTCCAATATGATGCGGAATCCAATTAACCCTTTTATTTAGCTCGATCATTCTATCTTTGATTTTTGTAACAGCAACGTACCAAGAAGGCATAGTACGATAAATCAAAGGAGTATCTGTCCTCCAGCAATGTGGATAACTATGAACATGTTGTTCCGTTTTAAACCAACTTCCCTGTTCTTTTAATTTCTTTATGACTGTGTCATTAGTATCAAAAACGTTAATACCGAATAAATCTGGTACTTCATTTGTAAATCTACCATTACTATCAATAGGACAAATTGCAGGGATATCATATTTCTGACAAAGGTAAAAATCTTCTTCTCCAAATCCAGGCGCAGTATGTACAACTCCTGTACCATCATCTTCATTGACATAGTCCCCAATAAAAACACGAAATGCATTTTTAGTATTTTTAAAATAGTCAAATAAAGGTTTGTAGAGAAGACCTAACAGATCATCAGATTTTACTTCGATATAACCTTCTCTATATACGATATTGTTTTTTGTGCAGTGCTCAATAAATTTGCTCAAATAACTTACAGCAAAAATATAAATCTCATCATTACCAACAAACACTGCACAATAGTTAATTTTTTCTCCTATTGCTAAAGCCAAGTTACTAGGTAAAGTCCAGGGAGTTGTAGTCCATGCAAGTAATTTACATTTTTGTGTATTATTTTTAAATTGATTTGGTTTTTCTAATAACTCAAATGCAACAGTTACAGCTTTACTAGTTTTGGGCCTATATGAATTATCAAGTCTGGTTTCAAAATTAGACAGCGGTGTTTCACATGCCCAACTATACGGTACAACTCGAACCGATTCATACACTAGGTTCTTATTATATAACTCCTTAAATGCCCACATAACCGATTCCATGAATGACTTATCCATGGTTTTGTAGTCATTATGAAAATCCACCCATCTTGCTTGTCTATGAACATATTTCTCCCATTCCGATGCAAATTTCATCACAGAAGAACGGCAATGATCATTAAATTTTTCTATACCAAACTTTCCTATTTCACTCCTACCAGATATTCCAAGTTCTTTTTCAGCACTCATTTCTGCTGGCAACCCATGACAATCCCAACCAAATCTTCTTTCTACACGTTTACCTATCATTGTGTGATATCTTGCAAACGCATCTTTAATAAAACCAGTTAATAAATGTCCGTAGTGAGGTAATCCATTTGCAAATGGAGGGCCATCATAAAATATAAATCTTCTATCCTGAGAACGTTCGTTCACTGATCGTTCAAAAATTTTATTTTTCTGCCAGAACTTAATTGTTGTTTCTTCAACTAAAGAAAAATCTGGGTTACTTATTGTATCAGGGTAAATTTTTTCCTTCATGCAAGCTTATAATACATCAACTGATAAGAATATCTTACTTTCTCTTAGATCACAAGATGAGCGAAGGCTGAAATTACAAAGTAGAAACGACATACAATTAATTTAAGTAATGGAGAAAAGTGATATATAATTAAGATTTAAAATCACTTAAGCAAATGAATAATTCTGAGAAAATTGTATTAGCTGTTGAGACAAGTTGTGATGAAACCGCTGTAGCCGTTGTAAAGAGTAATAAGCAAGTTTTAGCACATGAAATTTTATCTCAGAAAGAGCATAAAACGCGCGGTGGTGTAGTACCTGAAATAGCATCTCGTGCACACATGAATTATCTAAGTGGATTAATAAAATGCGCTATAGAGACATCTAAGATTAAACTTTCCAGTTTAAATGCAATTGCAGCAACTTCAGGTCCAGGATTAATAGGAGGATTGATAATTGGAACCATGATGGCAAAAGCTATTGCTCATGCAACAAACAAACCTTTTATTGCTATTAATCATCTTGAAGCTCATGCACTGGTAATCAGATTAATTCATGAAGTAAAATTCCCATTTTTGGTTTTATTAATATCAGGTGGACATTGTCAATTCTTGATAGCACAAGATGTAGGAAAATATATAAAACTTGGTGAAACATTAGATGATTCATTAGGAGAAGCATTTGATAAAGTTGCTAAAATGCTTAACCTAGGCTATCCTGGTGGTCCATTAGTTGAAGAGCTAGCTAAAAAAGGCGATAGCAAAAGATTTAAATTACCAAGAGCAATGACAAAACGTGCTGGTTGTGACTTTTCATTTTCTGGCATCAAAACTTCAGTAAGGAATTTATTACAAAAACTTAAAATGAACAAAGAAGATGTATGTGATATATGTGCTTCATTTCAAGAATGTGCAAGCGATATACTATTAGATAGAACAAATAATGCAGTGATAATGGCTAAATCCTTAGGTATAGAAGTTAATGATTTTGTCATTACTGGAGGAGTAGCAGCTAATAAATTTTTAAGAAAAAAATTAGAGGAAAATATAAAGTTAAATATACTTTTTCCTCCTATTAATCTGTGTACAGACAATGCAATTATGGTAGGGTGGGCTGGTATTGAAAGATTACAGAGAAGTTATATAGATTCTCTTGATTTTCCACCTAGAGCTAGATGGGAACTAAATGAAATCGCTTTGAATTGAAGCCTTTCTTCGTTATTTCGTTCTGTACTGTTGTAAACTTTTATTGGTTACAACGACTGTATGAGCAATTTTATCATGCCAAGTTTGACAACGCTTATTAAAGTACGCCCATATAAAACCAAGAAATAGTGGTAATGTAGATAACATAAGCGCAAAAAACCTTTTAGCTGCTTGTTTTATAGTAATCTTAGTGAAAGTTTTTGAGTCTACTATTCTTAATCCAAATAATAGCCTACCTGGCGTTCCACCAAATTTTGCCCACATATATGATGTGTAAATAAATATTACAATGAGTTGGGATATTTGATTCAATATTATACATTTTATGTAACGACTCTTCGCTATTTCTTCCTCATGAGATAATGGAATTTGCATATTATACTTTGCAGCAACTTGACTTAATATTTTATCATTTTCAGAATTTACAGAAACACGATATAAAAGCTGACCATATAATTGTAGAAATAAGGCAATGATAATTAAATCTAATAACACAGATAAGTAGCGTCTTAACCCAGTAACATAACATATACCATGTTCATCTTTTTTAATTTTTTGGACAAAGTTTTCTACTCTTAGAAGAGACAATAAAAAATCAAGTAGTTTATGTAACATATAGATATAATAAAATTTATTTTATGTGCCCCTAGCCGGACTTGAACCAGCATGCTTTTGCAAGCAACAGATTTTGAGTCTGTCGTGTCTACCATTTCACCATAGAGGCAGCTTTTAAGCGTATCGCTAATAATAAATTAGTCAACCTGATTTGACATGCATCACCACAGTTTATATACCTCATCTTTGAAGAAATTATAAAATTTGCACCAAAAATTAATTCGTATTCCAATTCACATGACCCATTTTACGCTTATCTCTTACTTCTTTTTTCCCATATATGGTTAAACTTGCTTTTTTATCATTGAGAAATTTATAAGAATCGTAGATTTCACTACCTATTATATTCTTTGTCTTACAAGGAAAATTTAATGTTACTTCCTGTAAAGGTAATCCACATACTACTCTTACTAATTGTTCAAACTGACTTATATTACATGCATCTAAACTCCAATGACAAGAATTATGAGGTCTTGGAGCAAGTTCATTAACCAAAAGTTCATTATGTTTAGTAATAAAAAATTCAATGGCTAAGATTCCTACAAGTTCAAGAGCATGTGCTATCTCTTTTGCAATTTCTTGTACCTCTAATACTAATGATTTATCAAGTATGACAGGTACACATGAAGTATCTAGTATTCCATCAACATGATGATTCTCTGCTATCGGAAAAAATTCTATTCTTCCATTTTTATCTCTTGCAATCACTATTGAAATCTCTTTGAGTAGATCAATATTTGCTTCTAAAATATATTGATTGTTCCATGGCACGGAATTAAGTTGTTGTACATAATGGATTATATACTGTCCCTTTCCGTCATATCCCATTTCAGTTGTTTTTAATCTTATTGGATAATTGAAAGCTTTGATACTTTCAATTAATTCATTGTAATTCTTGATGCTTTTATATTGAGTAGTATTTATACCCAAATTTCTAATAAAGTCTTTTTCTCGTAATCTATTTTGTGCAATATATAAAGCTTTTTGACCAGGATAAAAATCTGCGTACTCTGATACTATCTCAATAGCACTACAAGGAACATTCTCAGACTCAACTATTATTGAAGTCACATTCTGAGCAAAAACTTTTAAAGCATTCTCATTCGAAAAATCCCCTATTGTAAAAGACTGAGATATACTACATGCAGGGTCATCACTGGTATTAGCAAAAATATGAGTTTTTATTCCATATTTCGCAGCAGCGATAGCAATCATCTTACCTAATTGTCCACCACCTATTATTCCTATTACTCCTGTAGTTAAATTCCCATCCATAATACTTGAAAATCTTATAAAAAATGTATATAATTAGGCCATTAATATTGCCGATGTATAATGCCTGAATACACGCTAACAACTAATGATGTGAAGATTATAGTTTCCCCTGTTTACGTTGAAGAACACTCAATACCTTATCAAAATTGTTACGTCTGGCTCTATAGTGTTAAAATAATTAATCAAAGTCAGTCAACCATTCAATTAGTAAGCCGCTATTGGCAAATCATTGATTATACAGGGAAAGTAAATGAAATCAATGGATTTGGTGTGATTGGTGAACAACCTATAATTCAAGCTGGAGACATATTTAGGTACACTAGTGGTACATATTTAAGTAGACCTTCTGGAGTGATGCATGGTAGATTTGAATTTCTAAATGAAAATAATTCACAATTATTTAAAGTACCAATACCACCTTTTTCTTTAGATAGCCCTTACTTCAACGTTAAACCACATTAACTATTAAAAAGAGTAATACAACAAACAATAAAAGTTTTCTTTTCTTGGTTAATTTAAGAGTTTTAGCTATTGATAATTCTAAAGATCTCACCTACTCTACTATTTGAGATTTATTCTTTTTATCATAATTGAGGATTGAAAATCTTCATAGAATCCTGCAATAGGGTTTATTATCCTTCATATAACCTTCTATACAGATCAGAAGGAAGGGGTCCCCCTCTCTTCTTGAGATTTTCAAACTCTTCTAACTTGTAAAAGCCTATCTAATAACCTTATTTTGATGATCGTGAAGAAAGTGATATAGGAGTTACGATACGAAAATCGTATAGAACTTGTAAATGTGGTATTAACTAAAAACGGTAGCGAGATTAAGAAAAAATGAAAAATTATTTGATAAAAAAGCAAAGTTGCATCTGAAAGTCATTTATTAATTCACTTTATGCAGTAAACTGATGTAAATCTTTATACATGAGCAGGGTATGCTATTGCAAAATTTCCCATTATGAGAGGTGTATGTGCCGATGCTGTATAATTTGTTATTATCTTCACAAAACGTTGAGCGTACTTTCTCTTAAACCTTCGACAAATCATGAAATTACAAATTCTTCAGCAGAAAATTTTATCATTAGCTCTCCCTCTCCTTAAGCATATTGGTAAACTTATTCATATTCCATGACCATGGGTTATTAATCTTCTATTCGAATCAAACAATAAACCTCTTTATGGAGAATAAAATTATCTTCTCTGAAACCACTTCTCAATATCACTCAACTTCAGCTCTATATAAGGTCTGCCATGGTTGTATTGTCCAGAAAACGGAGTTTTTTTCCATTTGCCTTAATAACTCATTCATTTCTTCTATTTTCATCTTCCTTCCAGCCCTGATTGATCCATGACAAGATATAGTAGCTAATATTTTTTATTGATTTTCTCCTCTATCGGCAAAGTGTCTTCCATCTCCATCAATCTATCTGACAGGTCAATGATCATTTCTCTGATATTTATCTTTTCTCCTAATATCATAGCTGTAATTTCTTTTATTATCACTTTCGATTCTGATTATATCAAAACCCATCTCAATAAGCTTATCTTTATAATTTTCGATCATTTCCATACCTGCCTGATTATCAATATGGACTTCTTCAGGTATTATCAATTTCTGCCTTTTTACCTCTGATTTCTTCTTTAAACTTTCATATACTAACCGCTAGCGTGCAACATGCTGATCAATTATGGTTAATTTATCTTCTGTTTGTGCAATGATATAAGTGTTGTAAACTTGACATCGTGCAAATATCCTAGTGGATGTATCTCTACTAATTCCTCTTGTATTATCTTTCCTTGTTCTAGATCTTGTTTTTAGATATAGCAGTATCCCTTTCTGGAGAAGAAAATTCTTTTATAAAAGAACGTTCAAATTTGCCTAGTATTTTTTCAGAAAATTCCTCTTTATTTTCTAGATAACTTTTATTGTCATCAAATAGCAAATTCGTAGAACTATTAATAAATTCATTTACATCAACTTGATCGTAAGGTATTTCTAGGTGCAAGATGGATATCTTCCATCTTGGATTAAATCATTATATGCATATCTAATTGCATCAATAATTAAGTTATCTTTGATAGGTCTTTTATTAACAAATGTACAGATCATATTAGATTTACCACGGTTAGTAGTTGGCTTACAAATATATCCTATCAATTTAATCCCATCCTCTTCCTCACAGACTTCAAGGGAGTTTTCCTTAAATTCTGTCTGTATTTTACGTAGCCTGTCAAATAGTGTAGTTTGTCTAACCTAATCTAAAAGTCTTCTATTATTCGATGTAAGAGTAAATCTGATGTTATAATTAATCATTGCTAGATTATTAATTATATCTACTATACATTGAGCCCCTCAGCACGTTCAGATTTTAGAAATTTCAATCTATTTGGTCTGGCAAAAAATAAATCACGAATTTCAATATCAGTACCTTGCATGAGAGGACAAGGAGCAAGTTCTTCTATTTTCTCGCCAGCTGCATAACTTATTGACTACGCATCATTTGCTTTAGATGACAATTTTACTCTACTTACTGCTGCAATTGAAGGAAGAGCTTCTCCCCCTAAAAACGAGTTGCTCTATTTCGATTTAACTTGGATGACGCATGAACACTAATTCGATCTCATCTTTTTCTATATTACAACCATTATCAATAACAGAAATGAAATTACGACCACCAGATTTTATCTTTATCTCAATTTCATTACTTTTTGCATCAATTGCATTTTTTACCAACTCCTTTACTACACTTGCTGGTCTTTCAACCACCTCTCCCACCGCTATTTTGTTTATGGTTTTCAAGTCTAAGATAACAATTACCATGTAAATTAATGGTTGTGAGATTAAAATCAATTCAAGAAATGATTAAGATTTTTTATTGAATATATCCATAAGTTCAAGTTCTTTATTCTTAGATTTACTTAGTGTGCTTACTACAGAACTCATTTGACTATATTGTTTGATTAAAAGATTAACGTCAGAGACATTCGTACCTGAACCTTTCGCAATTCTTATTCTTCTCTTTCCATTAAGGATATTAGGGTCTTGGCGCTCTTTTTCAGTCATTGAACCAATAATAGCTATATATTTTTTTACTTTACTATCATCAGGCACCCCATTGTTCAGTTTTTTTGTAAATGAACTAGGAATAAACTTCATTATATTCGCAATTCCTCCCATTCTATTTAATGTTTTTAATTGATTTACAAGATCATTAAGATCAAATTTACCCTTTCTTACTTTTTTTTGTAGTTTATCAATTTCCTCCTGTCCAACAATTTCAGCAGCTTTTTCAACCAAAGATACAACATCTCCCATGTTGAGTATTCTTTTTGCAATTCTATCCGGATAAAAATCTTCAATATCTGTTAATTTTTCACCATTAGCAATGAACTTAATTGGACAGTTAGTGATCATTCTCATAGAAAGAGCAGCTCCTCCACGTGCATCACCATCAACACGTGTCAGAATAATTCCCGTTAAACTTATTGCTTCATTGAATGCTTTAGTAATATTAATTGTATCTTGACCCATCATAGAATCACCTACTAGAATAATCTCTGTAGGTGAGACAAGCTTTTTTATATCTATTAACTCATTCATCATACCATCATCTATATGAAGCCTCCCTGCAGTATCCAATATTAATACGTCATATGCTTTTGCTTCTTCAACAGCAATTTTTGCTATTTCAATTGGCTGTTTGTTTTCTACTATAGGTAGAGTTTTTACATCTATCTGTTTACCAAGAACCTCAAGTTGTTTTTGTGCAGCGGGTCTGTAAACATCTAAAGAAGCAAGCAGAACCTTTTTCTTTTGCTTTTTTAATTTTAATGCAAGCTTTCCTGAAGTAGTTGTTTTTCCTGCTCCTTGTAAGCCCACCATCATAATAATTACAGGAGATTTTACTGAAAGATTCAAGTCACTTTTTTCTGATCCAAGCACTTTAACCAAATTATCCTGCACAATTTTAGCTATCATTTGTGCTGAAGAAACCTTTTTTATGATCTCTTTTCCTATTACTTCGTCTTTAATATCGTTAATAAACTTTTTGGCCACTTCAAGAGCAACATCAGCTTCAATCAATGCAATTCGTATTTCACGCATCGCAAGATTAAAATCATCTTCAGAAATAAAAGATTTACCTTTCAAATGATTGAATACAGAACTTAAACTATCAGTTAGTGATTTAAACATAGCAACATTAATAAAATAGTAATAATAACAATGGATGTTGTTGAAACTAGACTAATTGAGTCATAGATAATAAATCTATTAGTAAAGTTAAAGTATGAGGTAGTTATTAACTTAGTCAAGCTCTGTAATGTCTTAATAAGCTTCTGATTTAATGAGTTAATACGTTCATTTAATAATGAAATATAATAAGGAATAAAAGCTCTAAAAATCCAATCAATATCCATGCTAAAATTTATCCTTGGTAAAAATAGCCTATTTGTAGAAATGAATAGTAATGTCAAGAAGAATAATACAGTACATTGAAGCCAGATATTATACTGATTATATATCGCATTAAAAATTAGAGGTTGATTATAAATAAATAGATATGGATTGCCAATGACAATACATGCTAATGCTAGAATTAGCATAGAAGTGTTGATTTTTGTTTTACCGTTACAAGTAAACATATAGTAAAGGAATTTTAATCCTGTACTTAAGTAGATTAATAGATGCAGAATCTTAAATGAATATGTAGCAAAATTATTATTATTAGCTTTGATTTCAGTAAAAATATATGATTTAGCAATGAACCCGGCAGTACCAGGAAAACCTACCATAGTAAAAACTGCAATAGCAGTACACATTCCCTCAATTGATAGAAATTTACTTGCTTTATTAAAGCTGACACTTTTTGTTAGTAGAATAATAGAGTTAGCGATCACAAACAACAATGATTGATAGATTATGGAAGGAATAATGTTAAGCATAAGTAGTGGTATAGCATTCTCTGACCTATTCAGCAAAGCTCCTGCCATAATTAACATGCCCATTTGTCCTACTACACTATAGCTCATAAATCTACGAATATTTTTTTCAAGTGCAGAAAATATGATACTATAAATTATAGTGAATCCACCTAATAATACCATTAAATCTTGATAGTATTGAAATGATTCATAAGTATGCAAAAACATTACTAAAAAAGAGATTTTAGTAGTAAATAGAGAAAGGTATGTTGTTCCGTGTAAAGACGCAGTAGGATATGCATCGACCATCCAAAATGAAAAGGGAAAATAAGCACAATTTATCAATAAAGCTATCATTATGAGACTAGAATTATGTATAGATAGTCCTATGAGCAAGATACTTCCACTAAATAAATGTGTAGAGGCATATCTTACTGAAGACTCACCACTTTTATGTCCAGCTGCAATAATAAAAAATGAGCTAATACTCATCAATTCACAAAATATGACAGATGATTCTATTTGCTCAGAAAATAAGGCTCCACATGAAGTAATTGTATAGAAGATGAAAAATATCATCTCCGATAAAGATAGATTTTCTGCTGTTAGTACGATTATCGATGCAACGATGAGAAAAAATACTAATACTATATGTAAAGATAACTCATATTCTATAAAAGGTAAAAACCACTTTTTAGTAGTGTTAGGTATTAAAACCATTGTTATAACTAATAAAAGCAGTGTTAACGATTTATATAACCGCTTCATAGATTTATAAATGATTAAGAAAGGTCATTTTTACTCGTGTGCACTAACTTTAACCACTGATTAAGCTAAGTATTATATACTATCCTTACTTATGAGGAAGGTCTAAGAAAACCGGTCAGGCTAGAGTAAATCTAGCCTGACCGATAGCTTTAATAGTGAGGTAAGCTTTAATATAGCAGATAAAATCTGTATTACTACACCTACACATAAGTTTTTTTTATTTGTGCACAAGAATTAACACATTCTTCACCTTTAGAAATTTTACAGTTTCTTTTTATGATGAGAACGCAGGACTTTTACTAAAGAAGTATTATATTGGAGATGTGAGTTGCTTAGGTGAGGAAATTGGTTGCGGGGATAGGATTTGAACCTATGACCTTCAGGTTATGAGCCTGACGAGCTACCAAGCTGCTCCACCCCGCGTCGTACTTTGTCTAGCTATTATATATATAATCACATTTGAATACAAGAGCAATATACTTGTTAACTACAACAATAAATTATGTACGTCATAATTTATATAAAGAAAGATATAATTTAGTGTTATGGATTCCTGTATTTCAATGTTTAGGAATTTTATTCTACTTTTCTCTGAATTTTGAACCAAGTTTAAACTTCACTATCATTACTTTTTTTTTTGATAATTCCGCTTTGTATTATTTACAGAAAGTATATTCTTATATGTTCAGTTATAGCTTCATTCCTTCTAAGATTCACTGCTATAAGATTAAAACAGTATTAGTGAATACTATTTTAAGGTCCTTTCTAAAGAAAGATATATAAAAGATATTATTGCTACAGTAAAGGATATTAACGACAAAGCTACATACAAACAACTTTTACTTTATAAAATAGTAGGGACAAGAGTTGAGTTAGATCACATTAGAATATCAGTTAGAACTGAATTAGAAAAAGATATTAGAATAGGTGATAGAGTAAAATTATCAGCAAAACTTTTTCCATTAAAAACTGCTCCTTCAGAATATGCATATGATTTTGCAAGAATAGCATATTATCGTAAGATAAGTGCTACAGGATTTGCAACAAGCAAGGTTACTTTACATCAAAAAATCAAAACGAAAAAATTTCAAGAATATATAGAATATATTCGCCAATATTTTTACGATAATCTACAACGTAATATGCGCAAACCACATGCAGATATAGTTTCAGCATTACTTATTGGTAAAAAAGAAGGAATCGATCAAAAAACAATGAACGCTATACGGGATTCAGGAATAGCTCACTTGTTTGCAATATCTGGATTACACCTATCTTTCTTTGCAAGCATATTCTTTGTTATATTTCGTAATATGTTCGCATTATCTGAAATTTTAACTCTAAAATATAATACAAAAAAATATCGGCTCTACTCACTATTCTGCCTACAACATTTTATTTATTGATTACAGGTATGCAAATTTCTGCTCAACGTGCCTATATCATGGTAATTTTAGTTTTAGTTGCAATAATAATAGAGAGAAAATATAGAGGTTTAATGGCAATTGCCTTTGCCGGCTCATTAATATTAATAGATTATTTAATATAAAGATTATTAAATATTTTACATCGATCTTAATCAGTTCAATAATAGCAAGGTATCGCAACTTTACCATACACAATATATAGTTTTAACTATCTTTCAATTAGCGGAATAATTACAAATTTAGTTGCAATACCAGTAGTCACTTTAATAATTATTCCATTAGGAATAATTTATATTTTTTGTATTCCTCTAAGTGCTGAAAGCCTTATAGTACCTGTGATAGAACAACCAATAAGTATCATCTTATATCTGATATACTCAATCTCTGAGTTAAAGCACTTAATTATTCCTATTCATACTTTTCCCACAATATCAATTGTGATAGTAACTTTAGGAATATTATGGATTTGTTTATGGCAACAAAATTGGCGTTTTTGGGGAATCTCTTTTATAATAATAGGAGTTTATCTAGGTATGACATATAAACCTCCTGATATTTTAATAAGTAATGATAATGTTGCTATAAAAGAAAGTGATGGGCTATTATATTCCCTAACTAAAAAACTAGAAATTTTTTGATTCAAACATGGGCAAAGCAAAATGGACAGAGAGGAATTATAAATCATACAAAATTTAATAAGTCAAGTAAGAGGCTAAAATGTGATGATTTCGGTTGTATCTATAATGGTATAAATAATAAATTAGTGTTACTGGCTTATAAAAATGAGGACATTAATAAAAATTGCCATAATGTTGAGTTAATAATTCAATTAAATCAGTTTGATTTTCTACCCTGTGATACTAAGATCATCAAATATTAAGAAAAGTACGTTCTACCAGACCTTGGCATAAAAACTTGTACTCTTACAGTAACTTCGATTATAATAGGTTAAAGTATTAAACAAATGCATGACATCATCTATTAACAATACAATTAAACACGACCTTAATCTTTTCGGTCTCAATGTGAAAGACATAACTAAAAAGCCTAGTTGGTTTATGACACAGGTAAGAAAATATTCTGTAAATGGCACACTACCTGCTCTCTCTGTTAGTCTCATAACGAATTTTGCTCTTGCCTTTACAGCTGCATTTATGATTACTACTGATGCTGGAATTGTAGATGTTTTCTTTTTCTTTTTACCAACTATAAAGCTCCCTGTTTTTATTGCCTGCTGTGTTCTAGGATTAACATGTATAGCTACTTTTCTCGTAAAGAATAAAAATAAAGATAACGTAAACGACGAGAATATAAATCGAAAAATTAGAGCAGGATCCTCTGATGAAAAGAGTCAAATTGCTAGCAAGGCAAAAAAAATTGAACTTGTTATTCCTAAAAAGAATTATTCAATAATTATTCCTATTTCCGATACTCAGCATCGATTACTAGAAGATACAAGACAAGAAAATATAACTAAAGCTCATATATTATGTATACCATATGTATTAAGTACATTAATTGTGGTTGGAGCATTTGCAAAGGTTAATTTCGCTCACATTCATGATGGGGAGATACTGTTTGTTTCATTTGTATTATTAATCTCTTTTGTCGGAATCTTTCTTACACTTAGTCAACTCAAAAATAATGAAATAGATCATGAAAATAATTCTACACCAAGTTTACATGATCCAAACACTACACCCTTATTAAATATTTTGTTTCCATTCTGGAAAAAAAATAAAGTTGATTTGGCTATGGAAAGTAAGTTTCCAAATAAGAAAGAAGTTAGCTTAGAACTGCAAGCGCTCGATATTCTAAAGGGTTTTGGTAATCGTATTCACGATACACTTGATTTTAAATTAGATCAACTTGTTGAATCTTTAGAAACAAAACTACTCGACCCTGCCAATTATAAGATTGATGAAACTCTTGAGCACTTAAAAGGAATTAGAAAAGATATAAAGAATGACATTACTAAATTATCCCAGAGAGTTATTACCACTCTAAACAATATAGAAAAGCTGACAAAGGATGAGGTGACTCAACTATCCCAAAAAGCTATGATCTCTATAGACGATGTAAACAAGCTAAGAGATGACATAGAGAAAATCTTTTTTAATATAAATTCACTGGTACTTAGTGTAAACGATAAAGTGACATGTTTCACACCAAGGATGTGGTTTGGCAGTTTAAATAAAAATATAAGTTCTCCTCATAATAGTAGTAAGGACCCACCAATAGGAAAAAGTTCTTCTATTATTAGTAACAATGATAGTAATGACTCTTATTATTCTTACAATAATAATAATGAAGAACAAAATGAAATAAATGATTCTCAAGAAAATGAGTCAGACAAAAACTTACACCCTCAAAATAATAATGAATCAGGCAAAAACTTACACCCTCAAAATAATTATGAATCAGCAGCAAAAGAAAAAGCTTTATCTGATCAATTGAAAAAATTAGACTCAAGAAAGAAAATACTAAAATTAGAAAATAGAATACTAAAATCAAATGAATCAAACTATAGTTTTGAGAAAGAAAACAAAAAATTAAATCAGGATATGGAAAAACAAAAAGAAAGAGATATCACAAATGAAGCCATTAACAATAAACCTAAAGACTTCTTCGATTATTTGATACAGTCTATTTCATTGCAGTCTAACGAAAGAAAAATAAGTTTAGAAGAATACCTTCAAGCCCTTAAGCAGAGTGCAATAGATAATATTACAAAAGACATTAACAAAAGAAAAGAAGCAATACAACAAATAGAAAAAAGGTTTGAAAATATAGTATTTAAGATTAATTGGGAAGATGGTTCTCTAACAACCTATAATAAAAAAATTATTCGCAACCTTCCTAGTCAAGAAATAAATGTTAAAGATGTTCTATTAAAACCAGTTTGGAATTCAGTTGCAGTAGGGTGCGTAAAAGGTTAGATGTTCACATAGCTGAAAAGTATCGCATATCGCGTAATAAAGCACAAAAATTGATACGTAGCAATCAAGTAGAGGTATCTGGTAAAGCTATAGTTGATAAAGACTATATAATAAGGTCAAATGAAGACTACACAGCTCACAATATTCAAATTCAAACATCAACTAAACCTAATCATAATATAATCCTTAATATTATTTATGAAGATGAAGATATAATAATAATTAATAAGCAAAGTGGATTGACTGTTCATCCAGGTGCAGGAACAAACAATGACACATTATTGAATGCGTTAATAGCTCGATTTCCCAACTATAACATAAAAATTGTACATCGACTGGATAAAGATACCAGTGGTCTAATGGTAGTGACAAAAAATGAAGAATCTCACAATATTTTATCTACCTCATTAGCAAACCGACAAATAAGACGTGAGTATTTGGCAGTTGTATGGGGAAAATTAAATAATGACCAAGGCATTATAAAAACACACATTACACCAAAACGCAGCAATAGAAAGGTAATGTGTGTAGCAAAAACCATAGGAAAACTAGCTGTAACTCACTATGTTGTAGAAAAAAACATGAAACGAGCGAGTTTAGTAAAATGTATTTTAGAGACAGGTAGAACACATCAAGTACGCGTTCATATGAGCCACATAGGACACTCAATCATAGGTGATCAAGTTTATGGTAAAAATAGCAGTAAGAGCATAAAATATGCCAAACATTCTCACTTCATTTGTAATTTTAATAGACAAGCACTACATGCTTATAAACTAGGATTATATCACCCAAAAACCAAAGATTATATGGAGTTTTATTCTGATCTACCTGAAGATATAGACACTCTTATCAATGAGTTTAAGTCCAATCTTTCTCAAATATAGCTAGACCTTTATCGGTTAGAGGGTGTTGAACTAATTGTTCGAAGATTTTTGCTGGTATAGTTGTAATATCGGCTCCAAGTTTTGCAGCTTCAATAACATGAATGGGATTTCTTACTGATGCAACAAGTATTTGAGTATTAAACTCATAATTAGAATATATAGTACGTATATCTTCTATTAGAGACAATCCATTGTAGCTGATATCGTCTAATCGACCTATAAAAGGAGAAATAAAACAAGCTCCAGCTTTAGCAGCAAGTAGTGCTTGCCCAGGAGAGAAACATAGTGTTATATTCACTTTTACATTATATTCTCTTGATAATTTATTACAGGCAATAAGACCTTCGTATGTAAGAGGCAGTTTTACTACAACATTTTTAGCTATTCTTATTAAATCTAAACCCTCTTCAACCATTTCTTTGCTATTTTTACTAATTACCTCAATACTAACTGGTTTCTCATTCATGATAGAGCATATTTCACTCACTAAATCTTTAAATTCATTTTTTTTACCAGATTTAGCAATAAGTGATGGATTTGTTGTAATACCATCTATTAGATTTGTATTAGCTAAGTCTCTTATTTCTATTAAACTCGCGCTATCAAGATAAATTTTCATATCAGCTCTATAGTTGTTTTTAAGTGCAAAATAAACCTTTTATTGAAAATAGTCAATAAGATTGGACGATTTATAAAACTTAATATAGAATTCAAAGTAAAATATTTCCTTAAAACTTATCTCACTAAATCTTTTCTGTATCTTCTAGTTCATCTTCATCATCAATATCAAATTCATCATCTTCAAATATTGATTCTTCTTCAGGTTCAGTTTTAACAGGATAATCAAGAGCGTTAGTTTCTTCTATAAGATCATTGCTTTCTTCATTAGCTATTTTTTCATTATTAACTTCAGAATTAGATACTTTGTTGGGATCATAAGGCTCTTGTATCGGCACTTCAGTTGGTTTCAAAAGTCTTCTAGTAAAAGTGCTATCACTAAAATATAATATTTTTTTAGATTTTATAGGATAGGTCGATTCTATTAAAATTATCTGCTCATCACGAGGTAACATAATAACTTCTTGAGGAAGTAACAACGCCCTTTGTACTTCGGAAAGATGTAGTGACCTTGAAGCTGGATTTAAATCCAAAAACTTAGGTTTATTTAGCGATTCCTGTTTGACAGTCTTGTTACCTATTAGTTGTGATATTAAATTAGCTGTTTCCACATTGTTGGCTGCAAAAGTTATTCTATAAGTTGAATTAGATAAAAACGAGTTCATTCCCGCTTCTTCATATATTCCTTTTAGTTGTTCTGTGTCTTGAACGATAAGAAATAACCGTACTCTATACCCACGAAAATATGCTATACCTGTCTGAAATTGTTCCATTTTTCCAAGTGTTGGAAACTCATCCATAAGAAATAACACACCATATGGTTCATCATCTGAAGGTAATTTTCTACATAAAAATTCTGTTGCCTGTTGATAAAAAACCTGCATCAAAGGCCTCAATCTATTAAGGTTGTCAGGAGTTAGACCAACATATACTGTGACTTTCTCTTTCTTGAAATCCAGTATGTTAAAATCACTAGATGCAGTTGCAGTATCAATTAATGGATTGGCCCATAATTCTAAAGATGAGTTCATTGTTGATACAACACCTGATCTTTCTTTATCTGCTTTTTGTAAAAAGGCTGCAATATTCATATATGCTACAGGGTGTATCATTTTCCCCATAGTATCGAGAACAACAGCAAGATTATATACCACGTCGTCACTACGCATAGTACGCACTACTTCACCAAATGATTTAATTTTTTCTGGTGCAGCAATGAGATACAACACTACACCAACAAATAAACTTCTTGCCTCATTCTGCCAAAAATCTTGTTCAGGCATAATAAGATTAGCTATTTTTTGTACATCATCAACCATTTGTCCAGGCTTTTTGCTAATCCACTGTAATGGATTATAGCAGTGACTTACTCCATCAGGTTGCGCCGGATTCCATACAAACACTTTCTGTCCCTGACGTTTTCTCCATCCACTTGTAAGCTCATAGTTTTCTAACTTTATATCATGTACAACTACTGAATCAGTCCAAAATAACAAATTAGGAATAACAAAACCTACACCTTTTCCAGAACCAGTAGGAGCAAATAGCAATGCATGTTGATATCCATCTGCTATAAAATAACCTCTTTGATCTTTTCCCAAAAGTAATCCCTTTTTACTTCTTAAACCTGACTTACGGATATCTTTCTCTGACGCCCATCTAGAATCTCCATGAAGTGATTCTTTTTTCTTAAATGGTCTCCATTCAATTATTCTTTCTCTTAAATTCCATAGTATTACTAATAATACTAAAATTGGCAGAGCAGATGAAATAGCTAGTTTTATCTTCAGGTCAGAATTGTATAACTCTGGTTGATACCAACAATTCTGCACATGACTCAAAATGGTTGGCCATAGTTTATAAGGAAAATCTGATATACTAGGATCAATAGCTTTAAAGTCTACAGCATCAGGTCCATCAACTAATAAGACAAATAATATACCTGATAAAAAAAAGCAAAATTCTAGCACAGCAAAAGATAAAACACTTGCTATTAAGATATTGCGTAAATGATTTCCACTATATTCCATATAATATCTTTCTTTTATTAGAATTCAATTTAAACATTTTTCTCTGAAAACCTAGTAAATAATATCTCGGAAATATTTCTTTTTCCTTCGCTTGTTCTCTTAAGCTGAATCACAATATCGATAACATTACGAATGTAGGGAACAATTTGATCTGGAGGAATACCAAGATTTGCTTGCATAACCATCAACTTTATTTGCTCAAGTGCCATTTCTGGACTATCTGCATGTAAAGTTGATATTGAACCAGGGTGACCTGTATTTATTGCTCTAAGAAAGCTGAATGCTTCTGCTCCACGCAGCTCACCCACTATTATTCTGTCAGGTCTTAGCCTAAGACATGCCTCTATCAAATCTTGCGTCGTAACTTTCGCTCTTCCTTGACCTCCTTTAGAAGCAATCAAGTGAACTCTATTAGGATGATCATTCAAAACAATTTCCCTTGCATCTTCAACAGTGATAATTCTTTCTTGCACTGGAATGACACGTAAAGCAGCATTAGTGAATGTAGTTTTTCCAGTTGAAGTTCCTCCACTAATTACTATGTTTTTCTTGTTTATAATCGCATATTCCAAAAACTCCTTCATTCTTTTTTGTTTAAGCAATGAATTAAGTTGATGATCTACTTTATTATCCGAAGATTCTGTAATAGTATTGGCAAACGCTCCCATTTTTTCGTAATCACTCAAGCTTAGTTGAATGCTAGATGGTTTTCGAATTGACATGATTGTTTTATCAGCCTCGCAGGCTGGTGGAAAAACTATCTGTATACGATAACCATTTGGTAATGTTGCAGAAAGCAAAGGAGCTTCTTCACTGAGCTTTTGTTCAGTCGCTTGTGCAATTAATCTAGCAAGTGATTTTAAGTGATTAAGATCAAATGGTTCTACCGATTCACGCCTTATTTTCCCTCCCTTTTCAATCCATACTTCCTTTGGTTTATTTATCGATATTTCATTAACACCTTCTTCTTCAAATATGTTATATAATGGTTCTAAATACGTACCAAGTGCAGCGTGATTCATTTTAGCGTAAAAGTATTGCTTCTGGAGGAAAGGTGATATCTTGATTGACAAAAACTTTTAATGCCGTACCTTGATCAACGTATAAGGTTGGTTTTTTATCTATACTTCTTTCAATTAAATTCTTCATATCATTGTGAAAACCAACAGCAGCATTTTGTGCAACACTCTGGTACATAGAACCATCTTTTTGTTGAGCTAATAACATTTTTATTACCTCTAAATTAATTTCTTCTACATTAACTGTATTTTTATTTGTATCTACATTTGATTGTAGTGATTCTAATTTTAACTTTACTTCATCTCTGAATATAGAAACCAAATTATCCTCATTTTTTGCATTTTTTATCTTTATAATAGATTTAACACCTAGTTTGTAATCATCTTCCTTCTTGTCTGAGTCTTTTGGAACACCAAGAAGATCTAAAAGAGGAAATAGATTTATTTCTTTTATATTGATAGATCTTATATATTCCATAAAGGTTAATTCACCAATGGCTGTAGATACTTTTTTTGCAGCCAAAAGTGCGCCCATTGTAGTACCAGCAAGCAAAATTGACGAGAATAGTGTACTTATTATTTTATAGTCAACCACACCAGTAATTCCTGCTCTTCCTACTGCATCAATTCCTGGAGAAGAGATAGCAATATCTATTCCATGAGGAAGAATAATTCTATTCCAACTTATATTTACACGAGCTTTAGCAATGTTAGAGTCAAATGAATAATTTCCTATTAGTCTTGAACCTCTGGGTATGAGAACTGAGTCACCAGCTTCTGCATATATATCTCTACTCACTAAAGCACGTATTGTTCCTTGCAAGTCAGTAGCAATTGCAGTTTCAAGTACAGCATCAATGATTTTACCTTGAGTGATCATTCGATCTAGCCTTCCCACTTTTGTAGCTTTACTTTGTTGAGAAGAAGTTGTAGATAAGGTGGAATCAGATTCGTTCACTTTTAAACCTCCATCACCATTTGAAATAGCAAGCATTCCTGTGTTTCTTCTCTCTCTTGAGTACCCATGACTTGTTATTGTAGGAAATGAAGGTGTGATATTATTTACCTCAGTATTAGGAGAATTATCGCGTAGAGATGGAATACTTGACTTGGGCTCCTTTAACTTCTGTTTTTCTTCTTTGGGAGTCACTTCAGGTTTTATTTCTGGTATAGCTTTTGGCTCAGCTAGAGGAGGTAGAGGAGGTAATGTATTCATAAGTGGTGTTCTTTCTGAACTGGGAATGACTTCAGGAATTGATTCCAGTTTTTCTTTTATTTCTTTTACATTTTTTTTCGTTTCCTCAGATTTTTTTGTAATTTCAGATTCTTCTTTATTATGAGAACTAAAATATAGATAATAGACTATACCTGTTAACAGCGACAAAAGTAGTATTGTAATTATTTTCTTACTTTTGTGCGAGCCTACTGTTACTACCTTGCTCTCTATTTCTGATTCACTATTCAAATCATTTTCTAAGTTATTTTGATTCATAGCGATCTATTAATAATTTCAACTTCATTGTTTTTATAATTCATGAATAACCTTTTATGTACTCCTTTTATTATAACATAACCATCAAATAGTAATCTTTTACAAAACAACCTAGTTCTATCTTTTCTTTCTACAAAAATCTGAGGTATTTTTGTATTATCTCTAAACTTTAAATAAGTTAAATAACCGTCATCAAATAACTCAATTGGAATAATGTCTTCATTTTGACTATCAGTAACGTACGTATAATTATATTGTGTATCATTGCTCTCTATTATTCTTTCTGTTTGATCGACATATTGCATTTGAGTAGGTGTAGACAACTCATCAAGTTCGACATCGAATTCATTTTCTGTTTTAGGATAATAAAAACGTACTATGTAAGATATATCCCTTTCAGCAGAATAGCCATTGACAACCTTTTTTCCCGAGTCAACTTCCTTTTCCTTATCATAATTTGGTCTAGAGATTAGATCAAAAATGTAATTTCTCTTTTTGGTGGTTGTA
The DNA here is from genome assembly GCA_019061405.1 of Wolbachia endosymbiont of Fragariocoptes setiger. Taxonomy (GTDB): domain Bacteria; phylum Pseudomonadota; class Alphaproteobacteria; order Rickettsiales; family Anaplasmataceae; genus Wolbachia. The sequence continues at coordinate 101,149 of JAHRAF010000003.1, forward strand.
ATAATCATATTTGTACGACTACTTACTTCAAATGGCATGATAAATAGTTTATTATCACTATGGCTAACCTTCCAACTTGAAGCATCACCCATTGCGATATTTTTGACTTTTTCCCCCTCTGCAAATTCGATATAAGAGTAATAACCCTGACTAAATACTACTGTAAATACTTCATTGGAACTATACACAAAGGTTTTGATTCTACTATCTATCGAGATAGGGTTATTATAATTAGTAGATGCACTTGCCAAGGTACTAATCATCAAAGTAAAAATTAGTAATATTCTATATGTATTCATCGTCCACCCTATAAGAGATAACTTGAAACCCTAACGGGTTAATATACCTTTGTTGTTCATCTAGCTCAAGAGGAGCATACCTATACGATATAATAACTATTCTGTTTTTTTTAGCAGTGCTTCCATCCTTTCTTACGTTTTCTACAGTAAATCTTATCTGAAAAGAACCATCTCCTAACTTTTGAGTTGACCGTACTTTAAAATTGCTTTGAATGAAATCGGAATACATGTTGGTGAGTTCATCAAAGTTTTGTGACTTGAGAAAACTTCTGAATTCACTATATACACTACCTGAGGAGAACATTCGAATCTTTGTATAGTAATTATAATTATAATTATACGGATCAAAAACTTCTCTCGTTTTTATATATTCCGTCATAAAGTAATTATTTAGTATTTCATCTGCAGAGTATTCCTTTATTGTCACAGGATCTACAACCTTTAATATACCTGATTTTTTTTCAATTTCGATTACAAATGGTTCAACTGTAGTACTGGTGCTGATCTTAAATATTACTAATATACTAATAGAAATAGTAACTAACAGTATTAGTATGAGTAAAAGCAATGTGTTTCTTTGAGCAACAACTGTGCTATAACGGTTCGAATTCCAATGTAAGTCTTTTAATTCATTATTTTTTGATCGACTAAAAAACTTTAGCATATTTTCTTTATTATAAAAGGGTTAATTTGCATTAACGAGTATTATAGACTAATAAACTACTTACAACTACAAAATTAAAAAATCATTAATTTATGACCAAGTTTATCATACTTTGTTTTCATATAATCATAATTATACCGATTATGTTCTACAATAAGAGGAACGGTTTTTACCACTGTTATTCCATAACTCTCTAGATCTAATAACTTTTTATTATTGTTTGTGAGCAATTGGATTTTTTTTATATTCATTTTTTCTAGCATTTTAGCTGCAATTATAAATTTTCTCTCATCATCATCAAAACCTAGTATTCTATTTCCATCCACAGTATCCAAGTTATGTTCTCTTTGTGCAGCATACGCTCTTAGCTTGTTTATTAATCCAATACCTCTTCCATCTTGCATTAAGTATAATATAATTCCGTTACCAAAATCAGAAATCAGCTTTATGGATTGATTTAATTGACTCCTACAATCACAGGACAAACTATCTAGTAAGTCTCCTGTATAACAAGAGGAATGTATTCGCACTAATAGTTCATCAGCACTTAAATCTCCTATGATAATAGCATAATGTTCTTTTTGTCCGTTATAAGTTCGGTATGATACGATACTAACCTTTTTGTTTTCCTCTAAAAACAAGGGAGCTTTACATACTTCATATACATCATAGACTTGCTGAAACTTTTCAATCAGAGAACAATCTAATTCAAGTATATCATTTTCTTTACACCAGCGTTGCATGTCCTGCACATTACTGAAGCTCATATCAGTTACTAATCCGTATGGTAATAGTTCTGCAAGTTTAAGCAAAGAAATAACATGTTCGTCTATTGCTTTCGCATTGTATAGTACATATTCTTGTGGTGTAGGACTTATAAAACTCAGTACTTCATCAAAATTATTAATTAATAAACGTTTATTATTATGCTCCTTACACTGAGATATGTATTCTGCCCTTCTAGCAGTTAGGGTTATATATATCTTACCTGCTACAAGTTGATACTGATTAAATAAATTTTGATCTGATATTTCAGCAGCTGAGAACAATAAATAACTGTTTTCGTTGTATACCATCACTGGTACACCACGCCTAATATCACAAATTATTCTTTCAACTCTATTTTTATCTCTATTGTGTGTAAACATTCTGTCTAATGCTATGGTGCGGCCGAGAAGACTTGAACTTCCAAGGCTTTGTGAGCCACAGCGACCTCAACGCTGCGTGTCTACCAATTCCACCACGGCCGCATAACTATTTAAAAGAGTTTAAAATTCCTTAGATAAAATGTCAACTTGATACAATGAGTATTACATTTATAATGAATAACTTTATATGCTGAAAATTGTAGGTGATCATTATAAAATTTTTTATTCCAATTTTTTTACTTTTAACAACCAACTTTATCTCCTCTTATGTTTATGCGGAGATTTTATATTCATGGTCTCAAATTGTACCCAATAATAAACTAAGTGTACGTGCAATAGTAAATGACGATAAATGTCCTATTGCCTATATTGAAGGTAGAGAAGTTCAGATGTTAGAGCGTTACTCGTCCAAAAATTTTGAAAGAGTTTGTGAACTTTTATTGAAAAGAAATACCAGAAGTATTCAGATTGATCATAAACAAATTCCTACTCTACCAAGAAAGATCAATAAAATTGCTTTCATTGGTGATACAGGATGCAGAGTAAACATCTTATTTCAACAAGAATGCAATTCTATAGACAGTTGGCCTTTAAAAAGAAATTTAGACTCAATAATGCTTCATGAACCGGACTTAATTATTCATGTTGGTGATTATCACTACAGACAAGCAAAATGTAGAAATACACAAAAATGTGGAAATGTATATGGTTATAGTGCCCAAACTTGGTATACAGATTGGTTTGAACCTGCAAAGGAGATTTCTCTTCGATTTCCCTTTCTATTTGTACGTGGAAATCATGAGAATTGTGACAGAGCCTATGAAGGATGGTTCAAATATTTAGATCCATATCAATACTCATCTAAAAAGTGTGAAAATTTTGTCCCTGGGTGGTTTTTTAATACAGAATCTCTCAAATTTTTTATTTTTGATTCTTCATTTGGTCAGGACATTTTTACTACTAAAGATGAAATTAATGCTTTTGATAAACAGTTCAATAAACTATTAGAAAATAATTCAAATAAACCAACTTGGTTCATTACCCATAGACCGTTATGGAGATCCCCAAAAAAGGAAGTTCTTACATTAAATAATCATGCTCAAGTTGAAGCTCTTGCAAACAATTTTCCAGATAATATTGCTTCTATAGTTTCTGGACATATTCATATAGCACAAATTCTATTGATGAAAGATGTACCAGATCAAATTATAGTTGGAAATGGTGGGGCATTATTGCATGCTCAAAATCAGAAATCACTCTATAAAAATGTAGAGTTTAATTATTCTCATAACAAAAATTATCTAGCAAATGAAATTAGAAATCTCTTTGGCTTTGGTTTTGCTGTGCTTAATATTGATGATCTTGAGTTGATTTTTTACAATCAACATAATGATAAGATTCATGTTACTAAACTCACCAAAGATTTTAGAATTAAAAGATAGCAATTTAGAATGAAATTCTGATATTTATTTCACGTTTCACCAAGTTTGAACATCATCTTTACCATTAATTAATAATTACTAGCTGTAATTTGTTAATAAAACTTTGATTTATTATTTTTACTTAGCTATACATATTATTAAAGTTACAAGTTATTTATAAGGTATTGAGTATGCGTATATTATTGATAGAAGATGACCCAGTAAGTGCAAAAACAGTTGTTAGTGCTTTGAATTCTGATGGACACTTCTGTGACGTTGTAACATCTGCACAGGACTACAACAATAACATGGTTTCTTCTAACAGAGATTATTATGACCTCGTCATTTTAGATATACATCTTCCTGGCGACATCGATGGGTATGATATTTTATTGAGACTGAGAAGTGCAAAAATTAAAGTACCTGTTCTTATACTATCATGCATGTCTGCTGTAAATCATAAAGCTAAAGGTTTAGGATATGGTGCTGATGACTATTTAACTAAGCCTTTTCATAAAAGTGAATTATTAGCTCGAATAAAAGCAATAGTGAGACGCACTAAAGGCCACCCTGAATCAGTTATCAAAATTGGTAATATCAATATTAATTTTGATCATAGGATTGTAGAAGTGAAAGGAAAAACAGTTCATCTCACTAATAAAGAATACTCGATGATAGAGTTGCTCGCACTACGTAAAGGTACAGTATTAACCAAAGAAATGTTTTTAAATCATCTTTACAATGGCTTAGATGAACCATCCGATAATAAGATAGTTGACGTATTCATGTGCAAATTACGTAAAAAACTTGAGTATGCTAACAATGGAAAAAGCCATATAGAAACTGTTTGGGGCAGAGGTTATGTCCTAAAAGAGTACGTTGAAGACGATGAAGTTTCAGATGAAAAGAGCAATAACTATGAAGCAGAAGAAGTTCAAGATAATGCTTGATTACAAATTGACAAAAAATTATAAAGCATTCACAAAACGTTAATCATGTTCCACAGCAAATTTTAAAGCTGTGTAAGTAGCTATGGTACTATTGATGATTAGTATAGTTGAAATTAAAAAAACTATAAATAACAACTGAATGCTTAATGACTGTTGTGTCAATATTCTAAAGTATGCAAAGGTTGGCATTATCATTGGTAATACCAGAATGCTTGATATTCCTGAACCTTTACCAATTGTTAATGCACTTCCTGTAATCGATAAACTGATTATTGTCAAGGAGTTGGCTAATAACGATAACCCTACTCTGATAGCGTTCTGCAAACTGCTCTCCAAGATCACGATATTGAATATAAATGAGATTATTGAAATTGATAATCCAAATGATATCCAATGAAGAAAGATCTTATAGACTATTATAAACTTCAAAGTAGATGATGGTTGTATAAAGATCTGTTCTAAAATTCCTGAATTATAATCAGATGTAAATAAATTATTCGTAGAAATTTGCAGTACAAGAGTAGAACATATCCACATAACTATCAATACGGTATCTTTTTTACTCTCTTCTAATGCAAAAGAGGATAAACTTATCATTATAACAAAAAGACATGTTGTGTTAACTAAATCTAACATATTTATTTTCTTTAATAAACTAACCATACTATCCTTTTAAATGTTTATTATAGATTATAGTGTTTATTTAAGTACAATGTAGTCTTGCGTAAGCATGACTATAAATATTTTGTTTGATTGACGAGGTAACTATGAATGGAGAATCACTTTTGAAGTTAAAAGATTACACTCCTTCAGGAAAGGAAGAATATATGAATCCAAAGCATCTAGAATATTTCTATGCTAAATTACAATCTATGCTTGATGAGTTAGAAGCAAAAGAACTTGAAGGTAGTCAATATTACTCAGTTGAAGATAATGAAAATGAGAAACTGATTAAACGTCGTAAAGAAAAAAAAGAAAGAATTAAAGAAGCATTAGAGAAGATAAAATTGGGAACTTATGGTTATTGTGATGGAACAGGAGAAGAGATAGGAATTGAAAGGCTTGAAGCTAACCCACTTGCTTTATATTGCATCGAAGAACAAGAAAGAATAGAAAAAGAAAAGAGCGTATACAATATAGATGAGTAAGATACTGCTTTACTACTTCCATATAAACTTGATATATTAGCAACTATTTTGAATGACAAAAATATAATGGCAAATATAAGTGTAAGAGAAGCCATATGCATAGCAATCAAGGAAGAAATGCAAAATAATCCTAATGTCTTTATTATGGGTGAAGAAGTTGCAGAGTATCAAGGTGCATATAAGGTGACAAAAGGTCTATTAGAAGAATTTGGTGAGTCTAGAGTAATAGATACACCTATCACTGAACATGGATTTACAGGACTTGCAGTTGGTGCAGCCTTTGCTGGATTAAAACCCATAGTTGAATTTATGACATTTAATTTTTCTATGCAAGCTATAGATCAAATTATAAATTCTGCGGCGAAAACAAATTATATGTCAGGTGGACAACTTCAATGTTCTATTGTATTTCGCGGTCCAAATGGAGCTGCTTCAAGAGTAGCTGCACAACATTCACAATGCTTTGCATCTTGGTACGCACATGTTCCAGGGTTGAAGGTGATAGCACCTTATTTTGCATCTGATTGTAGAGGTTTACTCAAAGCAGCTATTCGCGACTCTAATCCCATAGTTTTTCTAGAAAATGAAATAGCATATGGTCACGAACATGAGATACCTGACTCTGAGCTTAGTAACAAAAATTATCTATCAGAAATAGGTAAAGCTGCTGTTGTAAGAGAAGGAAAAGATGTAACTATCACAGCTTTTTCACTTCAAGTAATGCATGCATTAAATGCAGCAGATATTCTTACAAAGTATAATATTGATGCTGAGGTTATTGATTTAAGAACTCTAAGACCACTTGATGTTGCTACTATAATTAATTCAGTTAAAAAAACTAATAGATTAGTAAGTATAGAAGAAGGGTGGCCATTTGCAGGAATAGGTGCTGAACTTTCAGCAATTATTATGGAACATGGATTTGACTATCTTGATTCTCCAGTTATAAGAATAACAGGAAAAGATGTTCCTCTTCCTTATGCTGTAAATCTAGAGGAAAAAGCCTTGCCACAAGTAGAAGATATTGTTCATTGTGTACGTCAATCTTGCTTTAGAACTTAACAAGTGCCTCTAAAAATATGTTCTGTCATGAAGTCTATATAATTAAACCTTGAACTTTTTCTCATTCGTTAATAATATATAAACTATATATTGTTTTTTTTCGAAGTGATATGTCAAACTTATTATCCCTAAATAATAGCACAGAATTAATTCAATACATTAATAGAGTAAGGCATATTCCTATGTTATCTCACGAAGAAGAAATACAACTTGCAAAAAATTGGTGTGAATATAAAGATATTGCCTCTGCACACAAACTGATCACTAGTCACTTAAACTTGGTAGTAAAAATTGCAATGAAACTAAAAAATTATGGGTTATCTTTGATGGACTTAATCATGGAAGGAAATATAGGTCTGATACAAGCAGTCAAAAAATTCGATCCTGAACTTGGATTTCGCTTTTCAACCTATGCCGTATGGTGGATCAAGGCTTCAATGAAAGACTTTATTCTTAAATCATGGTCATTTATCAAGATAGGTACAACTCAGGCACAGAGGAAATTATTTTTTAGTCTACGTAAAATAAAAAAGAAGATCTTACAACACTCAAGCAGAGAGACTTTAAATGCCGATGAAATCAAAGAAATATCTAATAAGCTTCTTGTATCTGAAAGTGATGTGATACAAATGAATCGACGTTTAGCATGCAGAGATATATCACTCAATGAGAATATTGGTATAGGTGATGAATCTAAAAAAGAATTGCAAGATGTAATCACATCTAATTCGTTAAATCAAGAAATAGTATGCCAAAATAAAGAAGAAAGGGAATTAAAAGAAGTAATATTGCAGAATGCTCTAAATACTTTAAATGAAAGAGCAAGAGACATATTTATAAGTAAATATTTATGTGATCAACCAAAAACTTTAGATGAGCTGAGTAAAAAATACTCTGTTTCAAGAGAAAGAATAAGACAACTTGCCGAACAGGCAATGACTAAAGTAAAACAGTATATACAATTAGAAAGTTTAAAATTTAAATTACATGTATAGATTGCTTATATTATTATTATTTTCAGCTAGTTCTTTTGCATCAGTTAGCGATATAAAATTTAGAGGTAAGCATAAAGATTGGTCTACATATACCGCTATAGATAATGGTGAAAAGATATGCTATATTATATCTTATCCTAATAAAAAGAGTGATAATAATAGAAATTCATATGTAAGCGTGAGTTATATTAATAACAAGGCAGATGAAGTCATGGTGAACTCAACCTTCCCATATGAAAAGGAGGAGCCTGTTATTCTCAACATTGATAACAAAACAAAATATAAATTACCCATAATAGAGAGAAGTTCTGCATGGACAGAAAATATTAAAGTAGACCAAGATTTGATTCTAAAGATGAAGAAAGGACTATCAATGACAATATCAGGTAAAACAAAGTCAACTATAGTTAATGACACCTACTCTCTTCTGGGGTTTCATAATGCTTACAACGAGATGCATAACTTGTGCCGTTGATATAATGACAACTATAGCAATACTTATTGGTGGGCTCTCACAAGAAAGAGAAGTTTCTCTTATGAGTGGCAAGGCAGTACAAAGAGCTCTAAGTGATTTGTCATATAATACAATAAAAGTAGATGTTGATTGCAACATTGTAGAAAATTTAAAAGAGATTCAACCTGATCTTGCTTTTATTGCTCTCCATGGCTCTTATGGAGAGGATGGATGTATTCAAGGACTGTTAGAAATATTAGGAATAAAATATACACATTCTGGTGTTATGGCTTCTGCTATCGGCATGAACAAAGCTATGTCAAAACATATTTTTAACTCACTCAATATTGATACTCCAAAAGGTTATATCATAAGCCGAAAAGACATATTAAAAAATGATATTGAAATTAACTATCCATATGTATTGAAACCAATTGATCAAGGTTCAAGCATAGGAGTACATATTATATCTTCATACGATGACTATTCAAAATTAAAAGATCATCAGATTATGAATAGAATGATAATTGAAGAATATGTACCTGGTATAGAGTTGCAAACTGCTGTACTAAGAAATGAAGCTATCGGTACTATAGAAATAAGACCAAAAGATAAATTTTATGATTATCAAGCAAAATATACAAATGGTTTTGCAGAACATATATTTCCTGCTGAAATTCCAAAAAGTATATACAAAATGACCTTGGAATATGCACTGAAGGTACACAAGTTTTTCGAATGTAAAACTCTTTCACGATCAGATTTTCGTTATAACCCTGAAAATAACACATTGAAAATGCTGGAGATTAATACTCACCCTGGCTTTACAGAATTATCACTAGTACCAGAAATTGCTAAGTTAAGTAAAGGAATTAGCTTTAATGAATTAGTCAAAATGATTGTTGAAGATAGTATTTAAATGTTAAAAAATATTACTAGAAGTCAAAAACGTTTTGTACGTACATGTGCTTCAGTAGTTACTATATCACTTTTCTTAACATTAATAATTTACAACTCACTTGAAAAAATCATTAGTTATTCTCAATATCATTTCTTGAGATGTAAAGAGTATACATCTAATTTACTTTTACATAGTGGATTTACCATTGATGAATTAATTATCACTGGTAATAAATTTTCAGATGTAGAAAAGATCTCTAGTCTTATAAACAGATCAGAACCTATATTATATATAAGTTTATCAAAACTTAAAAATAGTATTCAATCTACGAGTAAATGGATAAAAGATGTTAGAATTTACAGAATACTACCAAATATTTTGTCTATTGATATAGATGAATACAAACCTTTTGCTAAATATGATCATAAATCTGTAATTGATCATACAGGTAAGATCATTATTGATGACTATTCAATAGACAATCTTATATTAATCTTAGGACAAAATTCTTTATTGCATTTAAATTTTGTTAGAGATGTGATAGAAAGTCAAACACAACTCAGCAAACAAATTACTTCATTTACTTTTATAGAAAATAGAAGATGGAATGTGACCTTAAAAAACGGTATAACAATAAAGTTGCCTGAAAATAATCCCCATAATGCATGGAACTATATAAGCACTTTACAGAATACAACTGATTTTGTGTTAAATGATTGGAAAACTATTGATATGCGTATCGCTGATAAGATTTTTGTTAAAAAGTGAAATAGATTATGAAACTTGGTGTTAATATTGATCATGTTGCAACTATTCGTAATGCACGCGGTACATCATATCCAGAACTTATAAAAGCAGCAGAAATAGCTATTGATGCAGGAGCAGATTTTATTACTGTACATTTAAGAGAAGATAGAAGACATATTAGAGATGAAGATGTATATAATCTAAAAAACAATATTAGTACACCACTAAATTTAGAAATTTCAGCAACAAAAGAAATGCTTGATATAGCTAAAAGGGTACAACCTTACTCTATTTGTATAGTTCCTGAAAAAAGAGAAGAACTCACCACAGAAGGTGCTCTCAATATTATAAGCATGCATTGTGAATTGCAGGAGATAATAAGAGATATGAATAATTATGATATTAAAGTATCATTATTTTTAAGCCCTGATACAAATTGGCTGAAATATATCAGAAAACTAGAGATAAAACCAAGTATAATAGAAATTCATACAGGTGACTACTGTCACTCCTCTTCTGAAAAAGATTTTGCAGCTATTGTAAATGCTGCTAAATGTATCAATGAATTGAAAATAGAATGCCATGCAGGGCACGGTATAACATATACATCTGCAAAAAGGATAGCTGAGATAAAACATATCTCAGCCTTGAATATAGGACACTACTTAATCAGTGAAGCTGTACTATATGGTTTAAATTATTCAATAAAAAGAATGAAAACTATAATATCTATTTAATTTTCGTTTAAGGCATCTAATAAAGCCTGACTCATTTTAAATTTAACCCTTCTTTTTTGAGGAACAGTCATTGTTTCACCAGTTTGAGGGTTACGGCATTGTTTTTCCTTGCTCACAACAGTGTATAACTTACCTATTTTTGGTAGACGTACTTGACCTTCTGTAGTTGATAGTACATCTATTGTCACTTTTTCAAATAAATCAACAAATTTACTTAAAATGGATTTTGTAGTTTCTAAACCTATAAAATTACATTCTTCCTTTAATTTATTTATTAAATCTTCTTTACTCATAAAAAACCTTATTCTAATAATCGATTTACACAAATAGAATATTGTGTTGATTAGTATAGTCAACTAAATTTACAAAGACCTTGCATAAAAATGCTGTAAAATGATAGTTATCTCTTAGAGTATTGGCATTTCTTACGAGCTTTATGCTGACCATATTTCTTACGCTCAACAATACGAGAATCTCTAGTTAAAAGACCGTTACCTCTCAACACAGTATGCAACTCACTACTAACTCTAGCTAGAGCTTTACTTATACCATGGGCCAATGCACCTGCTTGTCCTGATAACCCACCACCTTTAACAGTTGCAAACACATCATATTTGTTTAATGTTGATGTAACAATAAGGGGTGTTCTTACTACTTGACATACTGATTCCCTTTTGAAGTATGAGATAAGATCATCTTGCTTATTAACCTTAAATGCTCCATTTCCTGGTTTTATCCATACCCTTGCTACAGCTTCTTTTCTTTTTCCTGTTGCATATGAGCGACCTAAGCTGTCAAACGGCAGCTCCTGCCTAATATTCTCCATTTTTACACTCCATTATATTACTTTTTATTTTTTCGATTTAGAGAAGCAAAATCTACGTTTTCTGGTTTTTGCCCTTGATGTTTATGCTCTGGCCCAGAGTATACATATAAATTAGCTAAGCGTTTACGCGCCATGGGGCCATCATCTAGCATTCTTTTAACTGCCATTTTAATTATGCGTTCAGGAAATTTTCCCTCCAGAATATTTGCAGGCGTAGTTTCTTTGAGACCCCCAGGATAGCCAGTATGATTATAGTAAATCTTTTCCTTAAGCTTCTTTCCCGTGAAATGGATTTTTTCTGCATTGATGATAATTACATTGTCACCACAATCCATGTGTGGAGTATATTCTGGCTTGTGTTTTCCACGCAAAAGCTTTGCCACAAATGCTGCTAGTCTTCCAACTATCAAGTCTTCAGCATCTATTAGAAGCCATTTTTTATCGACTTGACTTGCCTTTAAAGAAAAAGTTTTCATCTAAACAAAATTAAATACATAGTTAACTATCCTATATAGCATCATTAACCTCTGTCAAGATATTCATTGATTATGCACATTATTTATGTTAGCCATATTATAGCTAATGTACATATTACTATGTTTAGATTAATTACAGTTATTATGATTATTCTAAACACTACAGGCTGTTATGGAATAAGCCTAGAGGAATCAATAGAAAAAGCTATAAAAAACAGTGAAAAAATAAAATCTAAATTTTATAAATATAAGAGTGCAGAACTACAACTCAAGTCATTAAGTGTGTCTAGATTTTTACCTGAAGTTAATTTACAACATAGATTTAATGAAATCCCTGATAGTAAGTTACAAGGTAGTGAGACGATCCTAAATATGAAGCATAGATTAATTGATAGTGGAGAAAGACTTGCTATATTTCACCACTCTCAATATTTACTTAAAGTGGAAAAATTAAATTTTTATCAATCAAAACAAGAAGTTGCTCTCAAAGCTGTACAAACATATGTTGATGTTCTCAGAGCAGAGGAGATGTTAAAATTAAGAGTACATAAAGAATCTGTTGCCTTAGAAAATCTATCTGCTATGCAAAAACGTTTTTCTCTTAATGAAGTAACAAACGCTGAAGTTTCACTAGCAAAAGCAAAATTTTCTTCCTCAGTATCAAAAAAAGTTGAAGCTGAAGGTAAATTAAAGTTAGCTAGACTATCTTACTACAATCTAATTGGTGAAGAAGCTGATAATCTCCCTAAAATCGATGAGCTTTCGTTACCTACCATTTCAGAATTAGACGAATCATTACAAAGTGCAAAAATAAATAATCTAAAGTTAAAAGAGGCAATTTATAGGAAAAATGCTGCTCGTATGGGTGTCTATGCTGAAGTAGCTAAATTTCTTCCCTCTCTAAACCTCAATGTCAATGGTGTTCGTTCCTTCAATAGTGGAGTAAATGATAGAGTAAATTTTACTCTAACTCTAGATGTTCCAATCTTTAATAGAGGGCTAAATACTTTTGGTCTTGGTAAAACAAAAATGGATATAAAAGATCTCACCTATGCTTACCACGAAGCAGTCAAGGATGTGGAACAAGCAGTAATAAACTGCTGGAATAATATTCTTACAACAAAAGCTATGATTGAAGCAAGTCAAGAAGCTGAAACAGCTGCAGCATTAGCATTAAAAACAGTTGAACAAGAAGTTAAATTAAATTTTAAAAGTACAACTGATTTATTAGAAACAGAATATACTTTGTTTAAAGTACGTTCCGAATTAGTTGAAGCAAAAAGCAGCTACGTTATTAGTGTTTATAATTTACTATCTGTAACCAATAATATGAATATTTAAACTTAATGGTATTAATTTATGAATGATGAACAAAAGAATCAATCAGTGAAAGATATTCTTGAGGATATAAAAAAAGCTATATCTGGCAAAACCAATACTTACCCTACAGTAGGAAAAAAAGATAACAATGATGTACCTAATCTCAAAGAAGAATATCTAGAGAGTAGTGATCACTCTGTAGCAAAGGAAGATGATGATGCTATGGAGAGTCAAGACGATCTTGCAGAGTATTCGCAAAATAAAAATGATATATCAAATTTTGAAGAACAGAATGAAGACGATATTTTAAATCTTGAAGAAGAATATTCGCAAAATAAAAATGGTGTGTCAAATTTTGAAGAACAGAATGAAGATGATGTTCTCAATCTTAAAGAAGAATATTCACAAAATAAAAATGATGTATCAAATTTTGAAGAACAGAATGAAGACGATATCTTAAATCTTGAAAAAGAATATGAGCAACAAGAAGATCTTCAAAAAAGAAGTTATGAACAAACTCAACAACAACAAGAAGTAAGAGAAAATAGCATTTATCAAGATAATAATTACAAACATTTAATTCTACAAAAAAATATAGAAGAGATAAAATCCTTACTAGGGGCAATGAAGAGTAAACTACACCCTTCAAAACCTATGCTAACAGTTGAAGAATTAGTAATCTCTCTTTTAAAACCCGAATTGTCAGAATGGTTGAATAAACATTTATATAGTTTGGTGAAAGAAGTAGTGGAAAAAGAGCTGAAGAATGTACTAAATGATGATAAATAGAACTTTCTATTAAGAGACAAAATTATTCAATAAAGGTTTTATTAGAACTTCTTTTTCGTGTATAAATGACTAAAGTAAATTATAAAGACCTGTTTATGGACAAAACTATAGAAATTAGAGCACCGCAAACTCTTGGTGGAGAATCAGTAACCGAGGGTATAATAAAGATTAAAAAAAACATAGGTGAGAAAATTAAAGTAGATGACTTAATGTTTGAGATTGAAACTGATAAAACAGCTCTTGAACTCAATGCAGAAGCATCAGGTTGCATTACTGAGTTTTTCATTAAAGAAGATGAAACTATAATTCCAGGGCAACTTTTAGCAAGATTCTCTATTGGACAAGTAGAAAAAATAGATAATAAAGATATAAACATCAGTCCAGAAAAAAATGATGCTCCTTCAGCACGTAAAATAATTGCAGAAAATGCGCTTGATTCAAAAAGTATAAAAGGCACAGGAATGGATGAGAGGATCACTAAGGCAGATGTTATTAACCACATAAATAAAGCCGTACAGCCTATAATGCTAAGTGATGACCGAAAAGAAGAGCGAGTAAAGATGAGTAAAATAAGGCAAGTAATTGCAGCTCGTTTAAAGTCATCACAAAATACCGCAGCTATATTAACTACATTCAATGAAGTTGATATGAAAAACGTTATGGATCTGCGTTCAAAATATAAAGATATCTTTGAAAAGAGATATGGAATTAAATTAGGGTTTATGTCCTTTTTTATTAAAGCAACCATACATGCATTAAAAGAAATTTCTGAAATTAATGCTGAAATCTCTGGTGAAGACATTATATACAAGCATTATTATGACATAGGTGTTGCAGTTGGAACTGACAAAGGTCTTGTTGTCCCTGTGATTAGAAATGCAGGTAAAATGTCATTTGCTGAGATAGAATTAAATTTAGCTGCGTTAGGAAAGAAAGCCCGTGAAGGTAAATTACAAGTGTCTGAGATGGAAGGCGCAACATTCACTATTTCAAATGGTGGAGTATATGGATCTTTACTCTCCACTCCAATAATTAATCCACCTCAGTCTGGAATACTAGGAATGCATTCAATACAAAACAGACCAGTTGCCATTGGAAATTCTGTGGAAATAAGACCTATGATGTATATAGCTCTCTCTTACGATCATAGAATCGTTGATGGAAAAGGAGCAGTAACTTTTCTAATGAAAATTAAGAATTGTATTGAAGATCCAAGTAGATTAATATTGGAAATCTAATGATCCCATAGCTCAGTTGGTAGAGCGTCTGACTCTTAATCAGTAGGTCGTGTGTTCGAATCACACTGGGATCACTTTTTTGATGTAAGTCTTCCTCCTACCTAACCTTTTTTAAATTCATATAATCCCTTCTTGCCTATTACTAATGAAGCGTATAGAATTAAATTATTTTAAGAGTGACTTATGAATCTTGTAACAAAGCCTGCAATTGATTTCGTAGCTCCAGCCGTTCTTTCTGATGGAGAAGTGGTTGATAATTTTTGTCTAAGCAAACATATTAAGAATAGATATGCTGTGCTGTTCTTTTATCCTCTTGACTTTACATTTGTATGTCCCACCGAAATCATATCGTTTAGCAATAAAATTAATAACTTCTCTAGAATTGGCGCTGAAGTCATAGGAATTAGTATAGACTCAAAGTTTTCACATCATCATTGGAGAAAAGTTCCTATTAATAGCGGTGGTATTGGAGAGATAAGCTACCCACTGGTATCTGATATAAAGAAATCAATAGCGAGAGAGTATGGAGTCCTTCATGATGATTCAATTGCACTGAGAGGAACTTTCATAATAGATAAAAATTTTATTGTACGACACCAATCTATAAATGACCTTCCTTTGGGACGTAGTATTGATGAATTTATTAGAATAATCGAGGCAATACAACATCACGAAGAACACGGAGAAGTATGTCCAGCTGGTTGGAAAAAAGGTAAACAAGCATTACAAGCTAGCGAAGAAGGCATTGCAGATTTTCTTAATTCCTATGGTGAAGAACTATAAATGCACACTAAAGTTCTAATAATTGGTTCTGGAGCAGCAGGTTACTCCTCTGCTATATATGCAGCACGTGCAAATTTAGAGCCAATTGTTGTCACAGGTATGCAGCCTGGTGGTCAGCTCACTATTACCACAGATGTTGAGAATTATCCTGGTTTTACATCAATACAAGGTCCAGATCTCATGGAACAAATGAGACTTCATGCAGAAAAGGTTGGAGTAAAGATAATAAATGATGAAATAAAAAGTCTTGAACAACAAGAAGATAATTTATTTAAATCATATGGTAATTTTAGTAACTACTATTCAAATACAATAATCATTGCATCTGGTGCACAAGCAAAGTGGCTTGGTATAGAAAGTGAAAAAAAGTTTCAAGGCTACGGAGTATCGGCTTGTGCAACTTGTGATGGCGCATTCTTCAAGAACAAGACTGTTGCAGTCGTTGGTGGTGGAAATACTGCAGTTGAAGAAGCAATATTCCTTACTCGTTTTGCAAAAAAAGTAATTCTAATACATAGAAGGAATACATTGAGAGCAGAAAAAATAATGCAAGACCGCCTCTTTCAAAATAATACAATAGAGGTTTTGTGGAATCACACTATACAGGAAATACTAGGGGAGACAACTGAAAAAAAAGTTACTAGTATCATGGTGAGGTCAACTCAAACAAATAACATTAAAAAAATTGAGATCGATGGAATCTTTATTGCTATCGGACATGTACCTAATACAAATATCTTTAAAAATTTAGTAGAGATGGACGAGCAGGGATATATTATTACCAATTTAGGTACAACTTTAACTAGTCACCCTGGTATTTTTGCAGCAGGTGATGCTCAAGATAAGGTCTACCGTCAAGCAATAGTTGCAGCTGGCAGTGGATGTATGGCTGCTTTAGATGCCCAAAAGTTTTTAGAGCATTACCCTTAATTGATATTACTTTGCTGTTAGTACATAGTAGGGATTTTTATTTTATTTTTCTTACATGGTTATTAAATATCAACATCATGAACATTTAATGCGTTGCTATTAATAAAGTCACGACGAGGTTCAACTATATCACCCATTAATATTGAAAATATAGAATCAGCAGCTTCACAATCTTCTATTTTAACTTTCAAAAGAGTTCTAGTTTCGGGGTTAAGAGTTGTATCCCAAAGTTGATCAGCATTCATTTCACCAAGACCTTTAAATCTCTGCAAAGTTAGACCTTTTTTACCATAGTCTATTATTGTTTTTGCTAGAGCATTAGGAGAGGTTATTCTGATTTTAATATCTTGAAATTGCAAAAACACATCACCATTAAATAAGTTAGATACTTTTTCAAGTAAATTTGCTATATTCTTTATATCCTTATGTTCAAGTATAGAAAGTGGAAAAATATATTTATCTGCTAAACCTTGAAACAGTTTTGCAATATGTATCTCTCCTTCCTCATTTTTCACTTCTACTTCCCAGGTATATTCACTATACATTAACCTTAGGTAATTTGATATTTCATGGGAAGATGATAGGTTATCTTTCTTGCTTAAGACTATTAATGATTCTAATAGATCTTGAGGTATTTCTCTGTCATAATTTTTACTGAATCTTGAGATTTCAAGACATGTGTTCAACACAAAATGTAAATCTGTATTAGTACAACTAAGAGTCAACTTCTTAATTGCTGAATTAACTATATAATCATGAAAGCTTTCATCATCTTTGATATAAATGTCTTTGGCATTTTTTGTGACTTTGTATAGAGGAGGTTGTGCTATATACAAATATCCTTTATCAATT
The DNA here is from genome assembly GCA_019061405.1 of Wolbachia endosymbiont of Fragariocoptes setiger. Lineage (GTDB taxonomy): Bacteria > Pseudomonadota > Alphaproteobacteria > Rickettsiales > Anaplasmataceae > Wolbachia. The sequence goes on from JAHRAF010000003.1 coordinate 118,889, forward strand.
ATTTCCCTCATATGACGAAAGAAAAAGGTTAGAAGAAGAGTTCTAATATGTGATCCATCAACATCAGCATCTGTCATAATGATAATTTTATGATATCTAACCTTATCAATATTAAAGTTTTCGCTTCCTATACCAGCACCTATTGCCGTAATTAAAGAACCTATCTCTGCAGATGAAAAAATGCGTTCCAAGGCTGCACGCTCCACGTTAAGAATTTTCCCTTTTAATGCAAGAACAGCTTGCGTTTTACGATTGCGACCCTGCTTCGCTGAACCACCTGCAGAATTACCTTCTACGATAAACAATTCAGAAAGTTCTGGTGCTTTTTCCTGACAATTAGCTAATTTACCTGGTAGAGTTGCGATATCAATCGTATTCTTACTTTTTACTAATTCACGCGCTTTTCTTGCAGCTTCTCTACCCTTTGCTGAGCGAATCGCTCTCTCTATTATGCTTGTTGCTAATTTTGGATTAGTTTCTAGAATTGTAGCAAGCTTCTCATTTACTATACTTTCAACGACTGTACGAGCTTCTGAACTTACTAGCTTATCTTTTGTTTGAGAGGAAAATTTAGGATCAGGCAGTTTTAGAGATAACACACAAGTTAAGCCTTCTCTGACATCTTCTCCGGTCAAACTTACTTTTGCTTTTTTTAAAAACCCCTCATTGATTGCATAATTATTGATACATCTTGTAAGTGCAGATCTAAACCCTGCTAAATGTGTACCTCCATCTAGTTGTCTTATATTGTTCGTAAAACATAACATATTTTCATAGTATGAGTCATTCCACTCCATTGATATTTCTAAACTTACACCAAGATCGTTCGCATCTCCTTTTATGCTTGTAATCTTTGTTACTGCTGTTTTATTTTTATCTAAATATTTTACAAAATTTGCTGTACCAGAATTTTCCTCAGAGGGAATACCCTCATTAAAGTGAGATTCTATATTCGAACCACTGTGGAAATCTTGTAGAATAATATGAATATTTGAATTTAAAAATGCCAATTCTCTTAAACGATTTTCGATAGTTGAATAGCTAAAACTTATGCTACTAAAAATATCAATCGATGGCATAAAGGTCACTCTGGTACCTTTTTTATTTATGTTTTCATTAATAACCTTTAAAGGCTCGACAGAGTTACCATTCTCAAAACGAATGAAGTGTTCCTTTTTATCACGCCAAATAGTTAGCTCTAACCAGTCTGACAATGCATTTACAACTGAAATGCCTACTCCGTGTAAGCCACCTGAAACTTTATAAGTATTATTATCAAACTTTCCCCCTGCATGTAACTGAGTCATAATTACTTCTGCTGCTGATATTCCTTCCTCTTCATGAATACCAGTTGGAATGCCACGACCATTATCAGTTACAGATAATGATCCATCTTCATTTATTCTAATTTCAATCTTGCTACAATAACCTGCTAGAGATTCATCTATTGCATTATCAACAACTTCATAAACCATATGATGAAGACCAGAACCATCATCCGTATCGCCAATATACATACCCGGACGTTTTCTTACTGCATCAAGGCCTCTCAGAATTTTTATTGAATCAGCGTTATAGCTCTTTTCCATTAACTTCCTTGTAAGTATTGGTCAATGCTACATTAAACTATGCAGATTCGCAACATTTTTACTTTAATACTAAAAACTTAACAATATTAAAGATATCATAAAACATGAGATTTGACATAGGTGATTTTATATAAAATAATAGTTTCTTTTATTAGAAAATCATGTCTAGCAGTAGTGTGAATAAAGTTATACTTATTGGAAACCTAGGTAAAGATCCAGAAATTAGAATGATGCAAAATGGAAAAGAGATGGCTAGTTTCTCAATAGCCACATCAGAAAGTTGGACTGACAAGCTTTCTGGACTCCGCTCTGAAAAAACTGAATGGCACAATATTGTAGTATTTAGTGAAGGCCTAGTGAAAATCATTAAAGATCTTGCACGAAAAGGAAACAAAGTATACATTGAGGGTTCTTTGAGAACTAGAAAATGGAGTGACCAAAGTGGTAATGAAAAATATACAACAGAAGTTGTGTTGTATAATTTTAATAGCACCTTTGCTCTGCTAGATTCTCGACAAAATTACGACCATAAATTAAATAAACCTGAAATAGAAAATAATCATACAAAAGATCAGTTCATTGACACAGAAAGTAATCATACGAAGGATCAGTTCATTGACGATGAGATACCCTTCTAAGTCTTTTACAATAGTGAGGAGGTGCTATACCTAATTTATATAGAATTTTTCTACGTTAAGAGCACCTTCTCAACACTGAAAGAAATTAGATAATGTATTGACTTACATTAGATTTTAATGTTTAAACGTCAACATGGTATAATCTTTATTCAAGGAGGTGTAAATGAGTTTAGGTCCATGGCAACTATTCTTAGTACTGATAATAATTCTGATCTTATTCGGTGCAGGAAGGTTACCACAAGTAATGGGTGATTTAGGTAAAGGAATTAAGAATCTAAAGAAAGAGCTCAAAGATTCAGAGAATTTATCTCCTAATGAGCCAGATCGTTAGCGTTTCTTAATACAGTAACACGCACAAAATGCGTGTTACTCCTAGAAATTTTCTATCTAAAAAGGTACAAAATGTATCAAGCAAAAACATATGTATGGTTTTATACCTTTTTAACATCATCTGTAGGATGTGCTTATTACACAAACAAAAACATTAATGTAAACTAACATTCAGAATACATCAAACTATCTAAAAAATAAAATTTGTCCTTTGCAAAGTTATGGTATAATTTTATTCCTTTTTTATAAAGTATATTTAAATTATGCTAGAAGAACCAAATGCACTGAGAAAGCGCTTACACAGTCTTTATCGTGCTGATGAAAAGAGTTGTATACGCTACCTTGCCGAAAAAGCCGAACTTTCTACTGACTCGAAAAATAGAATTTATAATATTGCTAAGCAAGTTATTGAAAAAATCAGATATAATAAGTTGGATGTAATAGATTCCTTTCTTAATCAGTATTCTCTTTCAAATGATGAAGGAATAGCGTTAATGTGCCTTGCTGAGTCAGTCCTCAGAATACCTGATGAGCATACAATAGATGAGTTGATCAAGGATAAAATCACTAATAAGGAATGGAATAAATATCGAGGTAATTCCTCTTCACTGTTTGTAAATGCCTCCACTTGGAGTCTAATGCTAGGCAGTAGTATACTAAAAGATAGTAAAGAAGAGTCAAAGCTTTCTTACGCGGTTTCTAGATTGCTTAAAAATTTAGGTGAACCAGTTATTCGCAAATTAATAAAACAAGCAATGTCAATGCTAGGCAAACAGTTTATTATTGGAGAAACAATAGAAGAAGCCTTAAAATATTCTATGTCAAACGAAAATGATAAATCTTTATACTCATTTGATATGTTGGGAGAAGATGTAAATACAGCTGATCATGCAGAAGAATGCTTTAATTCATATATGTATTCAATAAAAGCTATAGGTGAAACAAATGATTGTTTGAAATCACATGGGATTTCCATAAAGTTATCTAGTCTTCATCCACGTTATGAGTTTAGTCAATTTGATTACATAAAAAAGAAAATCCTATCTAAACTGATCGAATTATGTCTGGAAGCAAAAAAATATAATATCTCATTATACATAGATGCAGAAGAATCAGAAAAACTTGAAATGTCTTTGTTGTTATTTGAAAAACTACGTCTTGATGAATCCCTTTCTCAATGGGAAGGGTTAGGTTTGACTGTACAAGCATATCAAAAACGTGCCCTGTGTGTTTTAGATTTCATTGAAGATATAGCTATACGTTCAAAACATAAAGTAATTGTTAGGCTTGTAAAAGGCGCATATTGGGATTCGGAGATCAAGCGCACACAAGAGCTAGGATTAAAAGATTATCCGGTCTTTACCAGAAAAAGCTATACTGATATATCCTACCTTGCCTGTGCACAGAAACTTTTGAGCAAAATAAATCATTTTTATCCTTGTTTTGCAACTCACAATGCTTACACTTTTGCCACTATAGTAGAAATTGCTAATAAGAGTCACCCGGGATTTGAATTTCAACGTCTATATGGAATGGGTAAGGATTTATATGACTACGCAATGTCAGATCTCACTACTGGAATTACTTGCCGTATTTATGCTCCAATAGGGAAACATAGCAATCTATTACAATATCTTGTTAGACGTCTTTTTGAAAATGGTGCCTGCAACTCATTTATTCATCAAATAAATGACACAAATATTCAAATTGATGGCCTCATCTTAGATCCATTTGAACAAGCAAGAAGTTCAGATTATGAGCCTCACTCCAGTATTCCATTACCACAAGATATCTTCAAACCACAAAGAAAGAATTCTTTAGGTATAGACATTAATGACTCAGTTACCTTTTCACACCTTACCAATAGTATCAAGAATTTGAGTGATAAAAAATGGCAGGTTGGACCAATCATTAATGGACAGTTAAGTTTTGATGACAATAATTACAACCAAGTTATTAACCCTGCATGTTTTACACATGTCATAGGGACAATATCATATACAACCGATATACAAGCTTTAAATGCACTTGAAATAGCTCATGAGGCATTTTTTCAATGGAGAATGATAACAGCAGCAGAACGTGCTCAATTCTTGGAAAAAGCTGCAGATATAATTGAAGATAAGGCTCAAATGCTGATTTATATTCTTATCGCTGAAGCAGGAAAAGTTTTCTCTGATGCAATAGCAGAAGTAAGAAAAGCTGTAGATCTCTTGCGTTATTACGCAGCAGTAGCAAAAAATGATTTATTTAGCTACAAAAGCTTACCAGGACCAACAGGTGAAGATAACTTTATTTTTTTTGAAAGTAGAGGAGTTTTTTTATGTATATCACCATGCAATTCTCCCATGGCGGTTTTTATTGGACAGATTTCAGCAGCAGTTGTAACAGGAAATACTGTTCTGGCAAAACCAGCTAGACAAACTCCTATTATTGCCTATGAGACGATAAGGATAATGCATGAAGCCGGTATACCAGAAAACGTCCTACACTTTATTCCAGGAAATGGTGAATATTTAGGTAAAGTTCTCATACCTGATAATAAAGTTGCTGGTATAGCATTTACTGGATCAAAAAAAACTGCACAAATGATTAACAGAGTGCTTGCTGAAAGAAATGGTCCTATTATTCCATTCATTTCCGAAATAGGTGGGTTAAATGTTATGATTGTTGATAGTTCTGCTCTTTTAGAACAAGTAACCAAGGATATTTTATCTTCTGCATTTGGTTATTCCTATTCTTCTCTTAAGTTACTCTACATACAAGAAGATATAGCTGAAGACTTGATAAATATGATATCTGGTGCAGTACAAGAATTAAGAATTGGAAATCCTATGGAACTAAGTACTGATATTGGTCCAATAATTGATCAAGGATATATGAACATCTTGAATCAATATGTAGAAGAAATATCAGAAGATAAAGATATAAACCTCTTGTCAAAAGCCCCAATCAATACAGATCCTCATAATAGCTATTTTTTTCCTCCATGCATTTATGAAATACAGAAAATTTCACAACTAAATCAAGAAGTTTTCGGCCCAATATTACACATAATACGTTTTAATAAATCAAAATTGCATGAAATAATTGATGATATAAATAACACGGGATATGGACTAACATTATCTCTACAAAGTCGTATACATGGTCAAATTAGTTTAATAACCAAGAAAGTACTAGTGGGTAATGTGTATATTAATCGCAATCAAGTCGTAGGTATGCAGCCATTTGGTGGAAGAGGTACTAGCCCAAAAAGTTGTGGACCTAACTATCTACAGTGCTTTTGTACAGAAAAAGTTACAAGTACAAATACCACTGCTTTTGGTGGAAATACTGAACTTGCGTGCTTGAATTAGAAGCTATCAATTGTACTATTTTACAAGCAATGTTCCCTTTTAGAGGGTAATGAATCTTTTTGGTCGCGCAAGTTTACTCAGCTTTCACTTGTTTTTAAATGATTTCTACTATATAATTTAATTATTGTCTTTATAGTAGTGTGTAGTTATGGATGATATAGAAAAGCTAAACTCCTTTATCAGTTCTGATACAAATAAGAATGATCAAGAAAAAAGTACATTAGATGATTACGACATAAAATATTCTTATACTGGTCTGGTTGATAAAAAAAGACCATTAAGGCCATTAGATAATCTCTTACACATAGCAGCAAGAAATGGAAATATAAAGATAATCCTTTCTACTTATCAAAGGAGTTTTGCAGAAAATGTGAACTTACTACGATATAATGATGAGCGTGATAGTCCTTTCCATATACTTGCAAAAAATGGAATATTAAGAGATGTAGTAAAAGAAATAGTTTCATCCCTTAAATCAAGTAAGGATGAGGAAATTAGTTCATTAAAGAAGCAAATAAAGAGTTGTAAAGAAAAATTAAGTTGCAATGATATTCAAGAAGGAATATCAAAATTTAAGAATCAAATCACAGATGTAGAGAAAAAATATGAATATCATCTTCGCTCTCTTAGAGATACAATACGTTCTCCAGACCAACATAAAAAAACTCCTCTCCATTGGATCATAAATACATATGAGAGAAGAGAAATTAAAGAAACATTAGGTTTAAACAGCCTTATATCGAATAAAAACATTCGTACCTCTCTGTTAATAGTAGGTGCTGCAGTAACTATAGCTACTATGTGTGTAGCTTTATATCTCCTGTATGCTACCGCCCCTGCTCTTGCACTAGCTTCAGCATTTTCACTTTCTAGTGCAGGCGCTACATTTTTTGTAATGAAAATCCCTAGCGAACTTATTGATCTTAGTACAGAAAGTCTTTCATCAGATCTTGTACAAAGCAATGCATAGAAAATAATCTATTCACAAATTTGTAGATTGATAGGGTTGGTCTTAACTTGTTTAATAACGTTTAGTAGAAGACAAACCATTTTATGATTCAAATAAAAGATGAGTATTTGCAGATCATACTTGTTATTTATACCACACTACATTAATATTTAACTATTGATATAAAGATTTATAATGAATTTTATAATTGTTGGCCTGCAATGGGGTGATGAAGGTAAAGGAAAGATAGTAGACTATCTTTCTCAAAGTGCAGATGCAGTTGTAAGGTTTCAGGGAGGAAATAATGCTGGACATACAATCGTAATAGATAATGAGATATATAAATTAAATTTATTACCCTCTGCCGTTCTCAGAACTAATAAAATATCTATTATAGGAAATGGTGTTGTTCTTGACGCTCATTCTTTGCTCTCAGAAATTGAATTGCTGAGAGCAAGAGGAATAGTAATTAATTCTGATAATTTAATTATATCTGAGAGCTGTTCTTTAATTCTTAGTTTACATAGAGAAAAAGAAAAGTTACTTGAAAGCTCAAACAGAATTGGAACAACAAATAGAGGAATAGGTCCATGTTACGAGGACAAAGTGGGAAGAAGAGCTATACGTCTTTGTGACCTAGAAGATGAAGAAGAATTAGTGAGAAGAATAGATGTTCTTTTAAATTATCATAATGCGGTTAGAAAAGGTTTTAATGCACCATTAGCAAAAAAAGAAGAAGTATTAAAAGAAATACAAGAAATTGCAAAAAAAGTTCTTACCTATAAGAGGTCTGTATGGAAGGTATTAGATACTCTTGCCAAAGAAGAAAAGAAAATAATATTTGAAGGTGCACAAGGTACATTCTTGGATATCGATCATGGAACTTATCCATTTGTTACATCAAGTAATACTATCTCTTCACAAGCGATTACAGGATCAGGATTGTTTTTAAAATCTCATGTTGTTGGAATAGCAAAGGCTTATACAACAAGAGTTGGTAACGGCCCATTTCCCACTGAACAAAAAAATGAAATAGGTAATAATTTATTTGCTATGGGCAAAGAATTAGGTACTGTTAGTAACAGAAGAAGGCGTTGTGGATGGTTTGATGCAGTTTTAGTTCGTCAAGCAATTAAACTTTCAGGAGTTTCATCTATGATTCTAACAAAACTAGATATTCTTGATTCTTTTGATAAAATTAAGATATGCATTGGATACAGATCTAAAGAGCAAGAGTATGATTATCTACCTGCTTCAAGCTCAATACAAAAAAAATTAAATCCCATATATGAAGAATTACCAGGGTGGAAAGAAAATACTCGAGGTAAAAGGCATGTCAAAGAATTACCCACAAACTTCATTAGGTATATAAAAAGAATAGAAGAATTGGTAGGAGTACCCGTTAATTTAGTTTCAACTAGTCCAGAAAGAGAAGATGTGGTTGTATTAAATCCATTCTATCTATAATATTTTGCTCTTCTTTTAGGTTAAGTGCCAAAATAATTATTCACTATTTTTTCACTAATTTATGCAATCATAATGAGCATTATAAGTAGAAGATTCAAGATTTATGCCCGTTAAATATGTAACAAATGAGATATCCCTGAGCACAATTTCTTATAAAAAACTACAAAAAGTGGCAGAAAATATTGAAGATGCCTTAAAGGCACAGAAAGATGGTAAACCAAAAAATGAATATTCAAAATTGAACAATAGCGATAGTGTAGTTGAGATATGTAAAAAATACTTTAAAAAATTTCATAAAGACACATATCAATTGTGGGAAAAAAGTAATTTTGAAAAAAATTATTGCATAAATTTTAAAGATAATACTAAAAACTCTACCATAAATAGTTCTTCATTTACATTATTACAGATGTTTTCACATTTCAAATGTGTAGAAGCAGTGAGAGCCTTATTACAAGAAGACGCGAATGTTAATGAGCCCAATAAAAGTGGTAGAGTTGCTTTACACGATGCTGTTATAATACAAAGTAAGAAAAAAAAAGAAGACAAAGACCAAATTAATGCATCAATAGAAATCACTAAACTACTGCTAGCAAAAAATGCAGACATTTATATCGAATATGAATATAGAAAAAATGCACTTACATATGCTATAGAATGTGAAAATTCTCGGGTAGCAGAACTTCTAACAGAAAAATATATTGCAACAGATACCATAAAAAAAAGAATACAATACCTTACTTGAAAAGTCAGCAGATCAGGATATTGAACAAAATTTTGAAAGTAGTTATTTCGATAATATATCTTTGTGTAGTGATACAAAAGAAAAATACTTACAGGAAGGTACGAAAAATAATAGTCAAAACAAGCAATTCAATATAAATGCAGCTATTATCGCTGGTATTGCTGTTCTATTAGCTCTCGCATATGCTTCATGGTTACCTGTTCTAGCGATTATCATAGTTACTACTATAGTTGCACTAACTGTGGGTAAATTATTTACACCATCCAGTGTACTAGATGAGGTAATTTATAATAAAATCGACGAAAATTTATTGTCTAGGTAATATTTAAGTTTATACTTTAATTTACTTTATAAATACTTATGTATAAAATTATATGCTTAACCTTTATAATCTTTTTTTCACATATAGGACATTGTATAAGTAACGAAGATGACTTATACAATGAAGCAATCCAATTCTTTTTTCAGAGTAAATATAAGCAAGCTCTAAGAGTTTTTCAAAATATTGAAGATTTATATCCCTTGTCATATTTGGCAACGCAGGCAAAACTTTTATCAGGTATTGCTAGCTATAATATGGGTGATTATAACATTGCTGCAAGAAGCATGGATGAATACATTCATCTTTATTCAAATAGTGATGATTTACCCTATGCTTATTACCTAAGAATACTATCTTATTATATGCAAATTAATGATGTACAACGAGAACAAGAAACAGCCCATAAAACTTTAGAGTTAGTCACAGAATACATTAATCGCCTTCCAAACACTGAATATATAAATGATGTGAGAAGAAAACAGGAATTAATAATCAACCATATTTTAGAGAAAGAATATTCTATAGGTAGATTCTATTTTAATCGCGGTGAATATTTAGCAGCAATAAAACAATTTAGAAGTATAATTAACGATGAGAACTTTAACTATAGAAATGAATGTACGAGATACTTGGTTAAATCTTATTTAGCTCTTGGAATGACATTAGAAGTTGAACAACATAGATCT
>JAHRAF010000008.1 GCA_019061405.1 Wolbachia endosymbiont of Fragariocoptes setiger
CTCAATTCTTCTGTCAGTTAATTCTTCTCTGTTAGATTAAGTTCTGTCTAGTACATTTTAGTAGTTGATATTATTTTAGATATAGCCCGTATAATAAAATTTATGTCAATGAATTATATAAAAAGTTTAATATTCAAATACACGAGCTATTTATTTTAGTAATTGCATTGCTTTTTTTCCATGCTTGCTGTTATAAAGTAAAGTTGTCATTATTTTTAATTTCATACTTTTCTATTCTTCAGAGTCAAAAAATGTTTAGTTTCAGATTAAGAAAATTGAGTAAGACACTTTTTCACCCAGCCGGTGCTATTGACATAGTTTTACTTTTATTTGTAAGCATTTTTTGCAGATGTACATTAGAAGAATTTACTATTTCACCTGGTTTACAATCTCTCATAATGTGCTTTACATCTTTTTCTACTTTTTGTTTTATTAACTTGTAGGAATGAGATTTCTCTGATCTTTCATATGATTTTTTAATAGCCTCAACTACAGGTAATCCTAGAATTTGACAATTTTCCCCTATCTTTTCATTAATCTCTACAAGTTGCTTGAATTTTTCTTGATTATCAACCTCTACTTTTATTATATTTTCATTACAATATAATCTAACCTTCAATTCTCCCAAGCTCGTAAAATGTCAATGTAACGTCGCCATGCACATCATTGTAATTTCTTATACCATTTTTCGTCTCTATCTCCACTTCACTTTTACCTATCTTTACTATATTATAACCAAATGTAACATCTCCATGAGATAGCCCTAAATTCCTTGCACCATCTACAACCTTTGCAATATCAACTATACTGTCGCGTGAGTATTTTAAATTGAATCTTCAACAACTCTACGAAATTCATAAACATTGCTCAAAAACTTTTCACTTGCCTTTTTTTTGTTTTCTCTATACTTTTTGAAATTTTCTAATTCTTCATCTATTTCTGTATAATCTTCATTTAAGATCGCTCCTTTTTCTATTAATTTGCACATCATATCAATGGTAATTTCATTGTCATATTTCAACCTCTTTATTTGCTTGACTACTAAATCTGTAAAGCTATATTTCTCTTCTCCATAAGCATTTAACCGTATTCCAGAGCTCAAAGCTCCATCAATAATTTTACTTAAAGTAAACATATCTTGAGCTTTAGATACTGCATTCAAAAATCTATCAAGTACCTCTCGTTGTTTTGATGTTAGCTTCAATGCATTCTCTATTTTAATATTCTTACTATTTTCTAACTTATCTGTCTCTGTAGGATTAGACCAAAACCTTGTTTTAACACTTTCTGATAGAGGTACAAATGGAGTACTCATTTGAATATCTTTCAACCCCAGGCCAAAATCATCACTTACAGAACTTACATCAAAGTTTTTTGAATCTGTTTTTTCTGTACTATTTATAGGTTGCTTGTAATCAAAGCTATCGATAGTATTTTATCTCTCCAATCCCGTCAAATCAGGATAAAGAGCGGACGAAATATCAGTAATTTCCTCAATTGTAGAACCAACTTGGTGATAATCAAATAAAGGAGCACTTGGCACTTCTTCATTAGGAGCATTTGGCTCATCTTTTGTTACAATAGCATTTCTAAAAAATTCCATCATTCCTGGGTCGCCATGAAAGGTCTGTAAAAGAAGCTTTTCTCTAACATCATGTAATGTTTTTTGTATTTTCGCATTATTCTGAACTACATTTAATGCAGATCTAAATAATTCTTTTACCTTTTTAATGCCTTGATTTAAATCTCCTTTATTGTAACATGATTTCAAAGTTTCAGTGCTAGAAAATAGTGCCAACTTTATCTATTATTCTATATGCTTCTTCTTTTTTCACATCATCTAAATCTTCCTTGCATACCTTTATAATAGCAATCTGAATAGGGGTTAGCCCTCTTCCATCTTTAATATCTGAATTCGCTCCTCCTAGTAACAATGTATCTACACTATCATCGGTACTAGCAAGATGTATAGGTGATGATTTTTCAAATTCACTATCATTTACTACATTAATAAAACCACCAGCATCTATACTGCCACTAGTAACAACATTCTTCTTTAAGATTTCAATTTCTGATTGTCTAAATTTATTACATTGAACATTTAGATTTGCTTCTTTTTCAAGGAAAAAACTTATATGATCTATGTTTCCATATTTAGCTGCGATATGAATTGAAGCTACATCATTTTTATTCTCAGCATTAATATCTACTCCATTTTCCATTAGAAAGTTTAGTACATCTCTACCACAACCCCATCTTACTGCATGATGTTAAAAGAGTATTTCCTTTTTTATCCACGATGCTTAAAGCCCCTAAGCGATTCTGGACATTATTTACCAATATTTTCACAATATCATTTTGAATAATACGACATGTTTCCTTCCCTATATTCTTAGGAAATATTTCAACTATTTGAGTTTTAATAGCTTCAATGTCAGTATCAATTTTGATATTTGGAATAATTTTTTCTACAATGTTTTGTGCTATTTCAGTAATTCGTTCATCAGTCTCTCTTGTTTCAAACAGAACATCTTTTATATTATTTCTAATAGAGCTTGAACCAGAGGGTAAAAACAAACTTTAACATTTCTAAGTCATTCTGTTTCAGAGCATAATAAGCTGCCGTATAACCATTTTTATTATCTGCTATTCTAGCATCAGCTCCATTTTCTAATAGATATTTAGCAACATTATAATCTTTATTGTCAGCAGCAAAAAATAATGGCGAATGACCATTCTTATTTAGAGCGTTAACATTTATTCCTCCCGCAATCAATATATTCGTATTTTGAAAAGCACTATTTTTGGACAAAGCACCATCTTCACAGAATGAATTATCGCTAATAATAGTGTTCAGAGTAGTTTTCACAGAATTTCCAGAGTAAGAATTGCATACAGCATAATGTAATGCTGTATTACGTTCATTATCAGTAGATTGAATATTTGTTCCTTCTTTCCTCAAGATAGATCTCAGCGTATCTGAATGACTAAAAGATGCTGACATTAGTAATGGATCTAATCCTAGCTTGTTCTTGACATTTAAATTTTTTTGCATTTTCTAGTAAGATAACTTCAACTGCTGAATCACTTGTGCGATAAAAACCAAGATGCAATGGCGTATCTCCATCTCGATTTTGTAATGTAATACATTCTCTACCTCCATCAGTTTCTACAAGAGTTTTAACTATATCTGTGTAACCAGCAGTAGTAGCATAGTGTAGTGGGGTATTACCACGCTTGTCTTGAATATCAATTTTTGCTCCTTTTTCTAGTAACGTATTTATAATTTCTATATAATTTTCTTCACCTGACGAAGCATAGCCTGGACTTTCCTCTTCTTGAATTAAGTACGTACCTTAAATCTTGGTCATTCTTATTTTTCTTAAGAAAGTCTTTCAATTTTACAATAACCTGACTATCAGAATCCATATCACTAGAAAATTCTTCACAGTACATAGCCTCCTCTAACTCTTTATTTAACCTTTTATGATTAAACGTTAGTTTTGTTGTATTAAGTATACTAGGTTCGACAAAAATCTTTTTCTTTTCATGTTGATTAGTCATATTTCCTTCAAGCCTCAGGTACTATCTGATTATATTAATCTAAATATAAGTTTTTTATTAACAATTTTATATACTCTCATCATTTCCTATAAAACACTCTAGAATTAAAACATTTTTAAGTGCAGTACATATACTAATGTCAGGACTTACCCCTTTTTCTTCACTGGCATTTTTACAGAATTTTTCAGCTCCGTAGCATATAGCAGATTCTAGAGTTTAAGGTAGAAGCTGTTAAGTTAGTAAAAGATCTTAGAATAGATAAGAGTATATTAGCTCGCACTTAATCTAACATTTCAGGCAAATAAGTTAAAAATAATAAAAAAGAAGTGATTAAACTAAAAAAGTGACATCCTTTCTTCTATCAGATTGGATTGTGTTATGTTGAGTACATTTTATAATGGATTAATCATAATATTTCTCTCTTTTTCCATATTTCTCTTATATAATAATAGAATCTAGTACTATTTGGGACTTTTTCACTCTACTATATCTCAGGAGTTTCTTTAATCTTTCTTGACATTATTATGATTTTTGTTTCTTCTACTTTTTTGTTAGACCTTTGTTTTTTGTTAGTGTGTTCTATATCAGGTTTACTGATAATATAGTTACTTAGTAAGACTACGTATCTAAGTTGCATTTAATATATTAATTTTTTTAGAATTAGGCCTTAATATATGAAGGAGTAGATTTTTTAATTCATGAATATGAAAAGTAAAAATGATAGTAATTCTAATTTAAAATATAAAAATTTTTATGTACTAGGCGATAGCTTATCTGATACTGGTGTAATAGTTGGGTTTTTGATAACTTAGCTTTTCTAAAAAGTCCGTTTTCTGGTCATGTAAAATTTAAAGAGTCGTTCTATCAAAGAAGGTCTTTTACTAATGGTCCAACTGCAGTTGAACATATAGCAAAGTATTTAGGAGTCAAGGAGTTTAAACTTGGATGGAGTTATTCGTTCTTTCTAAAACATCATGAGCAGCAAGGTCAAGAATTATGCGGTTTCAAATGCATCGGCGTCTGAACTCCCATCTAGGGACTATCAATTACTCTATAATAGAATTTTGTTTGGCTAATCAACTGGATGCACTCATAAAACATCATCCAGATACAGGAAAGGAAGATTTAGTTCTTATTATGATTGGCGGAAATGATATTATGTATGCCTCTACTCTTAAGGATAATAATGAGTCAGAAATAATACTTTGTAAAAGCCGTTGAAAGAATATATGATGCTCTTGAAACTTTATATAAATCTCATATAAGACATGTAATTGTTGTAAATGCACCTAATATTGGATTGATACCAGCTTTTAATAAAGATGAGGAAGAACAAAAATTACTAACAGATCTATCAAAAAACTTTAATGTAAAATTAGCTGATAAATTAGAAAGTGTTCAAGCAAAATGTAAAGATTTTGAAATAAAGCAATTTGATCTTTTTTCTTCTATGCAATACATAATAGATGAATATAAGAAAAAGGGTTATAATTACCAGGATGCATGTATAACAGATATAGCAGATCAACAATCATGGTCTTCTCTGTTGGATTTACTTAGAGGAAAATTGGATTCTGACTACAATCGAGGATGTGATAAAAACAGTCTAAATGATCATGTATTTTTTGATTATTTCCATCCAACTGCAGCACTACATGAAAAAATGGCTAATGAATTAGAACTCGTCTTCATGGATATAAAGTAGAATAAAAAATGGAAATAGTAATAAATATGATAAGAAAGAGCTAGTAAATTAAGTCTTTTACTTAACTAAAACAGGTTGTAAATGGCGCCAGTTACCAAAAGATTTCCTACTGTGTAAGACAGTTTATAGCTCTTTTAAGAGAGTAAAAAACAAAGGAATTTGGAAAAAATAATGAATGATTTAACCAAAAAGTGCCGTGTTGCTAAGAGAAGAAATAGATGCAAAGACGAATAGAGGATATGTGCCACTACATTATGCATGTTTGATGAATGCAGAAGGAGTGGTAAGAAAATTAGTAAACAGAGAAAACCCAATGAACAGATTTGATATCACGCCGATGTATTATGCAACTGGAATAACAAGAAGATATTGGAAAATAAAAGAGAAGAATAAGCTGAGAGAAATAACAAATGCAATAAAAAAAGAGGAAAAATGATAGATTCTTTGATTAAAGCAGGAGTAGATATTGACGCTAAAGACAAATATGGACTTATGTGTATTCACTGTAAAACATGAATTCTTATAATAGAATACATAATGATTAATGGAATATTTTCTGATTCACTCACAAACGTCCACACATATTATGAAATAGAAAATAGTTTGTAAAATATTGTGGTGGGATTGGTAGGACTTGAACCTACGACCAATTCGTTATGAGCGAACTGCTCTGACCACCTGAGCTACAATCCCTTTTCTTAACTTATTTCGCTCTCAACCCAGTTGAGTAAGTCGCTTATGGCTCCAATTTTTCTTGCAATTTCTTTACCATTTTGAAAAATAATTAAAGTAGGTATAGATTGAATTACATATTCTATTGTAATTTGAGTTCCCTCATCTATATTGAACTTACATACTTTTATCTGGTCACTCTTATCTTTCGCTAATTGTTCAATATATGGCATTAAAGTCTTACAAGGTCTGCACCACTCTGCCCAAAAATCTACTAAAACGAAACCCATATAGTCAAGGACTTCAGATTTGAAATTGTTATCACTAACTTGAATTATATCAGACATAAGTAAAACGTTTAAACCTCTATTTATAATATAATCAACTACATTCTTATCGCCATTCACATTCATCTGCAATCATGACAGCTTCAAACAAGTGATCTTCTAATTCACTCAGTGGTAACTCACTTTGTTTGTAGTCTCCCCAGGCCTTGAGTATGTCAGAGGCATCAACACCATCGATGATAGGGTATTCATGATTTTTTTGTGCATACAAGATCTGCGCCTCTTTGCTTACCAGAAATTCCATAAAAGCTATAGCATTTTCTCTATTTTTTGCATCTTTTACTAAACCTGCCCCACTAATATTGACCATAACACCACCGTGATCCTGATTAGGAAAGAATACCCCCAATTTATTAGCAATATTATCTTTATTTTCAGCCTGGACTCTTGAAAAATAATAACTATTTACTATTGCGACTGCACCTTCACCAGCAGCTACTGCATAAATTTGATCAACATCCCCACCACTTGGCTTTCTTGCCATATTTTTTACAATTCCACGTACCCATTCCTTAGTTTTTTCAAAACCATTATTTGCAACCATAAAAGCAATCAATGATCTGTTGTATGGACTTGTAGAAGAACGAACTAATATTTTGCCTCTCCATTTCTCACTTGCAAGATCTTCGTAAGTAGTAAGATCTTTAGGGTTAACTAGATTTTTATTATAAACTAGTATTCTTGTTCTCTTTGTAAGGCCAAACCATGTATTTTCACTATCTCTAAGCTTTTCAGGTATTGAAGTTTTTAAAATTTTAGAATCTACTTGAGATAAAAGCCCTCTTTTTTCTGCTAGAATGAGATTCACTGCATCTGCAGTCAGTAGTAGATCAGCCTTACCACCATTTTCAATACGTGAAAGCAGTTGAGAATAATCATCGATTATGTAGTTTACTTTGATACCAGTTTTTTGAGTAAAATGATCAAATAAGGTACGTACTAGCTCTTCCTTACGTGATGAATAAACATTGACTACTTGTGAATGATCAACCTTATTGTATCTATACAGGTAAAGGACAGTCACTAATATGGTAAATAGTACTGCTACAAACACGAGGTTTTTTTTCATCTAACTCGATAAAGGTTATAATCTAACTAAATAGTAAGCAGAAAGTCTGATTTTGCAAGGACTTTTTTATTCTTAGTTGTGTTAGATTGATGTATAATAATACTAACCTAAAAAAAAGAAAATGAATAAATCAAAACTAGTCAATGATATATTTAATTCTGTTGCAAGTCGTTATGACATGATGAATGACATAATGAGTTTAGGATTCCATAGATTATGGAAAAAAAGAATGGTAGATCAAATGCATATTGAAAAAAATGCTAAGATCCTAGATGTTGCTGGAGGTACGGGAGATATAGCAATTAGAATAATAAAAAAAGAACCAACAAGCAAAATTACTATATGTGATATTAATAAAAACATGCTAGATGAAGGGCAAAGCAAAACCATAAACTTAAATAAGCTTAATTTTAATTGGGTATGCGCGGATGCCGAAAATTTACCATTTGTAGATTATGAATTTGATCACTGCACCATATCATTTGGAATTCGCAATGTTTCAAATCGAAAGAAAGCATTAAGTGAAATGTATAGAGTATTAAAAAAAGATGGAAAGTTTACATGTTTAGAATTTTCCCCTATGAACTATCAATCTAAAATATTTTCTCAACTTTATGATCTATACTCCTTTAAGATCATTCCTAAGATTGGTGATATCATTGCGCAAGATAGAGATGCTTATGAATATTTAGTAAATAGCATAAGAGCATTTCCAATTCAGATTGATTTTAAAAAGGAAGTTGAAAATGCAGGTTTTAATGAAGTAGAGTTATATAACATGAGCCATGGAATAGTAACGTTATATTCTGGAAGAAAATGAATATTAAACAGTGGTATAAAACACTAGACTATTATTTAATATTTCCAGTATTTCTATTATTAACTATAGGTTTCATTCTTGTTTATTCGTCAAGTCCTATAATTGCACAACGTCTTTTTCTGCCCCAAGACCATTTTATAAAACGTCACATGATCTATATGATTTTATCAGTGATCACTATTTTAATATTTTCATCTCTTAGCATAAGATCTATATATGTTCTTTCTATTGTAAGTCTTGTTTTTTTTGTCATTCTAATGTTCATCACTATTACAACTGGCACAGAGCTAAATGGAGCAAGAAGATGGATAAACATTTTACATATTTCTCTTCAACCATCTGAATTTGTCAAGCCATTTTTTTCCATTGTTACAGCAAGTATACTGTCAAGTAAAATGCAATTTAAGGTACACATCTCAATAGCAATATTTTTATTAGTCTTTGTCATGTTAATTTTACAACCAGACTTTGGTATGTCTATGCTTCTTACGTATTCATGGGTTAGTCAAATATTTGTTGCATGTATTCCTTTGTTGTATTTCTTATGTATAGGAGGAATTGTTCTTATCAGTATTGTGGTAGCATATTTTTATTTGCCACATGTAAAACAAAGAGTTTGTAATTTTCTTTTCTTTTCACAGCATGATAACTTTCAGGTTACTAAGTCCTTAGAAGCATTTAAAAGAGGTGGACTAACGGGAGTTGGACCTGGTGAAGGCAACATCAAGATGTTTCTTCCTGATTGTCACACAGATTTTATCTTTTCCGTGTTAGCAGAAGAATATGGCATAATTACATGCCTAGTTACGTTGATGTTATTCGGCATTATTGCAATTCGCTTATTTTATATTCTATACAAAGAAAATGAATTGTCTCATCTATTAGCAGTAGTGGGAATATCATTTCTATTTATCGCGCAATTTATAATAAACATAGGAGTAACATTAAATATATTTCCTACTACTGGTATGACTCTACCATTACTTAGTTATGGAGGATCATCTCTATTGTCTTCAAGTATTGTGCTAGGTATAATGCTATCATTTAGTAGAAATCTATCTATCAAAAGAAATTTTCACAAGTGTATTACACCTAGTGCTTATTAATAAAGATATAAATACTTCTATTGATTAGTTATGATAAAATCTAACATTACTCAATTATTCAGTTATATTAAGCCTAATATATTTTACTTTGTAATAGCTTTTTTTTCTGTTTTGTTTTCAGCTCTTACCATACTTTGTTTTGGTAAAAGCCTAAGTAGAATAATTGATTCAAACATTTTCAACACAAGTAACCATTCTTCTATTGAATTGCTGATATTAATGCTAATTATCTTTACAATCTCTCTCACTTCGTTTTTAAAGTTATACTTTATTGGGCTGGGTAGTGAAAAAGTTATAGCACGTATAAGATATGATCTTTATAGTAATATTATCGATTTACAGCCAAAATTCTTCGAAGATACAGGTGTTCAAGATATAATGTCTGCATTAATTGCAGATACATCTGTATTGCAGTCAATTATCAACAGTAGTTTGATTACAGTATCACGCAATTTTATTGTGCTAACTGGCAGTATTATTATGTTGCTATATATAAACATTAAACTCACTGCATATGCAACTATAGTTATACCTCTGTTATTCATAATCATGGCCTCATTAGGAAATAAGGTACGTACATATACAAAATTAGCTCTAAATAAATTGAGTGAACTTGCAGAGTTTAGTGAAGAAAACTTTAGATCAATAGTTACTATAAAGTCCTTTGTATTAGAAGAAAGAGAGAAAATTCGCTTTCAAAATCGTTTACATTTAGTATCACAATGTTACATAAAGTTATCACTATTGCGTGCTACTTTGGTCACTATAATAATGACATGTGTAATAGGTTCATTAGTTACCTTAATATTCTTTGGCATTAAGGAAGTTTTAAATGGTAATGTAACTGTAGGAGAATTATCATCATTTGTTTTTTATTCAGCACTTGCTACAGGAGCAATAAATAATTTTAGTGACAACATCGGCGATATACAACGAGGACTAGGAATAGCAGAACGTCTATTTGAATTTATCAATGTACGCAACAATATAAATAATAATAATTTGATAAAAATTTCTAGTCTGCAAAAAGCTATTGTTTTTAATGAAGTAACATTTTTTTACAAGTCACAACCTAATAAACCTGCCTTAAGTAATGTTTCTTTCTCCATAGATGCAGGGGAATCAGTATCAATAGTAGGTCCATCTGGTAGTGGTAAAAGTACTATTTTAAAACTCTTGCTTCGCTTTCATGATACAGATCAAGGTTGTATCATGATTGATAATCACAACATAAAATCAATAGAACAAAAGAGCCTCAGATCATTATTTGGGTTAGTACCACAAGACCACGTAATATTTTCATGCTCAATTATTGATAACATATTATATGGCAAACCTGATGCTCAATATGACGAAGCAATACAGGCCGCCATAGGTGCTTATGCTATGGAGTTCATTGATAAGTTACCTGATAAATTTAATACTTTTGTGGGAAAAAGAGGATTAAAACTCTCTGAAGGACAAAAACAACGAATTATTATAGCAAGAGCTATACTGAAAAATCCTCAAATTTTAATCTTGGATGAAGCAACTTCTTCGTTAGATTACCAAAGTGAAGATGTTGTACGGAAAGCATTAAGTAAGCTAATGAAAAATAGAACAACAATTATAATCACACACAGATTATCTAATGCCTTACAAACTGATAAAATCATAGTGATCAAACAAGGAAAAATAAAAGAAACAGGAACTCATGACGAACTCATAAAACAAGATGGGCTATATGTTAAATTATTCAAACTGGGAAAATGTTAACACAAGCCGGTTCATGTTTTAATATCTTAAAAATACAATTATGGTTGAATGGTTAATATCTGATCAATTGATTCAATATAATTATGCCATAAAATTTATGGAGGAAAGAGTGAAATTAATTCATTCTGATATTGCAGATGAATTAATATGGCTACTTGAACACCCTCCTCTATATACAGCAGGTATTAATGCATCAGATCATGAATTAATTGAAAAACTCTTTCCAATTTATCAGACTGGTAGAGGTGGTAAATATACTTACCACGGTCCTGGACAAAGAATTGTATATCTAATGATTAATTTAAAAAAAAGATGCAAGTCTGATATAAAATTATATATCAAATATTTAAGTCATGGCATTATTAATACTTTAAAACACTTCAATATAATTGGAAAATTTCAAAAAAACAGAGTAGGAATATGGGTAAATGATCATGGAATAGAAAAAAAAATAGCAGCTTTTGGTATTAGAGTAAGAAAGTGGATAACTTATCACGGTTTAGCAATTAATGTTTCACCAAATCTTTCTCATTATCGAGGTATTATTCCATGTGGTTTAGAGAATTATGGAGTCACATCATTAGATGCACTTGGAGTGAAAATATCACTTTATGAATTGGATATCTTATTAAAAAAAGAATTTAATAAGATATTCAAAAAGATATAAAGTAACGTATTAAACAATGATCTCAAGATAAAATCAGAACCTAAGTATGCGGAAATTTTAATGTAGATATTCTACTAAAGATTATAAGCAATAGGAAAATTGAGTGATATTAGAGCTTATTTAAAATCTACAGAAAAAGCTAATTTATGGTATAGTTCGTTCACAATTATTCACTCAGTATTAGATTTATCTATACTATATTTACTCTCTATTAAGAACTTTATCTCTGTAATCCTTACTTTGATAGTTAGAAAAATCCTAATTTATTATCTATTTTAAAAGCTATGAGCGTAGTACATGTAACAAAGTATGAGACTCTGTAAATAAAGTCTCGCTGTATGAAAGAAAAAAAAGTATAATTCAATTTTCAATAACATGGAAAAGCTACCAATGAAATATTACATAGAGAAATAAGACAAATTTTTTATCCCTAAAAAGGATGTGTAAAAACTGTCTAGAAAAGCTGTAGAAACAGTCTACTATATAGCCAAGAGTGGTTACTAACAACAACCTTCATTAGAACATATACAAAATTATAGCTAAATCAGCATTAAAAGAAAATATTATTCATTTTACTGTAATGGTTAAAGAGTTATTGCTCACCTTGAAATCAAGTAATGTAAAGTCATTATTTCCTAAAAAAGACCGGTTGGTTGAATGTCTCTTTCTATTCTTTTCATTCTGATAACATAGTATTTATGAGATTTTTGAATTGTGTCAGAGCATTTATATGGTTACTTTAAATTTTGTTCACAGAGCGCCTAAGACATGACTCAGTTGAAGATAGAATAGTGTTAAAAGACCTTTGCAGTTGTTTTTTTTTAGTTCTTACTATACTTTTTTAATTGTTAACAAAAAAATGCTAGATGAGAAGGGATTGAAATTTTCCTTAGATATTACAAAATAACAACCAAAAGAGAAGCCTTTCTACTCAACTGTAACAGATTTTGCTAAATTTCTTGGACAGTCAACGTCAAATCCTTTCTTTATAGCTATAAAGTGGGCAAGAAGTTGAATAGCAACAGAGTAGAGAACTGGCGAAATGAAGTTATGAACCTCAGGAAGTTCTACTGTTTCTTCACAAATCTCTTTTAAAAAAATTACCCCTGATTTGTCACTAAAAGCAATAACTTTTCCTTTTCTTGCAATTATTTCTTGTATATTAGATAAAGTTTTAAAGAACAAATTGTCATAAGGAATAATAGCTATGACAAGCATAGTACTATCTATCAACGCTATTGATCCATGTTTCATTTCTCCTGCAGAAATACCAATTGCATTAATATATGAAAGTTCTTTTATCTTTAAAGCACCCTCCATGGCCACTCCATATGAAATTCCTCTACCAATTAAAATAATGCTGTTGTGCTTAGAAACATAATCTGCTATGTGCTGTATTTTTGTATGATGTAAAACACATTCAATATACTTGGGAAGAGAGCTAATAGCTTGTTCTATGAAACTTTTTTTTTCTAATATACCTTTGATTTTTGCAATCTCTACTGCAAAACATGCTAAGGTAGCAAGTTGACTTGAGAAAGTCTTTGTGGAAGCAACACTGATTTCTGGACCAGCCAAAGTGTGAAAGACTATATTGGACATTCTTTCTATACTACTATTAAATGTATTAGTAACACTAATAATATTTTGCTTCTGTGATTTTGCATATTTTAATGCTTCTATAGTATCTGTAGTTTCACCAGATTGGGAAATAAATAAAACAATATCTTGCTCTTTTAACTTAACATTACTGTACCTAAATTCTGATGAAATTTCTAAATATACTCTTACTTGAGAGATGTCTTCTAACCAGTATTTAGCTATCAGTCCAGCAAAGTAAGAAGATCCACAACCAACAATGGTAATTTGTGAAAGTGTAGAGAAAAGCTTTTTATTTTTCTCTATCGTATCTTGATGTGTGTTATAAAACTGACTTATTGTATCGTTCAAAGCACATGGTTGATCAAAAATTTCTTTTAACATAAAACTAGAGTAACCATTTTTATCAATAATAACACTTCCTACATTATGATTCTCTACATGACGCTTAACACATATCCCGTTATTATATATCTTTACCTCTTTAGAACCGATTACTGCAACATCATCATTTTCTAAATGTGTCACTCTTTTTGCAAAAGTATTTAAAGTATTAAAGTCAGAAGCAGCAAACTTTGTATCATTATCATATCCTATTATGAGAGGTAAATTTCTTTTAGTGACAAATAAAGTCTCTGGATGTTCTGCAAAAAGAAGAACTAAAGCAAACGAGCCATGTAAATTATTTAAACTCTTAAAGAGAGAATCTATCGGAGATAATCCATGATTTAAGTAGAGAGTTATCATGTTAGGTATAACTTCAGTATCAGTATCAGTACAAAATGACATACCCTCTCTTTCCAAATCAGCTTTCAGTGAATTGTAGTTTTCAATTATACCATTATGAGCAACAACAACCTTATCCGTTTGAATTGGGTGAGCATTCCTCAAATTTGGAACTCCATGTGTAGCCCAACGGGTATGGGCTATCCCTGCTACACTCTGTGAAATCTTACTATTACTTATAATCTTACAAAGATTTTCTACTCTGCCTTCTGATTTTTTAACTTCTATTTTCCCTTTTTTGTTTACGATAGCTATGCCTGAGGAATCGTAACCCCTATATTCGAGTTTCCGTAATCCGGAAAGTAAAGTTTGTATTACTGACTGGTTATTACTGACTACACCAAATATTCCACACACAAATCAAGCCTTTTTTGTACTAGTTACTATCATTCTCTACCTGCTTATTTTTACTTTTTCTACTATCTTTCTCACTCTTAACCTCAATCTGTGTCTTTTGTTTTAACACTTCGGATATTGCAGATTTTAAAACTTTTACCTCAATTTTTGGTGCTATCTCAATAATAAAATATGAGTTTACTTCATCAACCTTATTAACCTCCCCTACTATACCTCCAGAGGTAATAACTACATCACCACGCTTTATAGAATCAATAGTTTTTCTATGTTCTTTTAATCTTTTTTGCTGTGGACGCAAAATAAGGAAGTACATCACCAATAATATTAGAACCCAAGGTATAATACCAATGAATGAGGTATTCATGTCAGAATTTAACTCAGCTGCAAATGCTTCAGAAGTAAACATATTGAATAAAATCTAAATTGAATGCTTGAATTATGAATTGCAATACTATATTGTGTCAACTTAAAAGAGTTTTTCTCCTTACACGTTTCATCATAGGAAAAGCAGCGAGTAAAGAACCAAAGGCTATAAATGTACATCCTAACCAAATAAGTGAGATAGCTGGTTTATAATAAACTGTAGCTGTAATGCTATTTTTAGCTTTATTGATCTCCCCTATTACAACATAAATATCAGAAAAAAAATTGTGATAGATACTACTTTCTACATTTCTTTGACCCTCTACAAGATAAAATCTATACTCAGGATATATATTCCCTATAATTTTATTATTGAACATATTCCTAATACTTATTGTACCTTTTATTGCTTGAAAGTTTTCTTTTTTTACTAATTCAACATTTTGTAATGTAATTTGAAATTTATTGACTACGATACTATCACCTACTTTTAAATAACCTTCCTTTTCTTCTTGCCAACCAACTGCACAAGTTACACCAAGAACTAAAACTCCTATTCCAGCATGAGAAATCATCATTGCATAATAAGATTTAGAAAGTTGTTTAGCCAATAAAATAGAGTCTATAATAGAGGATCTAAATAAGAGGATTTTTTTGCTATATGCTTCTATAACAAAAACTATTAACGCAACTGAAATAATAATAGATAAAACTATTATTATTTTCATATGAAATATAAATGGTAACACAGCCGCAGAACTACAAAACGAAAACCTATGATCACGCAAAAGATACAACAGGTTACCTCCTTTCCAACAGGAGTATTGTCCTACAATAGTTAAAGCCAAAGTTGCTAGTGCAATAGAATTAAACAAAGTATTGTAATATGGTTCACCAACTGAAATTATTTTTCCACTGAAATACTCAAGAAGTGTTGGGTACAACGTCCCTATAAGAATAATAAAGAAACCAATAATGAAAAATAAGTTATTCGCTAATATCATTATAAATCGTGAAGAAAGAGGAAAAGAAAGCTTGGGTAAATGACTTTTCTTAGTAAATATTATAAATATAATGGTGCTAGTACCTGTAATAACTCCTAGTAAAAACAGTAGATATAATCCATGAACTGGATCATTTGCAAATGTATGTACTGAAGATAATATTCCTGATCGTACTATAAAAGTACTAATGATACTAAAAATGAAGGTTCCAAGCGCGAGTAAAATAGAAAAATTTCTTAGAACGTTAAAATTACGTACTATAATCAACAAATGACTGAGTGTGGCTGCTATTAACCATGGTAGTAACGAAACATTTTCTACTGGATCCCAAAACCAAAAACCACCCCAACCAAGCTCACGATATGCCCACCAACTACCAAGACTTATACCTATAGTCAGTAATGACCAAGAAATTAGTAACCATGGCCTGATAATTTTAGCCCAATCATTTCCTTCGGTTTTCGTTATCAATGCAGCAATGGACAGTGAAAAAACAACACTAAAGCCAAGATATCCTAGATACAATATAGGAGGGTGAATTGCCAACCCTATATCTTGTAATATTGGATTAAAACCTAATCCGTTTGAAAAAACATTTGACATTTTAGTAAATGGATTAGATTGAAAGATAGTAAACACTAAAAAACAAAAACAGATTAATGATTGAGTAATTATAGATATTCTTTTAAGCTTTTTGTTGTAAAGAAAGATATTAACCAATAGCAAATAAAATGTAAGTATCAATGTCCAAAGTAACATAGAACCTTCTTTATTACCCCATACACCACAAATTTTATAAAGCAAAGGCTTAGTTGTATGTGAATAATAATAAACGTTTTCAAGTGAAAAATCGTTTGTAATGTGGCAGTATATTAAAATAGTCATTGGTGTGAATGTGAAGAGAAATATCAGAAAAACTGTATATCTGTGCAGATAAAATAGAGAAGAGAAGCTCAAAAAACACGCTACTAATAAAAGTATATTAGCTAATTCAGTAAGGTACATAGATCTCAACTAAAGTTTTAATAATCATAGCTCTTTCTATTGTACGCTGACAAGGCATACTATTCATTTGATGATGAAGGTCAGATGTTCTATTTTATTGAATATAAACCTATTATATCCTTAATCTCTTTTATGCTTTGAACTGCAATTTCATTCGCTTTCTCACTACCATTTTTTAGTATTTTATGCAAATAAGAATAATCTTCACATAAGATTGTCATTTTTTCACGTATAGGTGAAAAAACACTAATAATTAGATCAGCCAGTTCTTTTTTAAAATACTCCATGTTATGTTTATTCATTTCCTCACATGCTTTTTCTACTGTAGTATTGCTTAGTGATGAGTAAATATGAATCATATTACGTATTTCCGGCCTATTTAACAAAGTAAAACCCTTCACGGAGTCTGTTTTTGCCTTTTTAATTTTGTTAAAAATTAAATCATTTGAATCATTAAGATTGATACGAGAATGATCAGAAGTATCAGATTTACTCATTTTCTTCGTACCGTCTTTTAGGTTCATAACTCTGAACGAGTTGTGTGTAATAAGTGCTTCAGGTAAAATAAAGTAATCTTGCTGATAGTGGCTATTAAAAGCTAATGCAATATCACGAGTAATCTCCAAATGTTGCATTTGATCATCTCCAACAGGTACATACTTAGCTTTATAGAGAAGAATATCAGCTGCCATAAGTACTGGATAACTATATAACCCAAGAGAAGCTTTTTGCTTGTCATTTAGCGTTTTATCTTTAAATTGAGTCATACGATTAAGCCACCCAACGGGTGCATAGCAACTAAGTAACCAACATAACTCAGAATGTCCATGAACTGTAGATTGATTAAAAATAGTCGCTTGCTCAGGATCTATTCCACAGGCAATATATGCAGCTACAGTATTAAGAGTACTATTTTTTAGTTCGTTTGCGGAAATCTTATTAGCTGTGATTGCATGTAGATCAACAATACAGAAAAATGACCGATATTTGTTTTGTAAATGTACCCATTGCCTAATTGCACCAAGATAATTGCCAAGGTGTAGCACACCACTAGGCTGAACACCTGATACAACTACCTCTTGCATTACTTAGCTTTGATTTGTTTTTTTGGAGATAATAACCATCGCAGGACGTAATAACCTTTTCTTAATAGTATAACCAGTTTGTAGAACTTCTATAATAGTACCAGAATCTTTCTCATTATCCTCCTTTTCTACAACCGTCTGGTGTAAATTACTATCAAACAGCTCACCAAGAGGATTTATTTCTTCTATTTCATGTTTTCGTAAGTCATTCATAATCTTCTGATGAGCAGCCTTAATTCCTTCATGAACAGGATCTCCATCTTTTAAATTTTCTATTGCTCTTTTTAAATTATCACACGAATCAATCATGTCACGTGCAAAACTTGTTACAGAATAATCACCAGCATCTTTAATTTGTTTTTGCATTATACGCTTAATGTTTTCATTATCAGCAACAGCACGACGCAGATGATCTTCAAGTTGTAATGCTCGATCTTTTAGTGCATCTAGTAATTCATTCGGCTCTTTTTTTTCATTACAGTGGCTTGTTTCAACATCGTTTTTACTTTTACCAACCATGTTAACAAATTTCTTCTTCTTTTCCTGCTCTGTCATAGTTTTCCTCAAGAACTTAATAAATATATAGCAATATATCTGAAAATATCAACTACATTTGTCTCTCTAAATTTATATTCACAAAATTAATTAAAATACTTTTATAGTGTGAGTCAGTAAAGACATCTATACAACTTTTTGCAATATTACTATAACGTTTAGCCTCCTCTATAGATAAGTGAATGCTATTATGTTTGTGGATATACTCTATTGCCTTATGAAAATCATGTTCTTTTGCAAAAAAACATTCACGCCAAAAATCCTGTTCATCTGGAGTACCCTGTTCATATGCTATAATTATTGGTAATGTTATCTTGCGATCAGAAAAATCCTTTCCCATAACTTTTCCAGCATTGGTTGTATAATCCAGAACATCATCGATTATTTGAAATGCCATACCAAAGTTATGGCCGAAATTTCTTAACCTTTCTACTTCACTTGTTGTTGAACCAGATATAATAGATGCAGCTTCACAACATGCAGAAAATAAAGATGCTGTTTTTTTTTCAATAGTATCGAAATATTCTTCTTTTATCTCTGTAAAGCTAGAACGCATGTTTATTTGCTTAATTTCACCGCTAACAAGTGAATAAGATGCTTCTGATAAAACTGATAAGACATTTAAGTTACCACATTGTATAAGCCACCTAAATGCTATAGTTAGCAGCAAATCACCAACTAAAATACTTAATTTATTTCCCCATATTTTATTTGCTGTATCAATTCCATGACGTATTTCACTTTCATCAAGTACATCATCATGGAGCAAAGTAGCATTGTGTATAAATTCTATCGCTGCTGCGATGCAAATAGCATCTTTTCCTGAATAATTTAACATCTTACATACTAAAAAGAGCAGCTTAGGCCTCATCCTCTTACCACCTGATTTTGTTAAATGACGAATGATATCTCCTGCTATCTTAGCTTCCTTATTGTTCATGTGAAGATTCTTAGAAACAAAGTTCTCTAATGCAAATAGCTCTGAGGCTATCATATCATCTACTGTTTTCATGAACTTTAAGTGGAAATATTTTATATTTTCTCTTCTTTTACTTCTAAATCTATTAGACCCTTTTTAATGAACCATAGAATTCTATCAGTTGCTTGTGCGCCTACATTTAGCCAATATTTTAGCCTATCAGACTTTACTATAACACGATTTTTATCTTCTTTTGATAACATAGGATTATATTGCCCTATTTTTTCAATAAAACGTCCTTCTCTTGGTGCTCTTGCATCAATCACAACAATTCTATAAAAAGGACGTTTTTTTGTACCGAATCTTGCAAGTCTTATTTTTACCGCCATGTTGATATTTCCCTGTTTAATAGCCTTGATTTTGCTATATCTTGGTACTTAAGTCAAATTAATTTACAATGTATCCTAAATTACTTGAGGCACAAGATATGATAGAGTTAGTTTAGGGTTTTATTTGAATCTCAAAAGAGGTATGACTCAGGAACAGTCCTGAGAATATTGCGTAATATGGAGCAAGATTAATTAATCTTGCTCCATAAGCTTAGTTAGAAATCACCCATTCCACCACCACCCATAGTAGATGAAGGAATATTATCGTTTTTACTTGGTAAATCTACTATCATAGACTCAGTGGTAATTAACACGCTCGCAACTGAAACTGCTGTTTCAAAAGCAACACGTACCACCTTTGCTGGATCAACTACACCTGTTGTAAAAGCATTAGCATAGTTCATAGCTTCAACATTATAAATCAATTCCTTATCATTTTGCTTAATAAGGTGATCAGTTATGATGGCAGATTCAAGGCCAGCATTCTTAACTAACTTTCTAATAGGAGAACTCAGAACTCTTTTAACAATGTTAATACCTATTTGCTCTTCATCACTTATACCTTTTAACTTGTCTAAAGCAGAAGCAGCATATAAAAGGGCGACTCCACCACCAGGAACTATTCCTTCCTCAATAGCAGCTCTGGTTGCATGTAGAGCATCTTCTACTCTATCTCTGCGTTCTTTAACTTCTACTTCGGTTGCTCCACCAACCTTGAGCACGGCAACACCACCTGATAACTTTGCTAAACGTTCTCTGAGTTTTTCCTTATCATAGTCAGAAGTTGAGGTTTCAATTTGAGATTTAATCTGTGTAATTCGAGTCTTAACATTATCAGAATTGCTATTTTCACTAACAATAGTAGTATTATCCTTAGTAACCTTGACGTTCTTAGCTGTACCAAGGTCCTCAAGAGTTAGATCTTCCATTTTGATTCCAAGTTCGTCTTTTATGACATACTTTGCACCAGTCAAAGTTGCTATGTCTTCAAGCATCTCTTTTCTTCTATCTCCAAAACCAGGAGCTTTTACTGCAACAACTTTTAATCCACCACGCAATTTATTAATCACTAACGTACTTAAAGCTTCACCTTCAACATCTTCAGCAATAATGAGCAAAGGTTTACCAGATTTTATGACAGCTTCAAGAATAGGAAGAAGAGGCTGTATAATGTTTAGCTTCTTGTCAGTAATCAGTAAATAAGGATCATCTAACTCTGCTATCATTTTTTCATTGTTTGTCACAAAATACGGTGAAAGGTATCCACGATCAAATTGCATACCAGTAGTTAATTCAACTTCCAACTCTTTTGAGCCCTTGCTTTCTTCAACAGTAATAACACCTTCCTTTCCAACTTTCTTAACAGAATCGGCAATACTATCACCTATGTTTTTATCACCATTTGCAGATATGATTGCAACTTGTGCTACTTCATCCATCTCGTTTAAAGAGATCGTACGAGACATTGATGTTATTTCTTTTAGTACTACATCCTTTGCCTTTAGTATACCGTTCTTTATACTTACACGATCATTTCCAGCAGCAATCGACTTTGAAGCTTCCATTACCATGTTACTTGTAAGTATTGAGCACGTAGTCGTACCATCACCAACTTTATCATTACATTGAGAACAACTTTGACTAAATATACTGGTAATAGTAGCTTTTAATGGCTCTTCAGGCTTTATATTTTTCATTACCTTATAACCATCTTTTGTAATTTCTGGAGCACCATAAGGCTTACTGATTCCTACTGTTAGTCCCTTTGGACCACCAGTTACTCCTACGGTTAAATCTATTACTTCTGCAACTTCACGGATAGCTTTTTGCAGTTGCTCTCCTGATATTACTTGATTAGCTGTAGTCATTTTACCACCTCTCATTAATTATTTGTTAATTTGTTTATTGTAAAGTTATTGAATAATGGCAATAATATCAGATTCCTTCATAACAATAAGTTTATCATCATTATGTTCCACTTCTGTACCAGCCCATTGACGATAAAACACCTTATCACCAATTTTAATACTTAAAGCTTTACGTTCTCCGTTTGCATTATATGCACCTTCACCAATTGCTATCACTTCACCTTTGGTTGGTTTTTTTTCAGCACTTGATGGAAGCATTATACCTCCTTTCTTCTCTTCTCCAATTGGTTTTATTAATACATTGTCATCTAGTACTTTTAAATTTACATTTGACATTTTTCTCCTCAATATGACAAGTTAATCTACAAATTTATATAATACTTGTAATTCAGATTTCAAGGGTTGAAATTAGTAACTTAATGTAAAAAAATGTATTTTTCATTTACTTTTTATACTACTCTTGATTATAAGTATAGATCTTCTAGGATTGTTCTGTGACAATATCAATTTTAGGTGCAGGAGCATGGGGTACAGCAATAGCAATAGCACTTAGTAGCAAAAAGAATATAACTTTATGGATGCGTAGTAATTCTACATTTGAACATATAACAAAAAAAAAGATAAATCATAGATTACCTGAATGCTCTATTCCTCCAAATGTATTCTGCACATCAAATATTGAAGATATACTAAGTAGTACACCATTAATTTTAGCAGTTCCCACTCAATCTTTAAGAGAAATATGCACACAACTAGCTCAATATAGACTAAAAAGCGATATACCAATAATAATCACTTGTAAAGGTATAGAGAAATTTACTCTAATGTTACCTAGTGAAATAATAAAAGAAATTCTCCCTAAAAATCCTGTTGCTGTTTTCTCAGGTCCTAGCTTTGCAACAGAAGTTGCAAGAAAACAACCTTATTCAATGACACTGGCATGCAAAAATGAGTCTCTTGGACAAAAATTAATGTTACAATTACAGCACGATAACGTTAAATTACATTTTAGTAAGGATATTTTAGGAGTACAGGTATGTGGAGCACTAAAAAATGTTTTTGCTATAGCATGTGGCATTATTTTAGGTAAAGAACTTGGATTTAACGCTCATGCATCTCTCATAGTAAAGAGTATAAATGAGATAAAAACGCTATATTTAGCAAAAGTCCACAATCATAATATTGATATTTTATTAGGACCATCATGCTTAGGTGATTTAATCTTAACATGCACATCATCACGTTCACGCAATTTATCTTTTGGTATAAAAGTAGGAAAAAGTGATGAGAACATTAAACAAAACCTACAAGAGGGGTTCTCAGTAATTGAAGGTATTTCTACTGCTCAGTCTACCTTCAATCTAGCAAGAGAATTAAAGATAAAAATGCCCATATGCGAAGCAGTTTACAAAATACTATATCAGAATGTTTCTTTAGAAGATACTATATCTAGTCTTATATTATGAAGTTTCTATATAAATTGATATCAACATGGATGCTATGTGGTACAATAAAAAAAATGCCAGGTACCATAGGTAGTTTAGCATCTTTCCCTTTAGTGCCAATGATATTGAGCAATAAAATGATAGGTTCATTTTTGATTATATTTTTGTTCTTGATAGGAATATGGTCTATAAATAACTATGTTAAATATTATAAAACCTCACTTGATCCAAAAGAAGTCGTGCTAGATGAAGTAGTTGGTCAACTATTAACAATATTTTTAGTTTCAATTATTCTCTGTAAAAAAGAAATGAATCTCTATATATTACTGTTGAGCTTTTTTTCCTTTAGGTTTTTCGATATAATAAAGCCTTGGCCTATCAATGTAATTGATAAAAATATCAAAACTTCCATTGGTGTTATGTTAGATGATATTATGGCAGCAATTCTCGCCTCTATACTTGTAGTAGCATTTTGCTGTTTATATTATATATAAAATAGAATAGAGAAATTCACTTGAGTCTAGTTACTAA
The DNA here is from genome assembly GCA_019061405.1 of Wolbachia endosymbiont of Fragariocoptes setiger. Lineage (GTDB taxonomy): Bacteria > Pseudomonadota > Alphaproteobacteria > Rickettsiales > Anaplasmataceae > Wolbachia. Next base: position 23,612 of record JAHRAF010000008.1, read on the forward strand.
AAATCTTCAAGATTACATACTTTATACAACAAGTCTATCTTCCTGGGAAATACACAATGAATTTGAAGATACTGTATTCACAATTAATGGTACCAGTAAGTCACTATTCAATTTTGTATTCTGCAATAACGAATCATCTGTACAAAAAACATTAAACTATTTAAAAAAAAGAAAAATAGAAGCAACATGGTTAAATATGAATAAAAAGATCTTATTAGAAAGATATGGAATACAACATGCTAGCACACCAAAAAAAGCTTTTCTCAATATAGAAAATTACATTTTACCAGCTGATCTGATTTCAAATTTAAAACTAAAACTTGTAGATAATAGTAAATTACTTGAGGAACTGGATTCATATACCTCTCATATTTTTCATCATGATATAGGTGCTGTTAGTACATTTTTTCGAGGATTACAAAAAGATACATCTAAATTAAAAATTTTTCTTATAATTTTAAATTATAAAACAGTAGGTACATGTGGTATATTTATTCAAGAAGATGTGATAGGTTTTTACAGTGATGGAGTTTTGCCAATGTATAGAAATCAAGGAATAGGTACACAAATGGTTTTAGAGAGAATAAAGATCGCTAAGGAATTAAAATGTAAATACGTGATAGCACACTGCATGAAACCATCTATTAACCTCTATAAAAGATTAGGTTTTCAAATATTGGGTAACATTTATCTACATACTTCTTCGATTTAATAAACCTTTAAAGTTATGTTTTTTCTATATGAGATATTCTTAATCTTAGTGTTAATACTCTTCTTTTTATCGTATTCAAGACTAAAGATTAACGATAAAATTAAGTCTTTACAACATCAAAACATTATCGTCCATAATTTAATCGATACCATAGATGACGGGTTTTACATCTGGGATTCCAAGAAACGTATAGAAAAATTTTCTCCCAATCTACTAATTTTATTCAATACAGTTTTTTACTCATTTCATGAATTTGTAAACTTTTTTGAACAGTCAGAAAGCTTAATGAAAAATTTTGCTGAAGCAAAAGAAATTAACAAGTCTTTTACTCTTGAGTTAAAAGCAAAGGATAGTGAAGTTTATTGTATATGTTACGGCAGAAGTATAATAGACAATTCTAACAATATAGTGGGTGCATTATTGTGGATAAGAAACATATCAGATTTTAAAATAAAAGCTAATGAATTGGAATTAGAAAATAAAAAGTTCACAAAAGAAATAGAAGATTACAAAAATCTTATTAACTCTTTACCATATCCAATAGTGAAATACAATGAACATAGAAAAATAAAATTTTATAACTCCTTTTATGATAAATACATAAATATTACTCAAAAATCATATATCACTCGTAATATTAACAATAATCAGTCAATAAAACATACAATAACACATAAAAATGAACACAAAATTTTTCACTTCATAAAGGTTCCGATACAACCATCTAATGAGATTATTGTATACGGATATGATATTAGCTCTGCAGAAAAATTACATTCCAAACTCAATGATCATTTAACTACACAAAAAAATTTACTTGAAGGATTATCAATTGCTATTGCAATATATAGCAAAAATCAAAAACTAAAGTTTTATAATAATTCCTTTGTAAAGGTCTTTCAACTTGATCAAAAATTTTTATTATCATATCCAACTTATCATGAGATTATACTTCACCTTTTTGAATCTAAAAAACTCTTAAATAAGAAGGATTTTCAGGCTATTGAAGACCAAAGACCTATTTTATTTAAAGAGCTACTTGAAATGCATAATGAAGTATTACAACTCACAAATGGAATTACACTGAGAGTTTTGACTATACCATATGCTACAGAAGGATTACTTTTCTCTTATGAAGAATACAAAAAACTCCCTTCTAGCTGATTTTTCCTATCATAAGCTGTTTGATCTTGACTATCGCTTTCGCCGGATTAAGCCCTTTAGGACAAGCTTTTGTACAATTCATTATTGTATGACAACGATATAGTTTAAACGAATCATTCAGATAATCAAGACGCTCCTCTTGTTTAGAATCGCGACTATCAATAATCCACCTGTAAGCTTGAAGTAATGCTGCAGGACCAAGGTATTTATCACCATTCCACCAATAACTTGGACAGCTAGTAGAGCAGCAAGCACACAATATACAATCAGATAATCCTTCTAGCTTTTCTCTATTTTTAGGAGATTGTATGTGTTCTGCGTTCTGCATTGGAGGTAAATCAGATTGTAACCAAGGTTTTATTGACTTATATTGCTCATAAAAGTTACTTAGATCAGAAACTAAATCCTTTATAACATACATATGTGGTAGTGGATATACAGCAACATCACCTTTTATATCGTGTATAGACTTAGTACATGCTAAAGTATTGGTTCCATCTATATTCATGGCACATGATCCACATATTCCTTCTCTACAAGACCTTCTAAAAGTCAAACTTGAGTCTATCTCATCTTTTATCTTTATTAAGGCATCAAGAACCATAGAGCCACAATCATCAATATTTATAAAAAATGTATCTATCCTTGGCTCCTTCTCATCATCTGGAACCCAACGGTAGATTTTAAACCTCTTTATATTCTTTGCATCAGCAGGAATTGGATAGGTTTTACCTTTTTTGTTAACTTTAGAATTCTTTGGCAAAGAAAATTGCACCATATCTGTAAAGTCTGTTTATTTTAAATAAATAACTATAACATATTTTAATACTATAACCATACTTTTCTACTGTACATAAAAGCCAGAATATCATTGACATGTTGCTAATATATAAATACTATTGGTATTATATTTAATAATGAGAAGAAAATGAGTAACAATCAAGATGAAACTACTCCACAATCATTACTCATCAAGGAATACCATGATTATAATAAAGATCCTAACTTAATGGGCTTTGAGTTTATTACTACAGAAGAAGCAAATGCTATATGCGAAGAGGAATCTAAAAATAATATTTCAAGTGATTACAAAGTCGTTTCTTATTGCATAAAACCATCACACTATATGGAATAAAGTATGGATCTAAATCAGTAGCTATAACCTCGCATATAACATCAACTGCTCTTGACTTAACTTCATCTCTTATTGCTAGCACTTCTTATGTACCTGATACTATATCTAAAGCATTTGAACCAGATAAAGTAAAAGATAAGTCTTCTTTAGAATATGATCTCACCAATTTTACTCATAAGCTATTTGGTTCTGTGTCATCTGCTATGTACGTAATATCATATATACCATATTTTGCTAGTCGTACCTTAAATATAGTTTGTAACACAGCAAATTACCTAGATAACTCTTTAGCACCAGAAACAATTAATGAAATCTGCGCTTCATCTAATAAAAAGGTAAAAGAAAGTATCAAATTCATATCTAGCAGCCTAGAGAGAGTAAGCATAGAGTGTGAATATATAAAGCAAGGCCTTGCTTAAAAATAGAATTTCTCTTAACAGTAAGCCATATTACCTTTTATTACCTCCACATTCCTCATTGGTAGTTCTTTTATAAATCGAGAAGGACGCATTGGCTGCCATTGGTTATGAATCTCCCTTCTATCTGTACATGAAATAATTAACTTTTCTTTTGCTCTAGTAATTCCTACATATGCAAGCCTCCTTTCCTCTTCTAAAGCTTTACCACTTTTATCTTCAAAAGATCGTTGATGTGGAAATAAACCTTCCTCCCAACCAGGTAAAAATACGCATGGAAATTCTAATCCTTTAGCTGCGTGAAGAGTCATAATATAAACAGTATCATCACTGTTTATATTATCTACATCCATTACCAGGCTTATATGCTCTAGAAAAGTTATTGCGTTATCAAAATTCTTTAATGATAAAATTAACTCTCTAATATTCTCTATTCGTATTGCACCACTTAATTCGTCTTCTTCGAGCATCTCTATATAACCTGATTGACTTACTATCATTTCGACAAGTTCAAAAAAATTTTTTGTCTTAACACAATCTGTCCAAAAAGATACTTTGTGTAAAAAATCTTTTAATGAAGATTTAATTTTTTCTGTCACTTGATTGCTATCAACTAATATTTTTGTGGCTTCAAAAGAAGAAATTCTGTTGTGATGGGAAATTGTATAAATTTTTTTAAGTGTTACACTACCTATATTTCTTTTTGGGCGGTTTATAATTCTCTCAAAAGCGAGATCGTCTCTGTTGTTTATCACCAGTCTTAGATATGCAATTACATCTCTAATTTCCTGACGTTCATAAAATTTTACACCACTAAGTATTTTGTAAGGAATTGAATATTTTATAAAATATTCTTCTAGAACTCTAGTTTGAAAAGTTGCTCTAACCAGCACTGCAATGCTACCAAACTTATATTGATTCAGAGCTAATATTTTTTCACTAATAAATCTGGCTTCAGCTTTTCCGTCCCATAATTTTATTAGTCCAACTTTCTCTCCTTCAGCATTTGTCGTCCACAACTTTTTTGATAATCTAGTTTTGTTGTAATGAATAATATGAGATGCAGCTTCGAGTATATGAGAAGTAGACCTATAATTACATTCTAGTTTTACAATCTTTGCATTTGCAAAATCATCAGAAAATTTCAGAATATTCTCTACTTCAGCTCCACGCCAACTATATATTGATTGGTCATCATCACCCACACAACATATATTTGAGTGTACTTTTGCAAGATATTTTAACCACAGGTATTGTATTGCGTTTGTATCTTGATATTCATCAACCATAATATATTTAAACTTATTTTGATAATATGATACAATTTCACTATACCTGTTAAAAATTTGTATGTTATATAGTAACAAGTCACCAAAATCTACAGAATTGAGAAATATTAATTTTTCTTGATATTGATGATAAACTTGTAACGCAGTAACATAAACAGATTTAAATGATTGAACTTCCTCTACTTCAGATGGTAAAAGACATTTTTCTTTCCATTTCTGAATAATATTCATTATAACACTATGTTTTTCGAAAAAGTTATTAGGACTGATGTCATTGATAATATTTTTTATTATTTGTAATTGATCATCGACACCAATAATTGTAAAATCAGGTTTCAATCCTAAAATCTCTGCATGCTGACGCAAAAGTTTTGCAGCTATTGAATGAAAAGTTCCAAGCCATGGTATATTTTGCTTTGTTACTTCTAATACTCTTATTGCCATCTCATTTGCTGCTTTGTTTGTAAAAGTCACTGCCAGTATTTGCTCAGGTGTACAATAACCATTACTGATTATGTGAGCAATTCTTGATGTAATAGTTCTAGTTTTTCCTGTTCCGGCCCCAGCTAATATCAAAACTGGTCCGTCTATGTGACTTACAGCCTCATGTTGTGCTTGATTGAGTTGTAATAAATGTTGGCTCATTTTGCGCTTTAAATGCCCTTAATTAATTAACATTACGGTTATATAAAGTAAAGTTTTATTTTTAGCAGGATAGCTGTTGAAAAAACTTTACAATAGCCATCACAAAAATATTCTTCTTAATTTTCTCTTACTTAGATTTTTCATTTACACTTAAAGAAAGTTTAAATATGTATTACTAGTTGCTACACAAATAAATCACATATATTGTTCTATAATATAAAAGTTGTTATAATTCTACTTAAAGAAATAAGGTGCTTATTTAAATGTCTATTCAGTCTCACAAGATCTTAGCTGTTATGATTATCATATTCTCCTTCTTTTTATCCTACTCTACTTATGCTGAAACGAACCCACCTCTAGAAAAATGGACAGAAATGAAAAGATCTATTCAAAGCTTCATAAAGTCTCTATCAGACATGATACCAAGTAAAATAGATAAATTGAGTCCTATGAGCATTGTAGGAATCTTTATTGCAATAATATTTCTAGCCATAATGCTTCGTGGCGTTATATTGTTTATAACAATGTTTGCCGTCCTAACAATAATGTTTGGTAGTACAGAAAAAGTTAAATCCTTCTTTAAGGAAAAATTCAGTAATATAGAATTAAACCGTAGTGATCTCCTCAATACTATAAATGATAAAGATCAAGAATAATTCACTTCGCTTTTAGCAAAATTATAACATAGCATTACATGCAGTTAAAAGTATCACAAGTAAATAATACGAATGGAAATAAAGAGTAACTCACCACCAATAGAAAATATTAATATAGATTTTATACCTTATGCATGCCATTATGATGATGAAACTATATTAACTAAACAAGGTGAATTATTAAAAATAATCAAACTAGAGGATCACTCTTTCGTTGGTGATAGTAGCGACTTAAGAACAGAGATCAGACAAAAGATATCAAAAAATATTGATAACTCGTGTTTTACTATTTGGATTCATACCATTAGAAAAGATAATAAAATAAACCTCAAGTGGTGCAATACTCAAGATTTCTCTGATCAACTACACTTAACATGGTTTAAAAAATTAACTAGTAATAAGTTACAATACGTTAATGAATTATATATAGTAATACTTATTAGCAATTTTAATGAACATACTCATAACTCTTTATTTTTTAATTCTATAAAGAATAGACAGAAATCTCTACTGAAAAAAAACCATGAAAATTTAAAAAAAACCTGTCACTTGATAAAAAGTGACTTAGAGCCCTTTGGAGCAAAAATTCTTGGATTAAGATATAACAAAAACAATGTTTTCTCTGAAATAATGGAATTCCTTTACTATATAGCTACCTTTACACATAAAGAATTCCCTTTATTAGAAAAAGATATTTCCTATCCTTTTAAAAATCTTAGAATAGCTTTTGGCTTTAACACTTTTCAAACAATATTTGAAAATAAACAAAAATTTGGTTGTATATTTAGTGTTAAAGAGTATCGAGAAATTCCTCTAGACAGTATCGATAAGTTTCTACAGCTTGATTGTGAGATGATTATAACTGAGATAATAATATTCACTAGTCAAGAAACAAAAGAGCTAAAAAAACAAATTCAAATGCTACAAGCTAGTGGAGATAATAATCTACTTCAGAGCTCAGGAATAAATGAAATCTTAAACCTAGAAAAAACTGAGGATATAAACTTCTGTCAACAAAAAATCATTTTTACATTATTTACTAGTGATAAAATAAAATTAATAGATAAAATCAATAGTTTATCCTCAATCATGTCAACTATTGGCCTCATGCTATTTCGCACAGATCTACATCTGGAGGACCACTTTTGGGCACAATTACCTGGCAATTTTATTTTTGTCACACATCTTAAAAATACCCTCACAAAATACGCTTATAGTTTTGCAATGTTGCATAATTTCACATCAGGAATGTTAAAGGGTGGAAGATGGAAAGAAGCAGTAACAATTTTCTTTTCAAATAAAGGCGATCCGTATTTTTTTAATTTTCATGGAAGAAAAAATAATGGTCACACTACAATACTTGGAGCTCCAAATTCAGGAAGAACTTCACTAATCAACTTTCTACTTTCTGAATCAAGAAAATTTAATCCTAAAATTTTAATTTTTGATAATACAGGAAAATCTATCATCTTCACCAAAGCAATAGGTGGAAAATATTATATAATAGATTCACAGCATAAAAATCAAAGTTCAACTTTTAACCCACTAAAAATCGAAGATTCTATAACTAGTCGAAATATGTTATACGAACTAATCAAAAGAATGGTTAATGATCCATATCTACAGGACATAGAACCTAAAATAAAAAAAGTTGTTGATTCTGTGCTAACTATACCAATCGAATTACGTTCCATTGAAGAAATTTCTGAAGTTTTACAATTACTGGGAGGAAACATAGGTAAATGGCTCTACGATGGAGAATTTTCTTATCTATTAAAAGATAGCAATAAATATGAAGTTGATTGGCAAGCTGATATCATATCAATTAACACTACACATTTGACTAAGAATAAAGATTGCATGTCAGTAGTACTTTACTATTTCTTATATCTTTTTGAAGCAAGATGTAATGGCGAACCTGCTATACTCGTACTAGATGAAGCATGGGAAATAAGTAATATTTTTTCTACAGAGCAAGACTTTGATAATTGGATAAAAAAAATGACGGATCTAAATGTTGTAGTAATTTTGAGTACAGAGAACCTTAATCTGGCATTTGCAAGCAAATTTACTCAATTTCTAGAGAAACATGTTGATACAAAAATTCTTATGCCTAACATAAATGCTAATAAGCTATATATGAAAGCATTCTCTCTATCAAAAGAGGAATTGAATATAATCCTTCAAACACCAACACAGGAAGGTTTATTTCTGATAAAACAATATAAAGGATTAGTGACACTAAATGTAGATTTAAAAAACATGAAAGAAACACATGTACTTTCTGCAAGTAAAGAAGGTATACATAATATGTACAAGGCAATAAAAGAAAAAGGAGACCAAGTTAATGAATGGTTACCGGTATTTTATGAAAAATGTAAAACTTATAATTAAAACATTTTTTTTAATACTCATTTTAGTACTAGCAAATGATATATATTCTTCTGATGATGTTGATTGCAGTACTAGTCGCAACAATGACTCAAGTGTTTGTAATGCAGTGGCTGCTCTTACTGATTCGGCAGGTACATTTGCAAAGGCAGAAAAAGGTTTTTGGTCCAGTTTAAAGGGTATAGGAGATATCTTCTCCAAAGGAAAAGTTAACTTCGATGTAACATTTGATGATCATATTTTGAAGTGTATCAAAGTAAAAGCTGTGAAAAATAATACTAACACTTACTTTAACCCTAAAATTCAAGTATGCGATTATAACGGGGAAGGTTGTAAAATAATAGACATTCAATATAATTGTCATCATATTTACGGTGATTTAAGCTTAGGAGGAATAGCAGCAGGAGCCTTTATTGATTGGGAAGGAAGTGAAACTAAACCTGGAGAAAAAATTGCAAATGGTCTTGAATGGACATGGGCAGAAAATGTCACAGAGGATGAAAAAAAGAAATTTGCTAATTCTCCTAAAATATGTGCTTGTAGTAAAAAAGGTGCCTGCTTTACAGGTGTTAGTGAATGGACTGCACAAGTAAGTAAAGGAGAAAATATTTTTAGTCCCGGGTATGCTAAAAATACATGTGATGATTGCTATCAAAAAAAAGTAAAGTGTGCCCCTATTCCACTTGAACCAGGACCTCCACCATTTTGTGATCAACTTCCATCTTCACTACCTGAGATAAAAGTTGTTCCTGTACAAAATAATGATTACTTTGAACCTCAATTAAGAGTGATTGGTGGTAATTTAAAAGAAGCGAAGCATTTAGGTTTTTCTAATCATTCTCAAGAACAAATAATTACTCAAGATAATCATACTTATTATTTCAAAACTGAAAGAAAAGATAATCAGCTTTGTGCTGAATATTATGGTACTAAAGAAATCAAGGAAGAAAATTTAGAGTTCACTCGCTGTTTTCTCTCACCTGATGCACCACAACCTAAAAAAATAACATTATCAGGTGATGGATTAACATTTACAATAAAAATGATAAAGGAGATGTGCAAACAACATGGTCTTTACGATGGAGAATATAATGGTATATGTACTATCAACCTCTCCAAGGAAATAGACAAAAAAATAGGACCTTTATCTTTTAAAATAGTGACTCCAAAAATGAGAAATACAAAAAACGATACTGATAAAGTAGATCCTAATGAAAAAGACTATAATCAAGTATTTAAAGAGACATTGAGGACATCTAAAATATTTAATACTCTAAAACAGTATGATTGCGCTCCTAAAGTAATCCAAAAAGAAAAATCTGAAGTGCCATTAGATAAAAACGGAAATATACCACTATTAGATAAAAATGGAGATCCAAATGTACGATTTATATATGAAACCGAAAATAAACAAGGAAAAATGCTTTGTGTTTCTGGTTGGAAACCAAAACCTGACGAATATATATATATAAAAGAACAAAAACCATTAAGACTAATATCATTAGGTTCAACCTATGCTCAATATAGAGCTGTTTACTCAGAGGAATCTAATCGAATTTATTATGTTACTGATGATAATAAAACAACTAATCTCTCAGATAAAACACAAAAAGAACTAGATGCTATAGTCTTCGATAATGAAGGTTATATGTCAATACCTGAAAAAAGTACATGTGTTGTTAACAAAGATGAGGAAGTAGAAGAAAAAGCAAAAAGCGGCGACTGTAGCGTAGCATATAAACTAATCGATAAAGAACATAAAGAAAACTGTCATAAAGAGCAATCTACTTGTAAAGAAGAGGATGGCTATAGTTGCAATGGCAACGAGTGTATACGTTCAACAAAATATATGAAAAAAGAGAAGGATAAGCTACCTGACCCATTCTTTTACCCACCCTTCGAAAAACAAAAAAACAATTATGTAAAAAAACAGCCAATTAAGGTTGATGCAACAGAGGTTTTCTATGCAGATGATTTATGCACATTTGATTTGGAAGGATTAAAAGAAAACATAAACTCGATAATGAAAAGATATTTAAAAAGTAAAAAATCAGAACTAGAGAGTGAGAGTAATAAAACTTTTGAGTTCGGCAATGATTCTAATTATACAGGTAATTTATCAAAATATAAATATGTTGAAATAGAAGCATGGGGAGGTGGTGAAGCTGGTCACATAGAAGACAAGGCAAAGTCTGATGAAACTCGAATTGGTAAGCCTGGTGATTACATTAAAGCTAAACTAAAAATCGATAAAGGGTATCCTTTTTTCCGCATAAAAGTTACTGAAGGAGGTGGTAGAATAAAAGATCACCTTTCAAATAAAGATGGTGGTCCAACCATAATAGAAATATGCCCCAGTTCTGATCACAGTAATTGTAAAGAATTAGTAACAATTAGAGGTGGTGGAAAATATCATAAATATGGTCTACCTGAAGTCTTATATGATGAGACAAAAATTCATAGAGAGCTCCAAGAAGGAGAAGATCTGCACATTACAAAAGGAGATGATCTAAACCACAATAATAAAAATAAAGAAATAGCATATATAGAAAATAACAAAATAAATTTTGACACTGTTAATACATGTAAAATGGATTACATGAGTAATAGATATGGTGCTGGTGGTTGTATTGATACAGAAACTGGAACATATGGTAGAGGTAAAGCAGGAGGAGCGATTATAAAACCAATAATGGAAGAAATACCTATGGTAGAAATAGAAAAGACAATAGACAATTTGCTAGAAGATAAAAATAGCAACAATACTTCTATTAAAAATAATGAGATAATAAAAACTCTAGATGATAATATACATGAAAAGATAAAAGAAAAAATTCAAGAACAATTATCATGTAAAGATTGAAGTGAAAAAAACTATGTACATATGTCAAAACTGTGGACATAGTACAGGTAGATGGATTGGAAAATGTATAGCATGTAACAGTTGGGGTACACTGATTGAAGAAAAAACTGAGATAAAACAAAGCCCCGTACTTATACATTCCTTATCTTATGATGAACCAGTACGCCTTTCAACGGGAGTTGAAGAACTTGATAGAGTTTTTGGTGGAGGAATAGTTCAGGGATCAAGTATTTTAATTGGAGGTGAACCAGGAGTAGGAAAATCTACACTTTTGCTTAATATTGCCACTCAACTTTCTTCATTTAAATGTTTATATGTCTCTGGAGAGGAATCTATAGAGCAAGTGAGTTTAAGAGCAAAGCGTCTCAAAATAACTGCACCTAAAATCAAATTATTATCCACAGTTTCCTTGACTGAAGTAATTAGTACAATCAAGGCTAATAAGGATATTAAGCTTTTAATTATTGATTCTATACAAACCATGTATGACAATAATGTTACATCAGCTCCGGGTACAGTAACTCAAGTGCGTACTTGCGCTCATGAATTAACTATTATTGCTAAACAATACGGTGTCTCCCTTTTAATTGTTGGTCATATCACCAAAGATGGACAAATTGCTGGACCAAAAACCTTAGAACATATGGTAGACACAGTACTATATTTTGAAGGTGATAACTGTAATCAATACCGTATTTTACGTGCTATAAAAAATAGGTTTGGTCCTGCAAACGAAATTGGTGTTTTTGAGATGTCTGATTGTGGTTTAATTCCGGTTAGTAATCCTTCATCATTATTTCTTATGGATCGTGAAAAAGAAGTAATAGGAAGTTCAGTATTTGCAGGAGTTGAAGGCTCAAGACCAATTCTTATGGAAGTACAGGCATTAGTCTCAAAAACTAATATGGCCACTCCAAGAAGAGCCGTAGTTGGTTGGGATATTAACCGCTTAGCTATGATTATTGCCGTACTCAATGCTCGTTGCAAAATTTTTCTCCATGATAAGGAAGTATACTTAAATATTGCCGGAGGAATGAGAATACAAGAACCTTCTGCTGATCTTGCTGTTGCTGCATCATTAATTTCAAGCATCATAAACTTACCATTTCCTAAATCATCGATAATTTGTGGAGAAATTGCACTTTCAGGTGAGATTAGAAATATTTCGCATGCTGATTTAAGGTTAAGAGAAGCCAAAAAATTAGGATTTACAAAAGCTATAATGCCTAAAAATGGTAATTATCTTTTTAATGACATTGAGATAATCAAGCTAGGTCATATACGTGAGTTAAAAGAATTTCTTGTCCAGTATCAATTATAAGAAAATAGTATTCTTCAAATGATTTACTAATAAGAATACAATTTAAAAATCAGTTGAATTGACACTGATAGTTTTCTATATCTTATTACTATAGTATTGTCTAAAACCTTTTCAATAGTACTAATTAAATCTCCTAATTTTAGGTTTCATGGAACTTATGATTATCAATTATCGCTCAGAGTAGATAGCTTTTTCTATCAAGTCTTATCACCCATAAACTGAATATATTCCCCTTTGAAGGGTAATAAATTTCTAATCACTAATTCTTGCATGGTTTTTAACTAACAAATTTTGTTTCCTGGTTTCGTATACAACCTGTCCTACTTTATCTATATAGAATAATCCATTTTTGATAAATTTCTGCCAATATTTCGTTCTCAATACATGTTGAGAAGTAGTTTAACCTATACAAATAATTGTCTTTACTTAGTAATTCTAAGTTTTATTGTCCCAAATTTGGGAGAAAAACCTTGGAGTTGAACTCCATCTATTCAAGAATATAATGTTAGGGTGGTAAGAAAGGTAGAGTATGATAGAAAAATAGTCACTCCGTTTTTACGACAGCACATAGTATGGATATCGGTATCCAGTCCTAATAAGGGAAAAAGCTAAGAAATTGATATATCAAGTAGAGAGGTAAGGTAGCGTCTAATCACATTCACATATATACCTAAGTGTGAGAATACTTGTGCAAAGGAAAAAGCTTTAGAAAAATACACAGAGTTTTCCGAAAAAGATATTAGAGTAAGCACTTATGGTCTATAGGATACTTTGACTAACTGACCGAAAGATTATATTGAAAATCAGGCTAAAAGGAATGACAAGTTTAGCGACTTTCAATTAGCATTCTATGCTCTTTCTCAATCTACGGATTTGTTATCCATAGTGATTGAACTTTAAGCAAAACCACCACTTTTTACTGGATTTACCTTCTACAGTGTTGCAACCACTTTCATTTATTTAGGCAAGTAAAATAGCTTTAAAATACTATACTTAAGACTACTTAGTATGGATTATAAACATACAGCAGGTTCTATTGATATGATTAAGCTACTTAGTCATGTACTAAGAAAATTATTAGATAATGTAAGTTCAATATGATTTTATTGGTTAAATATGTTAAAAAGAGAAAATAGTAACCAAAAATAATTAAGAAAAAGTGGTATCTCTAAAAAAGGGGTTGTTTTACTGTTACGGGTGGAAATGTAAAAAATTATCAAGCTATAAGGAATATACTATAAACGCAATGAATGCAGATTAAATCTCATTGCAAACCTTTTCATACAATTACCTAAAGCTGGTTGTAACTCTATTTTTCTTCTCAAGAATCACTTCTAAGTGAGATAAAATTCTTATCTCATTCACAATTTCTTCTGCAAAAACATACAAGTTGCTTCATCAATATAACTCTCTCGTATAAAATCACACTTATATCCTAACTTATCGTATAATCCTCTCGCTTTTTGAAAATCCATTGTGATAACAGTTGCCATTTTGCAGTACATTTTTCGACCATAATCGTGTACTTTATTCATGAGATTTTCTCCTAAACCCTTTTTTCTATAGTCTACATGAACCCAAAGTAAATCAGTATAAATTGAACCATAGACAAAATTACCACTACAACCAACAATAATTCTGTTGTTTTCATCACGAATAAAGAAAGCGAATTGTGAAAACGTACCTTTATCAGGAGTATTTTCATTGATCTTTCGAGATAAGAATTCAATGTCTTTATTGCTCGGTATGTTCTATCTTCATATTATTACCTTTTAATACATTAAAATAATAGCAGATACTGAAACTAGAACTCTACTAAAAGAAATATAATATCTACGTTAGTTTGACTTTGCATCAACTACAACTATCTGAAGCTGGTGGTTTGAAAGAACGCTTGCAAAGCAGACTAAAAGTTTTAAAGTTCAGAAATATTAAAGTCGTTGTATTTATAGTAAACTCCTTGTTCTTCGATATATTTCTGTAAGTCTGTAGCATTTACATTGCCAACAGTAACAAAAAAATATTCTCTTGCCCATAGATGCTGACTCCAACTTTTTCCTTAAACATTCAAATTCCTGAAATAACTTGCGACTGCTTTTGCCTTTAATATACTAAATTAATTTGGATAGAGCCATGCTGGAAGACATTGAATGGTCTGGGTTACCGCTTACAATATCTATATAGTTCATACTTCTCTAATAATTTTGCCTGGTACGCTCTGCTACTTGGCCTGTTAATACCCTACTTAATACAAAATACTAAATGGTACTTTAAATCAAATGTACTATGTTTGTAATCCATACTAAGGTAGTCCCATACTAAACACTGAAGTGTTCGCCTTAAGGCGAGGGTGTTAACTCACCCACATAAAATAATTGAACTATTTTAGCAATATGGATAGGTCACTCTTAACACATGGTAAATTGCTATAAAAATATATAAGCCCTTAAATTGAAAAATAATTCTTAATAATCAGTATTCTCTTTTAACCAGGCATCAACTAAATAAGAAGGTGCATTCCAGGTAACGCAATTGATAATACCTCCATATTGAGATAGTTTTTCAGCTCTAATAAACTCAACTGGCTTCTCTTTAAATACTTCTAACATTTTTTTTCTTTACAACATTATCTTCGTACTCATTCCCATAAATAGGTACATATACAGCATTTTTAGTTTGAAGAAAGTTAACATATATTCCTGTTGCATCTTCAACTTTTCCTAACTGGTTCTTGTTTGGTGAAGTAAGCTCATCAGACAAATTTTTAAAGTCTAGCTCATGAATTTTCACATCAGGAAGTTGTTGTTCTAAAATTTCAAGAATTTTATTATATAATTTCTCATCTTCATATTTAGTAACAAATAACTGATTTTCATCTATCCATTTTACCATTCCGTCAGCGTGACCTGTTATATCATTTTTATCTTGTGGAATAATAACTATTTTCTCTGCACCTATTTCATAAAAATGTAAATTAATTTTTTCTCTTGATAGTTGTGGATTTAAATCATAGATCTTATCTGTCATAATAATTGACCTACCATTATGTATAAAATTTCCACCATCATTTATGACTTCAATTTCCTGTACTGATGGCCAACTACTAGTTACACAAGAAAAAGCTTTTCTTATTTTACTTGATGTTGAATATTGAATGTACTCTGGCTTATAAATATACTGATAAAATCCCTTTTTTGTAATTAATGGAGCAAAATCTCTAATCCAGATATCAAGATCTTTTTGATAAACATAATTAACTTGTATCTTGAAAAAAGCATCTAGTGTTTTAAGCTTAAGCATTAGATGGAG
>JAHRAF010000009.1 GCA_019061405.1 Wolbachia endosymbiont of Fragariocoptes setiger
TTCAAAATTATAAATAAAAGTTGTAAAATGCAAAAAATTTTAAAAAACATAGTTGGTTTAATACCTTAGCTAAGTAAAGTTCGTCAATTCACTTATGTTATTTCTCACTAATAGATTCTAAAAAGCCTTTCATAATTTTTGAAAACAAACTAATAAGTGCTACAAATCTTTTGAAATTTTCCATCCTCTCAATAATATAATGTTAGGATGGTAAGAAAGGTAAAATATGGAATATTATAGGTAAACAGGTAAATCTTATACAAAGAATCTATGATATTTAAAAGATGAGTTCACTTTGGTATCTATTCAGGGATATAGCTTGAGAGACAATAGCCTTTGAAATTGAAAAAGTTAAGATGTTTTTTCTCCAAGTCAAATACAATTAGATTATTCGCTCAAGAAATATTCTTTCCCATTAGGATTGTGTAAAAAGGAGATCTTCTTATAGACAACCATGATTGTTAGTCAATAAAATATTTTCTAGATAATCCAAAATTTCCACATCATAATTGCATAGTATTTTTACCATGCAAGAAGCTTTAATTGCCTTGAATAAGCATGATATACTTCTCAAATGATACCATGTTTGCTTTTACGATTTTCTAGTTCATCTTATCAACATTAATGTATCTACTTTCAACTATACAAAAGTCTTTTAAAACCTCTTGCTAAATGTATCCAGTAGATCTTCCTTTTTCTGCTCGAAAATAATCATAGGAAAATATCTTTTAAGAGAAACCAATATTCTTTTCAAACAAGCTGTTTTCTAGTGCTTTTATTCCTCTTGATTATGTCAATTTATCACACTTCTTATCTTGCTTATAAACATCCAGCACCAGCCAAGTTTACCTTTATGATAGTAGTTAGTTTTTTGATACACAAAATTTCACTTTTATTCACTTCTTATTCAACTTCTTCATATCCTTCTTTTTACAATTCTAGCTTCAATGTTTGATATACTGTCAACGCTGATTAAAAATAATGTTTGCTACTTCTCTTTTGTAATTCTTGTAAATATGCTCAGTACAATAATCATGGACTTAACTTTTGAGCCAAATATATCTGCAGTAATGCCTTTTGGCAACTTGCTACTTTTTCTTTTTTACATCTTTTATAACATTTAATATTCTGCCTCATATAGCTTGATTTAAGAAAAATAGACTATTGATGTTTCAATATTGTAAATTCTCTTGCACATCTGTAAGTATCTGACAACTCCACTTTTACTATTTCATCAGCTTTCATTTTAGGGCGATAATTTCCCTAATGCACAATTTGTACCCCTATTTTCTCCTCACTTTTAGGCTTTTTCTTTTATATAACTCTCTTGAACGTAGTATTGATGAATTTAAGCCTAATCTTTCTTTTAATTCAGAATTATCGATCTTTAGTTCCTTATTCTCAGAACTTAAATTTGCGTTTTCTATCCCTAATCTCTTTGTTTTTAGCTGCTCCATCTCTGTTTTTAAGTTTTTATATAGAACTTGAGGAAACTTATCAATAGATCAAATGTACTTATCTTTGGTATTTTTGTCTACTTAGCTCCTCCACCAATACGTATCTTTTATTTACTCATACCAGGTGCATAAATTTGTTCGGATGAAGTTTGCTCAATATTTTTACTTGGTCTTTCCGTAAACTTAACTAAAGATAATTCTTGTAAAGAAAAAAGTTCCCTAAACTCTGGGTATGAATCTAATATTTTCTTTAATGATTGGTCTTTGATTTCATCAATACGTTCTACAGTGTAGTATCCATAATGCAATTCTGTTTCATCCATTCCTTTTTCATAATTCTCATGTAATACCTTTTTAAGTACCTTTTGAACCTTTTCTCGAATTGACTCTATATTCTTACTGCACAGATTATTAATAGGTGTAAGATCTGTGTTGATTGGCCATTTTTCTCTTGCAACTTTTTCGATATTATTAATATAAAAATTACTGAGATTGTTAACAATAATATCTTTCTGCATTTTTATATCGTCTTCCAATGCTCTCTCTTGAGGCGTTAATTTTCTGCTGTCTAGCATAGACATAGAATCACTCATAGGGTCATGCGACTTCGAGTGAGCAGCACCATGTTGTAATAGTAAATATTTTACTCCAGAGGTTATTGCATAATCAAGAGGAGATTTTTTTCTTTTGTTTAGAATATTATGTTCAGCTCCTTTTTTCAATAATAGCTCAACTGCATTTGGATTACAACAACCAACAGCGTCAAATATAGCAGTCTCACCATCTTAAAAGGAAATCTAATACTTCTAGTTGAAAGTCTTCCTTAACAGCATAAAATATTGGAGTTTTATTGTGAAGATTTCCTTGATTGATGAGATTAAAACCATTTTTTTCACTAGCTTGTACTAAGATTTTCATTATCTCCAAATTACCAACTTCAGCAGCTACATGTAGAGATCCTTCTCCATTCATTCGTGTATCTTGCTCACAGATAATCTTTGCATCTTTTTCTATAAGTTTTTGGATTTCCTTTATATTCCTATTCCTAATAGCTTCATGTAAATCATCACATTCTTGTTTTTTCGACATAGTATTGCCTACTAAATAATCTATATATTAACATATTAATATGTTAAAGTCAATCACTAGAGTTTTTTCCTTGCAATAATTTTAAGACTTAAATAATAACGTTAAGCAAGTTTTGCTATGCTCTCTTTAAACCATATGCTTAAGGAATTCCTTTTCTTAAAGTGTTGTTTTAGCATATGATATTAATTCATCTTTGGTTAAATCATAAGAATTTTCTTCCCAGTATCTTTTTATTAGCGCTAATTTTTCACCCAAAATTTTTCCTGGTTGATGTCCTAACTTGATTAAATCATGACCAGAAAAAGGAAATTCTGGTATATGAAAAGCATGAGTAAATTCAATATATTCTTTTATTGTATTAATATTTACTCTCGATTCTACTCCACAAATTTTTAATAAGTCACAATATAAATTAGTTCCAAACAAAGATATATATTTTTTTTGTTCTTGAAGTGAAAGTTTCATTGAAATGTTATGAGATAATAGAAACAACATCCTCTTCTTCTGCTTATTTGAGAAACGTAGAAATTTGCTCAAATATTCTCCAAGATTAACATTCTTTGTTGTTCTAATAAGTAGTGCTAATTTTATTATCGCATCACTGTTAATAAGAATTTCTGATGATAGAATGTTACAATTTACTTCTTGCGGAATAATTTTTTGTAAAACATCATATTTCTGCATACTTTTCAGTGTTAGTGAGGGATCATCACATTCTAACAATTTTAACATTTCATCTCTTATTCTTTCTCCAGAAAGACTGTAAATCATATGTGAATGTTTTCTACACACTTCAAGTATTTCATTACTAATATTTTCTGTACATATTTTTGCATGAAAACGAAAGGCTCTTAAAATTCGCAAATAGTCTTCTTTAATTCTATCCTCTGCATTACCTATGAAATTTAATCTCCTTGCTTGTAGATCTTTGATGCCATCAAAATAATCATATATATAATTATTTTTATCTTTATATAAAGCATTAAATGTAAAATCACGCCTTGAAGAGTCTAACTGCCAATCATCAGTAAACTTTACCTTTGCACGTCTACCATCGCATCTGCTATCAGACCTGAGTGTTGTGATTTCAAATGACATTTTATCTAACACAGCAGTGACTGTTCCGTGTTTTAAACCAGTAGGAATTGTTTTTATATCATATAATCTTAATGCTTTAATCACCTGATTAGGAATGAGATTTGTAGCCAGATCAATGTCATGTACTTCTCGATTAATAATGGAATCCCTTACACACCCACCTACGAATCTTGCTTCACCTCCAAATTTTTCTATTGCATCAAGTATTAAATTAGCTACTTCTAGCATAATTTTTTTAATTCATTATAGATATTCGTAGTAGCTATACCACTATCACAACCCACTTGTGCAAGTTCAGCATTACCTCCACACTTTTTATTGATAGCACTAAATATTAATTCCATTGCATTAATCTTATCAGTTAAGTCTTTACTTACCTTAACGATCAGAACTGTTTTTCTTTGTTCACTTGAGATAAAAGCGGCTACAGTTTTTGGCTGTAAAGCAAATTCTCTAATGATAGCAATTGGCATATCTGTAAAAGAATGGCTAAGAAAATTTAGCTCACCTATTTTGGTATTTGTGATATTTTTTCCATTTATCAATTGTCTATACAAGTTTTTTATTTTTATTTCATACTCCTTATGCTCCTGATTTAGTCTATTTAAGCGAACACTTATATCACTTACTGATACTTTTAAAAATGCTCCTATCTCCTTTAATTGGTTATCATTTTTACGTATATGATCAATAGCATCTTGACCTGTTAGGGCTTCAATTCTTCTTACACCAAATGCAACAGAACCTTCTGTAATAATCCTAAATAGACCTATCTCTCCTGTATACTGAACGTGTGTACCACCACATAATTCTTTTGAATCTTCAATACTCACAACTCTTACTTGATCGCCATATTTTTCTCCAAAAAGAGCTGTAGCACCTTCGTTGATAGCTTGGCTTGTATCTTGAATTTTTGTAGACGTTGAATGATTTGCTCTAATGAATCCATTTACCATATCCTCTATCAAAAATAATTGTTCTTCTGTCACTTGAGTGTTGTGATTAAAATCAAAGCGTATTTTATGAGGTGAAACAAGAGAGCCTTTTTGTGTGATATGATCACCTAAAACCTTTCTTAGCATCAAATGAAGAATATGTGTTGATGAATGATTTTTTGATAAATTATTTCTTCTAATATGATCAATAACTGCTGTTACTTTATCACCTTGAGATATTGAGCCAGAACTAATCAGACACCTATGTAGATGTAATCCATGAATTTTATTTGTATTTTCTACTATAACTATGCCTTCATGAAGCAAATTTCCAATATCTCCAAGCTGACCTCCTGATTCACCATAAAATGGAGTCTTATCAAGTAGAATTGTTACTTTCTCACCTTCTTTTGCAGAATTAACCACTTCATTTTTAGATGAGATTATAGCTAGCACTTTTGCGTCACAAACTTCATAACATTCATATCCAACAAATTCTGTTTTTCCAAATTTATCGATTAAATGAAACCAGATCTGATCTACCAGTTTTTCGCCAGAACCTACCCATTTAGACCGAGCTTTTTGTGTATTCATTGCATCATCAAATCCTTTTTTATCAAAATTAATTTTCTTTTCTCTCAGAATATCCAATGTTATATCCAAAGGAAATCCATATGTATCATACAGTTTAAAGGCTAATTCTCCTGATAAGGTTTCACCTGAATTGAGATTTGCAGTGAATTTATCAAGTAAATTGATACCTCTCATAAGCGTATCTCTAAAATTTTCTTCCTCTGATTTTAAAGTTGATTCTATCATGTTTTTTGCTCTAACTAGCTCTAAATAAGTATCTCCCATATAAGCTGCACTTGTACCATCTACTAGAGTAAGGAAAACTTTATGTAGCAAAGAATCTTGATAGTTAAGTTGTTGAGTATAACGTGTAGCCCTTCTAATTAATCTACGCAGAACATAATTTCTACCTTCATTTCCAGGTAACACTCCATCTGCAATCAGAAAAGCAGCTGCACGTATATGATCTGCTATAATTTTATGTGCTACTCTGTTCTTTTGATCTCCACAATATTCTTGGGATTTATCTATCAAAGCAGAAAAAAAATCGGTATCATAATTATCATAAACATTCTGCATCACTGCAGTTATTCTTTCTAAACCCATACCAGTATCTATACATTTTTGTGGTAATTTATACAGATTCCCCTCTTCATCTTTATTGAATTCCATAAAAACTAAGTTCCAGATTTCTACTATTCTATCGTTATCATTTAGGCTAGAATTTTTATGATCATAAAAAATTTCTGAACATGGACCACATGGACCTGTATTTCCCATACTCCAAAAATTATCATCAGTTGTTATCTTAATGATCTTATCGTCAGAAAATCCGCTAATTTTACGCCAAATTTCATAACTTTCATCATCGGTATGATAAACAGTTATAGATAATCTCTTTTTATCAATTAATAGCTCCTTAGTAAGGAAATTCCACGCATATTCTATAGCAGTTTCCTTAAAATAATCACCAAAACTAAAATTACCTAGCATTTCAAAAAATGTGTGATGACGACTTGTATAACCTACTGTCTCTAAATCATTATGTTTCCCACCTACTCTTAAGCACTTTTGACTTGAAACTGCACGTTTCATGTCAGTTTTTTCTATGCCAGTAAATATGTTTTTGAATTGTACCATACCAGCATTTGTAAACATAAGTGTTGAATCATGTTCAGGAATAAGAGATGAGGAAGAAATATGTTTATGACTAAGACTCGAAAAAAATTTCACAAATTTCTCTCTGATTTCATTTAATTGCATTGCATTTCACCAAAATTGCCCATTTATTCTAAGTAAGAATAATTATAAAATAAATTTCTTAACATAAAACCTTTTATGTTAAGAAAAATAAAAGTTGTATACAGAGTAACATTGAGAAGAAAAATTATCTAGAACACGTATACTTTAATTTTCGATATAAAATATGATTTATACATCTTAAAAGATATCTATATAATATAATTATCTTTTAAGTCTTTTAAGGCAAAGGTATACATTTAACAAAGATCTAAAATTGTTACAATAGAGGTAAAAGTGTATTTAGAATATCTCCTTGTTGAATAATTAATGCATATGTTATAAAGCTGATAAAAAGTAATAACTTTAGTAGGTCTATCAATAGAAGTAGGAAAAAAGAACTGCAAAGTTCAACTCATAAAAAATCCTGTAATTTATATAAGATATAAAGTCATTAGTTCTACAGAAAAAGCTAAAAAATCAAATTCTATTTTGTAGAAAGAATAGCATTATAGTCTGTAAATGTTAGAGCTATAAATGTATTCTCTTTGGTGCTATATGCAGTTGTAAAAAAGATATAGACTATGCTATAAATAACAATGGTACGAGAATTTTAATAAGAGAGATAGCTGATGTTGGTAATATAGATAATTTTAGTTTCACCATTTAAATTGGCCTGCTCAAACATGTTGTAAAGATACAGCAAAATCTTTAAGAGATTATATAAAAAATTCGATTGTCGTTACCAGAATTGTGGATATGATTTTATAGACCTATTCTCATAAGATTATAATAAATAAAAGTTATCTATATAGGATGTTATCCTCATTGGTATTACGTTAGTCTTCGTTCTAAAACTTCTTCGATCTTTTCTATGCCTTTTTTACACTTTTTAGAACTTTACAGTTTGCTCTCAGTTATTTTCTTTGATATGATAACTTATGGTGATTTTTATCTACCCTAATGATGATAAAGTAAAATTTTCTACCACCTCAATAAGCTTTATCTACAAGTGCTAGAACTTATAAAGATTACCCATTTCACTGGAGCACTTAGATGACCACCTCAAAATTTCGTTCACAGCATAGCTTATCAGAAAAAAAACAAGCTAACTTTACAATAATAAGAGATATAATTTCTTTTTCTAAAACACTAACCTCATCAAAGTTTGACAAACTTATATATAGATTTTTAGAAAAACCTTATATTTACCGTTGCATATGAAAAAAGCAATAGTTCTATTTAATCTAGGAGGACCATCTTCGATTGAAGAGGTAAAGACGTTTCTCTTCAATCTTTTCTATGATAAAAGGATAATAAATATATCAAACCCCTTTAGATTTCTTCTAGCAAAATTTATATCTTCAAGACGCGAGAAAACTGCACAAGATATATATAAGCAAATTGGGGGAAAATCTCCTATTTTACAGAATACGGAAGCACAAGCAAAAGCGTTAGAACAAGAGTTGAATAAAAATGAAGATCATATCTATAAGGTATTTATTTGTATGCGCTATTCAGCGCCTTTTGTAAATGAAGTTATACAAAGCGTAAAAGGGTTCAATCCAGAAGAAATTATTTTACTACCACTTTATCCTCAATACTCAACTACCACAACTTTATCCTCAATTGAAAATTGGCAACAAAATGCTAAAAAATATGATCTCATGTGTAATACACGAGTAATTTGTTGCTATTACAATAATCAGTACTTCATTGAAGCATATTTTCAGTTAATCAAACAACATTACGAAATTGCTTGTAAAGTTGGCAAACCTAGAATTTTATTTTCAGCTCATGGTCTACCACTTAGCATAGTAAAAAAAGGTGATCCATATTCAATTCAGGTTGAAGAAAGTGCAAAACTAATAGTAGACAAATTAGCTGTACCAAATTTAGATTGGTCGGTATGCTATCAAAGTAAAATTGGTCCTGTTAAATGGCTTGAACCCAGCACTGAACATGAATTATTACGCGCTAAAGTTGACGACATACCTATAGTTCTATGCCCCATATCGTTCGTATCTGAACATTCAGAAACATTAGTTGAACTCGACATTGAATACAAAAGACTAATAAAAGATAGGTATTATTTTCGTGTTCCTACAGTGAGTATTAATCATATGTTCATAAAATGCTTGGCTAGCTTATGTAAAAATCACTCTCAAAATGACTGTATATATGAACAAAAATGTCAAAATAAATGCGCTGGAATATGCCTAAAAAACAAGCACCTTCAGATAACTAATTATAATTCTTAATATTTATACAGTTTTTAAACTACACTGAATCTAGAGTAATATTTAATGGTTGTAATTAAACCACTATGAACTGTAAGTCCCTAGATTGAAAGAGAGCATAGACTGCTAATTGAAAATCACCAAATTTATTATACTTTTTGGCATAGGCTTTTATCATCTGATCAGTCTGTTGTTCTCACAAAATAGCTTGTTGCCCCTAGATGATTTCCCTAATATCTCTTTCTTAATTCTGGAAAATTTTACTGTATCTTTCTGAAACTTTTCCCTTTGCACTAGTGCTTAAATATGGTGGTACAGAAACATATATGATTTGGAGTAACTCTACCTGATTCTCTCTACATATTCTTTGTACAATTTCTTTGGCTTTACTTCCTATATCACCAACTAGTACAGGATAGCGATATTTTGGACAGGATAGACCTCAAGTCCAGGGTTTTTCTCCCGAATTTTGGGATAATAAAACTTCATAGATATACTATGAGTTCTTGAATATTATTCTATTTTCTACAATAAAGATTGAGTAATAATTAGTTGCTTTACAATACCTATACTATGAAGAACATATGCCTCCATGTGCACTATTTCTTAGTACTGATCATTTTAATATATCAGAAGTTTATTTCATTACCTATTTTTTACTTTATAGCTTAAATTGTTAGTTACAACAATCCTCTTACTTATAGATTTAGCTACTAATTCTATTGCTATTACAATAAGTATTATAGTAGTACTACTCTTTTTTACCTTCCTTTTAATATTCTAATACTTTATCTTGTCATTTGATTAATTAAATTGTAAAAGCAAACAAACATTTAATACTGTCTCAAGAAAAAAAGGTTTATAAAAAGATTTGAAGACATACTACTAAAATTAAACTTTCACCAAACATCTTATTTATGTAAGGGAGATATAGTACGGAAAAATACTGATATACATTTTAAAGCTAATACATGCTATAGTTTTTTCTTTTAGAAGAAAAGCTATGCTCCCTTTACTGGAGATATCTTACTTTCTTTAACATTAACATTATTGAGTTCTGTTGAAACATCTAAAGTTTGATCTTGTTTAATTTTTGAAAGTTTTTCTTTTGTTACTTCAGTATTAGTCTTGCCTATTCTATCAGGAATAGTATAGAAATCTTTTGGTAGTTTACGATTGAATTCTTTCTGTATTGATTCCTCCATATTAAGGTGAATATTATTCATATTGAATGTTTCTTCTGGAATTTTACTGATATTTTTTTCATAGCTAGATAAACCATGTGTCCCAAATAATACTGGTGGTCTTAATTCTATAATACCTGCTTGCTTAAATCCTAACGATGTTGGTAGATGTGGAACAATATCATTATAAGGGGGGTTTTTTACTCTAAGGGTATTCATCCCCAAGTGCATTGTTATATTCCTTGCAGAGAGTCTTGTGGAAAACTCTAGGACTACCAAAAATTGTAACAGAGATGTTTTTGATGCCTAAATTATGAAAGTATAAAGCGGCTATTTGAGTAATTGCAGCCCCTAAACTAAAACCTATAAAATTAATCTTTTCAATGTTAACGTTATAAATCTCTGTTTTATTACCAGAAATCAAACCTAAATTAATTAATGTTTGCATTGTACTAGGTAACAACTCCTGAAATGCTTTAAGAAATCCTCCATGCACACTACCATTATATTGAGAATTAAGAAAAGGTTTTTGAATGGTATCAATATCATTGAGTAAATCACGTACATTTTTAGTACCACGATAAGATATTGTTAATTCGTTATTCTTAATAAAAGCAAATCCAATATATTCTCCATATATGTTATTTAGCGACACTGGTGTAACATCATATTTGTTACAAACTTCTCTATAAATTTTAAAAAATTTCTTTCCTTTTTTTTCTTCTTTTTCTTTTACTTTATAACCCATTTCATTTCAAATAGCTTTTCCTTGCTAAATCCTGCTATTTAATTACTCTTTTTAGATAATTTAGTATGCATCTTTAGGAACACTATTGAGTATAGGGTTGTATTATAACATAAAATTATACTAGAATTAGTATAAATATTTTTGTTCTAGCAAGTAATGTAACCATTAGGTTTAAAAAGATCTTTGATCTCTAGTAAAAATTAGTTAATCTCATCATTTACACTGAAAAGTATAATCACCAGTTTATATAATGCTGTTGATGAAAATCCAAAACAAAAAGAATCGGTAGAGTATTTTTCTTCAAATTTATACCCATAGAAGCTTCATGTTTTTATATAGTCTATTAATACTTTTTCTATTAGGACTATCTCCTACTCTATTATACTCTTCAATCTAAGTGATATGGCATAATATATAATAATTTAACTCAATAAGATAAGTAAGTTGTTGAGGAGTATAAGATATAAGTAAAATACAAAAATTAGGATAGCTGAAACTTGAAAAACAATTAGACAACATACCACAAGCACATAAGATACATTTCAAAAAAACTATAGGAGGAAAACACGAGATAAGAGCAATACAAAATATAGAAAAGCAGTAGCATTTCCAGCATATGAATAAGAAAGAATAGCAAACGAGAGGTATTCTAATCTCTGCAAGTAGAATAAGATCGTGTCAAAAAGTTAAGAGTTTTAAAAAAGATAAAGGCTTTAAAAGGCTAGCTCTAGAAAAAGCTAAAAAAGCACATAGAGAAATTGAACACAGCATTCAGGCTACTTGAGTAGCCAAATATATACAAAAGTATTGCGAAGCAAACCTTAAAAGTAGATTTGTAAAAACTTCTATTCACAAAGTAAATATTCTTGATCAATTGGATCTAAAGCTATATCACGAAATTCTGGATTTACTTGTACTTCTTCACTTTCTCTTCGTGTAACATTTTTGTTTTGACAATGATATAATATACCAGCTCCTGTGATTACCCCTATAGAAAAAGATAACATCATATATGGCCTTATTAAGGAAAAATCAGTACTGCGTGAATCTATATAAATATCTCCACCTGATAAAGTTCCCCCGTTGTTTATAGTCATAGGATAATGATTATTTCCTCCTTGTAAATAAGACTGGCCAAGCTTTAGTGCAGAGTTTGCTGTCCACACTACTACTCCAGTTGTCATTATTAAAATAACAGATTTTATTCTATTGATATTCATATATATATTTAAATTATTAAATATATTATAGGGAATAGTAATAAGATGTTCAACTAAAAATTGTAATTATATCAGACTGAAAAGAAGTGGAATTATGATGAATAATTATTAGTCTAGAAATTAATAAAGCAATTAGAGTTTTATTAACCTGCCATAGAGACATTTTATGAATCATTTGCTAAGATGGTTATATATAAAATATAAACTTTATATGCTGATTATAATATAAAACTTATATAAATTAATTTATAATTGGATATAATAATATTTATTAGTGAATATGGTGATAAACTTTGAATGTCAAAAATCTGAAAGTGATGGTTATTATAATGAAAGAGATATTTTTATTGTACCAGGATGTGAAAACTTTTTTGACCATAATATTTATATTCAAATTGGTAAATCCGACAGTGAAACCCTAAATGGCACTTATAGCACTCAAGAAAATTGTATCATAGGACATCTAGCATTTTATGATTCACCTAATGAGGTTATGGATGCAAAAATAAATATGAATGATTTCTCATTAGAGGTATCTGTATACGGCGATTCAGCTAATGATAACAAAAGTTTTAAGTGTATAAAAAGGGAGTATATACTCTATGATAGTCCAAGTACTAGTGGATTATGTAGTCCTGAATATTCTTGTATACTATACAATTCACTACATCAGAAAAGGCTACTGCAGGAATTATACCAGGAGAACAAGCTAATGTTACAATAGCAAAAAAGTAATTTTAACAAATCTTTAATAAAAATTCTAAAAAATTAAAAGAAAAATAAAGTTGTGTTTTGGAGATACTGAGAAGATAAATTTATAAATATAAGTCAAACAACTGTATAGAAATGCAACTATCCAACATTAAAAAAATCTTATTAAGGTAGAACTAGTTAATAGAAAATCAAGATTTTTAACATAAAACGATTCAACAATAAAGATTAGTTGTTAACAAACAAAATTCATAAGAAGAACTTTCTTAATTTTTTAGCTCAGCATTATGTGGTTGACAGAAAAAGATAAAATTAAAAGCAAGGACTAGTGGTAATAAAAAACACCATAGATATTTCCTAAAAGATGCAATTATACATAAAAAGAGACCCCTATCTTCTAAAAACTTTTCTTGACTTTGGTTATTATTTAACTATTATACTTAATAACCTATCAAATAGGTAAGGTTATGAAAACAATGGAAAGTCAAAGTATTCTAAAAAAGAAAGATACTATTGCAAGTAAAAAAGTAGATTTTAATAGAGAAGTAAAGATTAGGGAATTTCCTAGAGAAGGCAAAAATATACAAGGAAAAATAGATAAAACACGTCTACCAAAAGATATATATAAAGAAAGAAAAGATGTTTTAGATATAGAAAATATTGAACTAGTTGATGATAATAAAATTCTTGGAAGATGAGTGCTACTTCTACTCAATGAAACAAGAACATAAGATAAAAGTTGATTCTAAGAGAATTGGATGGAAAAGTATAAGTTTATTAAAAGTTGAGATAAACACTAATACTAAAATAATATAGAATATGTAGCAATCTTTAAGAAATCATCTCTTTTTGAACTACAAAAACGCATATGATTTTTCATATATGTAAGGTAGAGTAAGTAAAAGCCAGATTTGTACTAAACAAGATTTAATCTGATACATTGCAAAAGTTATAAATAATACAAAGTAAGGAGTATTTAGAGTTAGCAAAGCAGATGGGAAGTGTGTTATCACGCATGCAAAAAAAAACACTAAGAGTTTTCGACGATATACAAAGAAGCAGTAATAAATAAAGTTTTCAGCATATAGACAATAAAGCAGAACAAACGAACTGAGAAAAAGAAGGGTATAATAATCTCTGAAGGTAAAATGAGAATATGGCGAATAAATGACCTTGAGACCTTTAACAAAAGACTTAAGGCAGTTGAAGCAAGAGTTTTATGAAAATGGAATAATTTTAACAGAAAAGTAACTTGCAGCTTTAGCAAAAGTTAAAGAGAAGCACTGGGTAAAATTGAAACAGAATTTTGAGTTCTAAAAACACTTATTATATAGGCAATATCAAATATATTGGGCGTGACAAACTTTTATCGATATCTACTCTAGAATTGCTATGGCAAAACTTGATACAGATAAAACTCCAGCTGAATGGCTAAATTACAGAGTAATACTATTTTTTATAAAAAAAAACGTACCATTATTATGAATGTTATTTTTCGCAAAAAAATCTGCAATTCTTTAGAAGATCTTCAAGTAGATATTGACCATTGGTTGCGTTTTTATAATAAAATTAGGCATTATTTAAGCAAATATTGCTATGGGATACTGATGCAAACTCTTCTTGATAGCAAGTAAAAAATATTATTAACATCAAGAAAGATTAGTTTTGACTACCTCAATTCTTCTGTCAGTTAATCCTGATCTGTAAGATTGAATTGTATCTAATACAAATTATTAAAATAAAATCTTGATTTTATGATATATTCAAATTCCCAACATTCGATTGTTCTCTCTTCCAGAGATAGTTATTCCCTGTAATTTACTATTTGGTAATTCTTGATACGTTTGTCTTTGTGGCAAGGCTTTTTTTTGTATTATATTCTTTCTCTATGTATGGTAGTGTTTTTATATGTTTGTTAGATTATAAAGTGAGATTAACATCAGCTCCTTGACTTTTAAGAAAATCTGTGTCACATTAGCAAGTTGCTTTTCATAGGCATACATATACGCTGTACATCCATAATTATCTTTAATATTTAAAATTTCTGTGCCGTTTATGTTTTTACATATGTATTGTATAATAATGTTTTTACAATCTTACTACGCTCTCTCTTCATCAAATCACTCTCACTATCTTTACAACATTTAATAGCAAATATTAGTGGAGTTTGACCATTCTCATTAGAAATACTAAAATTAATATTTCTATTAATTTCAGAATAAAATGCCATAAAATTTCCATCTTTTATAGAAGAAAACATACGATCATTTTTATTTAACTTTTTCTCTGATTCATTAGAGATTTCCTTTTTTTATTCAAGTCATGTGTTTGTATCACATTATCCTTATCTAAACTTTTTGCAATAGTATCTCCTGCTGAGTAGGTGTGTTTACGCATAAGATCTTTAATAGGATTTTCTATTTTTTCAACTTCATCTAAATCTATACAATGAGATACTGACAATGTATCATATATCCTTAATTCCCCCTTTTTATATCTATGAAATGTTTCATCTATGAGGTTGTGTAATTTTTTTTGTGAGATCAAAAACTGCACCTCTATTAGGGTCATAAAACGAAAAGGTATTATTTGAGTTTTGTCTTATCAGGAGAGAATGTTCTGCCTGCTCGGAAGAATTAGATTTTAAGATGATCATTATATATGCATTTCTATTTGTTTTTTGCACTAGATCTTTTATATTTAATGTTTTTTCTAAAGAATAGAACTCTTTAAATTTTTCGACTAAGCTAGCATAACTTTGTTGCACTTGATTAATATCACTTTTTAAGTTATCTACAGTTTCGGTTTTATTTGTTCTTTTTTCTTTGAGAAATTTTATAAATTTTTTAGTACTTTTAGATTGTCTATCAAAAAACAAAGTATCACCCGTATGTGTTTCTATCATTAAATTTTTTAATAACTGTGATATTTTTGCACCCTCATTATTAAATTCAAATTTCTCTGAAAATCTCTCCTTACTCGCTAATAAGTCATTAGACTCGATATGTGTATCACGATTAAAAATCTTCTTGTATAATTTAGATAATTTCGAATTTTCATTCGAATAATTTCTAATAGCGTCAAGCAATATACTTTGACTGATCGAAACAAACTTCTTTTCATATTGAGAAAGAATGCTTTCATCTTCCATATTATTTTAATCTTATACTTAAACAAGTATAAGATTAAAATATCAAATAACGTTAAATAGTTAGTCTTATTCTGTTTCTATTAAGTTTGATAAAATTGAGCATTATTAGTTTGATATAAAAATTCTTATCTTGTCGTCAATTCTGCTTTTTATGATCTATAATGAGATATGTTATACTTTATCTCTATGTTGAAAGAACTACTGTTAATAGTATAAAGTTTTTATGAGGAAGAATATAAAGTAAAATACCATGTTTATTATAAGTGACTTTTTCTTTTAGATTGTGACTAGAAGCTCTAAATAATTCGATATAACCTTCTCTGATGAGCTAATCGTCTTTTCTTGAACAATATTATAAATATAAAATCTTTTATTAATTTTAACGAAAAGCACTTACTAAAAATATCATGTCAGAAACCTACCTATAAACTCAAAAAAATTTAATCTCTTTGATTCTTCTTAAAAATTAATCTTTAGCCATTTATATAAAATCGCATATATAGCGATTACTATAAATAAAAATGCAAGTCACAAGAGGAAATACTCTACTTGACTTCTATTTATTCATATATAATCCCTTTCATAACATAGGAATAAAGATTATCTTTATCAGCTTTTATACTAATGATTCCTCTCTATGTATCCATTCAGAGCAGTAATTAAGAAATAATACAGTAAATTTTGAAGTCGTTTTTGTCTACAAGACATGTACAATGAAATTATCCGTGTAAAAAACCTGTTTTCTCATTCTGGTTGTGTAAAAATAGATATTACATATGTAGCAGATATTTAAAAGGGAAAGAATGTGGAGGAAAAGATCATACTATTGTAGCAGGAGGTGAATAAAGGAAAATATGCAAATATTTATGCTCTGTAAATAAAATAACATGTCCAAAATATGCCAGCTCAATTAAATTTCCTTATACCAAAATAAAAGAAGCCATATTAGAGAGAAATAAGACTAAATAATTTCATATATACTAAAATAAGTATACTGTAGGACAAGCAGTTAAATTTTATAAGTATACAAGATATATTTATGTTGAAAACTTTATATAGTAAAATAAAAAAACAAATGTAGGAGCTATTAATTTTAGTAGTTGTGCTATTTTCTTTTTAATGATTACAATTACTTTTATGCTCATCTACCCTTCAGGTGGGTTGATTTCAAGTTCAATATACTTCTAATAATAATTGGCTATCGAGAAAAATCCTATTCGTATAATCTTTTTTCACTCTAACAGCTTAAAATCTCGTTTATTATTTTATAGATTGTACTTTCGCTAACTTCGACCAATATGGAAGTATACTTTATATTCTCGCAAATATTCTAATGGTATAGGCAGCATATCTTCTATACAGAGCTTATTTGACACCTACTTTTTCCTCTAATATTTCTGCCATCTTTTTGAGAATTACCTTCTTTACTCCCTTCAGTTACGAAAATTCTTTATTATCTAATTTTTTGTTTCGCTCATACCTCATACTTTTAAGAAAGTCTATTATCTTAATCGATACAGAAGGTAATCTTCTCATTTTTCTTAATTTCTATTTGCATTATGCTCCTTTTATTATCCTATCCCTTTGTAGCAGTTCTACTCTTAAAAAACAGCTTAGTTTTTTAACTATAGCCATTTTTCACTAAACGGATATGAAAAACTTACTTTAAAATATAAAGAGAGTGCTTTATACTCAAATTTTTGTCTTTTAAGAAATATTCTGCCAATATTTAGAAGCAATTTGGGCAAAATTACTTTTATTTTTTATCTATTACTAACAAGTAGGGTATAATGCTTATTTAAGCCTCTTACAGCAAATATCCAACATACCATTAAGAGTAAAAATATTCCTGTAAGTATCGGCGTAATAGTTGAAAACGTTGCCATAGGAAAGAGCATAAATATAAAAGATTGAATTATGGCTCCACCGGATTTAGCTAGTCTTCCTCCAATAACATCAACAGCTGCCTTACCTTTGTTCTTTAGTTCATCATTTAATGGAATAAATGCCATTTCTTTTGTTGCATCAAACATGGTGTATTTCGTTGCTTTACTTAGTACATTCTGTAGTGCACCTAAGAACACCGCAATGACTATTGGACTCATACTCATGAAATTCTTCATCCATGATACTTCTTCAAAAATAACGAATATGAAAAAACCTCCACCAGTTATTAAGATCATTAACGGAGTAATAATTGCGGCGGTAAACCAGCGTACATTTTTTAAGATATTACTACCAAGGATCATAAATAAGATAGTAACAATTCCTGTCCACTGAATAAATTCCCCCATAAAGTGAGCATATTCATTTTGAGTGGGATAAAGTTGACGAATCTTTGCTTTCCATGGGCCTTCTACCAAGTTAATTGTTGTTCCATAGCAAAGTACTAATAGTGCTATGAAACCAAGGTACTTAGAATTGAATATTAATTTAATACTTTCTGAAACTGACAACTTTAGCTTCTTCTTTTTTTCACTAGTTTTAGGAGCATAGTGTACTGGATCAGTGAGAACGTACACATTCATCCATCTATATACAGCCATTATCAAAAGGCCAGATATTACGATAGCTGACATTGAAAACATGATAAGATTATTATCATTACCAGCTTTTATAGACATTTTAGAAAATTGCATAACTGCATTACCTGCAAAAATTAAACCTACATTTCCTATTAATCCAAACATAGAATAAAAACGTTTAGCTTCTTCAGTTTTTATAATACGATTAGCAAACTGCCAAAACATTAGGTTAATCATCGCCGCTCCCCAAAGCTCTGCAAAGATATAGAACAAAGCAAAGGACCATTTACCAGCTAATAGGATTAACCACTTTAGGTACGGTAATTGGTGTGCTAAACTTTTAATCGTTTGAGGATCTGGATGAACAACATCACGATAAGGGTACAGTATAATAGCAAAAACAGCGAAAAATGCTATAAAGAAGGAAGTTACAGCATAAAACAATTTTTCATAGTCCATTACATTACTCAACTTCATATATATAATGGTAAAAAGTATTGCTGATGGAAGAACACACCATAGTTTAACAAAGCTTATAACCTCAGCTCCTAAGTTTGGTATCACTAAACTATCTTTCAAAGGCCTTAATGTACTAAAATTAAACAATATAAAAAACATAATTAGTGTCATAGGGATGAATTTTTTTGCCTCTGACATTTTAATAGGACAGAGCACCTGCCAAAACCGTAACAATATGCTTTCTTCTTTTTTATTTTGACTCATAATTCCTCTCATAGTTAGCAAATTATATAAATTACGTTAAAGTGTGCCACAATATCTTATAATAATAAAGATAATATAGTTTTATAAATTAAATCAAGTTGTTATTACCTTATCACATGTACTGTGAATTCTAGAACTTTCCTTTTTATCTATTAGACCTCTTTCAAAATTCATATAATTAACTCCAAGTTATAAATTCTAGCTATTAATTAAAATAAAGCTTTTTGTCGATTTCGAAACCCTTCTATAAGAAATTTGAATCTCTTCACTTAAATTATGAATGATAAATTCAACATAAAATCAAAAAATACTAGAAAATCTAGATATTGTACAACTTATGGTTCATCACAAAAAAGAAAGGCATAGATGGACTGAATTACCAATTTCAATAAAAGAAGTTGTCAGTATCTTTTACAAAATATTTAAAATAGAGATGGGCGGTAGAGCTGATTAATAAAGACAGTTCAAAGCAATGCTCTATGGCTGGAATAAAGGAAACAAACGTCAATGGTATAGAGGAGAACACAAAGTGATTTGTGGTGCTATGATAAACCTACTCATAACTCACTGCATCCACCGATGAAGTCAGTAGAATTAAAAAAAGCAATAGTAAACAACAGTAGAGAAGAGATTAAATAAGAAGGAAATTTAATAACAGAGTGAAAAAAGTGTGGAGAGTATGGCACTATGATAGTTCATCCACTAATTCTTCAATTTTATTAATAATTTCTTCTATGCCATGACTGGTAACAAAATCAAAATCTAACTTTTCGTAGGCTCTTAGTTTATTTTTTGCGTTGTAGACTGCGTCTAGAAATTCCCAATCATATGGTATTTCTGAATAAAATAGGGATTCATATCCTTTTTGTATTTTACATACTGTATCTGAAAAATCTTTTTCACAAGAAGCAAAATATATTTGCCCATTATTATATCTCATAATAAAAAGAAAATAAAGTTCCTTTTACAAACTCAAGAAACTCACGTTCTAAAATTATTGCTTTACGTGTAGTTGAGCGTATACGGGCTGAACGATGACTTTGATTCTTAATTATATCCATATTCTTCTCTACTAAAGCATTATATTCTTGAATCCACGAACAACTACTTACTATACTAATGAATAATAGAAACAATAAACCTTTTATCATATGGAAAGATTTTTTTTATTACATTATAGCATCTAGTTATGATAAAAAGGTGAAAATTTCATATACAAGAGGAAAATAACATAGTAGAACTTATAACACAAATAGAATGAGCAAAGAGCCAAGGCTTTTCCTAGCAATATGTAAGTTATTTAGTGAAACAAGGAATTGTGCAGCTAGAGAATGTTATGGTAAATAGAGAATAGGCAAATGAAGCGTTACAAGCAATACGTGATTCAAGTCAACCACTGAGAAGAAAGGGTAAAAATGAACTTTCTACCATGCTGCTTAAAACTCGTACTAAAAATGAAGTAGAACGTGGCAAATTACTGGAGGCTAAGGCAAAAGCTGAAATTGGTGAACTTATCTCCATAGAAAACTGAAGCCTTTAAGAGTGGTAAGAAACAATCTGCTGAATATTCTAGATAGAGTATCAGCATTACTTGCATCGATGAGTGACGCTGAAAAAATCCATGAGACGCTGGTAGAGGAGATCAGAAATGCTCTGGAGGAATTGCATAATACGTAAATTAAATGACTACGAACTTATACTCGGAAATAATCAAGTGTCTTGTAGACCAACCTGCTATAAATGTAAATGCCAAGGGTATTGGAGGCAAAACACCACTTCACTCACCTATAGAGCTTGATGAACTGAGTTTGCTAAATGTACTGTTAAGTAAGAAAAATGTTAATCCATTTACTTTTAATAATGAAGGTAAAACGTCTCTTGACTATGCTAAAGAAGGGGAAAAAAATAAAATACTCAAAGCTTTAATTAACAATAAGTATGGTCATGAGGAAGATAATTTACTTCATTCAGCAGCAATAACGAAGCAGATGTGATAAGATTTTTAATCAACAATGGTGTTAATATGTACAAAATAGTTTGTTGCAAACACCACTACATCTAGCTTCAGGAGCAGGATATAAGGGAATAGTAGAGATTCATATCAACTAGCTTTCCAAAAATAGTCATACAACCGCGTGTACCAATTTCTTGATTTATGAGAAAGCTATACTTGTCACAACTTAAGCGCTCTATACAAAATTCCAACACCAGATTGTCAGAATGAATTTTTGTTGAACTGAACCTAGTCTTTTTAATTGTGTCAGTTAAAAATTGATCCTTCTCTTCATCTTTTATAAATTTATTAAAAAAGAAATTCATTGCATCTATTGAGCCAACTTCTTTTGCACACAGGAACCCGTATTTCTATAATCCTGATCATTATAGTTCAAATTATAACTATCCATAATCTCTTTAAAGTCATTGATAATAATCGGATTTGCATCTGCAATATTTGCGTAATAAGACTAAAAACCCTCGAATTTGGTATGTACAAGTCTACGGTATTGGCTTATGACTAAATCTTCAATTGAACGGATTAACCCTTTTTCTCTTTGTATAAAATACTCATGCATTTTTCTCCTGAACATAACAAACAAGCAAGCTGAAATTTAATATGAGCATTTGCAAGATTTGCTTGATCATTTGCCTTTATCCGAGAGCAATTCTATCAAGCTTATAATCATCCTAGTATTTACCTTCTTGTAGAACAACCGAAATAAAATCCTATAACACTTTATTGAAAGGAACTTTATATGATCTTAACCAACGTCTAACCTCTGCACGCTTCAAATTACAATTCTCATCACTATCTAGATAATTGGTTCATCTTTTCCTAAGTTAAGAAGATTGAGAAAATTTTCCATAGTTGATTCAACTTTTTTAAACTTAAATGAGAAACCTTTCATTAGGCAAGGTTTAACGCTTTTTTCATCAGGGATAGAATCTAACGAGGTTTTATGATTAATTATTAGACTACAGTATTCTAGTATGTAATGTCTCAGTGATTTTTCTGTCATGTGTTGTAGTTTTTTAAATCATTCTAAGATATTTATACTACGTTCTTAATAGAAATACTACTAATCAGTATAGACATAATAAAATAATTCTTAATAAATTGGAAATGGCAGACAAAGCTCTTTTAAATTCATGTGAATACGAGAGAGTTAAAAGTTTTACAGAGTGAATAAAAAGAAACTATAGAAGCTTTTAACAAGTGAATTATCAAAAAAATTGCAAGAAAAGAAAGAATAGGTAAGATATTTAACAGATACAGTCTCTGAAGCTTATCAATCAGAGGAGATAAACTTCAACAGAAACTCTCTTTCAGTAATCAAGTATACTGTATAGACTCTTAATAATTGTTATAATAAGGTTTAGCAAAGTAATTACAACCAGCATTCCATGAATTTGATCTTTTAGCCTTTTATATAAGATCTTCATATACTGTGAAATCATGACTTAAATAGGACAAGCTCATATTCTTATAAAAGTGATAAGTAGCTAATAAAGATATTATTAATATCATGATTATGTGAGCTCTTAAAAAGCTTAATAGATACTATAGGATAGAGTAGCATGAACATAAGAATCATTGCAAAGGATCTTTAAGCTTATTGTATAAAGCTTGCATATCAATATAGTTTATTATGATTGTAGTATATAACAAAAAAACATAAGTCAACTTATTTTGTAAAAGTTTATAATAAAAAGTTTTTAGCTACTTACTTCATAAAATGACTATTCTATTTAAGTATTATTTATTTTAGTTATACAACGTTAAAATATTTTCTTTTATCAAATTTGAGTTTTTAGATAATTTCTTTGAATTTATCAAAGGATTGTCTAACATTTTAGAAAGAAATAATAGGTGGTTATTAAAAGAGCTCATAAAGAATTATAAAGATTAACTGATCGGATGTTGAGCTCAGAACCTATGAACAAGAAATAGTGTATACTATCTCGTCATGCTATTATTTGCTACTGCCAACGTGTTAATGTTATTCATAGAAGATGAAGGTAAATACTTTATCTCTTTCTTACTAGGAGTAGTAATATTACTAGGCACAGTGTTATTGATTGGTAAGATAGGGATATTTATCTGTGGATTGTTACATTTCAACTCATAAGTTTTTTCTAAGTTAGGCAGTTCAACCTTAACTAGGTTAAGAAATTCATTATTCTTTCCACTAATTTCTTTAGCATATGAGTATAATACTTTGGATAATTCAGAAGTATTACTACTATTTCTAAAAAGCCGTGCTATTTCTGAACTTAATAATACTGGGTTAAGGTTTAGACTTTCTTTTGAAATACTTAGATGAGTTGCAGTTTTATTCAATATTTTCTCGAATTCCTGAGTTATCTTAGCTGCATAAGTCATAGACTCTGGCAGCAACATAGAAGTGAATGTCGTGCTATTTGTATCTGATAATTTTATCTTAGGAAAAAGTTTTCCTACAATAGGTAACTTACTCAGCAACGTGGAAAGCAGTAATGCTCCATTAAAGTCAAAGTTTTCTGTTTCTAACGTGTTATTATGAATAGTAGATTTATTATCTATAGCTTTTCTCATAACACTTTTCTCATTACCTAATTTTAAGTAAGATAGTTCTTCAATAATAGAACTTTTTTTATTTTCTTCTACTGAACGCTTATGTCTTTGAGATGATTCAACGCTTCTACGATTACGATTTAGAGATTCAAGGTATGAGACTATGTTGGTGTGACCTTTTTCTTTGGCTAAATCTGATGGTGTTTTACCGTTATGGTCAACAGCTTGAGGATTTGCTCCTGCCATTATAAGAAGTTTTACAATTTCTAAGGAATCAGATTCAGCGGCATAGTGTAAAGGTCTCTTATTATAAAAGTCTACAGCATGAACATCAGCTCCCATATCTATTAGAGATACCACTGTATCAAGATGACCACCAGCAGCTGCCCAATGTAGGGGAGTTAACCAGTTACCACAGACGTGAACCCACATAAATCCACAAGCATAACCATCAGGCCAGTCTACTGATACTTTTTTTTCTGTTACAAAATATTTTACTATATCTGTATGTCTACTATAGGCAGCAATATGTATAGGTGCTTTACCATCTCGATCAGTTTTAGATTTGATACTGTAAAACTCAGCACCATTATCTATAAGAATCTTCAGTGCTGCGAAACTACCACTTTCACTTACAGAGTGGACAGGACGCCAACCATCATGTGCTCTTTCGTTTACATTATCACCTTGATTGATACGATATTGTAGAGCATCAATGTCGTTGTCTTCAGCAGCAAAGTGTATTGCTCTTTTACCGTTCTCATAGCCTTTCATTACTTCTTCTAAACGGTTCACTATATCCATTTGATCTTCTTCTTTTGCAATATCAATAGGTGTCTTGCCGTTGCGATCTTTGGCATAGATATTAGAACCTAAATTTATAAGATGGTTCACAAGATCAAGATTATCACCTTTTACAGCCCAGTGTAATGGGGTAGAGCTGTCACCTCGATGTCCAAATAACCACACGCGGTAACCGTCTTCCCAATCAGCTCCAACTCCTTCTTTTGTGATAAGAAAGTTGACAACATTTTTTTGTCTATAGAAGGATGCAATGTGTACTGCAGATTGACCATCATTAGTTTCATACTTTGTGCTATAGAAACCAGCTTTTTTTCGTCTATAAGATACTTCACAGCTTCCAATTTACCTTCTTTTGCTGCATAGTGTAAAGGTCTCCACCCAAAATTGTCTATAATATTAACATCTTCTCCTTTATTCAGGAGGTATTCTATAGCTTTTACATTCCCACTTTCAGCAGCAAGATATATGAGCTTTCTACCAAGAACATCACCTTGAATTTTTCCCGAAGAATCTAGAATTGTCTCTCTAGCAACATCAAGAGATGTTTTACCATAATCATCCTTGAGGTCAAAATTAGCACCTTGTTCTAATAAAGATACTATTTTATTCAAATTGTTTTTCTTAATAGCTGAATACAAATCGATATTTGAATATATTCTTGCATCATACTGAGCTTTTATTTTATCTATGTCTTGTGCATTATATATGTCACTTAAGTGATCTTTTAGTGATATTTTCTTATCATTTTTGAATTTAATTGATAGATCTTTGAATTGATCTTCAAGGAAGAAGTCAACAAGAATCATTCCATATTGTTTCTCATCTTGACTAAATATATTGCTTATTACCAAACTATCTTCCTCACGTATAAAAGTATAATCATCCATACTTCTATCTAATATTTTTAATTCTTTTATATTTTCAATATCTTCT
Organism: Wolbachia endosymbiont of Fragariocoptes setiger; assembly: GCA_019061405.1. Lineage (GTDB taxonomy): Bacteria > Pseudomonadota > Alphaproteobacteria > Rickettsiales > Anaplasmataceae > Wolbachia. Next base: position 25,183 of record JAHRAF010000009.1, read on the forward strand.
GAATAAACCTTTTTAATATTTTGTAATGCACTTATACTATCATAGGCGATTGGTAGGATTTCGAATACATAATCTGAAGAAATTTTACTTATTTTCATTCTTAAGTCATTTAATATTACTTCATATTTCTTATACACGTCATTATTTAAGGCATTTAGCAACCTGACTTCTAACAAATCTTTTTCATCACTTTTGAGTACTATTAGTAAGTCATTACTATCCCTTTGTATTACACTCTTGACTTTTATATTCAAATCATTACGAATTTGATCCATTACACCTGATAGTACTAATGTTGCTACATCATTTTTGTTGACATCAATATCGCTGATTATCACATCAGGAATCTCTGTATTGTTGTCTAATTTATTGTAGCCAGATGTAATAACATATGTATCGTTTCCTCCATTACCAACTAAATAACTTGTATAACCTTTGACGTTGTTATACATCAAATTACTTTCACCATTACCTATCGAGAAGTAAGTTTTTAATAAATCTGATCGTGCAGAAATTGCAAATCCTAACCTTCTTGCCATGTTCCTTGCCATAGAAGATAAATCTACCAATGTAGGAGTAGACTCTCCTAACTCTTCTAATGGTTTTATGACATAGATTCTTTTTTCTACTAGATCTATCAGAGTGCCGTCACTGAGCTCAAGATTTAGGTTAAATAATTCTTTAGAGTTAATATGCAACTGAAAGTCCTTATGTTTATTTTGAGTAATTACTAGGCCTGTATTAGCATCTCTTTTAGAATTATTATGTATATTAAATACTAAGCTAATTTGATACAGATTATTCTCTTTACTTACATTGATTCTTCTAATATCAGTCAACTTGACCTCTTCAAACAAAAGCTTATGAGTAGATAACTCATCAAGACTGAGAGTGGTAGACCCTTTCCCTGACTTAACCTTATATGTAAAATTTCCGTTTGATCCTCTATTTTCAACAATAGTAGATGGATGTATTGCTAAATTCATATCATAAGAGCAGTTAGTCTCTCTGTTTTGTTCTATATATATTCTATCATTAGTTTCATATATATTATCTAGAGATGAAGGACTGATGACACCTTGTGAAGTGTCATCAGTTCCTAAAAGATCAACAAAATTTATACCGCTGTCACAGGTGATAGAAACATAATCTACTTTATTACTTCTTCCATAGAATTGGTTGATATTATTTACTTGGATATTAAGTTGTGGATTTGGTAAATCAACTCGTATACCATTAGCTTTATATCTTCTACATGTAGCTGAGTTATCATGAAGTATTCTAGAATTACCCTTACTAAAGGTTACAAACAAAGGACTATTATTGGAAGCAAAATAGTTAGTGAACAATATATCACTTCCCTGTAGACCAGAAAGTTCTCCTTTGGTCTGATTTCCACGCAAAACAAACTGATCATCTTTGTTTCCACCAGTCATAAGTTTGTAGTCATTACCTATTAGAAAAACGTTCTTGCGTTCTGGAAACCCCGTTACCTTATCATTACCGTCAAGTAATTTAAAAAGAGCGTCATTTCCTGTTCTGTTATTACTATACTGTATAGCAATGGTATCTTTAGAACGATAACCATAATCAGTTACGCGACCTAACTCTCCTTCTGGTGCGGATATCACTCTACCTTGTACTGGTTCATCAGGAGCTGACCTACTCCAGGTTACCTTAACTTTTTCACAAAACGAGATTTCATTGTCCTGTTTGACCTCAGGAGTATAACCGGTCACACCTTCTATGGTTTGTAGACCATTTGCAACATAGAAAGTAAATCTTTACTTAGTATCACATAGTTTCCTATATGAGTTGTGGTTCCTAACCGAGATGCTACCTTTTGTGTATTCGATAAGGTTTTTACCTGTTTACTAATCAGAAAAGGCCCAGTTACTTTCTCACTATCAGAAAGATTCATTAAATCTTCATATTTTAATATGTCATCTGAATCTCTGAGTAGCCTAGCACGCTCAATAAGTTTTTCACTATCTATTTCAAAATTCTTTCTGTCTATTTCTATATCTTCACCATTTAGTACTACACCTTTGCCTTTACTAATCTTTTTTATGTCTTCTTCTGTTAACGAGCTTAATATACAATTGCTACCAGAGATTTCTCTTTTTCCTCTTGAAGTAGCACTTTTGAAACATATTTTTGTGCTCTATGACTTGATGAAGGAGCAATTATAGAACTATGTTGAATAGTCGCAACAGCAAGTTTATCACTTATACGTATCATAGTTTCAACACTTTTACCTTTCGTATTTAAAGCAGCTACAAAACCAGTAGCTTGTTTTCCATCAGTGATACTCTTTATGTTTGGCGATTCCAAGTATTGAGCTAATTGCTTTTGTGCAAGTGAGAACTCTTTACCACTAGGATTAGTTTTTAGTTCAATCAATATAGGTATGCCTTGTTTCCCATTTTTACCTATAGTTTGAATTGCTACATCAACTCTCTTTCCTCTACCAACTTGAAACTCTATAGGAACGATTACTTTTAAATCACCTGATCTAATGTCACTGAGACCAGTAAGTATTCCATCTAAGAATGCCTTGTAGCCAAGTTCTGCTTTAAGAGCATCAGAAAAGTATCCTCTGTGATTGTATAATTCTTCAGATATGGAATTAAACAATTCTCTATATTTTTCTATACCAGCAGCATTTTCATGAACTCCTCCAAGATCATCTCCTATTAAATTTCCTAATTCTTTATGCTGTGATGATCAACTGCACCATTGAATTTTGCTTTGAGGTTGTTTACATTTGAATTTATTTGATAGAAATAACCCTCTGCCTTATTTATTCTAGAATAATCTCTTAATGAGGAAGATTGAATCGTAACTGTACCTTCTTTGTGAAAATGCTTTCCTGGAGAAAAACCTAGTTTACTTCCGTATGCAGTGCTAATATTCACTTCAATGATATTTTCAATTTGTGTACCATGTTTCCTGATTTGATCTAAAGGTAAGGCATTTCTTCCTTGAGCACTTGCTTGTCGTATTGAAACTTGAGCTCTACTGTTTATGTTGAGGACGAGTAACTTATCTCCAACTTGAAAGACAAAACTAGTTAGATAAGAGCTACTTTTGTGCTTAAATACTCCCTTACTTTCTATATCTTTTATGTTTGCCTGACTAATGATCAAAGACTGCCCTAATAAAAACTGATTTAAATAATCATATAGACTTCCTGTGCGAGGAAATGAATAATGGATTTCGCTAATCTGATTTGCTCTGGTGATGCAGAGCTCAATATCAGTTTCATGGGTTCTATAAGCACATTTGAATCACCTTCACCTGTAATCACTAATGAACGAAAAATATGATCTAGATCACTTAAGCAATACTTTCTATGCTCTTCAAAATTTTCAAGTTTCCATACCCAGTTAAAAAATTCAAAACTGTGTTTTTTTAACTCACAAGGGACTTTATGTATTTCGTATAGATTATTACTCACTAAAGTACTACCATAATCTTCGTATGAAACACTCTGACTATCGACAACAGAGATTAGGTTCTTGGCTTCACTATACAAGCAATTGCTAATCAAAATAAATATGGCACAAAGCGACTTATTAGATTTCAGATCCTCTTCTATAAAATATTTATATTTATCAACACCCAAGTGGTTCAGAGAGAATTCTACAAGATTAAAACTATTATCTTTTGAATTACGACCAGTTCTTGGATACCAACACAGCTCATAAGCATTAATACCTACATAGAGCAAGGTTTCTTGTTTTTCTTCCCTCTCTGTGCATAAATGTTCCAACTTGTTCCAGAAGAACTCTAGAGCTTCTCTACTTCCCTCTTCTCTAGCACATTCAAACCCACATTTCCATACATCATCAATATTGTTAACATCAAAGTCTTCGCTGTACCCAGATAGTATTTTTTTAAAGCTTGATAGAATAACAGGGTTTGGATTTTCTACACCTACTACGTTTATATAGTGTGACCAGAATTTTATCAACGGACCTTCATTGTTACCATTTAATATATCAGAAACAAACTTTTCTGTTGTCCAGTTTTTGTTATAGTTATCTAGTGGCTGAAACAGTTCACATATATATTTTTCTAGACACAGTAAACAGGAAAAATCATATAATTGTGATATCAGATTATGATCTATTTGTTTAACGTTTGTTCTTTTTAGGAGCTCTTCTCCAAGAGCTAAATTATTCAACCTAATATTGTGATTCCAAAAGTGATTATCAATCATCATAATAGTTAATGTGTTAACAATCTTATTGATACTTTCTTCATTTATGTTATAGAACATTTTTTGACCATAAACTTTGTACCAACGAGCTATTTCTGCACGTTTCAAATCACAATTTTCATCGTTATCAGGAATGATGTGCATTAGTGCTGTTAGTTCTTCATTATTCATATTCAGGATTTTAGATACACATTGGAGTCAATATACTAAAGTAAAAATAATTGTTAAACAAATTTAGTATAAGTTCTCTGCTATATAAATTTGTATTGTTTACTTCTGTTACTAGATTTATGGGTAGTCCTAAAGAACTGATGATGAAGATCAAAAATATGGTATTGTGGAGAAAAGAGTGAAAAAGAAATGGAATGCATGAGATGTAACGGAAAATGTGTTAAGAATGGTAGACTAAAAAACAGGAAACAGCGACATAAATGCAAGGAATGTGGCAAACAATTTACAGAAAACGCTTAAAAGAAGTACATTTCGCAAGAAGAATGGGAGCTTGTAGATAGGATCTTGCTGGAGAAAATATCAAGAGCAACAAACATATCTGACACACACTTGCAAGATTATGTAAACAAAAAATATAACAACATTAAAAAAAATTTGAAAGCTCAGATATTGTAAGTGACTGTGAGCAAAAAATAGTAGTAGAGTGCGATGAAATGTAGAGTTTTGTTGGTAAAAAAGCAAATAAAGCATGGGTTTGGCTTGCAATGGACACAACAACAAAACAAGAAGACGCAGCTAAGTTATTTGAAAGTATACCAGAAGTATATAGAAAGAATGGTGTGTTTATTTTAGATAAATTGGATTGTTATACCTCTGTTTTTCCTGAAATACTTCAAGTTTCCAAAGGTTCTGGTTTGACGAACCACATTGAACGGTTTAATTGTACAATGCGGCAAAGAGTTGGACGTTTGGTTAGAAAAACTCTGTCGTTTTCTGAAAAGTTAAGCAATCATATAGGTGCAATTTGGAACTTTATTAACTACTATAATCAAATTTCCATATTATCAGTTCGTTAGGACTATCAAAATGGCAGATCAAGCTCTTTTAAATTCATATGAACAGAGTGAATCATGTGAATACGAGAGAGTTAAAAGTTTTACAGAATGAGGTCAGAGAAAATCTTGAGTGAATTAAAAGAAATTATAGAAGCTTTTAACAAGTGAATTATTAAAAAAATTGCAAGAGAAGAAAGGATAGGATAGGTAAGATATTTAACAGATACAGTCTTTGAAGCTTATCAATATTTAAAGGAGAAAAATACCTTCGTATAGAGGAAATAAATTTCAACAGAAACTCTCTTTCAGCAATCAAGTATAATGCTGTTTCAAAGTAATTACAACTTTAAGATGTTATCAATATCATAATTATATGAGCTCTTAAAAAGTTCAATAGATAATAGGATAGAGTAACACGAATCAGAAGGTAAAGTGAGATCTATATGGCGAAGAAATGAACTTGAGATCTTTCAAAAAAGACTTAAGGCACTTGAAGCAAAAGTTAAAAAGAGGAACATGGTGAAATTAGAAATGTATTCTTTCTCAGAATAGGTTTTATATTGATGAAATAGAATCAACATAAATTTGCTATTTATCCTCTTGAGGAAAAGACTTTATTAACAAACGTGCTGAACCTTTTAATTCCTCTTTAATTCTACTATAGTCTGAAATGAGTTCTGCTATCTCACGGCCTTCAGGTTCATGTTTATTATGAAATTCTACTAAAACATCAACAAAAAAGTCCTTTATATGTACTAAACAAGATTTAATCTGACATTTTAAAAAAATAAGTTATAAATAACAT
>JAHRAF010000010.1 GCA_019061405.1 Wolbachia endosymbiont of Fragariocoptes setiger
TATTTCTACCTCTCCTCTTTCAGCAGCGTAGTGCAGAACTGTATTACCAAAGCTTCCCTTAACACTAACATCTGCTCCATGCTCTACTAGATAGCTTATTACCTTCAAGCTTCCCTTTCTAGTTGCATAATGAAGAGGTGTTATTCCACGATGAGTAGCAGCATTGATATCAAATCCTTTACTAAGTAGATACTCTATACTCTCTACACTGCTACCCTCTGCTGCATAATGCAGAGTTGTAACTTGATCTCGGTTTGTAGCATTTAAATCAGCACCTTGACTGATGAGATATCTCATAGCAGGTAATTGTCCAGAACTTGTTGCTGACTGAAGAGGAGTTTTTCTACCCTTTGACCTTGAATCAACTTCTATACCCTGATCAATCAAATACTTTATAACTTCTATGTTTCCTCCACGAGCCGCATAGTGCATTACTGTCTTACCGGTATTGTCTTTAGCATAAATATCAGCACGTTTACTTGTAAGATACTTAACTACCTCTAAGTATCCTTTTAATGCTGCTGTATGTAATAGTATCTCTCCTTTATTACCTGTAATACTCAGATCAGATTCATGTTCAGCTATCCATCTAGAGTTCTTATTTTTTATAGCATCAGAAAATTGCTTTAGTAATAGCTCTTCTTCACCAGTAGAAAATTTTATAGAGTTGTGTTTCACAGTACTTTTCTCGTCTATATAACTATGGTCATAATATATAACTGGCTGTAAGTTGTAATCCAATCTGTTCACTAGGTTTAATGGTTCAGTGACTGAATTTAAACTTCTATTACCTCTTATACGTTCATTTAAGTAATTTAAAACTTTTCCTAGAGCATTACGACGCACAAGTCCGATAATAGAATTGCTTATATTGTCACTCGCATAGTCAATAATATCCACAATGTCTTGATGACGATTATTGGAAGCTAGAGTTCTCATTATATAGCCTCTGGAGTTGAATTTGTCATAACCAGTTTTAATGCATTGGTCAGTCCATTTGAAATAGCCAAAATCAGCGTCCCACAATCTTAAGCATTCAGATAAAAGGATGCAAAAAGAAGACTTATGTCCTTTTTCAGCAGCATAATGTAATGGTGACTTTCCATTGCGATCTAAAGCATTCATGTATTCATCATGATATCTCTCATCCCTACCATTTACATCATCACTAAACTTTTTTCTTGACTTTGATAAAATGTCGTATATCAGGTTATCGTTTCCTGATTCAGCTGCGTAGCTTAAAGGTGTTCTATTACTGCTATCTTTAGCTAAGATATTAGCGCCCTTATTTATTAATTTATCGTATACAACTTTATTACCCTTGAAACAGGCAAAATGTAGAGGAGTGCATTTGTTAGATCCTTCTATATCGTAATGGCTTGCTTTCTTTAGTAAAAGCTCTATCAGATCGTTACTACAATCCAAAATTATTGCATCATGCAAGGGAGTATTGCCAGATTGAGACTGGTTTTCCACATCAGCTCTACAATCATTTACAAGATATTCTACTATTTCAGATCTATCTGTCTTAACAGCCATGTGTAAAGGTGTGACCCTATCTACTCCTGATACTTTATTAATATCATCACCTTTATTTCCTTTCGGATATTTTCGATGTTGTCATGTTTATTGGATACAGCGTAATGAATGTGACTAAGCCTATTTTTTACTTTCCCTAATATACAATCAATAATTTCTACATTACCTGAACTAATGGCACACTCTAAAGGAGTGTCTCCTTTTTCGTCTTTAACGTTAATATCAGCATGCCTGTAGTAAAGCAGGTATGATACCAGTTCTAGGTTTTGTTTAGTCACAGCAATATGTAAGGGTGTTTGTACTTTACTATCAGAAATTTTAACATCACCACCAATGCGAGAAGAAGTTAGAAACTTTATAACCTCTAAGTTACCCCTTTCAGTAGCCAGAAGCAAGTTATTATTCACAATAGTATTACTCTTATCATTAAAGATTAGACACTCTGCTATTTCCATTTTATTCTCATTAACGGCAATATATAATGGTGTATCACCGACAGAATTTCTATTATTGAGTTCTGCATGTTTCTCTTCTATAAGATATCTAACCATTTCTAAATTTCCTAACTTAACAGCATGATGGAGAGGTGGTAGTGGTTTCATTCCACTAATATTCTTAGTACCAGTATTAATATTTATACCCTCATTCACCATATCATCTATTAATTTTATGTTTCCTACTGTAATTGCACAATTTAAAGGAGTTATTAAGTGATTTGAGTACTTTTCTTTTATTAGTTCTAGAATCTTATTTGATACTAATTTTCCTACTACTTCTTTTATTTGTATTTCATCTTTTTCTAAGTCTTGATTTTCATCATGCAACAAATATTTGTTTTCTACTGTAGAAATGATTTTTAATAGTTCCTCCTTAATAAATTCAATCATTTCCTGATGCATATTCTCTTTTTCTACGATATCTACTATCCAATCTTCTTTGATTCTATTCTTAATATCCTTTCTAATATCTACTTCTGCTAACACTTTTTTTAGTTCATCGTCAAAATGATCAACATGATGGTCTGAGTATAATAAGTCTTCAATTATTTGGTATATTTCATCATATATAGTCTTTACGATATCTTTTTTCATTAAGTAATTTATTACTTCAAGCGACTTTGTTTCATCGGATGGGTAATGTTTAACAGCATGATGTGCTGGAATTAAACCTAAGTTGTCCTTAGCATTAATCTCAACCCCTCTTTCTTCTATAAGATACTTGACCACACTTATATTACCAAGTGAAGCTGCAAAATGCAGTAGAGTCTCACCATTGCGACCAGGAATATTTGGATTAGTATTCGCATTCTCTATGAAATATTTAACAATTTCAAAGCTTCTGGATTCCTCATGTCCAGCAGCGTAATGAATTGCAGTATACATTTTATTATCCTTTATGTTAGGATTAGCACCCACAGTAATAAGATGTTTTATCATATCTAAATGAGCATATCTAGTAGCAATGTGTAATGAGGTTTGACCATGACTATTTTGAGAATTTACATCAATTCCCTGATTAATTAGCCTGTCAACCTTTTTGATAAGATTCTTCTGTACTGCACTATGTAGATTATTTACTAATTCCTCAACAATAGTTCTATGGCCACTTCTATTCAAAATGTCAATCGTACTCTCTTCAGATTTACTAACCCTTAGGTCAAGTTTAGATCCTTTTTTTATTAAGTACTTTATTATTTTTTTTCCAGCATGGCTTTCAGCAGCACAGTACAATGGTGTTTTTCCATAAATATCCTGTGCATTAATATTAGCATGAACACTAACAAGATATTTAACCATTTCTAGGTTTCCCATCTTAGCTGCTATATGTAAAGGGGTATTATGTATATCATCAATAACATTAACACTTATACCCTGAGCTAAACGCTTTTTAACATCTTCAAGCCGACCAAGGTTTACCTCATCAAATAGCTTCTCTTTTAGTTTCAATTCAACAGTTCTAGCATATTCTTCTTCTCCATTTTCTCTAAAAAGATCAAGTGGTGTTTTACCATCAAAGTGTATATTATCAGCAATATGTTCTATTAATAAGTGCTCAAATACTTGCTTATTACAATTCCGAGCAGATATATATAAAGGATTATCACCTCTCTTAGTTTTTGTATTAACGTTAGCTCCCTTTTCTATTAGGTGTCTAATGATATCTAAGTCACCAACTGATGCAGCGAAATATAATGGGGTTTCACCATAGGTATTAGTATAGTTTACGTCTACAACACCTTGTTCTAGAAGATCTATAATTTCTAAGACTTTTATATCAGAATTTTTATTAAAACCTTGTCTTCTTATGATATTTATCAATCTTATTCCTGAATTTACCCTCAAAAATGTTACCATACGAGAACGACTAGCATCATCTAGAAGATTCAGAGGAGATTTATTATCAGCATCCTTAATGGTATGGTTAGCTCCCTCTTCTACTAGGCATATTACTATATCAGTTCTGTTATTTACAGCAGCAATGTGCATAGCTGTTTTACCATTTCTGTCTTGCATATCAGGGTTTTTTATTTTCTCTACTATAAATTGAACTAGCTCTAGATCACCAACCTGAACAGCAATATGCAACAAGGTTTTTCGATCACTATTCAGAATATCAATGTCTACCCCTTGATTTGTGAGTCTTTTTACTTCGTTAATATTATTATTACTCACTGCATTGAACAGCTTATTCTCTAATTCTTTTATGATAGAGTCTGCTATACGTGAATAACCTTTGCTTCTTAAAAGCTCAAATACATTATATTGAGTATTTATTTTTGCTCCATTAACCAGTACCAGATGATTAAATATTTTCCACTGTGCGTCTTCTACTTCTTGGTTTGTAGTCTCAATACTAAGTAGAAGAGGTGTTTTTCCGTTATCATCTCTTGCATCAATATTAGCTCCTTTCCTAATTAGATAATCTAGTATTTTTACTCTAGAATCTACTAGTTTAGCCTCATCTTTAGAAGAAAAAAGAACTGCTTCATGTAAAGGGGTTTTACCATCACTATTTTTGAGATTTACAGCAACACCATGATCTTTGTCTTCAACATATTTTTTCACCTCATCAAAATTACCTTCTCTTATGTATTTAAGGAGATTGTCTCTTCTTTCCGAGTCCATTATGGACTTATATTTATTATTTCTAAACGCCTCTCTAATAGTATCGAAGTCATTAGCATTACCTATCTCCTTTAGATAATCCCTTAATACAATTTTCTTATCATTGAAAGTTATTGTTAGGCTTTCCATCTTTATCTTACTCTCATCGGAATAGAATCCAACAAGAAGTACGTAAATATCATCTTGTGAATCTATAGACGATATTAAATTAGTTAATATAAGAGTTTCACCGTCACGCGTAAAGGTACATGATCCTATTGATTTTTTTATTTCTATTGTACTATTATCCAAAACATCATCAGGACTGATAACATAAGTTTCAGTAAAGATATCATCGAATACCAATGATTTCGGAATTAGTTCAAAATTATTTTTAACCTCACTAATAGTGAGTACACCTTGACCAGTAAGTATTTCAACTGCCCTATACCAATGACTTTTTACTGCATCCTTCAGCCTTACCGTTATAATTCTGCTATTAGACTTCTTAGAAGTATAAGGGGTAATCAGTAGATACTGGTTATCCTTACTTACGACAATCTTTAGCTCATCTTCAAGATCTTCTTTAACCTGTTCTGCTATTTTCTGAAAACTTATAGCATCTTTTTTCTTTTCTTTACCAAAGTCATATACTAACACATCAGAAATTGGTAAGTCTCCATAACATAGTTTTTCCTTTCCTGACTCTATAATAAATGCATTTTCACCACCGTTACCTACCAGATGAGTCATACTTGTTTTAGCATCATTTTGTACAATATCATTGCTATCGTGTCCAACGGAAAGTGTTTGACCATTTGAGTGTACAACAATATTCATATGAAGCTTATTTGCTATATGAGAATACTCTCTTACAAGATAATCATCTATCGGAGTTTTAGTATTCTGCATAGCATATAGATTATTTCCTCCAATCACAATTATAGTTTTATCACCAAAAATGTACTGGTATTTGTTAGGATTACCTTCAATCGTTAAGACAAATTTACTACTTTCAGTTCTTTTTACCAAAAGGTGAAATGATACACCTGTTTCAGATTTTTCAATAAGATCAATGTCCTGAATCATGTACTCAGAAAATAAAAACTGATGCACACTTTCTGATTTAGCATCCAAACTAATATGTGCATCACCTTGAAGCTTTCCACCAATGACGTAAGTAAATTGTCCGGATTTGTTTAGATCATGGTTATCAACTTTTGTATAAGGCCATACTACCACTTGAGCTTCACGTTTCTTATCACCATTTTTGTAGCAAGCATCATCATTTGATATTATGATTTCATCGTAATGATCTTTATTTACACCTCCTTGAGGATCAATATGCTTAGTATTACAGGAAGCTGTTACAATATCCACATCATACTCTCTCCCAATAAAGTTATTTATATTCTCAACTCTAAGGGAAAGCTCAGACTTATCATGCAGAGCTTTTTGTGTAAAATCAGCATATATTTTGTGTTCACCCGCTTGTCTAGAACCAGGATATGTTCTGTGTCCATCTAAATCTTTGAAATAGGATGTGAGATCGCTAACGTCAAGTGTATCAATTCCACCACGTCCATCTATGTGACCTTCAACTTTAAATTCTAAGTGTTCTTCACCTAATTGAAAAAGGAACATGTCATCTTTATCTCCCCCTACCATCTTTTGCTTACCGGCACCAAGAACAAACATATTACCCTTATCTTGAAAACCTATTACCTCTCGATCACCACCACCTAGATTAACAAAGGTATTTCCTTCATCCTTATTATCTCCTACATATTCCAGACCAATTGCATTTTTACATTCATAGTAAGTCTCATATTCTCTTGATCTAGGTTGATCATCACCCTTAGGCAAACAGAATAACTTAGATCCTACTTTACCTAATGTATCCTCTAATTTTGTACCATCTGATAAATCCCCACCTGGTGCAGTCCTAGTAACACTTATAGGCCTAGTTTTTTTATCCTCTAAATTTACATAACTATCAGAGTGCTCAACGTTAATATGTTCTCTTTTAAATAAGTTACGAATAATTTTCTCTGGTATATTACGCACAGTACTACAAACAGCACTAATTCCATCCTGATGAGTAGAGGGTATTATTCTAACTAATGTACGAAGCTCTTTAGAGAATCCTATTAGGTCATTATCTCCATATTCAGCAACGACCATATCAATGTTTTTAAACAACTCAGTAATTCTATTTTCGTTATCTATGCCACTTGTTGGAATATCAAAGAGCTTTTCTAAGAATTCATTAATCTTTGTTTTACTATCAAGTTTTTTGCAGAATTCATAAAATCTTGCACCTGATGCTCTCACAATCCCTTCAATAGCAACAGCTAACGCTGGGGGAAAAATAGCACTAAAAATAGCAAAATTCTCTAGCGCACTGAAGTAATCAACTCCTATAACAGCCCCTTCTTTGACCATCATACTTGGTTTGATACAACGCCTGATATTACGATGACTCATAAGAAAGCTTATCATGCCTTGAACAACTTTATTATTGGCTTGTTTTTCTTCAAGTAATTCTTCCATTGATTCGCTAGGTCCTTGATGAAAAAAAGCTCTTATTCCTTCCTCACACTTTTCCAATCCTATTAAATGAACTTGTTCATCGAGCTTTTCAACAGCCTTTACAGCTCCATATATCTGCATACCTATGAATACTGCAGCTCCTATAACTTCTCCTATAGGACCAAATGAGGCAGCAGCAACCTCACAAAACTCAAATCCAGCCATTTCTCCAAGCTCTAAACCAATTGCTATTGCATCATTACTGAGCATGATTGAGTTACCTATTATGGGGACCAACGCATCCTTATTACCTTTCTGGTAATCTTTGATCTGATTAACTAAATCAGCTATTATAAAAACGCTCGGCGCTCTTGAAATAAACTGCCCAGCGATACGCAAAGATTTACCAAACAGTGCTTTTCCTATAGCTGGACTTTTTGCAAACTCCATACCTTTCATGACCGCAAATTCAGATATTTTTCCGGCAAACTTGCTACCTACAAAGAAGCTAGCGTTGATTGCTGCACCTTTGAAATTACCAGCTAGTAAATCACCTATAAAATCTTTCATTATTGCTGCATGCATTGCTTTGCCAGCAGCTTCTCCTATTTTCTTGTATGCTGTATATGCTCTAGAATGAAGCCCTGAAAGCTCTCTTGCTTTTTCTGCGCTGTCAGGATTATTACTGGCATGTTTAATACGATCAAACTCATTTTTGTTTGCTACATATATACTACAATTCTCCGGTTGACCAAAAATATCCTTGAACTCTCCCATCACTCCATGATCACTTGCTATTTTAAGTAATTCCTTAATTTTCGGTTCTCCTTCTTCCAACTCGACTCTAATATGATTGACTAATTTTTCTACATCAACTGCAACAATATTGTCATTATTAAGTTTCACTATATCATTAAATACACTTTCATATTCCCCAAAGGATGAGGAACGTTTTATTTTCTCAAAAAGCTGAATAAATTCAGTACTATCTTTTGCTAATGCATCATTGATTTGATTTATCAACGCTTCAGAACTTATCACAAAAGTAGTGTGATTAATATCTTCAAAACTTATTTCACAATATTCCTCATTTTTTATGTGAAAGTTATAATGATTCTCATTTATATGAGAGATTTCTATTTCTTTATTATAGCTATTACCATAAACCTGAGGTTTAGAGATTTCAGGTTTATTAACAACGATTTTAGTCTTAAGCATATCACTTAGTGCCATAATTTCATGTGATCCTGACCAGAGCTTTAATTCTGGGTCACTGAGTTTATCAAGGTATTCTTCGTAACTTTTTATTTCTTGCAATCCTTTACCACTTTGAACTTTGCTATCTTCTTCAGAATTAAAGTCGAAGAATGATTTTAAATTATCTGAGTTTTTACTCATGTATTCAGATAATCTGCTACGTAGTTTATTTTCTATTAAAAATGAAAACTCTTTATTGTTTTCTACATCAGGATGTGTACTTTCTTTAATTTCCTTTCTTATATTTTCTATAAATTCTCTAGTCTTTTCTAGATGTTCTTTTGCAGGTGAATCATTTCCAAACAATTCTTCATATCTTTTTTTAAAAGAATCTCTACTCTCAGCGCCAACAAGATAATCAATAGCGATACACCAAAGTAGGCAACTGCCTTCTCCTGGTACATTAACCTTTTTACTAGGATTGTCGTATTTAATATGAGGAAGAGTTTCTACAGATATTTTTTGATGAGATAATTCTCTCATCTTCGAAGTAAAATCAGAGATTTTCTTTACTTTATCTGACTTATGATATTGATTATGAACATCAATTGAATTGCTCACTTGCTTTCTATCTTCACCAACAACCTTACTTCTACTAGCTAGTTTAAGAAAATTATCTAATTTTTCATAGTTAGAATTTTCCAGCTGAAGTTTAATATGATTTAACAACTTATTACTATCAAGTATATAAGAGCTTATCTCATGTGCTTTATTAATTTCTAGGGAAAAATAATCCTTTATTTTTGTTTTTATACTTTCCACCTTCCTGTCATTTGTTAGGTCCTCAGATTTTAATTCATTTATTCTACTTTCTATCTCTTGCATATTATCATCTACTAGCTCTTCGTAACAGTCCATATTTTCTATAAGTTCTACTAATTCATCAATCTGTTCAGCTTTACCTTCCTTCGTGATATCAGCTATTTCCATAAAATCATGTCTTAGATCCTCTAAATCTACCTGACTATTCTCCACATCTTCAGAAGTCAAACATTTTAATAAATTCGATTTAGAATAAGACCCTGGTGAACGTTTTTTACGAATGTGCAAAGTCTTAGTTGTTTCAGCGTTTTTTACTTCTTTCATTGTACAGAGGGAAGAAATCAGTTGACCTAGGCTATCTTCGAAAAGAGAACACTTTTTCTTTATTTTCTCTTCGAAATTATCTAGGTGTTCATTATCTCTGCCCAAGTGAGAATTTATTTTTGTCTCTAAGAAAATATCTTGCAACGCAGAAAAAATCAAGAGGTTGTGACCGTTTGTTTTTAATTGTCCAATAAGACACTCAAGAATTTGAGACTTCAATGAGGAATGTTTTTTGTTTTCAATTAAAAGTTTTATCCCTTCAAGTATATCAATCGCAAGTTCATTTAATTGTTGTTTATTAGATTCATATTTTTCCATCTTAGAAATAAAAGTTGGTACATACGTTTCTATATTAAGTATAGCATTCTCAATAGGATCATATGAACTGTGATCTAATTTTTCCGAAGAGATAATCTCATTGCTGTATGAGACATCTATCATCTTCTTGAAGCCTTTTTCATTTACTGCATTAGAATCGATATAAATAATAAGCACAGCACCATGAGCGCAACCTCCATCTGTGATAGCCTTAACACCAGGAGAGTTAATATATCCTTCTAATTGGGGTTTATGAGTCTTTATATCTTCTTGTAATATCTCATTCTATCCTTCTTCACCTATTTGCTTTTTCTTACTATCAAACTTAAGTTCTAAAAAGAATGGCTGCCCACGTTGCATTGTATGAAATGCATCACTAGTACTACCTGGATTAATAGATATTGGCTGAATCAGGAGATCTGACCTTTTTCCAAAACCAGGTTGAAATTCTCCTAATATGAGCACATTAAGTGGATCTTCTTTACTATTATACCTAATATCGCTGAAGAAGGTGAACATACCGTCAAGCATGGACTTAAATCTCAGCTCATTATAAAGAAGATCTAAGGCTATGTACTTATTTTTATTAATAACTTTTTTAAGATTTTCAAGTAAGTCTTTGTGTGAATCATTCTTTATCTGATCTGGGGATAAACGCAGAATGTTTACAAATTTATTAAAACTTTCTTGCATTTCAGGTGATACCTAGACTTTTTTCCTTTCTGATTTTATATTGATCGCTGTGTAACTATTTTCACCACTATTAGCAGCACTGAGATACTCATTTACATCCTTATATAAATTATAGCTTAGCCTTCTGTCACTTTTTTTATAAAAATCATAAGCTGTAGTCTTTTTACCATCAGCTTCTTTACCACTGCGCTTATAAGTAATAATATTTAATTCATGAATCTCGCTGGTACTTTCGATTCCCGACAGACCTTTATTATTAACCATTATAGTTGGAAGTGACATGAGATCCGCTGAAATACCTTCGGCTTCATACACATTTATGATTAGAACTTTATCGTTACCGTTAAGGCTATTCTTACATAAAAAAGTGTGAGAAACATGGTCAGGAATAGGATCATCGTTGTTACTATTATTAATATAGTTATCACTATCCTGAAGATAATATGTTTCTATCTTACTATTGTCATTTGATGTGGCTAACCTTTCTATACAACACAGCTGGCCAAATAAAAAGGTAGTAAAATACCTTATACTAGTGTCTATAGAAGTGAACGTCTCTTGTACATGAGAGACTAAGTGTTGAATATTTTCTTTAGAAATAGCTATATCTTCTTTTTTTGTATTGAAAACATCACGTAAAAGCGACAGAGCGAAATTTTTAGGTTCTTCCATTCTAAAGAATTCCGACCTTACTGTTTCTCCTTGTTTGGCTCCAAGCATCAGACCAACTGTGAGAATGTGATCGGAAGAGGTAATAAAGCGCATCTTATTTGGAGATAAAGATTGAACATAATCAAGTGCTTCTTTGTATACCGATGAGAGTTGAGATTGTTGTTTTTCCTTTTGCCTTTTTAATTCAATAATTATAGGTATGGAATGTGTAGATCTAGCTTCACCTCTTAATAGCAAGAATAGATCAGCATATCCTCTACCAGCGATAAGTTCGATATATGTCTTGATATTCTTTCGATAGCGCAGGTTTGAAAATATACCTGCCAAAAAACCATGATCAAATATCTCAGTGAAAGTTTCAGTCTGCCTAGAACGCTTTTTTCTACCATCAGTACTTTTTTTGATATAACCTTTTTCTGATTCTTTATATAAAGTTTTACACTCATTAATAAAGTCCTCAAAGAATCTTCGTTTTTCGTTCAAAAAAGATTCCGAGTTTTTTGAAGAATCATGTTGTGGTGATAACCCATCAGCGAATGAGGCTAAAAATTTATTGGTGCTATCATAAAATGTTTCACTATATTTACCACAATCTAAAAAACCTTTATTTTTCAGGAAATCTTCTAAATTACCGTTTTTCTCTGAGTGTATTTTGTTATCGCTAGGTTCCTGTATACTTACTACAATCCCATTTTCTTTATCAGGCTTCATGATATTCACCACATGGACCTCACTAATGCTATCATATGTATAAATAATCCCTGAATGCTCATTTTTAACGCCACTACGAAAAAGAAACATAGATGAATTCCTTTCTCTTACAACTATAACGGAAACATGGCCCAAGGAATCAAGTTTAAGGTGTATAGATTTTACCCCTTGGTCTGACAGTTCAAATAAACGAGTGAAACACAGAAACATTCCAGCGAAATAACCAGTAAAAAATTCATCCCTAGCAGGAGCGGCAGAAGCATCAGTTGATCTAGGGATTTGATTAATGAAAGATTGCAGTCTAACTTTAAAAATTTCAATGTTACCCTTTATAAGCATATGAGGGAGCTCATCTCTATTTTTGGTATCGGTGTATTTTTTAAAACCACGTTCTAAGAGATCTATATCAATCCCACTAACTATATTCTTTGGTAAGGTAAGACTGTAATGATTTTTTGTATCCTCATAATTTAATCCTATATTAACACCATCACCCCTCCCATAATGAGTGGTAATTGATTTAGAAACTACAGTTATACCTATATCAAGCATCTCAGTTATTGCTCTTACTTCAAGTTCTCCCCCCCAAGAATCTACTCCTCTCATACGTTGCAAATAGTTATCAAAATTTTTGCCCTTTTCCATAGGACCTATAGGTTTTATAAATGAGGGACTATGGTCACGCATATAATCAATTACTTTATTACGAAACTTATCTCTTACCAAGTCTTCAAAAGCAGAATCTATTTCATTATTAAGTATTAACTTTCTTATGTGATCTGCGTGATCGTTTTGAGTGGGTTTTTCACGATCCTCAGCTCCAAAAAGGTCTTTGTATTTTTGTAAGAATAAATCTTTATTATCTTTGACTGGAATATAAATATGCTAGAGTTACAGACCAGAATAAGCAACTACCATCATAAGGAATATGAATTAGCACACTTTGTTGATTATCATTATTCATATGGAAACCTCAGGATAAATTATGAATCATTCCATTCAGTAACTATTTCTTTTTCCCCTGACAAGAAAGGTAGGGGATACTAGCACTATCACTCATACAGGGATTAGGTATATCAAAATCACTAAAATCAAAGTTGCCCAGCAACATATCTTCGAAAGTATAGCTAATCTCGGTGTCCAAATCAGATAACACAGACTTTTGACAAATTCCAGCCTGAATCATATAGCGAATGTGAGCTTCAAGATCATCAACCTTCCCTTGAGTGAAAAGGTCAAATGCATTTTTGCAATCTAAATCTACTACATCCCCCTTAATCTTGCTTAACACTATTTCATCTACTATAGAAAGATATTTATTCCCATCAGTAAAAGAAGAAAAGATATATTTTTCTAGGGTGTCCCTTTCATTCCTCATGTACAAGGTGGTACATATACCTCCTAAACCATACTTTATAATGCTATTAAGGTTATCCTTACTCGCAGAATTTAATATAGTTAGTAAAGGCTGCTTCAAGAAATTCCGTGAAGCTAGTTTCTCCAGGGTACCGTAAAAACTGGCTGAATGGCTCAAAAAAGATTCTCTATGTATACTAAAATCTTTAGAATCCCATAAACAAAGAAATAGGCTGATATAATCATCTAACAGTTCCTTACGAAGACTTTTACTCACGTCTACTAGAAGAAATAAAATCGTTTTGTATTCACCAAAGGAAATGACTTCTGGCTTAACAGCTTGAACTAATTTACTTGCATGCAGGTATAAAGAGGCTTCAATAAACGATTGCACCGCATTAAAACAACCGTGAGCCTTAACATCTTCTTGAACAAAGACCTCGTAATATCTACTGTCGAGGTATGTGAAGCAAAACTTCAGAACGCTTATTTTTCTATTTTTTCTATAGTAGGTTTTAAGACCACTACTATAATGGGAGGTTAAATAAGAGTGGGTACCTATGTTAATTATCTTGTCTATCTTTTCATTCTCCTGATAACCAGACTCTAACTTGTTCCAAAAGAAGTGTAAACCCTCTTCACATCCGGTTTGCTTTGCACACTCAAAACCGCATTTCCATATATCAGTAGTATTATCCACATTGAAGTTTTTATCGTACATGCGAAGAAGGGCCTTGAAACTATCTAGTATAGTAGGGTTATTGTCTCTTACACCTATAACATTTATATAGTGTGTCCAAAACCTTACTAGATCTTTTTCTGAATGAGGATGTACATTAAAACGTTCACACACAAAGTACTCTAAGGAATTAGTACGAAGGCGACTAAAGATTTTCCTAATATCATCTTCCGAACAGATAAGGCATGCAGCTTCGTATAAAGCAAGGTCAGTAAAAGGAAGTCTATCTTTATTATCCAGCAAAAACTTTACAAACGGGCGTACATTAAATTTACCGTCATCATCCCAGAAGCAGCGCTCCTTAATTGAGGATGATAAAAACATAATAATTGAAGTGGACTCATCCTCCGTTTCACTACAGGTCAGATTTTGGCCGTATAGATCATACCAGCTTTCAATTTGTAGAAGCTTCATAGCATAGTTGGGGTCATCTCTAGGGATAGCATCTAGCAATAGTTGTAATTTATTATTCATGTCGGTACCTTGGTCGAGATCTAATTTTTAATTAAACTTTTCTAATCCTAGAAATTTTTTATGTTATGTCAAACATTTACTTCACATAATGAAGAAAATATTTTAGTGGTTTTTTCACCATTTATGTTATATTTAGTAGGAAACCATTCAAAGTAGGAATTTTTTTATGTTTTATATAATCAAACGGAGAACAAGTTCATTCAGTAGTATAAGGACCACCAAACGATGTAGAGGAAAAGGGCGGTTAGCTCAGTTGGTAGAGCATCTCGTTTACACCGAGGAGGTCGGCAGTTCGAGCCTGTCATCGCCCATTCAAAAGCCACTTTCAGTCAAAATTTAAAACGAAAAAATACTTCAAAAAGCTAGCTTAGCAAATACGGTATTTCACCTTAAATTTCTACCCACAAAAACCCCATATTTTTACATAATCCATTAACTAAGCTCTCTGTCTCTCTTCGATATAGGGTAAAGTAAATAAATGAATTTTACTCAACGCTAGAGAAAAGGTATACTTTTGAAAAATATTTAAAAGTGTTTCAGTAATGCTAAAGTTCATCTTTTACTTCGTCCTAAAGCTTCTTCAGGTCATCAATCCTGTGCCTTTTGCGCTTTTTAAGAATTTTAGAATTTGCTCCCAGTTATTTTCTTTGCTATGATATTCTTTGGTGGTTTTTGTTTATCTTAGTTACGGTAGACTAAAGCTTTTTTCTACCTCAATAAATTTTATCCACAGAGGCTAATATTTATGGGGATTGCTAAATTAGATAGACAAAATATAATCTCTTTTTTGAGGAAGAAAATGGAATGTAAACATTGTGGGAGTAAAGATTAGCGAAAGAACGGCTTTACACGAGGGTTTCAACGCTATAACTGTAGAGAATGTAAACGCAAAATTGGACGGTTTTGAGAAAATCAAGAGCTTATGATATAAGTGTTCGTTTTCAAGCATTGAAACTTTATCTAGAAGGGTTAGGATTTAGGTCGATAGGACGAATTTTAAATGTAAGTAATGTCACAGTGTTAAAATGGATTAGATCAATGGGAGAAAAGATATTTCAAGAAGGTGCCGTGTGGAAAAATACAAAGATAAGAGCTGTTTCAAGAATTCAAATAGATGAATTATGGCATTATGTTCAAAAAAACAGCATAGAATTTGGATTTGGGTTGCTATATGCGAGCAAACAGGTTGCCATTTTTTGTGGAAACAGAACAAAACAATCTGCAAAACTCATCTGGAAATTAATAAAAGAATTAAGGCCGGAATATATTTTTACTGATAATTTATCTTCCTATCGTGGAGTTTTTCCCAAAAATAAACATGTCATTGGTAAAAATATACACAACTTATCGAAAGCATAAATGCTACATTTCGTCACTATTTGTGTAGATTTCGAAGAAAAACTAAAGGCTACTCAAAGTCTAAAACAATGATTGAATTTTCTCTTGCTCTCTTTGCTCTTCAAAAATCTATCTTATATTAGCAATCCCTATTTATGGGGTTCTGAATTTTGTTGAGATATTTATATGGTCACTTTGAAATTTTGTTCACAGAGTCTAGAGCACAGCTTATCAAATAATAAAAAGGAACAAGCTAAGTTTACAATATTAGGAAACACAATTCCTTTTTTTGCAATATTAATCTTATCAAGACTTGATAATCCTGTAGCCTAGTTTTTAGAAACACCTCATATGTCCTGTCGCTCATGAAAAAAGCAATAGTCCTATTTAATCTAGGAGGACCATATTCGATTGAAGGGGTGAAACCTTTTCTTTTCAATCTTTTCTACGATAAAAGAATAATAAATCTACCAAATCCCTTTAGGTTTCTTCTAGCAAAACTTATATCTTCAAAACGTGAAAAAACTGCACAAGAGATATACAAACATATCGGAGGAAAGTCTCCAATTCTGAAAAACACGGAAGCACAAGCAAAAGCATTGGAACAAGAGTTGAATAAAAATGAAAATCATACCTATAAGGTATTTATTTCCATGCGGTATTCAGCGCCTTTTGCAGATGAAGTTATAAAAAGCGTAAAAGAGTTTAGTCCAGACGAAATCATTTTATTACCACTTTATCCTCAATACTCAACTACCACAACTTTATCTTCAGTTGAAAATTGGCAACAAAGTGCTAAAAAACACGATCTCAAGTGTAATACACAAGTAATCTGCTGCTATTACAATAATCAATACTTTATTGAAGCATATTTTCAGTTAATCAAGCAGCATTATGAAATTGCTTGTAAAGTTGGCAAACCTAGGATTTTATTTTCAGCTCACGGTCTACCACTTAGCATAGTAAAAAAAGGTGATCCATATTCAATTCAGGTTGAAGAAAGTGCAAAACTAATAGTAGACAAATTAGCTGTACCAAATTTAGATTGGTCGGTATGCTATCAAAGTAAAATCGGGCCTGTTAAAAATGGCTTGAACCCAGCACTGAAAATGAATTATTACGTGCTAAAGTTGATAATATACCAATAGTTCTATGCCCTATATCGTTTGTATCTGAACATTCAGAAACATTAGTTGAGCTTGACATTGAATATAAAAGACTAATAAAAGATAGATATTATTTTCGTGTCCCTACAGTAAGCGTTAACCACGTATTCATAAAATGCTTGGCTAGCTTATGTAAAAGTTACTCTAAAAATGATTGTATATATGAACAAAAATGTCTGACTAAATGCGCCTGAATATGCCTAAAAAAACAGGCAGTGTCAAACAATTCATGATATTGATAATGCTTAACATTTACATGGTTTTCAAACTGCGTTGAATTTAGAGCAGTATTTTAATGGTTATGAATAAAATTTCATAGACATACCAATATCATGAATTGTTCCGCACCACCCTATTTCTCTACAATAAAGAATTGAGTTAAAAAAGATTTAGCAACAACCCATAAAAACATTATAATGTTTGGCATACTAATTGCTTTATCATAGCTACGTAATGAATATAGATGAGAAAATTTACACATCTTTATGCGTATTATTCGCAATCCTAATCGTCATTGGCAATTTGATGTACCAAAAGTTTATTTCATTGCCTATTTTTTCAATTTACACCTTTGAGTTGTCAGTTGCAGCAATACTATATCCTCTAACCTTTTTACTCATAGATTTAATTACTGAATTTTATGGTAAAGAAAAATCAAAGTTCTGCGTAAGGCTTACTATTATAATGAGTATTAATGTAGCAATTATTGTTATTTTAGTGGATAATTTAAATGCTACAACATGGTCAAAAGTTGATGACAAGGTTTTTCACCTAGTATTTGGCAGTTATAAAGTTAGTTTTCTCGCATCTACAATTGCGTGTTACATTTCTCAACTAGTTGATATTAAGATATACTCGTGGATAAAAATTTTCACTCATAATCGTTTCTTGTGGCTACGAAGTAATATTAGTACAGCCATTTCCATATTAATTCATACTTCTATTGCTGTGAGCATTTTATATATGTTTGATATACTACCATTGGAACGTATAGTCCAAGTGACCGCAAGTAACTATTTTTTTAAGCTTTTCTTTACCATATCCAGCACTCCTGTCTTTTACCTTGCAGTGTCCATAGTTAGAATGATAAAGCAAAAGTAGCAATGTTTATAGCATTTCTCAAAACAGTAAAGTAGCAAGGGCAAGGAAAACATTGATTACAAAAGTCATAACTTTTTGTGTGGGATCTTGGATTTTTAATATATTGGGTAGTAAAATAAGTTACATTAAAAAAATTTCTTCCCCATAATACTATTAAAACATATAGTAAAAACATGACTAAGCGTGTAATTATATTTGGTGCTACGGGTTTTATAGGAAAGTATATAGTAGAATGTCTAGCAAATGCTGGATATTTCATCAAAGTATTCACTAGTAACCAAGCTCACTCCCTTAACTTACACGATGATCCTGGACGAATCTCAATATTAAAAGGTAGTGTTTTTAATGAGCAACTACTCTTCTTCAAAACATTAAAGAATGTGATATAGTGATTAATCTAATAGGAATACTTAATGAAACAAAGCAACATACTTTTCAAAATGTTCATGTTGAAATGGCTAAAAGAATAGCAAAAGCTGCAGCTATAAAAAAAGTACCTATGATGATACATTTTTCTGCTATGGGAGTTGAAAATAATGAATCATCAAAATATGCTAAAAGTAAAGTAGATGGTGAAAAGGCTGTAATGTCTGCGTTTCCAAGAGCAATTATCATAAAACCTAGCATTGTATTTGGAAAAGAAGATAAATTTTTCAATAAATTTGCGAGATTAGCAACTATTCTTCCTTTTTACCATTAATTGGAGGTGGGAATACACAATTTCAACCAGTATATGTAAAGGATGTAGCTGAATTAGTATACCAAATTATTAGTCTTAACAAGCAAGATAAGAAAATTTACAATGTGGGTGGTCCACAAGTTTATTCTTTTAAGGATTTAATGAAATTTATCTTAAAAACTACAAGTAGAAAATGTTTACTAATTAACATACCGTTTTCAATAGCAAAATTCATGGCTTTTTTCTTAGAAAGAAGAAGTATTGCTATGCTATTTAAGCCATTAACAGGAGATACTGAACCTATACTTACACGAGATCAGGTCATACTAATGCAAGGTAATTCTATGCAACCAAATGATTTAGTTTCATTAGTAACTAATCCAACATCAATAGAAAGTATTGTACCTCAGTATCTAGAAGCTTATAAAAAGTGTTAAATCATTGGGTAGTCGAGAGCTTGGCTTTCAAATGAGTAAGGATTATAATCATTCTCCTACCACTTCCAAAACCAATATTTTTTAGTATGACAAATGTTGTGTTACCTAAACTAGCACATTCTCGAGTTTATAGACAACTTCTTAGAGCATGCAAAGACTTCTTCTCTACTTTTTTTTATAATGTCATCAAAAAATAAATTAAATTATTACAAGAAATTTGCTTGACATACTCTCGTTTAATTGAGATATTATAAAATGCTTGGTTTCTTACCTATATTAAGGCTTGAAGTTAAGGTCTTTTATGAACTTGGAGGTTCTATGGTAACAAATGGTGAATTATATACAAACGTTATGGACAAGTTACGATTTGAGCCAGGTATTGATCAATCAAATATAACTATTTCAATTAAAGATAATGGTGTAGTTATATTGGGTGGTAAAGTTAAAAGCTATGCTGAAAAATGTTTAGCTGAGAAAGCTGTCCAAAAACTTAAACAAGTTAAAGGTATAGCTAATGAGTTGGAAGTAGACCTTAAACCAGATTATAAGAGAAATGATGATGATATAGTTCAAGTTGCTCTTACTACTTTGAAATGGGCTTTTTTTGTCCCTCATCAACAAATTAAAGTAACTCTGGAAAATGGACATTTAACTTTAACCGGTGATGTTGAATATCATTATCAGAAAGAATACGCACAAGAAGCTGTACAATATCTATACGGAGTTACATATGTTACTAACGATATAAAAGTGAAACCCAGTGTTGATGCAGTAGAGGTAAAAGATAAAATTACGAAGGAATTTGAGCGTAATGCACGTATAGATGCAAATAATATTCAAGTAGAGGTTAATGGTAGTGGAGTGACTCTCAAAGGTAAAATAAGAAACTTTGATGAGCGTAAAGAAGCAAGAGCTGCTGCATGGGCTGTCCCTGGGGTCACTAATGTAATAGATAATATGGTTACTGGTTGCTAAATGTTTACAGGGGTAGAGATTTAATTTTTACCCCTAAAGTCTTCAAAGGAATATTATGAAAAATTCACAAGCTGCCTTATTAGACTCTGAATTGGCATATGATAGTAGCTTGAAAGAGTATATGCTGCAAATATATAGTTACATGGTATTTGGACTGTTGTTGACTGGTATAGTTGCTATGTTAACTGTTTCTTCTGAAGTTATGATGAATACAATGTATACTGTTCATGATAACCAGATAACAGAATTTACAACTATCGGATTGTTAATATCTTTATTTCCTATTGTTATAGCGCTGACGTTGAGTTTTGGCCTACCTAGAATGAATGTTGTGACTGCACGCATTTTATTCTGGGTTTACTCCGGAGCGCTTGGCCTATCCTTATCTTCTGTTTTCTTAGTTTATACTGGTCAAAGTATAGCTAGGGTATTCTTTATTGCTGCTGTTATTTTTGGTGGCATGAGCCTATATGGTTATACTACTAAAAAAGACTTAACTAGCTTAGGGTCATTTTTCATTATGGGGCTTTTTGGAATAGTAACGGTTTCATTAGTAAATTTATTCCTACGAAATACAGTGTTAGATTTCACTTTATCAATACTGGGTGTAGTAATTTTTACTGTTCTTACTGCTTTTGATACTCAAAGGATTAAAGCTATCTATGGCAAATACGGGGTTAATGACGAAAAAATGTCCGCAAAGGTCTCTATAATTTGTGCTTTAACTTTATATCTAGACTTTATTAATATTTTTATACATTTACTTCGCTTTCTTGGAAAAAAAAGATAGGAATAATATCTACAAACCTAACTTTATAATTATTACTATATCACACTATTTAAGATATAGTAAAACTTTAAGGAAAAGTGAGCCAAAAACCCACAATTTCCCCTTAATCATTATTTTACTTCAATTTTTCTAATGTTTTTTTCAGACTTTGGTATTGTGATAGATAACACTCCATTATCAAAATCTGCAGAAACTTTTTCTTTGTCAGCATTTTCTGGCAAGCGAATAGATCGGTAAAATGATCCATGATACCTCTCTGAACAATAGTACTTTTTGTCTTTATCACAAGACTCAGTATCTGACTTTTTATCACCTTTTACCACTAAATTATCACCAGACATGCTGATATCTATGTTCTCTTTAGCAATACCAGGTAAATCGATAGACAAGCAATAATCCTTATCTGTCTCATAAAAGTCACAAGCTGGTAGAATATCTTTATTTTTGATGAGATCATACCCTGAGGATGTAAAAAAGCTATTGAATATATCATCAACTGTTTTTTGCAAGCCTCTTAAGCTAAGATCATTATTTTTATTATTTGAACGAACTAGATTACTCATAATCAACCTCCTCTCAATAATATAAATTTACATACTACTATATAAGCATTGAGTTTTTTTGTTTCAATGGATGTACGTAAGGAACTTCATATCAGATGTGTTTTCTGTATTATAGAAAGAAATGATAGTAACTTAGGACTATGTCTCTGCGCTACTCATTCCTAATGCACGCTTATATGTATCAAGTAACATCTCTTGTTCCTCTCTATCATCTTCATCTATCTTTCTCAGTTTGGATTACCTGCTTCATAACTTTTACATCAAACCCACTATCCGCTGCTTTAGCATATACTTCACGAATATGATCCTGTACATCTCTTTTTTCCTGCTCTAGTTTTTCGATCCTTTCTATGTAACCCTTTAACTCATCAGCCGTTATTTTTACTGTATCTTCCATAAATTTCACCAATTAAATGTAAAATGCTACTGTTTTTTTCTTTTATTTCAATAAATCCATTCTACTTAACAATAAGTAGAATGGTAGCTCAATCTCATAGTGAATTCAAATATTCGATCACATTTGAGTCAGTTGCAACATTACATCTATTTTATCTTCTTGATTCTGAAATATATCGTCTTGAGCAGCTAAATGCAAAGGTATATTGCCATCATTAACATTAATATCTGCCCCTTTCAGAATTAAGTATTCTATTATTTCACAATTATGTTGGCTAGCCGCTATGTGTAGTGCTGTAGTTCCATCTTTTGTTGTACTATTTACATTGGCACCTTTTTCTAGCAAATATTTAACCACCTCAGTACGCCATTGTTCTGTTCCATGTAGCAAAAGACTCCAGCCATTTTTATCAACAAAGTTTACATCAACTCCTTTTTCTTCCACTAAGTACTTGACAATATCTAAATGTCCATGTGACACAGCTATATCTAAAAGTTCATTGCCATCATAAACAGCATTTTTCTCGTCTATCGCATATCTTATCACATTCAAATTTTCATATGTACAAGCTTCACCGAGCAGTGTACCACCATTTTCATTTACCCGCATCATTGGATCTATTCCTTTTTCCTCTAAAAAAAATACTTAACCAATTTTAAATAACCACCTTGAAATGCATAGAATACCGGTTTACCTTCCACTATAAAATCAGTAATAGCATAGTCTGCTCCCTGGTCTATTAGAAATCTTACTGTATCAACATTAATAGTACATATAAAGGAGTCCTGCCATCTTTGTCTTGAGCGTTTATATAAGATATTCCACTAAATCGTAGTTATCGCTAAAAATAGCAATATGTAACTGAAGATCTATATTTGTCATACTAACCCCACTATTAACAAACTATCCAAGTCTATAGCGATATGTGTTATTTTTTTATTAACTATTCGTGTATAAATTGTTATATACATCAACAATACTCTTGAAATAAGAATTACACTATTCTCAACTATATTAATATCTTTAAGCAGTATATTAACTTCATTACCCATGAAATATCCGTAACTGCTCCTCCCAAAGCATACTCATTTTAGTGCCCAGGAAGTTATTTAGTCTGACATGAGATGGCTGCTTTCCCTCCAATATTGCTTCTTTTATTTTTGGTGCAAGAAAATTTAATTGTAGAATTGAACTGACATATTTCGGACAAGCTATTTTATTTGCAGAGCATATTTCTTTTATATTTGCGTATTCTCCATTGTCCATTTGACTTTGCCACAACCTTGCTCTAATCAAGGATTTCAAAAGTAAATCATTTTTTCTTTCTTTTACCTCTCCTTCAGCAAATAAAACCATGCTTTTTCCTCTATATTTCTTTAGCTCATATTCGATAAAAATCTCAATATCTTCTCCTTTGGCTTCTATTTTTTCATTATTCGCTTTGTATTTCTCTACTAAACTTTTTAGTCCTTTCCTACTTATTTCTATTTTAAACCCATTTTCTTGAAACCAAATAGTTTGTATGAGTAATTGAACTATATTCTTTTGCTCTTCTGGAAATATATTCTCCCACATTTCCGTTATTCCTTTTAGTGTTTTATCAATTGCCTCGTCTATTTTTCTAAATGCTCTTTCCATTAACTCACTATTGCTAATTATTAAAGGTATTTGTTTCATTATTACCTGTTCTATTTCTCCGGCTGCAATGGTATGATCTTTTCCTTTGCATTCTCTTCCTTTTAAATGTCTTCCACATACGTAATATCTATATTCTCTATTTTTTTTCTTTGAATGAGTTGGCTGCATTGAAGCATGGCAACGCATTAATCCTTTTAATAATACTGGTTCTCTTTTAACTTCTATATGTTCTCTAGTTTTTATATTTTCTTTTGCTTTATTCCATAACTCTTGATCGATTATTGCTTGATGCTCTCCTTGATATAATGTGCCTTTATGGCTTATTTTGCCTATATAAGTTGCATTAGTTAATATTCCCCTCACTGTTGCTTTTTTAAACTCTTCTCCTTCTTTTGTTTTATAACTTTTAGAATTTAGCTTTTTAGCCACGGCAGTTATTGATTTTAGCTCTACGAAACTTTCAAAAATATGTCTTATTAATTTTGCTTCTTCTTCATTTATCACCAATTTCTTATCTTGTGCATCATATCCTAGTGGCAGATTTCCTCCCATCCATAATCCTTTCTTTTTAGATAGCGCTATCTTATCTCATGCTTGCTAATTCTCTTTCATATTGAGCAAAACTCATGACGATGTTTAGCATTAACTCACCTACTGGATCTGTGGTATTAAATGACTCTGTTACTGATACAAATGCTACTTTATGTTTTTTCAGAAAATCTACTACTCTGGCAAAATCTAGTAATGATCTAGATAGTCGATCCATTTTGTATACTACTACCAAATCTATTTTTCTTGCCCCTATATCTTTAAATAGATCTTTTAGTCTTGGCCTTTCTAGATTTCCACCTGAAAAACCTCCATCATCATACTTTTTATCTATTGCTATCCACCCTTTGAGTTGCTGACTTGCCACATAGCTCTCTCCTGCTATTCTCTGCGCATCGAGACTATTGAACTTCTGTTCCAACCCTTCTTCACATGACTTTCTTGTGTAGATCGCACACCTAATTTGCATTTTTCACCTGGAAAAACTTTAATCCATTCCACCTGGTACCAGTAATTTCATTGGCTATTGCTGATAATGACTTGTAGGGCTTACTCTTATAAACAAAAACGCTTTGTAACCTTTTACTATTACCTCATGTTCCTCTCCACGGTACTGTCTAATAATTCTTGTTCCTACTGGTAATAATGAAGGATGTATCTTTTTTCCTTGTCTCATTTGCTCTACTAAATAGTCTAGACTCTTAGTTGCTTTTTCAGATAATCCCCCGTACTCCTTTTCTTGCAATCTATAGGCCAACCATTTTATAAAGTATTCTCTTCGATATGGCGGGGCTTTTGCTTGAGATTCCTCTTCATACATTTTTCTTAATTCTTGTGATGTTTTGTTTGTTAAAGCTAATACTTCTTGTCTTGTATTCATTTTCTTCCTTTGTTAATAATTAAACTGTCTGCTTTTCTTGATTCATGAAACATAGCCATATTAGCTGATGGATATAAATCGAAGAAAAACACCCTAAACAAGCATAGTATTTTGCTAGCTCTGATGCTGATCTTGTAACACAATTACATACTCCACCTCACAAATAACTCCTGCAATGCTTTCTTCTAAATTGCTTTTATTAGTGTAAATTGCGCATCTAAACATAAAACTCCATAAAAATATAACTTCTTTAACGGCAGGTAATTTTGTTATGTTTACTTTAATTTTGTTCTAGCAAAAAGAGAACTGCAAGTCATTTATGCAGTCAAATGTGTATATTTAATGCAATATTAGCGTGCATGAATATCTCAATGTAAGTAGTTAGTATATTAAAGTAATGGGCTGTGTGTTATTCCACGACCTATTCAAATGTTTATGCTCATGCCAAACAATAACACCTGAATAAAATACTAAAATATGGTTTTCTAATTCATGTGTTGGGCCATCTTGGTTTTGATTTAAATTACTTTCAAGGCAAGTGTAATGCTCTGCTAAGCCGTATTTAATCGCTTTTTGATCATCAAAGTTCTTTGCTTCATATTGGTAATTGATACTAAATCTTTCTAAAATCGGCGTATACTTAAAGCTACACAATTGCTCTGAAAGTTTATCATTACCCAACAAAAATTTATCACCAGCTTCTTCATGATAACTCACAGAAAAACATCCATTCACTTCACCTAATTTCCAGCTATCAGACAATATAATCTGTGCTTTAGCAAACTTAATCGCTGGCAACAAGCTTTGTGGTAGTGGATACAGAGCTTTAAAATTATACCATAAATGGTCTCGTTCATATATTCCACTATAATTTTTAGTATGTGGCTCGGTATCTCCTAATATTGCTACATCTAGGCGGTATAAATCATTACTATAGCTTCTTTCATAGTGTGCTCGAAACGTACCAAACTTAAAACTTGGATTTGCTAATTTTAGTTCAAACGAATTTTTTCTCCCAAATGATAGAACCGGTCCTTCTTTTGCTATTTTGGTCCCTGAATAGTCTGAAAGAAGATCACCAAATAAACTTTCATTCAGTATAAATCTTTGTGCATTATATAGATCGTTGAAAATACGCATCAGCCTTGATCTTGCTGGAGCAGCAAGCTTTGCCAAATCTATCACTGTATTTACTAGAGAATCGTTTGGAATATTACAACAAATACCAACTTGAAATTCAGCGAAAGGTGGTTCTTCAATGATTGTGATATCTTCTATATTTGCCCACTTGAGTGCTATTTTGAGTGATGCAGGTGTTCCTTTTAGTCTTTGAAACTTTACACCTTCTTTTACAGCTTTCTTTTTATCCTTGACCCAGAATAAAATTTCCTCCAATCCGTATTCTTCTATTAGCCATGGTAAAATTTTCTCTTCATATTTTAATTTAAATCCCTTAATACAATTCAAATCCACCTGATAATTTATAGCATCGACTAACGCTCGTTCTTGCTTTGTCGAATTTGGTGGCAGTAGCATCAATGTTTACAGGTAAATTCGATATTCAAGCTTTTCAACATAGGGCATTCATTTCCTCTTATCACAACATCTTCTTTTGGCTCAATCAATTCAATATTGCTTACTCCTTCAACAAACATATTTGCTATTATCCAAGATCTTGGCACATACCATCCTAATCCTTTAGCTGCTTCAAACTTTTCAATAAATTGTTTTCTAATTTCTTTCTCTGATGTGATAGAACTCATGCTAATTCTGCTGTGAATATCTATCAAAACCATTGTACAACTTACCACTTCTATAGTATCGGTTAATATCCTAATATCTTCCCTGTTTAGCTGATTTCTTACTATTTTAAGTAAGTCTTCTTTTTCTGTGAATAATTCTATTGATAAGATTGAAACTCGCACTTTTCCTGGAACTAACGACTCAACTAAAGCATCCTTCACTCTCGAATCGGCTGACAGTGCATGAAAGCAGTAATACTCTTTGCTTCCGCCTGTACTCCATCCCTTTGCTTTTATTCTTTTTCTAAAAGCTTCATCTTCTTCTTTCTCGTTTCTCTCAACTCCATAAAATTCAGCCAAAGAATCAAGATCATTTCCTTCTGCAAACTTCAATAGATTTGCTTTTGCTGCTTCGTTGATTCTTTCTCTAAGTAACAACTCTCTCCAGGCTGCTACCTCTAATATTTTAATTGCTGGATCGCTTTCAATTAATGCTGAAAATGTTGAATCTCTTCTTATTAATTCCTCCTTCATCCGTGAGAAAATCTCTTCAAAATTTAATTGCTCAATAATTTCTGGTTGTTGCATTTTTAACTCCACTTAACAAAATACTTTCGTTATTTGGTAGATAAATTACGTTTAACTCCAATGTGACTTTTCCTTCTTTTACTTCCTTGATTTTCACTTTCTCTAATTTGAATCTTTTTTCCCATTTTTGTAGAGATTCTGCCACTGCTGCGTATATTTCTAACATAAAATCTCTGTTAATTGGCTTATCAACTAACTCAAATAATTTTGATCCATATTCTCGTCATGCGTGATCCTATAGGAGTTGTTAATATATCAATAATTGACTGTTTCATATGCTCAATTCCCTCTAACTCTTTTCCTGTTTCTTTGCTCATTCCCTTCATTTTTAGCTTGTAAATACACTGCTGCTACCACTAATCACTTTTTAAATCCACAAGATACTGAATCACCAACTCTTCCAATACCGTAACCATTTGCAAACACTGTTTTTGATCCTTCTGTTAGTATTCTACCTTCACTAAAACTGTCTCCTTGTCTGCAAACAGGTTTGCCATTTACAAGGACATTTAGGCTTCCAGTAATACAAAAGTGTGGTTTAGCTTCAGTGCAGTAATCTCCGATGCTTACAACTGGTTTGCTCGTACTAATTTAAATCGATACGTTTTCCTTTAATTTTTACTCTATTTTTTGTCATCTCTATTTCTGACCCTCCAACCTTTAAGGTTAGTTTATCAACTACTGCTATCTCAAGATGCTTGTTTTCCTTGTCATACAATAATTTCGTTTCATCTTTAAAAGTAAAGCTACTTATTTCTTTTTTACTCTCTGGAGCCGGGTACTTTTGTTGATATATTCCAGCCAGGACCACTCCTAATGACAACTCTCCCAATGGTGACAATATTACTACCTGTTCATTCATGCTTGGTGGTAGCCAGCTTCTTTCCTCTCCTGCTCTAGAAGTTATCCATGGCAAAAAATCAGTTAAAAACTCACCTATCTGCACTCGCACTTTTGTTTTTTCACAATCTATTTCTTTGACAATTCCAATACGTACAATATTGGCTAATTTCCTCTGTAACTCTGCAATTGCAAAACTATTTTCTAACATTCGTTTCTCCGATGTTGATTGAGTGAGGCTTGATATCCTCTGATTTCCATACTGACTCTCCAATATGAAGTTCATGCACCCATTCAACTAACCAAACAGAATATGCATCTAACTCTGGCCTAAATCCATCAACCTCTGCAGATAAAAACTCACCTGGTGAAATATTCATATTAAAGGTATTTCCGTTTACTATTCTTGCAACCTCGCTAGCCAAAGATCTCACAATTATAGGTGCATTCTCTATAGTACTATCAATTACTATTCTTGCTTCAAATCTTGCCTTAATAGCTAATTCTTCAGTTCCAGGATCATTCCCCTTTTCAAAGCTGCTAAGTTCTATAAATATTGCTGGAGCTATCAGTTCTCTCCTTATCGCTGGATACACTTCACATGTTTGTATAGAAGGAATTTCTTTCTTCAGTGTGGTGCAAATTGCTTGATGTAGATCATTCAAATTCATATTTTCAATATATAATCCAATTCACGCTGAAGAAACTTCTCAAATACCTTCTCAACCTCATAATTAACAAGATCTTTCATTATTCTTGAGCCTTCAGGTTTCAGTGGTAATTTTATTTCTTCTATTGGTAACGATGTCTTTCCTTCACGTTTAAAAACACCTCTATATCCCCTTGGCATTGTTGCCATAAATGCTCCCATAAATTGGTGTTTTCCAGCTTTTGTTCCTTTTCTTGTCTTTTGTATTTTACCAATTGCTGATGCTCTAATGTCGTAGAGATTTGCTCTAATTAACACATCCAATCTTCTTGTCTTTGCTTTAAAAATCCTTAATCTCTTTCTTATTAAATTTAATTTTATTCTCTTTTCCTCACTTATTTCCTTAGCAGCTTGTGATTTTAGCCATAGTGCCGTTTTGTTCAGTGCTTTTATAACTGCTAGTTTTATTTTCTGCTTTTGCCTACCAATATAGGAAATAACTTCATCAATGTTGTTACTAGTTTTAATATCAAACATTGTTCTCTATCGCCTCAATTTTCCATAGCATATTTGAAGAATCTTTTAACGGCTGCTCAAAAATCTTATAGTATTTGTTACTAATCCTGATATAATCACCAAGACTAACAAAAGCAACGTCCTTACAGCGTATTTCTATTGAAGAAACCTGACTATAACCCCTTTCACTTCCTATAGAATACGCTGCTTCAGGACGTTTTACTAATGCTTTTATTCTAGAGATTTCCTCCCTTTTGTGATTACAATAACTTACTTCCATTCCTAAATGTTCAAAACAATCTGCAAATAACCTT
The DNA here is from genome assembly GCA_019061405.1 of Wolbachia endosymbiont of Fragariocoptes setiger. Classification (GTDB taxonomy): domain Bacteria; phylum Pseudomonadota; class Alphaproteobacteria; order Rickettsiales; family Anaplasmataceae; genus Wolbachia. Next base: position 29,644 of record JAHRAF010000010.1, read on the forward strand.
TCTATGCACATCTACCTATGCTGAAACGACTTTTACTAGCACTGCAGGTCTGTGACACATAGGTAGTGGGTTTGATTGTGTATGTAAGTCAGTTCCCCGATCAAATCTTCTTGGCTCTTGTTTGGCATAAAGTGGTTGTCCTAGTGTATTTACTGTTTCATTAAAGTCTGCTGGAGCAAAATAAGTTGTAAATGTATTTGCTGTACCAAAAGGAAAACAATGACCTGTATCTTTTTCGATGAATCTTCTGACATTACCTTCCAGATCAGTTGCTTGACCTCTATATTCTTCAAATGTAATACCACAGAACATAAATCCTGATCTCATATCATCTCTTAAAGCTGCACCTTCTTGCCACCTTTTCATATGCTTCCTTTACCTTGCTATGCGATGTTAATGCGTCGAAAAATTCAGGACTGACTAGTGCATGAACTTTCTCCATGTACTCACCACTTAAATTATCTTCAATA
>JAHRAF010000025.1 GCA_019061405.1 Wolbachia endosymbiont of Fragariocoptes setiger
AACAAAGTGCGACCCGAAAGTCGTGATTTTGTGATGGTTAAATTCCATCTTCCCTAGATATCGGGGATAATGTGTATCTCACATTTTAGAGATTGGCAACCTCTAAGGTGAAAGCATGAGATAGAAGCGGGTAATGCTAAACCTTATGGCAAATCCCTGCAAACGGAGTTAGATATGATTACGAGAGGAACCTATGTTTGAATTGTCGTAAGGTCTAAAATGCGAAATAAGGTTGATAACGCATTGACCAAAATGGTGTGAAGCAAAAGAGGAATTAAAGTTTTAGTTCTTTGATTATAGATATTCTCAGCTTCCGGCAAAAAGTAGGAATCTAAGTCTAACGTGAAACAAAATTGTGGAAGGATTGTTTAAGAAGCTAATGCCCAAAGTAATGTTTGGGATATGCAGACGTAAACACTGTAATTTGGAAGGTAAAGTTGTGAATAGTAATGAATATGTTATAGACCAGCAGAGTGCTAGGTATAAATGGAGTACAATTCCTTGGCGAAAGCTAGAGAAATTTGTATTCAAGTTACAAAAGCGAATTTACCAAGCTGCAAGCTGTAATGATATCAAGAAGGTACATAAACTGCAAAGATTATTACTTAACTCAATGAGTGCGAAATTGCTAGCTGTTAGAAAGGTAACTCAGGATAACAGAGGAAAGAAAACAGCAGGTATTGATGGAAAGGCTAATCTTACTCAAAAAGAAAGATTGCAATTAGCATATTCTTTGGATGTAAGAGAAAAAGCTAAACCATCAAGACGTATTTGGATTCCAAAATCTGGAAAAACTGAGAAAAGGTCGTTAGGCATACCTACTATTTCAGAGAGAGCAAAAGAAACACTTATGAAAATGGCAATAGAGCCGGAGTGGGAGGCAAAATTAGAGCCAAATACTTATGGTTTTAGACCTGGTAGATCGTGTCATGATGCAATAACAGCTATATTTCTTGCACTTGGTGGTAAGAAGACAGTATTTGTATTGGATGCTGATATTTCCGGATGCTTCGATAATATCGACCAAAAAGTTCTGTTAGAAAAACTCAATACTACACCGACTTTTAAGAAAATTATAAAAGGATGGTTGAGAGCTGGAGTTATAGAAAACAGAAAATTTAAATCCACAAAACATGGCACAATACAAGGAGGAGCAATTTCTCCTTTACTTGCTTGTATTGCATTACATGGGTTAGAAAGTCATATTAAAGGAGCATTAGCATGTGAACTTTTGCAATACGCAAAAAGGAAATACGGTGGTAAGGCATCACGTATGGTAGCACAACGATCAATAAGTGTAATTGTTTACGCCGATGATTTTGTAGTTCTACATGAAAGTGAAGAAATCATTCTTAAGGCAAAGATAATAGTCGAGGAATGGCTAAAAACCATTGGACCAGAATTAAAAGCCTCAAAAACAAAGGTGGCTCACACTTTAAATGGAGAAAAACCAGGATTTAATTTTCTTGGATTTTTTATAAGACATTATCCAATAAGAAATAGTCAGAAAGGTTACAAGTTATTAATTAAGCCAAGTCAAGAATCTATAAAACAGCATAAACTCACTATTAAACATAAACTTAAAGGATTACGTGGAGGAACACAAGAAGCAGTAATAAAAGAACTTAATCCTATAGTTAGAGGATGGAGTCAATATTACATGTTGGTAGTTTCCAGGAAAATCTTTGAATTAATGAGCAATATAGTGCATATGAATCTTTGGAAGTGGTCAGTCTTTAGACATCCACACAAAGGTAAATGCTGGATTAAGAGGAAATACTTTAATAAGTATAAAAATGACAATTCGAGATTTATGACAAATAACAAGATTTATCTTATTAGACACAGTGATCATGCTATTAAACGGCATATCAAAGTGAAAGGAACTAAATCGCCATATGATGGGGATTGGGTTTATTGGGGTAATCTTCTAAGGAAAATACCAGACAAATCACCAAGAGTAGTAAAATTGTTGAAGTTACAACATGGTAAATGTAGTCATTGTCAGCTTTGGTTTAAAAATGATGACATTTTAGAGATACATCATATAGACCGAAACAGACGTAATAATATGAACAAAAATTTATCCTTGTTACATGGACATTGTCATAATGAATTACATAGGAGGTGTGCATGAAAAGCACCAAATTAGAGAGAAGCCGGATGATGGGCAAACTATCAAGTCCGGTTTTGAAGTCGAGTGAGGAAGGGCGACCTTCTTCACTTAGATACCTA
>JAHRAF010000011.1 GCA_019061405.1 Wolbachia endosymbiont of Fragariocoptes setiger
AAGTCCGGTTTTGAAGTCGAGTGAGGAAGGGCGACCTTCTTCACTTAGATACCTAATTATGAGGAAAGATATTATAGGATCTTGATGTGGAGGAAAAAGAGATAACCTTGTCAGTATTTGATAAAGGATAAAAGTATACAAACGAGACCTAATAATAACTGTGAAAAATTTGTTAGTATAAATCCTGGATATCAAGGTATAACTGCTACTTCAGTATAAAGACTAAATTTAATTTCAAAGCGTTAATGAGCAATCAAAACCTGATATGCAAGTTTGGTGAGAACGGAAGAAGAATTATTATGGTGGAAAAAAGTAAAGTAACAAAGGAAGAATGATATAGGTTAAGATATATTATCCTATTTTAAATACTTTCTTCTATTCTAGGGTTAAGAATATCAAATCGAACTCTTATTCATAAAATTTTCTAGTACACTTAATATGCTTTTACATTAAAAAATTTAATTCATTAAAGTAATTGATTAAGAAACTATTGCTAATAATTATCAAGTGTACTGGATTAATGTATTGATAAGAAATTTACTATAACAATTACTGTATCATTAGGGTTACTTATATGTTAGATTATAAAAACGAACCTGAGTACAATTACTACTATAAAGATGAGATCAACCAAAACATCGATTTAGATTTATCGCATAGAATACTAACACTACAGGAAGAATATAATCAATTACAGCAAAAATATGACAAGCTTTATAGAATTTGTAACAACTATTATCAGAATTATGTGCTTAGTGTTTAATAATGCTTATTTGAACAAAAATCTAAAGCGTTTACTTTGATTTTTTATTGAAAAGACTTCATATGGTATTAATACTATTTTTATAGGAAGTCTCTAACTTGTCTAAAGATAATGTGAAGTTTTTATTGTCTACAAGGGATAAGTCATTACAATAATTAAAGGGTTAAAGAGCAAGAAAAATGCAAGAGAGAAAAGAGGAAAAAGGTATATTAGGTTGGATAGAGTATAGGTTGCCTATATTTTCTTTTCTGAATCATATAGCTTCTTATCAGGTACCAAAAAACTTGAATTATGCATGGAATTTCGGTTCTCTAGCTGGTATAGCGTTGATCTTACAAATAATTACTGGAATATTTCTTGCTATGCACTACACTCCCCACGTTGATCATGCTTTCAATAGCGTAGAACGCATAATGCGTGATGTAAGTTATGGTTGGCTTATACGTTATACCCATGCTGTAGGAGCATCCCTTTTTTTTATGGTAGTTTATTCGCATATAATGCGAGGTCTATATTATGGGTCTTACAAGAAACCACGTGAAATGGTATGGTTTATTGGAATATTCATTTTTTTTGCAATTATGGCAACTGCTTTCATGGGATATGTTCTTCCTTGGGGGCAGATGAGTTTTTGGGGTGCAACAGTTATTACTAACTTGTTTTCTGCAATACCTGTTGTCGGTAATAAAGTAGTCGTATGGCTATGGGGTGGTTTTTCTGTTGGTAATCCAACCCTTAATAGGTTTTTTGCCCTACATTATTTATTGCCTTTTGTTATTATTGGATTAGCTATGTTGCATATAGTTGCTCTACATAGATTTGGATCTGGTAACCCTACTGGAGTAGAAGTACAATCCAGCAATGATACAATTCCTTTCTACCCATATTATGTAGCAAAAGATTGCATAACATTTGGACTGTTTTTTATAGTTTTATTTGCATTTGTATTCTATGCTCCCAATTATCTTGGCCATCCAGATAATTACATAGAAGCTGATTCTATGGTTACTCCGACTCATATAGTTCCAGAATGGTATTTCTTACCTTTCTATGCAATGCTTCGCTCAATTCCCAATAAGCTCATTGGTGTATTAACCATGTTTGCTTCCATTTTAGTTTGGTTTTTCTTACCTTGGCTTGATAAGTCCAAAGTTAAGAGTGGCGCTTATCGTCCTTTATTCAAAGTATTCTTTCTTATTTTTGCAATTAATTTTCTCTTCCTAGGTTGGCTGGGGGGACAAGAAGTGAAAGAACCTTATATTACATTAAGTAGGTTATCTACTCTTTACTATTTTACATATTTTACAATTATTCTACCGTTACTAAGTAAGTATGAAAAGCCAAAGAAGTTACCAAAGACCTTGAGTATGGAGAATAATTAATGATAAAAATAATAGTATTTTTGACATTGTTCTTTGTTAATTTTTCTTTTGCTGAAGAATTTAAACCGTTACCGCATAAAAAAATAAATTGGAAAAACAAAGGAATTAGTGGTTATTTTGATCGGGAATCAATCCAACGTGGATATAAGGTTTATAAGGAAGTATGCGCTGCATGTCATTCAATGAATAAAATAGCATTTCGTAATTTGCAAGACATTGGTTTTTCTGAAGAAGAAGTAAAACAGATTGCAGCTTCATATCAAATTAAAGACGGTCCTAATGACTTGGGAGAAATGTTTGAGAGACCTGGAATACCTTCAGATTATTTTCTCAACCCTTTTGAATCAAAAGAAGCTGCTGCAGCTGCAAATAATGGTGCAGTTCCTCCAGATTTATCGTTGATAATTAAAGCTAGACATGATGGCCAAAATTATGTCTATTCCTTGCTCACCGGTTATAAAGGAGGTGAACAAGATGAAAATGGCTTATACTTTAATCCTTATTTTGCAACAGGAAAATTAGCTATGGCACCTCCTCTTTCTGAAGGTTTGGTTCAATATGATGGTGATAAAGAGGCAACAGTTGATAATATGGCTCAAGATGTAGTTAACTTTTTACAATGGGCTGCAGAACCTGAACTTGAGCATAGAAATAAATTAGGCTTTAAAGTAGTATCATACTTTATAATTTTGACCATATTTTTTATGCTCACAAATAAAAAAGTATGGAGTAATCTTTACAAGAAAAAGTCATAACATTGTATTAGAAAGTTTTATATTCTCAATATCATGCCTTTTACAAATCTTTGATAAGAACTGAATATTTCTATTTTGTTACTTATACTACATCTCTCATAGAGAAATTGTTTTGAGAGATTGTGACCTTTATTTTTAAAACTTGCTGTATATAAGCAATACATTAAGGTAATTATTCAGTTTTAATATCTTGACGTGATGTAAGAGCTACTTTCAATGTTCCCTTATCAAGGTAATCGATTTCTCCACCAATTGGTATTCCACATGCAAGGCGAGATATTTTGACATTTAAATTTTTTAATAACTCGATTATATATTGTGTAGTGATTTGACCTTCTATAGTTGGACTAATAGCAATGATTACCTCTTTTATCTTGGAATCCTTTGTTCTATTATAAAGACGATCAAGATTTAGTTCTTTGGGTCCTATGCCATTTATTGCAGATAGCTTGCCTCCTAAAACGTGATATATTCCTGAGTATATATTTCCCTTTTCAAATGCCCATAAATCACCTAGGTCTTCTACTACACATAGTAATTTAGAATCACGTCTTGAATTTATACAGATATAACATGGTGATTGTGAATCTAAGTTTCCACATATACTACATTCTTTTATTTGGTAAGCGAGATTTTTGAGCATCGAAGCAATAGGGAGCATAATTTTTTCTTTGTTTTGCAACAAATGTATGACTAACCTACGGGATGATGATGGACCCAGGTTAGGTAACTTGGATAAAGTATTAACTAGATTTCTAATATTAGCGTTCATGTTTGAGCTTTAAACATCTGGTACTAATAGTAAATATTTCTTGGTTATTGAATACAATTTTGAGTATAGCTAATATGTTTATACAAAGTAAGAGAGCTATTGAAATATCAGCTATGTTCCATAATAAACGTATTGCTCCTATTGACCCAATAGGAATAAAAATAGTAAAGACTATTGTCCAAACTATGATATACATCTTGTTACTAGACACATATCGTATAGTTTGTTTTGTGCAAAAAAACCATGTAAAAATGGTAGTAAAAGCAAAACAAAACATTATAACTATGATGAGGTAGTTTGTAAAAGGAAGTTGTATTGCCTTTTGAAAAGCAAATATACACATGTTAGTGCTTTCTAGTTCGGTCATATAAGCACCTGTTACAAGTAAAACCATTGTTGTTATAAAAGCAATTACAGCAACTATAAAGGGTGATAGTAGAGTAATTAAGCCCTGTTCAATCGCAAATTTAGAAGTATCCTTTTTTGTGGAAATTGAAGAATGTACTATTCCTTCAAGACCTAGACCTATATCTGTTGCAAAAATACCACGTAGAGCTCCTATTTGTATAATGTTTAATGTTTCTAGAATTAATCCTAGAGACATACCTGAGGTAAAACTTTTTACTGTACAAAAGTTGTTTAAAATTAATTCTAGAGAAGGAAATATATTTTTATTGAATTTTATCAATGCTATAACACACAATGTAAGATAAGCAATTGTCATTGCAGGTATCATGGTTGACATAAAAACCTTGATCTTGCGTAAACTAAGTATTGCGACAATGAAAAAAAATACAGCCATGATTACTCCACCGATAATCATAGGCACATCTATCATATTAAGTGGTATTAACAGAGAATTAACTTGGACAAGATTACCTACAGTTAATGAAGATATAAGAACTATACATAGGAATAAATAAGTTGCTTTTTTTGAGTTAAATGCCTCAGCCATATAAGTTATAGGTCCACCTATAAACCTTGTGCCGATTTTTTTTCTATTTTTTATACTTAAGTAACATGTAACATATTTTATTATTGAGGTGATAATAATAATTATTATCATCCATAAAATAAATCCAGGTCCTCCACTCTTAAGTGCAATAGCTGTACCAGACACATTTCCTACACCTAAATTTCCTCCTAAAACAGTAAATAATGCAGCAAAAGAGGAAAATTTATTTTTACCTTTCTTAGTAATTAAAAGGGAAAATGCATATGGTATTCTGAGTATTTGTAACCATTTGAGTTTTATTGATAGATATATACTTGAGGCAAGAACAATCAATACTGTAGGTAGTAGTAAGATAAGGTTTATTATTTCCATCTTTTATACTTAAACCTTTATAAAACTATATATAACAAAGTTCAGAAAACTTGTACTGCGTGCCCGGAGGGATTCGAACCCACGACCCGCAGCTTAGAAGGCTGCTGCTCTATCCAGCTGAGCTACGGGCACACAAACAATAGAATGTCTTTTAACGTTTATGAAGTCAAGGTTTTTGACTTACAGATCTGTACAAGGTGGGTAATTAGCATGAGTAGCTTTAGCATTTGGATTAATAAATTCTGTATTTGGATTTGTAGGTGCTGTAGGATTATTTACTGATTCGTTGTAAGGAGGAGGATTTAGATCATTTTTGATCATAAGTTCTACTAATTTTATGTAAGGTTCAACTTCATTTGTATTTGTCTTGTTATGTGCACAGTAAAAAATAACGCTTGAACATAAACAAATAAATGTGTTAATCAAAAAAGGTATGAAGATACTATTATCAGTTATAGATATGCCAGCAATAATAAAACTTGCACTGCCAAATAATAATTGAAATATTGATATATCGCGTTGACGGTTAGCTAAGTAGTCAATAGGCTTATCACCTTTTTCTGCTTCTTCTTTAAAATATAGATTATATGCTGCACATACCATAAGGTGTGTAATTATGCAAAGAGAAATAAGGAATAAGAGCTTATTTATTGCATTATTCTTATTAGAGGTATCCTTTTCATTTTGATTGAATGAATTTGAGCTTCTAGTTATAGGACCATTATTAATGATTATGGGTTGTGTTTGTGAGTGATTATTAAAAATAGTAGAAAGTAAAAAATAATCCCAGATGTTAAATCCTCTGTTTTGGTCAACAGTTATGCGTATATTTTGTGTATCTCGCATGGAGCGACTATAAGAGCTGCTGTTATTTTCTCGAGAATTTTTTGTATTTTTTTGTGTAATGCCATTTTGTATAAAGATTTTTTTAATTTTTTGTGCTTTATCTTTCACTCCTTCACTTTTATTAGAGAGAATAGCTTCAATTTCATTATTATTTTTTATATTTTCACTATAACTACCATAAAAATGTAGGTTAAAAAAGTTTTCATCATTTTGTTTTGTCATATCTAAATACTAATTTTTTGTTTAATACAAACTATAAAAATCAAAGAATTAAAGTCAACGAAATCTTATGTGTAATATAATGTTATTGTAATTGCTATTTTTTTAATCAGTATTGATTGATAAGTCAACATTGCTTCAGTATAATGATCATCAACTAACGGCAATTATATGAAGAAAACTTTAGCATTTTTTGGTAAAATATTAGGTAAGGTCTTTCCTGGTAAAACAATAAGTTCATTTTTTGGTACAGGATATCTACCAGCTTGGCAAGGTCATTGGGCATCCTTTTTAGCACTGTTCATAGTTTATATATCGTTAATTCTTGTATACGAAGGAAAACATTTGCTAAACACACTTCCTACTATCTCAGGAATAGTTTTTGCTGCTATATTTATGAAGCTAGCAATTATTATGATAATAATTCAAGTAGTAGGAATATTTGTTCTACATTCTCAGGATCCTTCAGCAAATAGCGATGAAAATATAGTTGTTCATATGGCATCAGGGCAGATTCTAACCGTTGCATTTTCATTACCTGCCATCATTTCAATATTTTCTACGATAGTTAAAATGTATAATGGAATCTGCAAACAGATGCTTCACTGTCCTAGCTGGTTCAATGATTTTATGAGTTTTATGTTTTTATTTATGATACCTTATTTCTACTTCAATGTTCTTGAAGTAATAAAACCATGGCCAATAAGTTCATTACAACTAGGCTATAACAATGCTATATCAATTACGACTGAAGGAGTTGTATACACACTCTATGCAACGATACTACTATATCTTACAGCATTTTTATGCTGTGATCTTACTATGACAGGAACAATAGCTTTTAATACAAATGTTATTTGGTATGTTTATGAGGATTTTCTAGCTTTTAAGCAGCATTTATGGAGTTTTTTCTAAAAAATAAATATTGAATTACATACAATTACTTATATATTTTAGTATAACTACGGTGTATTACTTAAGTGAATCTACAGAACATAATAAAAAGGTTAGAGGGTTTTTGGTCAAACCAAGGGTGTACCATATTATGTCCATATACTTCTGAAGTAGGTGCTGGGACTCTACATCCTGCAACAATCATATCTGCAATTGATAAAAAACCGGCAAAAATAGCCTACCTACAGCCAGTAATTAGACCTGCAGATGGACGTTATGGTGATAATCCTAATCGTTTATATCAACATCATCAATATCAGGTGATATTGAAACCATCTGGTAATAATCTACAAGATCTTTACCTTGCAAGCTTAGAATCATTAGAAATATCTATAAAAGACTATGATATCAAGTTTATTGAAGATGATTGGGAAAATCCCAGTGTTGGTGCATGGGGTCTTGGATGGGAGGTTGTATGTAACGGAATGGAAGTTACACAGCTCACCTATATACAACAGGTTGGGGGGATTGATTGTAGTATTATCCCAGGAGAAGTTGCATATGGATTAGAGCGTCTTGCAATGTGTATACAGGATGTTAATAATGTTTATAATATTGTGTGGAATGATAGCGGAATAACCTATGGGGAGATCTTTAAACAAAGAGAATATGAGTTTTCCTACTTAGCGTTAGAATGTTATGATATAAAATCAGTACAGAAACAATTTGAAGATACAGAAAGATTATGTAAATTTCTCATAGAAAAGAAAATGCCATTAGCAGCTTATGACAAATGTACTAAAGCAAGTCATCTGCTTAATATTTTAGATGCGAGAGGTGTTCTTAGTATAAATGAACGTATAGCGTATATAGGTAGAGTAAGAGAGTTAACAAAAAAATGCTGTGAGTTATACATAGGTAAATAGTCATATGCTAGCACAATTATTATTTGAATGTCTTTGTGAGGAGATACCATCAAGAATGCATAACCTTGCATTGATAGAGTTAAAAAACTATGTAACGAGAGTATTTAATAAAAATGATATAAAATTTATATCATTACAAGTATTTATCACAGCCCGTAGAATTTCCCTTCTTGTTGAGGGTATAGATACTTCAGAATTGGAGAATCGTAATAGAGAAATTAAGGGTCCAAATATTAATGCACCACAAGATGCTATAGAAGGTTTTCTGAGAAAGAATAAAAAAAATAAAGTAGATTTGTTTGTGCGTAAAGTAAACAAAGATAGTTTCTATTTTATAGTAAATGATAATTCTTTAACTAATGCTAAGGAAATCATAAAAAATCAAATGGAAGAGGTGTTAAGTAACTTTGCTTGGCCTAAAAGTATGAGATGGGGGGAGGGAAAAGAAAGGTGGATTAGACCAATAAAAAGTATTTTATGTATTCTTAATGGAGAAGTAATACCTATATCATTTGGTGGAATTGTTGCATCGAATGTTACTTATGGTCATCGTTTTTTTTCTAATGGTAAATCTATTATTGTTAAAGCTTCTAATGATTACTTTGATTTTTTAGAAAAGAATAATATTATTCTTGAAAAAAATAAAAGAAAGGATTTTATTCTCAGTCAGATTAATAAATTTGCACAAGAACATAATTTACAACTTGAGAAAAATGAATATTTATTAAGTGAGTTAACAGGACTAGTAGAAAGTCCTATTGTGTTATTTGGTAGATTAAATCAGGATAAATCTGCTCAACTACCTAGAGAAGTAATACTTAGCATCATGTATACACAGCAAAAGTACCTTGCTTTGAGTGATGGAGAAAAGATAGTATATTTTGCTACTGTTGGTAATGTTAATAACAAAAATGTTATTAGTGGATACGAAAAAGTATTAGAAGCGCGTTTGGCAGATGCTCAATTTTTAATTTCCCAAGATAAAAAGCATACACTAGATTATTACGTTAATAGGCTGGACCTAATATTATTTCATTCATCGCTTGGCAGTATGAAGGAAAAAGTAAAGCGTATTTTAGCTTTGTCTAAATATATAGCAATATGGATTCCTAATGCATCACTTACTAAAATAGAACGCACTGCATATTTAGCTAAAGCCGACTTGGCAACATCAATAGTAAGGGAATTCCCTGAGTTACAAGGAGTAATGGGAGGGCACTATGCTGCTTATTTTCAAGAGGATCATGAAGTGGTGGAATCTATAATAGATCATCATAAACCACTTGGTCCAGAACAAAAATGTCCTAAATATCCCTCAGCGATAGCAGTATCCCTTGCTGATAAAATGGACACTTTAGTGGGTTTAATAGGAAAAGGAGAAAAAATTTCTGGTTCATATGATCCATTTGGTCTAAGAAGAATATCCATTGGTATTATTAGGATAATACTTGAAAATGAACTACGTATTCCGATTAAAACATTGATAGAAAAGTCAATTTCTTTCTACTCTAGACTTATATTCCCTAAGTATATCATACTTATTGATAAGTCTAGTAAGTTAGGTAAGAAGCAGATTTTAGAAGTAGTATTTAAGTTTTGTTTGGAAAGATTAAATTCAATTCTAAAAAATAGAAATATAAGACCTGGTGTAATAGATTCAATACTTTATAAAGATGCAAGTGATTTTTTGATGGCAGAAGAACAAATAATGATTTTGAACAATTACCTTCTTAGAGAAGAAGGGGAGCAGATTCTGAGTACTTATAAGAGAATAAGTAATATAATTAATAAAGCAGAAAAAACTGACCGTATAACTTACAGCTCTTCATATGGTAAAAGGTTTTTACTTGAAAATGAAGAGATTGAATTATCTAATCATTTTATCACTTCCACTGAAAGTATCAAACAAGCAATTAAGAATAATCACTTTAATGTAGCACTTGACGAACTAATAGGGTGTATACCATTAGTTAACCATTTTATGGACAACGTAAAAATTAATTGTGAATCTGATGAGTTGAGAAAGAATAGATTATCTCTAATTGTCAGTATAATATATGCTTTTCACCTAGTAGCGGATTTTAGTCTTATTCAGACTAAGTAATGGTTCAAGCAATTAGAGATTTTTCTCCGCCACAAAATTGTGGTGTATACAAAATGATTGGAGAAAAAAATCGAGTTCTATACATTGGAAAAGCAAAAAATTTAAGGTCTAGGCTATTCAGTTATTGTAACTTAGAAAATCTCTCTGAAAGAATCAAAGTAATGCTTTCAAAAGTGGTGAAGATAGAAATCTTTATTACTGAGAATGAAATTGAAGCTTTTCTGCTAGAAGCACAGTTAATTAAGTCTTTGAGTCCTACTTATAATATCTTACTTAAAGATGGGAAATCTTATCCTTATATAGTAATATCAAAACATGATTATCCAAGGATAGCGAAATATCGAGGGAGACTTAAGGGTGATAAATTTTATTATTATGGTCCTTTTCCATCTGCAACTGCAGTCAACAGCACTATAAAATCACTACAAGCACTGTTTTCATTAAGAGGATGTAAAGATGAAATTTTTCATACTGTAAAAAAACCCTGCTTTCAATATCAATTAAGTCTTTGCTCAGCACCTTGTGTCAATAAAATTACAAAGGAAAATTATGGTGCATTGGTAAAACAAGCAAAAAACACCTTGCTTGGCAAAAATAGAGAAGTGGAAAAAAAGTTACACTTTTTGATGCAAAGGTACAGTAGAGAAGAAAGATATGATCTTGCTGCTCTCTACAAAGAAAGATTGGAATTTCTTAAGCAAATTCAGACGAAAGTTACAGATTTCTATTGTACAAAAGATGCAGATTTCTTGAACATTGCACGTGAAGGTAATTCAGCATGTATTCATGTATTATCATTCAGAGATCAGTGCAACTATGGAAGTATTCCTTACTTTATAGAGAACTGTGAGGGCCATTCTGATGATGAAATTTTTTCTACATTTTTAGCTGATTTATATAATAAAGTTGACTATCCTATGCAAATATATGTGCCAACGTGTATAAGCCAAATTGACATTATAGAGCAGGCTTTATGTAAAACTGCGCAAAAATCAATTAAGGTTTTATATGCCAATACAGGAAAGGAACGTGATTTATTAAAATCTATTTATAATAATTCATTACATAGTTTGAAACAAAAACTGATACAGTGTAAAAGTAATTTGGATAAGTTAGAAGGTATAGCTAAAATCTTTTCACTAAAGTATACTCCTAATCGTATTGAAATTTATGATAATAGTCATATATCAGGAGGCCAACAAGTTGGAGTAATGGTTGTTGCTGGAAAAGATGGTTTTCTGAAAAATGAGTATAGAAAATTTACTGTTCCATCAGGTGGTAATGATTATAAAATGATGAAAGAAATGCTTATAAAACGCTTTTCGGGAAGTATTAAGGATGTAATGCCTGATTTTCTTTTAATTGATGGTGGACCTGGACATGTTTCTCTGGTAGATAGTATATTCAGAACATTTCAAGTTAATATTCCCTTTGCTTGTATAGCTAAACGTGATGAAGAAAGCGAAAGGTTTTATATGCCAAACAGAGAGGAATTTACTTTACCAAGTGATAACAGTGGTATGCTTTATTTACAGCTATTACGTAATGAAGCTCACCGTTTTGCTATAACTTCACATAGAAAAAAGCGTAGTAAAACATTTCTCGTTTCACAGTTAGATAAAATACCTGGTATTGGCCAGAAAAGAAAAAGGGAGTTAATGTTAAATTTTGGTTCTATTGAAAATATCAAAAAAGCTTCACTTACTGAGATTCAAAAAGTACTTGGTGTTGATAAGCAACTAGCAGAAACTGTACATTGTTTTTTAAAGAATGATTCTAGCATTATTTAAAACAGTAATTCTTTATCTAGTCATCATCTTAATGAATCATAATGTAGTTAGACCGGTGATGTTTGAATAATATACTTAAATAAATGGAATATAGATTCATCTATTTGAGATAATAGATTCACGTATTCTAAAAATTATTAGAGAATGTTGAGCTCAATATGACTTTGTTAGTTTATTATATCAAAAGAACAAGCAATCTGAGGTTATTTGATATAATTAGGAAAAAATAATCTCTCTAAGCAAGATAATATCTTACTTTCTGTATAAAGACTAAAGAGTATTAGATATGAAATTTTTTCTTCATTAAACAATCCGGTGGTAATAAGAGTGATTATACTTGATGTGCGAGAATCTATGCGAGGACTCAAGTTTTCCACTTTTTTCTTACAAAGTTTTACAACTCCATAATCTATCAATACACTAATAATAGCAGATACTACTAATACAGCTACAGAAAAACAAGAGGGTACTAAAATGAGTAGTTCCTGCAAATAATATAAAACTATATTGCACTAACAACAGTGAATATTATTTAGCACCTTAGAATGCTTTTTCTTCAATCTCTCTCTTGTATTTTGTGAGCCACCTTGATTAGATAATCCTTTTATCTAATCATACTTAGCTCTTTGTTGTTTTTTTCTTAGTGAATATTACCTTAAACTATTTCAATTGTAGTAATTTCTCCAGTTAACATTAATTGAGCTGTTACTTTCAACGGGAATTTTTATAGGACATAAGATTATGTTATAATAAGGTCGCAATAAAAATTAAAATCCATTAGCATAATGGCATTGTGAATTTAAAACATAGTTTTGAGCTTTAAGTTTTCAACCTTTTCCAAGTTTTCTCTATTATTACACAATAACAAATTATGATTGAGCAGTTTACTAAGATCAATACTATATCGTGCATTTGTATTAAAAATACTACAAAACAGATTATGCAATGCTAATTCCTATTCAGTACTTTATAGACAAATTCTAAGAAGCATTAAAAATTAGGGAAATTTTATTTCCTGGAAAGCGCTCTATTTTATTTTCTAATTCCAATTCTAAAAGAGCGATTAGAGCTATGTTTGTAGGTAATCCGCTTGCTAATATAAGATCATCTACATTAGTAGGTACAGAGTTAATATGTTTCAGTACACATGATTTTACTTGTTGTAATTTTTTATGTGGAATGTCTTCTATGTTAAGATTTAAGTCACAAGTAGCTTCTGTATTAAAATATTTTTTTTGATGTTGTGGCAAGTTAAATCTAATACTTTCTATGATATCATCTGCAGATTCTACAAGCTTAGCTCCATTTTTAATGAGATAATTACTACCACTACAACGATAGTCTAAAGGGAAACCAGATACAGCAAACACTTCTTTTCCCTGATTTAAGGCAAAATTTGCTGTTATTAGAGAACCAGAACGTTTAGATGCTTCAATGACTACCACACCTAAAGATAATCCAGATATAATTCTATTTCTTTGAGGAAAGAACTGTGGTTTAGGTTTTGTAGCAAATGGGAGTTCAGAAACTATCAATCCTCCATTTTTAGCAATTTTTTCATATAGGTATAGATTTTCTCTTGGATAGACTATATCAATACCGCTAGCTATTACACCGATTGTTGGATAATTATTATATATTACACTATTTGCTGCAGTATCAATTCCTCGTGCAAGTCCAGAAACAACAACAAATCCAGATTCACTGAGATCAAGTGCTAATTTATTTGAGAAATTTCTTCCATTGATCGAAGAATTACGTCCACCAACTATTGCAATTATTTCTGATTTTAATATTGATATATCACCTAATACTGTTATTGTAGGTGGATAACTTACAATACTTTTTAAAAATTCTGGATAATCTGGATCACATGCAGGTATAATTCTGGCTTCTATTCTACTAACATTTATTATCTCCTCATATGCATCATCAATGCTATAAATTTTTTTGTGCTGTAATCTTCTAAAATATTGAAATGCTTTGTCTAAAGTCTTACTCACTTTTAGTAAGTTAAAAAACTTTGTTCCTCCTAATGTCCTAGCTAGGCTTAACCACATTGCTAGTTCTTCATTATTTAATTTACTCACCTTTTTCTCATTTATCTTTACAAGAGAACTTATATACATTAATACAACCTGTGTTGTACTATTAAGTGTTAAGCAAGGTATTAATTATAGTATATATTAATAAATATTTCATAAAAAGACTTGAACTTTTTGCCCGTTCAAGGTAATAAAATCACATTGATACATTCACTATGACACATTTTGTTACAGATAAATGCATAAAATGCAAATATACAGATTGCGTAGAAGTATGTCCTGTTGATTGTTTTTATGAAGGCAAAAACATGCTTGTAATTGATCCAGATCAGTGTATTGATTGTGGAGTATGTATACCGGAATGTCCAGTAGATGCAATCGTTACCGATGATGCTATAACGGATATCTTGCATTTAAATGAAGAGTCTCTCAATAGTGAACAAAAAATTTTTAGATCATTCTACAATATTAACTTGAAATATTCAAAACAATGGCCAAGCATCACTGCTAAGAAAGAGCCTCTTAATACAGCTGAGGATTATAAAGAGAGAAAAGATAAAACAAAGTATTTTAATGAAAACACCCAATAAAATGATTTGTTTGTCTAATTTACTTTATTATGTTAGCTTAAAATAGACAACATATTAATATCTATGCTGAAAGAGAAGTATAATTTCAGAGAAATTGAGTGCAAATACAACACATTATGGGATGGATGTAAACTTTATAAATGGAATGGCATCAAAAACAGTACATTCACTATTGATACTCCGCCACCAACGATTTCAGGAAAATTACATATAGGTCACGTTTTTAGTTATTGTCATACAGATTTTGTTGCAAGATTTCAAAGAATGCTAGGAAAGGATGTATTTTATCCGATCGGCTTTGATGATAATGGCCTTCCCACCGAAAGGTTAGTGGAAAGAACTTATAATGTATGTGCTAGAGACATTGATAGAGAAAAGTTTATTGAAATGTGTCATGAGGTAATTAACCATTCAAAACAGGAATTCAAGGAGTTGTTGAGATCAGTAGGCATTAGTTATGATTGGGACTTAGAATATCATACAATTAGTAGAGAAACCATAATACTCTCTCAAATGTCATTCATTGATTTATTTAATAAAGGTTATGCATATAGAAAAATACAGCCCATTCTGTGGGATCCTATAGATAGAACTGCAATTGCACAGGCAGAAATAGAAGATAAGACTTTTGAATCTTCACTTAATACAATAGCTTTTAGTACAACAAAGGGTAATAAGAAGATTCATGTTGCGACTACACGTCCTGAATTATTGCCAGCATGCGTTGCTATCTTTTATCACCCTGATGATGAACGTTATACTCACCTAACAGGAAAAACAGCTGTAATACCAATAACATGTAAACAAGTCCCTATTATTGCTGATGATAAAGTCAAAATAGAAAAAGGGACAGGTCTTGTTATGTGTTGTACGTTTGGTGATGAGCTTGATGTTTATTGGCATAATAAGCATAATTTACCAACAAACATAATCATTGATCAAAGTGGAACAATAGTAGAAAGTGCAATCAATGAAATTAATTCTCTAAATATTCCATCAGCAAGAAAAAAAATTATAGAGATTCTCAATAAGGATGGACTAATTACTGAAATTAAACCTATTCTTCACTCAGTTAAGTGTGCGGAAAGATCAGGATCACCACTTGAAATTCTCCCAACTAATCAATGGTTCATAAAAACCTTGGAACAAAAAGATCAAATATTACAAAGAGTAAATCAATGCAATTGGCACCCAGAATCTATGCGTAAACGCATGGAGATATGGGTGAAAGGATTAAATTCAGATTGGTGCATTTCAAGGCAGCGCTATTTCGGTATACCTTTTCCTGTATGGTATTCAAAACGCAAAGGAGAAGAAGGTAAAATACTTTTACCTTCAATCAAAGATTTACCTGTTAATCCGCTGAACAGTTTGCCAAAAGGATATAACAGGGAAGAAGTAATAGCAGATTCGGATGTCATGGATACTTGGTTTACTAGTGCAATTACTCCTCAGTTGAACTCGTTAGCAATTAGTGATGATCTTCATCTCTCACATCATCGTCATAATACAATTTTTCCTGCAGATTTAAGGAGCCAAAGTCATGAAATAATCAGGACTTGGGCTTTTTACACGATTCTGAAATCACACTATCATTCAGACTCTCTACCATGGAAAAATATTATGATTAGTGGTTGGTGTTTAGCTGATGATAAGAAAAAAATGAGTAAATCAAAAGGTAACATAATCACTCCACAATTAATAATTAATACATATGGTGCAGATGTTGTACGTTACTGGACTGCAAACTCTAGACTTGGTGTTGATACTGTTTTTTCAGAAAATGTTTTTCGCATTGGAAAACGCTTAATTACAAAACTCTGGAATGCTAGCAAATTTGTATCCATGTTTATAGAAAAACAGGGGTTAGTAGACTTGAGTTTAATCAATCAAACTATGGATAAATGGATAATTTCTAAACTACATAAAGTGATAAAGAGATCAACATATAATCTATCGCGATTTGAGTATTGTGAGGCTTTAAATATAGTAGAAGAGTTTTTCTGGAAAAATTTTTGTGATAATTATCTAGAGTTAGTAAAAAGACGTGCATATGGTGAAAGTGTTAGTGTTGAAGCAAATAGTAGTGCAAAGCAAAGTCTAGCATATGTAATGAATGTTATTTTGAGATTATTTGCACCTTTTTTGCCTTATATTACCGAAGAAATATACCATCAGATGTATAGCTATGATTCTATTCATAATCGTGGTAATTGGCCTAAAGATTCAACATATGATAAAAATTCAGAAGAAGAAGGAGATAATTGCTTACAGATATTAGATTTAGTAAGAAAAATTAAGGCAGGAAATAATATATCTATAAAACACTCAATTAAGAAATTAACGATCAAAGCAAAAGAGAAATTCAGTTTATCTACAGAAAATGATCTGCTGGCGGTATGTAATGCAGAGTTAATAGAATGGAGTGAAAGTGTCGAACTAGGGGGAGTTGAAACTAATAATGGAAAGTTTATTATTAGCATACAATTGTAACGATATCATGATAAAAAAGTAATATCCATAATTATTTTACTTATAGCTGCTAGGTTAATAGCATCTTAGTTTACAAAGGAAATAGATTTGCTCAAAAAACAAAATATAGCACATATAGTTGGCTGCTTTATTATTGGTACAGCAATGATATCTTTTATTTATTCACCTAGTCCATTAATTGCAATAATCACATATTTTTTCACATTCTATTTACTTGATATACTTCTGAAGCAATTAATCAAGAAAAAATCTAATAATCTTGAGAAAATAAGACTCTTGGAAGCATATGTAGATAAACTTTCTGAAGAAAAGAACGATCTAATTGCACAACTGGAAAGGAAAATCAATAGTTCAGTACGATAAAATTCTGGATAAATTAACAAGAAAACATGAAAAAGAGAATTTTTCGCAAAAGTCACTAGAGATATTTGATAAAATAAAAGATGATGTATCACATTTTACACCTATATTTACAAAATTGAATGTTAATATCAGTAAAGAAATAAGTTATATCAAAGATATAAATGAATATATACAATTTCAGCAAAATTATATTAATGAGATCACAGCTAAATTAGATTCTTTAAATAAACAATCAAAATTCACAATAGAACAAGTGAGAGGTAAATATAATATACTATTCACAGAGTATAAAACATTGAACCATCAATATCAAAAGATGGAAGAAAAAGTAAAAAGACTGACTGATATGAACAAAATTTTAGTTACAGAAAATAATCATTTGAAGAATGATTTGGAACAAGAATATACTAATTCAGTGCTGGAAATAGAGAATAATTACAGACAAATAGAACGTTATAAGGCATTTTTGGCAAATAAAGAGAATGAAGAAGAAAATCACAATTCTAAAATATAATATAAAAATTGTGAAGTGAATAACATGCTGATAAAACAAAGAACAGGACAAACTTCTAAGCAAGAGCCAAGTACGGCTATTGTTCAAATTTGTCTTCAAAGTGCTATGGAAAGGATTAAAATATAGTTTTTAATATTCCCTGAATAATAAATAATTTTTTGATACTAAATACTTACGCTATAGCCAATAGTCAACATGCTTAAATGAACTAAAATTAGCATTCCCTATTAAATGAACGTCCTCTATTAAAATATTACTATCTAAGCCTTTTATTTGAGTGTTTAATCCAGTATTATCAACTTTTATATTCAATTCTTCTGAACTAGGGATATCAAAACCTCGATGGTAATCTGTATAGTAAAATTTGTTCTGTTTATAAATACCACATTCATCAACTAGTATGCCTATTTTTTTGTTTGTACCTAATTCATATACTTCTACACTGAAATTTTCAAATGAACCTTTTTCTAAGTCACCTTTTCTTAAAATCAAAAGTCTTTGATCAGTATAGTATTCACTAAGATTTATCTTTTTGTCTATTTTAATGTTGTCAATATCAATTAGCTTGTATTCAATAGGTAAATTATCATATGTATGATCATATTTTTTATAGTCGAAAAATAAGTTTCCTATCCATAACTATCTCCTTTCACAACTTTTAATACTTTTTTCTTTGGTTCATAAAAATTAACATCAATTTTTTGATTTTTTGTCTTTGCATCTTCTAGTTTTTGAATAGATCTTTTATTCATTTTATGAAATTCATGTTCGGCTTGATGAATGTCTTCTTGTAATTGCTGAATATTCTTGTTAATAAAATTAACTTTTTTATTAATTTCATCATCAGATTTCATAGAAAGATCTTCAGTATTTGATTTCGTTTGCATCATTTTTTTATTTGCCTTGTTCATCACTTTTCCAATCAGGGTTATCTTTTTCATCTATAATTTTATGTATTATTGCTCTATTTTTCTCTCTAGTAATATTTGATCTAATGTGAGATATTGTGTGAAATATATCTTCTATTAATTCATTATTTGGTTGAATATCAGTTCTTAGTATATTTTTGAACTTTTCTATTTGATGTTGGATAAATTTGGCTTTTTTATCTGCATGTTTAGCATATATTTGAGCGTTTTCTGCAAAATGCTGAGCATTATTTTTTGTATTTATAGTTTCATTTTTAATGGAGGTAGTCTCTTCTTTTATATTTTTTATCTGAGATTTTAATTTGGTAATTTCATCGATGGCTTCATCTTTTATTTTTTCTGTGCTTCGCCTTACTCTTAAAGATTTATTTATGTCTGTTTCATGAGTTTTAAGACCTTGTGATACTATATACTGAAAATTTTCATCTTTTCTTAGATTTTCTGCAACTTTCTCCGGTATCGAATCATTTGTATCCGCATCAATTATTGCTTTGCCAAGTGCTTCTCCCTTTTGTACTAAAAATGTGTTTGCTACCTTCTCAATTGTTGTTGCAGCTTTATTTCGATCATTTAGTCCACTTGCATTAAATAAAAATTCAGCAAGTTTCGAAGGGCTAACTTTTTTTTGCACTATATCTACTATAGCTTGTTGTTTATTGATTTCACCGTTCTCACACAAAAGAGTAGCTAGTTTATACGTATTATAACCTTGCTTTTAATGATGTTCTGAGCTCGATCTGTATCTATCTCACTTTGATGAAAAAGATCGCTAGTTAGTTTATTTATATCAACCTTATCTTTCACTATTTTTGTTGCTTTATCCCTGTCTATTTCGCCCTGACTAAAGAGCATCCAAGTAAGATTATATGCATCAATCTTATTCAAAAGATCAGTAGGATTAATTTTTATTATACTAGCAATTTGATTTGCGAGATTATTATCATCAAGAAGAATTTCTGCTATTTTATTATTATTTATACTTTTTTTGCTGAAGGTTTAACTAAATATTTCTTTAGATTTTGTTTTAGCAGTTCTTCTGTAAAGTCTGAATTTTCTTTTAATAATTCATTTACCTCTTTTTTTGAGCTCTTTGTTCCGGTAGATGTATTACATTTAGTGACAAGTTTATTTATTACCGGTCCTTTAATTAGGTTTAAGAAGTCTTCTTTATTTTCATTTAATAATTTTTCTATGATTAAGCTAGCTAATTCGTCCTTTACTTTGTCCATAAAATCCTCCACTTTTATAAAGTATTTAATACCATAATCCCACTCTTGATTATCGACACTTTTTGAAAGAGGGAGATCGTGAGAAAAAAAACCTGTTACTCCTGTATACTTTGATTTTTGTTCAAACGCTAAAGTGAGGTAGTGACAATCTTGATAAATATAATCAATATTGCCACAGAAATTTTTATCTAACTTATGACGTATAATGTTATTATTTTTGTCAAAAGAGTAAAATATGTTATTTAGTTTACCTATTTTTTGCTTATTTGAATCATATACAGCTATTTCTGATACGTCTAATTTACTCTGCCCTACTCTTGAATGGTCAACCACTCCATGTGGATTTTTTTCTGAATTGAGAGTATAAGTTTCATTTGCACTGAAAACGTTTTTATCAATTTTAAAGTTATTATCATCTACAATATCTTTGATCTTAATCTTAATTTTTTGATTAGATATTTGATCGTTTTGATACTTTAAATCTCCACAATCAGTCTCTAGTTTTATATCATATTGATATGTAGCATAATAGGAACATGAATTAGCAATTTTATTATCTTTGTATGATAGATAATCTATATTATTTCTTCTAATACTAAAATATACATCATTATGATCGAATAGGTTAATTTGTACTTCTTTGTTATTGTGTAAATCAACAAATTTTAGTTTATATAGATCATTTGCTACTTCCTCACCTTTTTCAACTTTATAAGTAACTTTGAATTTCTCCAATCCCCGATTCTCGAGAGGGGTTTCTAGTATTGCTTGAGCATAATCGATAAGTTTTTCATAATATTTTTCTTGAGATTCATTACTCTGTAATTTTTCAGACACAGATTGTTTTTGTGCTATAATGATATTCGACTACAATATAATTATTGATGATACATGATGAATATTAATATTAGCTTGAATGTAAAATAAAAAGGAAAGTTTATGATAGTATTAATCACTAATGATGATGGATTCAAAAGTGAGGGAATAAAATTACTAAAAGATGCTGCATTAGAGTTTGCAAAGGAGGTTTGGATAGTAGCACCTGATACTGACAGAAGTGGAACTGCAAGAGCAGTTACTCTAAAACCTATTTCCATAACACAACATGCTGAGAAGGAGTTCAGTGTATCAGGTACTCCAGCAGAATGTGTAATATTTGCATTAGATAAAATTATGAATAAAAAGCCAGACTTAGTATTGTCAGGAATTAATTTAGGTTCAAATGTTGGAGATGATATCCTTTACTCTGGCACGATTGGTGCAGCTATGGAAGGTGCAGCAAGATCGATACCTTCTATTGCATTTAGTCAAATGTATAACAATAAAATAGATTGGTATAATGCAAGAACTTTTACGCTAAAAATTATAACTAAGCTATTAGCAATAAAATGGCCTAAAAATGTTGTTATGAATGTGAATTTCCCTTATAAAAAAGAAGTACAGGGAATAAAAATTGCTGCACAGGGAGAATATAATGTAACGAGCAGTACAGCCTTTATTGAAAATTCTAATAAATCTTTTAGCATGAACTGGTATCGAAAGAGTATATCCGGAAGTGAAAGTGTTGAAGAAGTAAATAAAGGATTTATTACAATCACACCGATCAAACTAGATTTGACAGATTACGGTATACTGAACTATATGAAAAAATTCTTTTAGGTGCATGAAACTATAGTAATAAAAAAGCACTTTTATATA
Source organism: Wolbachia endosymbiont of Fragariocoptes setiger (assembly GCA_019061405.1). GTDB lineage: Bacteria > Pseudomonadota > Alphaproteobacteria > Rickettsiales > Anaplasmataceae > Wolbachia. Next base: position 21,640 of record JAHRAF010000011.1, read on the forward strand.
AACGTCTTGATTTTGACCCACCTCTAATTCCCAGTTGCAGCTTTAGTGGGTTAGTGATAGGATATTATAATCAAAGTTTTACCTTTTTCTATGGTTAATCTTCTCTTCACTGTGTTAATACTTCTATGCAATAGCTTGTGGGCAAAACAGGAACCACGTTCAATAGCTGGGGAAGATCATATCAAGGTCATAAATTACAATCCGCAAGCAATACATAAATACACAGGTTTTTATGGATACCAATCAAGTATAGTTTTTGAACCAGGAGAAGTTATACAAAATCTTTCAATGGGTGACTCAACTGGTTGGCAACTTCTTCCTCAAGCTAATAGATTATTTATCAAACCTATAGATGATATTGCAGATACTAATGCAACTATAATTACCAATAAAAGAACTTATTATTTTGAGCTGCACGCTGAAGAAGCAAAAGGGTTAGATGACCCAAGATTAGCATACGAAGTGAGATTTTTTTATCCGTTGTTTAATAGCGATGAAATTTATACAAATAGTAACGGCGATATTTTTGAGCAAACCAGTCATACAATTATTCCTGATTTAAGTGACGTTGAGATTGCAAGAAAAGGTATCAATTTTAACTATGCGATTTCACATGCTAGGGGAAGTGACTCTATAGTACCTACAAAAGTTTTTGATGATGGTAAATTTACTTACTTACAATTTAATAAGATAAATTCTGACTTTCCAGCAATCTTTATTGTTGATTCTAAGGGATATGAATCCTTGGTAAATTTTCGTACGGTGGATGATTATCTGATTATTGAAAGAGTAGGTTCAGTTTTTACTCTTAGGAATGGATCAAATGTAGTTTGTCTTTTTAACGAAAAAATACCCTTTCAAAGAAAAACAAATAAGTCAAAAAGATAATTATTTTTGTTTTATTTAAATTCGTCAATTAGCCAATTCTTAACTATTTCTAGCAATAATTATATTAACTTTAATAAGAGGTTAATATGGCTGATGTCTCAACTTCTTCTATTGCTAGTCTTTTTAATTATATAGAAAAAGTTAATTTAACTAACGAAATATCACAAGCTACTACAGTTGGCGATATTAAGAAATACAAGGAATTAATAAGAGATCGATTCATAAACATTAGCAGTGATGATCGTTCGATTATTCACAGTGTTTTGTCTTATAATCCTAGAAAAATAGAAATACAGAAAGTAAAAGAAATGATAAACGTTGTATTACAATCTGGTATAGATATCAATTATTATAATGAATTAGGCCAAACACCTCTTGAGTATTTTTTGCAAGAATCACTCGAGAAGAAATATCCCATTAAATACAGAGAAGAGATTACAAAGTTCTTATTAGAACGTGGTGCTAAATATGATTCCAATAAACTGGCAGGAAATGATTCTTTAGGATTTATAGAAGAGGGTATATTTAACAATTTAAAAGAGGATATAAAGAGGGAATTTAATAAATACATAACCAATGAAGAAAAAGACCATATAATTGAAAAGATTTCAATAGATGGTATTTGTGCAAATGTTACATTGAATACTAATACAAAACTTAGAGTGAGTGAATTTCTTCAAAGTAAATTTTGTCAAGATAAAGGAATTTATGCTTTTAATACGTCATTTAATGGTGAAGAAGAAATCCATGGTTTTATTTCTTTTGACGGGATAAGACATTATACCGTGACAAAAGGTGTATATGAAATGAAGCTTAATTGGTACTGTGGAGGCAAGGAATATACTATAGATATTAAGATTAGTAGCCAAGGTGTAGAGCTAATAAATAGAAATGGGGTGACTGACGAGCAAATATCTGCAAACAAGGATGTTATTATAAATGGCTTATCTTTATTAGATGGAATCAAAAGAGGAGTTCAAAAGAACATTAAGTTACAACAAAGCTTTAACAATAATGAGACTATAAGATCAACAGAGAATTATAAAGAATTTTTTAATGTAACTCAAAATTCTAACTCTATAAAACATGATATAGCATCTTTCAATAATGAAAGCATTCAATTACTACAGAAAGAAGGACCTTTAATTGGATTAAATTCAAATTCTATTAAATTTGAGGGAGACAGAGAGAGAGATAAAGGGTTACAAGCACCATCAATGAATAGTACAATTAATAACTTGGAGAGTAAAGATTTTGACGGAAAACGTAACAACTCAGTTGATAGTGGTATATCTTCTGAAAGTGAAGATTTTATAGATGGGGGGATAAAAAGTAAAACACATAATAGTAAGAAAAAGCTAAATAGATACCAGATACAACCAAATAAAAGTTCAACACCACTAAAAGGGTACTCTGGAAATATAGAAAACTTCTCTATGCATGATTTTAAGTTACTCTCTCCTATAAAAAAAATAGATCAAGAATTACCAGAAGAAACAAAGAATCATTCAGAGATTAAAGATCTTGATAGAAAACTTAAAAATTCAGTTGATAGTGGTATATCTTCTGATGATAGAGGAGATAAAACTTCTTATAAGGAATTTGTTACAGAATTGGAAGAGACGTTGAAAGAGAAGAATAGAGGATTAAAGTACGTAGAGAACAAGCCCAAAGATTATTCAACTTCACAAGATTTATTTAAGAATGAAGAAATATCAGAAAATAAATCTCTTAATAGAAAACGTAATAATTCAGTTGATAGTGATATATCTTCTGATGATAGAGGAGATAAAACTTCTTATAAAGAATTTATTACAGAATTGGAAGAGACGTTGAAAGAGAAGAATAGAGGATTAAAGTACGTAGA
>JAHRAF010000001.1 GCA_019061405.1 Wolbachia endosymbiont of Fragariocoptes setiger
ATTTAATAGAGAAAGGAGCCAATATTCATCCAGACTCATATGGAGAAACGCCTTTGCACCATGCTGCTCTCACAGGAAATATAGAAATTATAAAATATTTAATAGAGAAAGGAGCTAATATTCATGCTCAAAACTCATCTGGAGAAACACCTTTGCACCATGCTGCTTTCAAAGGAAATATAAAAATTATAAAATATTTAATAGAGAAAGGAGCCAATATTCATCCAGACTCATATGGAGAAACGCCTTTACACTGTGCTGCTTTCAAAGGAAATATAGAAGTTATAAAATATTTAATAGAAAAAGGAGCCAATATTCATGCTCAAGACTTTGTTAAAGAAACGCCTTTGTACCATGCTATTCGTAACAGAAAGATAGAAGCTGTAAAGTTTTTAGTTGAGAAAGGATCAAACCTAAATAAAAGAAATGATATTGGGCAAGAAACACCACTACAATTGGCTATTTCTGAAGGACATTCAGAAATTATAGAATATTTGATACAAAAAGGAGAAGAAACTAAAAGTTATCAAAACACATCTAAAATTAAGAGTATTGACGAAAATATAGCTCTTAGCAAGAAAAAAAATAACAAACAGTATGCTAAGAGTATCATCGCAGCAATAAGCTTAACTTCAGCAGTTATTATAACTTCTCTTCTATGTAATACTGTTGCTTTGGTAGTGGTATCTTTATTAGTGACAGCTGTTATACTTCTTCAGAGGGAAAATAAAGACCAATATAACAAGAAATGTAGCAACTTTCTCTCAGATATTAGATATGATTTAATAACAAAAAAAGAAGTTCTAGAGTCTAACAGAGAATGAATCTTCTGTATAAGTAGCCCTAACTTCATGAAGTCAAAACATTCACATTATAAAATAGTATTTTAATAGAATTGATATTGTTTAAACAAAACTCACCATAATAAAGTCTTTCTCAAAAATCTCTTATCACCTTTTCAAGATTACTTTAGATTAGCTTAAGTTGACATATTTTTAATACTATTTGGCATACTATTATATAAATTGTGTGTGAGGCACTATTGTGAATATAAAATATATTTATTATTGGGTTCATAAAAAGATAAGCAGTCTACTTATTTATTCAATCAAGGGTTTTTTAAAACAACCATTCTTTTTACAAAGTCTCTTGAAAAGAGAAAAAGAGATTGAAGGTTCAAATCAAGAAGATATATGGTATGATGCCTTAGATACAAATGTTGATACTCAAAACAAAACAAAAAAACAAGATCTTAACCATAGTGATACTGTTAACCATCAACCAAGTCTTGATTTAGGTCATAGAAGTAATACCATTGAGTTTTTACTAGGTGATTTATCTTACACACTAAAAGATACAAAAACCAAAAGTGTACTTTCAGGACATCAGGCATGCATTGATATTAACAGAGTAAATTTTATTATTAACAAGAAAGAAATACCTGTTGAATACGTAGAAGATTCGCTTAACAAATTATGTAGACAGATCACAGGTCAAGATACTTTACCTACATCAGATGATCCTATAAATCTTACAATTGCAAAAAATGTGTTTCTGACAATGTTTCAACAAGCTGAACACCTTCATATACCAAAACCCTCTTTGTTAGAAGAATTAGCTATAAATTGTAACCAATCTGGTTATATAGGTGCTTTATTTTTCCAATTAGGCCATTTGTTCTGCCATCAGGACATGACAATGAAGTTTGGGAACCAAAGAGTGAATATTAAGTCTAAAAGGAAAAATTGTATTAACCTTTCATATACTAGCGATATTCACATACATGATTTTAATTGTTTAGAAAAAATAATAGGTGTCATGAAATCTCAACTAAGATTTGAAATTGCTCTTGATAATCAAAATAAACCTGTGTATAGAAACTGTAAAGTCACACTTAACATCCCTGATAGTATAGGCTTACTAGAAGAAATAAAAGAATTATACAAATTTCCATTACATGTAGCTTCAAGAAATGGAGATGTAAACACTGTAAATCTCTTGCTTCACAATGGAGTAGATATTTTTCAAAAAAATTGTCATTCTCTTACTCCTTTACACGAAGCGGTGCTAAGTAATAATACAGATATTGTCAAACTTATAATTAAACACAATTATGAAAAATATAAAGTTCCTTTCATAGAGCATTCTAAAGATGGCAACACTCCTATAATGCTCGCAGCCATTCACGGAAAACATGATATAGTTGATACTCTATTGAGCAGTAAAGGAAGCCTATTGAATTTACATAATGTTTTTGAAGAGGTATTGCAGTATACTGTTGCACTGGAAAGAATTGCCACTCAAAAAGATCTTAATGCAGGACACTTAAGTTGTGCAGAATTAATTGTTGCAAACTTGAAGGATTTACGTCCTCGTCTTGATGTTCTCAACCTAAAATATATAGACGAACCCCTGAAAATCGCAAAAAGATCAAAAAACAAAAAATTCACCGAGTGTATAAGATCCCTTGAATTAATAGAGGCCGTAAAATTTAATGATCAAGAGAGAATAAAAACACTTTTACAAAAAGAAACTAATATGGACTTTCAAGACATGCATGGTAAAACAGCCTTGCATTACGCTGTTGATTATGAAAGCATTTATACTTTAATAAAAGCTGTACCCAAAAAAGAGATCTCTTCCTTTCTAAATATTATAGATAAAAATGGAGAGAGTATAGCGCACATTATAGCCCGTCACAAAACAACAAAAGAAAAAAATAAAGAGTATATTCAAACAGTAAAAATGTTATTAAAACATGGATTAGATATATATGTAGAAAATAAAATGGGTCAGGATAGCCTTGATGTAGCTTCTAACCCTTTATTTCTAAAATGCTTACGCTCATTAAAAAGATACAGACAATGTAAGGATTTAATCAGTGGAATAGCGTTACTAGGAATGGCATCTACTGCTCCATTATTCGTCAGTAGCGTTGCTGTATTAACAGTGTTGATATCTCTTTGTATTTTATCAAGTCTATTATGCTTCACCGCAGTGGGAATTACTACTTCTCAAAAAGCTCATAAAAATCTAGATAAACTAAAGAATACAGCATATATTTCAGCTCCTATATTATGCTCTGAAGTGAACTCAAATAGTATATTGAAGAATAAAATAGTGAACAATGATAAGTTAGAAGAAAAAATTAATAAATTAGCAAAACAAATAATCAGTACAAACCCTAATATGAGTATAAATGATTACCCCACTCTTTATGAAGAATTAAGAGAAAGTTTATTAAATGCACTACCTAAACCTCCCAGAGGTATTCCTAGGGATACTGATAATGTGCAGTCTAAATTTTTAGATCCTTTTATTCATAAAGAAAGAAAAAGTACTATTGAAATAGTATAGAAAACGAAAAATATTCATGATTATGCATTTTCACTAATAAGTGGACATCACTTTTATAATATGCATTTAGAATAGGTTTTAATAATTGAATTAAGGTTTAAGCTAGAACATGTAGAAGCAAAAGCTGGATTATACCAGACGAAAGATTTTAAACTATTTATAGAATATGAACTTAAGACGTTCTTTAGTAGGTGCTACTTCAATATTTTTCTAATACACATTCTAGGCTTTTAAAGTGAGCTTATTGAAATATTGTATTATCGTTGCTGCTACTTCCTCTATTGACTTTTGTGTGACATTAATAACAGGCCATTTTTGTTCATAAAAAAGCTCTTCTGCTTTTGCTATCTCTTCCTTAACTTTCTGATAATCAGCATAGATATGATTTTTTTCATTGTTAATTGAAACAAGCCTGTTTTTTCGTATTTCTATTAACCTATTGATATCTATAGTCAAACCTATTACTACCTTTTGTTTTAATGCTTTTAAATCAACATAAAAAGGTATATCTCCAATAAAAGGAATATTTGCAACTTTATATCCACGATAGGCAAGATACATACCAGTTGGTGATTTAGATGTACGAGAAACTCCAACTAAAATAATATCAGCTTTATCTACATTTTGAATACTCTGACCATCATCATGATTAATTGTGTAGTTTATAGCCTCAATACGCTGAAAATATTCATAATTAATTTCATCATACAAGTTAGGATTTAAATCTTTTTGAATATCCAAATAAGAGGAAATTTCTCGAATAATATGGGAAAGTATAGCAATATAAGGTACTTTTAATCTTGCACAATTATTCTTTAAATACTTTCTCAATTCATCATCTGTAACGGTGCATATAACAAAATTATATTCTTTATTTTTATTTTCAATATTTTCCAAAATGTTATCAATTTGTCTTTTATTATCTACAAAAGACCATACATATTCTATTGTTTCAACAGAACGGAAGTGCTTAAGAGCTGATTTTGCTACTGCTACTACAGTTTCACCACTAGAATCAGATACCAAGTGTAGGTTTAGCCTTTTCAAACCATTCATATGTCTAAACTGAGTATTACATCTTCTGCTTGAACATTTTTCTCTTCCCGTACATAGATGTTCTTTATTGTTGCTTTTGTTTCAGAACAGATTATATTTTCCATTTTCATTGCTTCTATAACAAATAAAGGCTGTCCTATTTCTATTGAATCTCCTGTACTGACATATACTTTAGTAAGTAACCCACATATTGAAGATAGCACAACATCTGTCTGCATTACACTCTCTTTATGAGAGAACATTAATTTATTAAGCACAGCAATATCTGAATTAAACACATAGCATTCAGTTGTCATTGCAGCATATTTTATTAAATACTTGTGATTTTCTCTTTCTACCTTAAAAGTAACGTTAGTATCATTGTTAATCGTTAAATATAATAGCTTATAACTACTCGTATTCCACTCACCAACAACAGAGTATTGATTGTGATTGTATATCGCTGTTAATATACGATTCTGATATTTAGCATTTATAGAATATTCATTATTGTTAACAATTACTATAAATGTTCCCTCACATATATCATTATACAATATATATTCACTTTCTAAATGAATATATAAAGTTGCCAAGATACACATCTTTATACATTCTTCTGTAACAAAATCACCATGAAAACCTCTTGAATAAGAATACGAAATAAACTTAGTATGAATATCTCCAGAAATGAAGCTCGTATGATGAAAAATCGATTCAAGAAACTCTATATTATTTGCTATTCCTTTTATATAATACTCAGACAAAGCTTTTTGCATTCTATGAATTGCTTCTATTCTATCTTGTCCATATGTAATTACTTTCGCAATCATTGAATCATAAAATATACTAACTTCTGACCCTTCATTGACTCCATCATCTATTCTCAAATAATCATTTTCTTTAGGTTTGTTGTAGTATTGTATTCTTCCACTTGAAGGAAAAAACTTTTTAGATGTATCTTCGGCACAAATTCTACTTTCTATTGCCGAACCAGTGATTTTAATTTCATCTTGGCTAAATCTCAATTTTTCTCCACATGAAATTCGTATCATTTCCTCTACTATATCTATACCAGTGACAAATTCTGTGACTGGATGTTCAACTTGTAATCTAGTATTTACTTCAAGAAAATAAAAATTTTTATTTTGATCTACAATAAATTCAACAGTCCCTGCAGAAACATATCCTACCTCTCTTGCTAATGCAACAGATTGAAAATACATTTTTTGTCTCATTTGTTCGTCAATGAACGGACTTGGTGTTTCCTCTATTATTTTCTGATTATTTCTCTGTATCGAGCATTCTCTCTCTCCAAGACATACTATATTTCCATATTTATCTGCTATGATTTGTATTTCAATATGTCTTGGTAATTCTATATATTTTTCGATAAATATACTACCATCATTAAAGCTTTTTTCTGCTTCTTTCATTGCAGAGACAAATGAAATCTCTACTTCTTCCTTTGAATTTACAATTCTCATTCCCTTACCACCACCACCTGAAGCCGCTTTAATCATAACAGGAAAACCTAATTCCTCAGCAACTTGTAATGCATGGTCCGCACTACCTATCTTACTCATATATCCAGGAACAACATTCACTCCAGCTTTTCTTGCTACTTCTTTTGCTGTGATTTTATTTGCCGTAATTTCTATAGTATTTGCACTAGGACCAATAAAGTCTATATTGTACTTTTGTAAAGCAACAGGAAACTTTGAGTTTTCTGCTAGAAATCCATAGCCAGGATGAACTGCTTGCACATTTGTTTCAACTGCAACTTCACATATCTTATCAATGTCTAAATAACTTAAGTAAGAAGGTGAAGCACCTATATATCTTGATTCATTTGCTTGTATAACATGAGGAGCTCTAGTGTCTGCTTCTGAATATACAGTAACACATTCAATACCCATTCTCTGAGCAGTTTTAATAATTCTACAAGCAATTTCTCCTCTATTCGCAATCAAGATCTTGTTATATTTTTTTTCTAACATCTCAGTATTATTTTCTAATAAAACCCCTTACCAAGTTACATTTACATACATATACCTGCAAGAGATTTATCGTATAACTTTCTATTCAGGTTGAGCCTAGGTATCATATAACCAGAATTTATCTTCATTAACTAGAAACAAAACTGATAGAATTTTTACCTGTGAGCTACAGTAGTAATAATAAGCTAATATAATTAGATCATCAATATAGCTAAATCAAGAAAGGTAAACCTATCTCTAGTAGCAAATGCTAATTTTACTGTCTCACTATATTGTTTTTGATTCCAACCTAAATGTTCAGGTAGATACGGAATAGACAAATCTGCAAAAACTTTTTGTAATCGTTGTGCTGGTAATAAATTCTTTTTTATCATCTTAGAAATATTCATCCAGTTTTTAGAAATAATTGAAATTGCTTTTTGCTGCAGCATCTGTTTTTGTTTTAGCATTTTTTTATCACCAAAAAATTCTTTTTCTAGGACCAAGGGCAAGTTAAAAACAGGATTTTGCACAGATAATATCTTTTCTTGTAATTGAGACATGGTAATAGTTGCAACAGCAACTTTTTCACCATGAAGTGAATGATAATCTTGAGTTACAACTTCCATTGCATGTGCTATCATATGCTCTCCTTGACTTGCAGGACAACTACTTCCTACCATTGTCATTCCTATTCCTGAAATTAATAATGCTTCCATTAGTAAAGAGATAATTTCCGTATTTTGTTTTGTGAAGCACTTATATTCCTTTAGTAAAACTAGTTCTATATCTCTTGAAAATTCAAAAGGTAAGGTACTATATTCTGTAGCAAAAAGTAAGTGAGATAGTAACCAATCTGCCTGAACTGTTGAACGGCAAATAAAATCAGCAAATCCACTTAATGTTAAACGCAATGGTGCATTAGTAATTATATCAATATCAATGTAAACTGCTTTTGGAAGGTGTGCTTTAACTGATGTTTTTTGTCCATTAACCAATATTGAAGCATTTGCAGAAGTATAACCATTCATAGATGCAGCAGTAGCAAACGCTACATAGTCCTTTTTTTCAATGTAGCTTGCATATTTGCAAACATCATTTACAGTACCACTACCAAATGCGACAATTAATTCTGCTCCTTTTGCTTTGTTCTGTATCAGTTTAACAATCTCAAGAGAGGGAAGTGAATTACCAGGAATAATTAAATGAGTATGTATATTTTTATTTAAAAGCTTCACTGTATTTTCATCTGCAACTAGGAATATACTACTGCCATATTGGCTGCAAATTTCATATATATTGTTAATAAGATTACAACTCATTTCTATAGAAATATGATTAATTTGATGCAATACTTGCTTTAAATAATATAGGCTTGACATGAAGATTGACCCTGTAGAGCTAACTAAGAAACTAATTTCTTTTAAAAGTATAACCCCTGAAGATGATGGAGCAATAGAATACATATCAACTATTCTCAAGAAAAATAATTTTGATTGCACAACATTAGAATTTGGTCCTAAGGTTAAAAATCTTTATGCACAATATATAAATGGCATTCCTAATTTATGCTTTGCCGGACACATTGACGTGGTACACCCTGGTCAATTAGATAATTGGTACTCCGATCCTTTCAAGCCCCAAATTAGAGATAGAATACTGTACGGTAGAGGTGCATCTGATATGAAAAGTGGAGTAGCAGCATTCATTGCTGCTATAATCAATTTAATTGAAGAGAAATTTCAATTTAAGGGCTCAATTAGTGTATTACTTACCAGTGCAGAAGAAAGTGCAGAAGAATATGGTACACAAGCTGTTTTAGAGTGGATAAAAACTAAAAATAAGAAAATAGATTATTGCGTAGTTGCTGAGCCAACTAGTAGTGAAAAACTTGGAGATACTATTAAAATAGGCAGAAGAGGATCCATTACATTTCAATTGATCTGCTACGGCAAGCAGGGACATGTTGCATACCCAAAACTAGCAGATAATCCAATATATAAAATGATAGATATATTAAATATAATAAAGAGCACAACCTTTGACCAAGGTAATAAACATTTTCAGCCATCAAACTGTGAAATTACAACAATAGATGTTGGAAATAATACAAGTAATTTGATACCTAGTTCAGCAACATCATGTTTTAATATTCGTTATAATAATCTGCAGACAGCCGATAACCTATATCAATTAATTGATCAAATATGTTCAAGTATTACTAAGAATTATAAGCTTTCAATGCATAATAGTAGAGATGTATTTTTGTTCAATCCAGATAATAATACTAATATCATGATGAATGCCATAAGTAAAATAACAAACATTAATTCAATACTCAGCACTAGTGGTGGCATATCTGATGCTGCGTTTATAAAGAATGTATGCCCAGTAATTGAATTTGGTATAATCAATAAAACGGCACATCAGAACAATGAATGTGTCTTGGTAAATGATATATATGAACTAACAGCTATATACAAAGAGTTTATAAAGAATTATTTTTTTTAATGAAATAGATATGGCAAGCCCACCAAAAAATTGCAGGCTAAAAACTAAAAAATTCCTTCTAGGATTATTTACCACAATTATTCAGATCTACATCTTTACCATCTGGACCTTTGATAGTACTTGGAACAAGTTGCTTTACAATAGTAGTAGCCCCAAAAAACACTGCACAGAACACACCTAATGCAACCAGGGCTGGCCACAGCATTTTTCCAAAAATTGCTAATAATGCTGCTCCTATTATCACCACCGTCATCAGTGGACCACCTATCGTCCAAATATACTTAATTATATTACATATAGTATCATATGTTGCATCATCTACAGTATTAGTATTATTCTTATTTTCACCCTTAGCATTTACTTCAGCAGTATAGAGAAAAATAGAAAAGAGTAATATTAAGAAAGTAGGAATTTTTCTTGTCATATAGTTTACACAATATGTAATGTTGTTGATTATATATTCAAAGCAATAATTTTTCGTAAATGTAGTTAGCATAAATTGCTGCAAAATTCCTTTCAATTAATAAAAAGTAGTCTTACTACAATTTGCCATAATTTTCGAAGCACGACTCTGTCATATAGAAATTACATTTCTTGAGAGCAAAACTCAAAAAGCCTGCTGTTTTTTCAGCAGGCTCAATAAGATTTATCATAACTTCTCCTTCCCACACTTGGAATTCATCGCCTTCCCATCAGTTGGAATAAGTTTATCCACAACAGCAGTGGCCCCAAAAAACACCGCACAGAACACACCTAGCGCAACCAGAGCTGGCCAGGGCATTCTTCCAAAAATTGCTAGTAATGCTGCTCCTATAATCACGACCGTCATCAGTGGACCACCTATTTGCCAAACATACATAATTATATTGCATATAGTATTAGATGTAACATCATCAGTTACATTATTATTATTCTTATTTTCACCCTTAGCATTTACTTCAGCAGTATAGAGAAAGATAGAAAAAAGTAATATTAAAAAAGTAGAAATTTTTCTTGTCATAGAATTTATATAACATGTAACATTATTGGTTATATATTCAAAGCAATAATTTTTCGTAAATGTAGTTAGCATAAATTGCTGCAGCATTTCTTTCAATTAATAAAAAGTGGTCTTACTACAACTCGCCATAATTTTCGAAGCACGACTCTGTCATATAGAAATTACATTCTTTGAGAGTAAAACTCAAAAAGCCTGCTATCTTTTCAGTAGGCTAAAAACTTAACAGAAGTTCTTTTGGAAATTCATGTAAAGAGCTTTTTGCTAACTATCTCATTACGGGATAGTAGTCTCCTTAACCACAGTTCTGTATATCAAATTTATTATCCTGTGGAACAAGCTGCTTTACAATAGTAGCGGCACCAAAAAACACTGCACAGAATACACCTAACGCAACCAGAGCTGGCCAGGGCATTCTTCCAAAGATTGCTAGTAACGCTGCTCCTATAATCACCACCGTCATCAGCGGACCACCTATTGTCCAAATATATTTAATTATTTTACATATAGTATCAGATGTAACATCTTTTTCATTTTTATTCTCAGCCTTTACTTCAGCAGTATAGAGAAAAATAGAGAAGAGTAATATTAAAAAAGTAGGAATTTTTCTTACCATAGAGTTTATACAACATGTAACATTATTGACTGTACATTCAGAACGATAATTTTTTGTAAATATTGTAGTTAGCATAAATTGCTACAAAGTTCCTTTCAATTAATAAAAAGTGGTCCTACTACAATTTGCCATAATTTTCGAAGCACGACTTATGGGATCTGTCATATAGAAATTACATTTTTTGAGAGTAAAAGGAATATCACTCAAACTAGCTTGATCACAATCAATGGTTATCCATTCGTTTTTTATTACTTGGTCATCGTTTCTAAACTGACGGCCTATAGTATTTAGTTTTTTTCTAACATCACATAAATTATCATATGCCAAGGAGATTGAAAGATATTGTGAAAGGTTTTTAATAATCAACCAATCTTCTTTTGCTTCACCAGGTGGAGATACAGCTAGATTTGTTTTTTGTACACGACCTTCAGTATTAACATAAGTTGCACGTTTTTCAGTGTAAGCAGCACCTGGAAATATCACGTCTGCTACCCGCACTCCTCTATCACCATGATGACCTTGATATATCACAAATGTACTGTCTAGATCTGATACATCAATTTCATCAGCTCCGAGGAGATAAAGAACTTCTATTTTACCATTTTTTGCATTTTTAAGTATCTGATTAATATCTTGACCATTTCTCTTAGGAGTAAAGCCTATATCTAACCCACCTACTCTTGCAGCTGCTTTGTGTAAAACATTAAAGCCATTCCAATCATCTCTGATTATATTAAATCTTTCTACGATTTTACTTGCTAAAGCTAAGATTGATTGAGCATCATTACGTATTAATGCATCCTGGCCTATAATTAACATAGGATTTTTTGCATTACTCATTAGCTTGCAGAATTCATTAGTACCATTTGCTATTTCATTTAAAAGATGAGGGTTATCACCTAATTTGTCCACTTGATAAAGATACTCAATATTTGGACCAATGCTTGCAATAGTAAATTCACCTTGTAGATATCTCTTTCTTAATCGTGCATTAATGATTGGAGCTTCTACTCTTGGATTAGTATTTATTAATAAGCACAAATCTGCTCTTTCTATTCCTTCAATTGTAGTATTAAATACATACGATGCACGGTTATTTGCTATCAAACTTGCGCCATCTTGTCTACAATCCATGTTACCTGAACCAAGTTTTTGCATCACTTCCTTAAGCAGCAACATAGATTCACAGTCTACTAAATCACCTGCAATAGCGGCAATTTTATTTGGTTTTACACTCTTGATTTTTTCTGCAGCAGTAGTGAGAGCTTTATTCCAACTAGTAGAAACTAGTTTACCATTTTTTCTCACATAGGGACGATCAAGACGTTGTACTTTCAATCCGTCATAAGCAAATCGAGTCTTATCTGATATCCATTCTTCATTGATTTCTTCATTTAACCTTGGCAGTACTCTCATTATCTCGGGTCCACGATAGTCAACTCTAATATTACTACCGACAGCATCCAATACATCTATAGTTTCACAGTGAGACAGCTCCCATGAACGCGCTTTAAATGAATAAGGTTTAGAAGTTAAAGCACCTACAGGACACAAATCTATGATGTTTCCTGATAATTCAGACGTTATATGTTTTTTTATATACGTACTTATTTCTACATTTTCTCCTCTACCAATTCCTCCTAAATCATTAGTACCAGCAATCTCAAATAGAAATCTTACACATCTTGTACAGTGAATGCATCTATTCATTGCTGTCTCAATAAGAGGACCAAAATCTTTTTTTGGTACAGCTCTTTTATCCTCATTTAGTCTACTAACTCCTCTGCCGTATCCCATCGTAATATCCTGTAGATCACACTCTCCTCCTTGATCACAGATAGGACAATCCAAGGGATGATTAATTAGAAGAAATTCTAGCACACCTTCTCGTGCTTTCTTAACTTTTGGAGTATCTGTATGAATAACCATGCCTTCTACAATTGGCATTGCACATGAAGCTACAGGTTTTGGAGGTCCTCCTTCTACTTCAACTAGACACATTCTACAATTTCCTGCAATTGCTAGGCGTTGATGGTAGCAAAACCTTGGAATTTCAATTCCTACAATTTCACAAGCCTGAATTATAGTAAGCCCAGAATCTATTTCATATTCCTTGGAATTGATAGAAACTTTTACCACTTCAGACAGCTTCCCACTTTATCGGGTTACCAGTAATTTCGTCTGCTGCCAAGTTACCATTCTCATATTCTGCAGACATGTAACTCATACGCAAATCACGATCTACATATTTAACAGGTTTGACTGGTTTACCATTATATACCTTTTGTTCAGCTTTCTTACGTTGAGTAGGGTTGTTTTTACTTGCTGTTTTAGCTTTTCCGCCTGCTGCCATAATTTTTTTTAAAAATTTATATTTTATTGTAACATTTGAACATATAGCGTCAATTAGATTTACTACAGACCAATATAAATTGCTATATTAGTAGCAGTAGAAATAAGAAAGAAAAATGATAAACACAACAGAGACTATTTTTGCTCTCTCGACTGTATTTGGAAAATCAGGTGTAGCAGTAATTAGAATTTCTGGACATAGTGCTCTAAAAGTTTTAGAACACTTTAAAATTAAAAAGAAAATTAAGCCTAGATTTGCTACTTTAGTTGACCTAGTTGATTCATATAATCAATTAGTAGATAGTGGTATAATTATCTACTTTCCAGCTCCAAACAGTTTTACTGGTGAAGATGTTATAGAATTACAAGTTCATGGAAGTAAGGCCGTAATCAAAATTCTTCTAGCAGAATTATCAAAAATTTTCATCATGGCTAAACCTGGAGAGTTCTCACTTAGAGCATTTCTAAACGGTAAATTTGATTTAACACAAATAGAGGGAATTGCCGATTTGATTGATGCAGAAACAACAATGCAAGCTAGGCAAGCAATAAAGCAAATTACAGGTGAACTAGAAAGATTATATAGCAGTTGGAGACAAATTCTATTAAGTGTACAATCTAAAATTGAAGCTTATATTGATTTTCCAGAAGAACTTCAAGAAAATGACCTAACAGAAGTGAGCTCACAGGTTGCAACACTCACACAATCAATAAAACATCATTTGGATGATAATAGACTTGGTGAAAGATTACGTGAAGGTCTACACGTTGTTATTACCGGTAAACCAAATGTAGGCAAGTCAACGTTATTTAATTACCTAGCTAAACGCGACATTGCAATTATTTCAAAATACGCAGGCACAACAAGAGATGTACTGGAAGCACACATCGATATTGATGGATATCCTATAATTCTATCTGATACTGCAGGAATTCGTGAAAGTTCAGATCCAATTGAACTTGAAGGTATTAATCGAGCCAGAAAACGCTTTCTTGAAGCAGACCTAAAAATAGAGTTATTCTCTTTTGAAGAACGATTTAATATAAATCCTAATAGTGAACAAAGTGATACAATTTATGTGCTGAGCAAAGCTGACGATCTCACAGAGAACAAAATAATTAAAATTGGTAATGCAGAATTTTCACCTATTTCGATCCTCAAAAATTTTGGCACAAAGGAATTAATCTTATTAATTGGAGAGAAAGTAAAAGAAAAATTTGAATGTACAAGAGAAACTCCTGTAATAACAAGACAAAGACATAGGAATTATGTACTAAAAACACTAGAACACTTAGTAAATTTTAACATTAATAAGCCAATAGAGCTAATCTCTGAAGATCTTAGGCTCGCCTCATTAGAGCTAGGAAAAATAATAGGAGTAATCGATGTTGAAGAAATATTAGATGGTATATTCAGTACCTTTTGTATAGGCAAGTGAATGTAATTGCCTTATATGAAATATTATGGTACAAAGGAAACGGACGGATGGCCGAGCGGTTTAAGGTACCAGTCTTGAAAACTGACGTATGTGATAAGCATACCGTGGGTTCGAATCCCACTCCGTCCGCCATACTAATTTTTTCTTTAGTCCCACCCTATCAAGAGAGACTCATAGTTGATTAATCAAAATACTTAATATAATGTTGACTTTATAGTGATAGTTACTTTAATAATAACTATCACTATAGTTAAACAATAAGTGTCTTTTTTCTTTTTCCTCTTTTCAATTTTCATGACTTTATCTGCCACTTGCGTTATAAGTGCAAAAAATCCCATACATTCGGTATTATTTTTAATTGTTACATTTATTTTCTCCTCTCTATTATTCATCCTTTTAGGAGCAGAGTTTATTGCTATGATGATACTAATAGTATATACAGGTGCAGTAGCAGTGCTATTTCTCTTCATAGTTATGATGCTTGATCTAAAGCAAAACTTTCCAAAAAACTATATCCTAGGAATAGTGCTTTTTATTTTATTTTTTTTCATAATGGGATTTGTCGTTTACAATTCAACAACTGGTATAAATAACACTATTAACTATAGTGTAAGTAACGTTAAAGCTATCGGTAACATACTTTACACAGAATACATGTATGCTTTTCATCTTTCTGGCATTCTATTGCTTGTTGCAATTATTGGTGCCATCATACTATCTTTAGAAAAGCAAAAAGAAGAAAGTAAAAAACAAAATGTTCTAAATCAGCTCATGAAGTCCTCAACTGTAAAATTAATCAAAAGTAAATTCGGAGAAGGAGTAAAGTGGAAATAGAACTAAATCACTGTCTAATACTTGCTGCCATACTGTTTACTATAGGCACTTGCGGAATCTGTATTAATCGTAAGAGTATAATAAATATATTACTTTCAATAGAAATACTCTTACTAGCAGTTAACATTAATTTAGTTGCGTTTTCTGTTTTTATGGGTGATATAGTCGGACAAATCTTTGTAATGTTTGTACTTACTGTTGCTGCTGCAGAGTCAGGAATAGGTCTTGCAATATTAGTAGTATATTATAGAAAACGTGGTGACATTGATATTCAAAAAGTAAATTTAATGAAGGAATAAAGTGTTAGCACAATTAATAGTTTTTATACCTTTAATCACATCACTACTTGGAATTTTTATAAAAAAAGACCTCTTTATTCAATTAATCACAACAACAGGAATTATAATATCAGCAATTCTATCTTGGTACTTGTTCATTACTTTTTCTAATAACTATCACTTAAATCTGTTTCCTATATTTTCACTAAACATTCTAAGATTAAATTGGGCAATTAACATAGATGCTCTCTCATCGGTAATGTTAGTAATTATTACTACTGTTTCAGTAGTAGTGCATATATATTCAATTGGATATATGAATAAGGAAAAATCTAGATTTTTTTCCTATTTATCACTTTTTACTTTCTGTATGCTCATGTTAGTAGTTAGTGATAATTTTGTTCAACTTTTCTTTGGTTGGGAAGGAGTAGGTTTATGTTCCTATTTATTAATAGGGTTTTGGTTTAAAAAATACTCTGCAAATAATGCAGCTATTAAAGCCTTTATCGTGAATAGAGTAGGAGATTTTTTTCTTTTAATTGGCATTTTTCTCATTTACTATTCATTGAACTCATTAGAATTCGATTGCGTATTTAATAGAGTCGATCTTATTAGCCATCAAAAAATCAAGTTCTTTTGTTGTGAATTTTATATAGTGCATGTAATATGTATACTACTTCTTCTTGGATGCATGGGAAAATCTGCTCAACTAGGCTTACATATTTGGTTACCAGATGCTATGGAAGGACCAACTCCTGTATCCGCATTAATTCATGCAGCAACTATGGTTACAGCAGGTGTTTTTCTCATAGCAAAATGTTCTCCTATTTTTGAATTATCTAGTTTTACACGAGAAATAATTACTTTAGTCGGAACTGCTACTGCTTTTTTTGCAGCAACAGTTGCAATAACTCAAGACGATATAAAAAAAATCATTGCATATTCAACATGTAGTCAATTAGGTTATATGTTCATAGCATGTGGCCTTTCTGCTTATAATATAGCTATATTTCATCTTATGACACATGCATTTTTTAAAGCACTATTATTTTTATGTGCAGGAAATGTCATTCATGTAATGCATCATGAGCATAATATTCATAAAATGAAAAATTGTTGGAGAAAAATCCCTTACACCTATACTTTTATGCTGATAGGTTCTCTTGCACTATCTGGTATATTTCCCTTCGCAGGATACTATTCGAAAGACCTTATCATTGAGCATGCTTATAATTCAAGCACCTTTGTTTTTATAGTAAGCTTAATCGTAGCATTTTTTACATCTTTTTATTCGTGGAGGTTATTACTTCTAGTTTTTCATAGTAAGAAGCAAAATAATGTTAGTATTCAAGAGGCACCT
The DNA here is from genome assembly GCA_019061405.1 of Wolbachia endosymbiont of Fragariocoptes setiger. GTDB lineage: Bacteria > Pseudomonadota > Alphaproteobacteria > Rickettsiales > Anaplasmataceae > Wolbachia. The sequence continues at coordinate 16,759 of JAHRAF010000001.1, forward strand.
AGCGTTATGCTTATACCATTAATAATTCTTGCATTTGGCTCTCTTTTTTCTGGTATATGGGGAGTAAACATTTTAAATATAACAGGTAATACCTTTTGGAAATCTAGCTTAACGGTTGTTGATCAACATACAACCAATAATTATTTTATAAAAATTTTACCAACTTTAGTAAGTTTAAGTGGAATATTACTTGCATACTGTATTTACTATTTTCAATGTATTAGGTTAGTTCAGAGTAATCTTATACTGAAATTTTTACGAAATAAATGGTATTTCGATGAAATATATGAGCTTGCAATAATTAGGACAATAAGATTGATATCTAGGTTTTCATGGAATTTTGATATTAAATTCATTGACTCATGTGGACCAAATGGTATTGTCAAATTAGTTGATAGATGGTCAAAGGAATCCGTCAAACTACAAACAGGATATATTTTTGATTATGTATTCGTCATGTTTATAACTTTAATGATAGGTGCGTTGTATATTATTGGAATGAAATAGAAGCGGTGTTGTTAGTTAGCATATTCTTACTCCCCTTAATAGGAGCACTAACTTTATGTCTCGCAAAGATTGATTATAAATCTATGAGGCTTAGATTTATATCTCTATTCTTCAGTATATTGCCTTTCCTTCTTAGTATTGTAGCTCTTGTACAATTCGACTATAACAATGAAAATTTTCAATTTATAACTGTTGTAGTACAAGATGTCTCTTTTGGATTAGATGGAATATCACTACTATTTCTACTACTTACAACCTTTTTGTTTCTGATTTGTACAATTTATAATTGTAAAATGAATTATACAGATTTGAAGTCATATATAGCATTATTCCTATTACTTGAAAGCTTAATAATTGGCTTTTTTATTTCCCTCAATGCAATAAGTTTCTATATATTTTTTGAATCTGTTCTGATTCCTATGTTTTTTATTATAGGAAATTGGGGTAGCAAGGAAAGAGTATATGCTACTTTTAAATTATTCCTTTACACTCTCACAGGATCATTATTTTTTCTACTTGGGTTAGTATATATTTACAGTACATTTGACACTCTAAACATACAGAAGTTGACTATACTACTGCCTAATCTTAACTTACAAACACAAGCATTATTATGGTTGGCATTCTTTATCGCTTTTGCAATCAAAGTACCTATGTTTCCCTTTCATACCTGGCTTCCTGATGCACATGTACAATCTCCAACTTCAGGATCTGTAATTTTAGCCAGTATACTCATTAAAATGGGAGGATACGGCTTTTTAAGATTCTCAATTCCAATGCTCCCTACAGCTAGCTTATACTTTTCAAACTTAGTTGTTGTATTAAGTATAATAGCGGTAATATACACTTCCCTTATTGCATTTGCTCAAACTGATATGAAAAAGTTAATAGCATACTCTTCAATAGCTCATATGGGTGTTGTTACTGCAGGAATCTTTTCTTTTAATGAAGAGGGAACTCTTGGATCAATATTTCAAATGATTAGCCACGGTCTTATTTCTCCTGCACTATTTTTGTGTGTAGGCATACTATATAGTAGAACCAACACTCTGGAAATAAAAAAGTATAGCGGTATAGTGACTACTATGCCTAAACTTGCCTTACTGTTTATTTTATTCTCTATGGCATCTATAGGTTTACCAGGAACATCTGGTTTTATAGGTGAATTTTTATCGATGCTTGGAATATTTCACGATATAAAATTTACAGCAGGCTTTATAATATTAGGAGTAATTCTCAGTGCGATTTACATGCTTACCCTATGTAAAAAAATAATATGGGGAGTAAGTTGCAGTGATTTAAATGATGATTTAAATAAAACAGAGCTTTTTATTCTCACTTCACTGGCAATATTTGTTATCTTATTTGGTTTTTATCCAACATTCTTATTGAATTACCTAGAACTGTATGTAAGAAATTTAGTAATAGGATATAACATATGAACTATTATGATTATATAAAGATATTACCCGAGACTTTTTTTATAACATCCTTATTAGTTCTATTACTAATTGGGTTTGTACTCAATAAACGTTCTACTAACTTGCTCATACTAATCTGTATGGCAACCACCTTAATTATTCTAACAACCACAATACATAGTCACAGTAGCGAAGTTCTTCTATTTAATTCACTGTTAAAGACTAATATGTACATAAGAGTAATTCAAGGATTGATTCTTACTATAGGGATAGTAATTCTAATATTACTAAATTTATCAAAGTACAATTATGAATATGAATTTTCCATACTAATTTCCTTCGCGATATTAGGTATGATGAACTTAATGTCAGCAAATAATCTTATTTCTTTTTATCTAGCATTTGAATTGATGAGTATACCCCTCTATATACTTGCTTGCTTTAATCGTGATTCACTTTATTCATGCGAAGCTGGTATAAAATATTTTACTCTTGGTGCATTATCCTCCTGTGTTATGCTTTACGGAATGTCTTTACTTTACGGTTACACAGGACAAGTTGATTTGTTGCAATTAACTGTATTTATGAAAAATAGTCATATAACTTATGGCGTAATATTTGGGTTGAGCTTTATTTTCATCTCTCTATGTTTTAAGCTAGCTATAGCACCTTTTCATATGTGGGCTCCTGATGTTTATCAAGGCGCACCAACTATAGTAACTGCTTTTTTTTCCACAGCACCCAAAGTTGCTCTTATAGGCTTTCTAATTCGTTTTATGACTGATGTATTAGTTAACATAAAAGAATATGTTCAGCCTTTTTTTTTATACTTATCAGTTTTATCTATAATGATCTCAGCATTGGGAGCTCTACGTCAAAAAAACTTAAAGAGATTACTTGCTTATAGCTCAATTGGACATCTAGGCTATATTTTTGCTGCATTATCTACCTTTGAAAAATCAGGAATAAATAGTGCTTTGATGTATTTAATCATATATATCATTACAAGTATAGGGTTATTTGCCTATCTTATACAGCTAGATGATGATGATTGTAACATTAAAAGTTTATCAGGACTTGCTAAAAAGCATCCTGCTTTAGCGTTTCACTTCACAGCACTATTACTTTCGATGTCGGGAATACCTCCCCTTTTAGGTTTCTTTACAAAGTTTTTTATATTACAAAGCCTTGTATATGCTAAATTTATTATACTTTGTATAGTCATCATAGTAGCAAGTGTTATATCATGCTATTACTATCTAAATATAATAAAGGTTATGTATTTCGATGATGATTATAACAACAATATTGTTCAATCGAATAAAGGTCTCCTCTCTATTACCATTATAGCTTCAATAGTTAATATAGTGCTATTTCTGTGTATAGAAGATCTTTACTCATTAACTAATACATTAACATTATTAGTCTCCTAACCACAAATAAACTTAACAAGAGAATTCTTTTATACTGCACTCATTTTAGAAAGTTTAGAATTTTACACACAATTTTCTTTATAGAGCCTAGATATGTTGAGTTTTTACGTATAACATTTTGATAGCAGCAATAAATATAAGCTAATGTTCTTAAACTTACTTAAAAATGTATCTTCACTTTTGTTAAGCATATTATTTATATTCCCCATACTATCATTAGTATCAATTTTGTTCACAAATTCAGCAAATTCTCAATGGATAATAAGCTCTCTCTTTCCGGAATATATACTCAATACATTAATTTTGATGATTGGTGTAGGGTTTATATCATTTATATTTGGAGTAATACCAGCATGGCTAACTACATTTTTTTCATTTCCTGGTAGCAAAATATTTGAAATTGCCTTATTTTTTCCAATATCAATGCCAGGATATATAGTATCATTCGTCTATGTAAACACATTTGAGTTTTCAGGACCCGTACAAAGCTTAATGAGAGAAATTTTTCATTGGAATAAAGGTGATTACTGGTTTCCAGAAATCAAATCTCTTGTTGGTGGAATGATAGTGATGGGATTTAGTTTATATCCATACATTTATATGCTGGTTGGTTCAAATCTGAGAAATGTGAGCAATTCAGTGACTATAGGTTCAACGCTTGGATTTTCTTCATTGCGTAATTTATTTCTCATCGTGATTCCATCAGTACGTCCATCAATTATAGCTGGACTGCTTCTCATATTAATGGAAGTAATAACAGATTTTGGTACTCCACAATTTCTTGCTATAGATACATTTACTGTTGGAATATATCGTACTTGGTTTTTATTGTATGATAAGTACCTTGCAACTGTACTAGCAATTATAGAACTCTCATTTATACTAGTTTTAATTATACTCGAAAGAAGTATTCGAAAAAAAGGTATTTTATATTCATCAATTAATATTAATGCTGACTATCACAGCAAACGCAAAATAAAAGGCCTTATACCCTTATTTTGTACTTATGTTACATGCTTGTTACCTATATTAATTGGATTTATTTTACCAATAATTCCATTAATATATTGGAGTATAGGAAAAAACTTTTCTATATTTAATGCAAGATTCTACCATATAATATCTAATACTATAGGACTCTCTCTATGTACTGCTCTAATTTCAATTTTCATTGCAATAGGAATGTGCTGCGCAGCACGAAAAAGTAGAACTATTAATTATTTAGCACGCTTTATCTCGATAGGATATGCAATTCCCAATGCAATTATTGCAATAAGTATAATAATATTTTTAAACAAATTATCTTTTGTTATTAGTGAGTACATAGTAGAAGTTAGTCTAGTAGGCACTGTTGGTGCACTAATTTATGCCTATTTATTTCGTTTTTTCGCTATATCATTTAAAGCTGTGGACTCTGGATTTAAAAAAATACCAAATGAAATCGAGTGGGTTGCAAATACTATGGGTCATGGATCAATTTCAACGTGTATTAATATACACATACCATTAATAAAAAAAAGTATATTGTCTGGCTTTTTGCTTGTTTTTATGGACACTATGAAAGAGTTAACAGCAACACTTATCATTAGGCCATTTAATTTTGAAACTATTTCAACTAGAATATATGAACTTGTAAGCGATGAACGACACAGAGAAGCAGCACCATTTTCATTGATGATAGTTGTGATAGGTTTGATCTCTATCGTTACATTACTGAAGCTTGATGATTACAATAGCAAACGGAAACAAATTTAATACAAATTAAAGTTACCTTCCACATATTGAACATCATCATTATTTTCCAGTTCTTCAACTAAAGAAGATACCTTTTCTACTAGATCTTTATCTCTGATTTCAATTTGTTCCTTTGCTAACCAGGAAAGACGTGCAAATTCTGGTTCACCAAATTTTTTATAAAAAGCATCACGTACTTTACCAAAGTCATGAACTTTACAGGTTACTATAATATATGATTCCTTTAATTCAACATCTAGAACTTCTAATTCAATGCCATAGTTAAATAGATCTTCAAAATCCACATTCTCTTTTTTATACAAAATTAATCCAACATGATCAAAAAGATAATTTACACTTCCTTCTTCTCCTAAGTTACCTCCTTTACGAGAAAAAATATAGCGCATTTCAGAAGCAGTACGATTACGATTATTTGTTAAAGCATGAACAATCAGTGCAGTACCTGCAGGTCCATAACCTTCATATTGCACTTCTTCATAGTTTTCTCCAGCCACATTACCTGTGACACTTTTTATAGCTGCTTCTATTTTATCCTTTGGTAAGTTTTCCTTACGCGCGGCAACAATTGCAGCACGAAGACGAGGATTGAGTTCTGAATCAGGTCCTCCTTGTTTCGCAGCAACTATTATCTCTCTTATTAGTTTTGTAAATCTTTGAGAGCGTTTAGCATCCTGTGCACCTTTACGATGTTTTATATTTGAAAATTGTGAATGACCAGCCATATGGATATAATTATATTTTATTATTGTAAGTAACTAAAATATTTTTCCAATCTTTATAAATTTTTATCAAGTATAGGCTTTTCTTGTATCATCTCAGTCTGCTCGTCTCTCCATTGTTTCAATCTACAAGAAATCTCATCATTAGAAAGCGCTAATATGGAAGCAGCCATAATAGCAGCATTATAAGCTCCACTTTTTCCTATTGACATTGTGGCAACAGAAACTCCTTTTGGCATTTGAACTATAGAAAATAGACTATCTAACCCATTTAATTCGCTACTACGCACTGGAACACCTATAACAGGTAAATGTGTCAAAGATGCTACCATACCAGGAAGATGTGCTGCACCTCCTGCCCCGGCTATAATAACCTTAAACCCTTTTATATGTGCAGAACTAGCGAAAGTAAAAAGTCTTTTAGGTGTTCTGTGTGCAGATATTATATAAGTATCATAGGAAATACTTAACTTTTTCAGAAAATTAATTGTATAAACCATAGTCTCGTAATCTGATTGACTACCCATTACGATGGCTACATCGTTATTTACTGCTTGAGTCATTTAAAAGATGTGATTTCTTTAGTTATATTCTCGATATAAATAAAAGGCAACAGTCTTTTATTTATTACAATAAATACTATGTGTGATATAAACTTATTCTTGTGGAGATAGAGATTAAAAATAATATAATACACACTTATATTAAGAAGTGGGTATATAACATCTCATTTAAGATGAATTTATATAAAAAAAAATTATATTATGGATCTTATATATGAGACTTGTTCTTGCTATAAATGATTTTTCTTGGTGAAATATACTTTAAGGTTACTATAAAACTGTTAACAATATCGAGATATGATAAAATGTGAATTTATATTATTAAAGTTTAAAGTAAACAATGTAATTTAAATTATAATACTTCTATCTTTAGTAGTATATTTATATTGAGTTTTTTTGATTAATTAAACGAGGAAAATTATGGAAATAATATCTTTAAATAGCCTAGATAGCATGGAGATAAAAAGAAAGTTACTTGATATTATCAGAACTATAATTGAAAATAACGCTTGGACTCAGGCTCATGCTGCTGAAAAGCTAGGTATTGATCAGCCTAAAGTATCTCAAATAAAAAATGGAAAAATTAATGGTTTTTCTTTGGAGAGGTTACTTATATTTCTCACAAAGCTAGATCATAAAGTTGTAATCAATATAGAAGAAAATCATTCTACAAATCTCGTAGAAAGGAAAAATGCATATGAACTAACGGATACAAATTGACATACTATTTTTTTAGTATACAGTAAAGAGACCTATTGGAAACATAAAATGGCCGATTTCATCGTAGAAAAGTGTATAGAAAATATCAACAACCATTTCAAGTTAGTTCTTTTAGCAAGTCAAAGAACACATGACTTGAACATAGGAGCAGGTGATTCTTCACAAGTAGCTAAACTTAAGAAGCACAAAAATACTGTAGCAACTCTACATGAAATAGCAGAAAACAAAGTATGCACTAATGAATTATTCAATTCATTAGTAAAAAGATGTAAAGAATATACTGAAGGAAAAATAGGCAACACTAGCGATGAAAAATTAAAAAGGCTATTAAATTTCCCTCAAAATTAGCATTTTCCTCTTGTGAATTATACAAAACACTTGTTAAAAATCTCAGATTTAACATCCTATGATTTATATAATGTCATTGATTTAGCAAATGGCTACCTTAACAACAAGAACGCTAATAATCAAGTTTTAAAGGGTAAAACAGTCGTTAATCTATTCTTTGAAGACTCAACACGTACCTCTTTATCCTTTGAAATTGCAGCAAAAACTTTGGGAGCAAATGTTGTAAATCTACCATTAAGGTTTTCATCCCTTAACAAAGGGGAGAGCATAAAGGATATGATAAAAACACTAAATGCCATGGACAGCGATTTTTTTGTTATAAGACATAAAAGTAGTGGCATTATTAATACTTTATCACAACACATAAAGTGCTCAATAATTAACGCCGGAGATGGAAGTAATGAACACCCAAGTCAAGCTCTTATAGATTACTTAGTCATTAGTCACCATAAAAAACAAATAAAAGATCTGAAAATTGTAATTTGTGGAGATATTATTCATAGTAGAGTTGCAAGATCAAATATTAGATTATTATCTCGGCTTGGAGCAAAAATCACTTTAGTTGCACCACCAACTTTAGTCATTAAATATTTTCCTGAAGTAGACTCAATATACCACACTCTCTCTGAAGGAATACACAATGCTGATGTAATTATGTTACTACGACTACAAAAAGAGCGTATGAGTAAAAATTGTTTTTTTCCCTCAGAAAAAGAGTATTTTCATTTTTATGGCCTTAATTCAGAAAAATTACTATATGCAAAGCCAGATGTCATTGTTATGCATCCAGGACCTGTCAATAGAGGAGTAGAAATTGGAAATGATGTAAGTGAAAATGTTATATTACAGCAAGTGAAGTTTGGAGTAGCAATACGTAAAGCTATATTTAATATCTTGGTAATGAAATAGAATTAAAAAACAAAGAGTATCAACTTAGTATATTAAAAAACCAAGCACAGTAAATCTTTATTTTATAACTTCTACTTAGCATTAAGTGCGCATCGGCATTACTATATATAATACACTTAAATCATCCTCATCTGTTATCTGAGTAGCACTATTACCATCAATAAAGCTAAGTTTACATCTATTTTTAATACAAGATAAAGCATCAATAAGGTAACGTGAGTTAAATCCTATAACTATTGATACGTTTTTATATTCTATATCTATAGATTCAGTGGCATCACTACATTCTTGCGAATTTGAATATAAAGTCAATTTATCCTCTTGAAGAGATAATGTAATGGATTTTACTTTGTCTGATACAACAACAGAAACACGATCAATAACATCAGAAAGCTTCTTACTTTCAATAACTATATGTTTATCATAGTTCGTCGGAACAACAGACTTATAATCTGGAAAAGTTCCATCTATTAACTTTGATATCAAGATATACTTTCCACATGTAAATTTAATCTTTCTTTCCGAAAGTTTTATATTTACTTTCTCACTCTGATCTAATATCTTTAACAACTCTATCACAGCTTTGCGAGGAATTATTACGGAAAATTTTTCACTAATTTCTCTTGGTTTAGTTTTTATGACACATGATAAACGATGACTATCAGTTGCAACACAATAAAGAAAATTTTCATCCGTATACATGTGTATACCATTCAGGTTATATCTAGTATCATCTAAGGAAATAGCAAATTTTGTCTTGATTAACAATTTATATAAGTCTGCACTTATTAGAGCAAAATCATGTTTATAATTGTCTTCATCAAGGGATGGAAACTTATTTGATACTACAGTTGGTAGAGAGAAATTAGCATTTCCACATGATATTAGTAATTTACCAGTAGAGTTTACTGTAAACTTTATAGTAAATTCTACTGGTAGTTTTCTTATGATGTCGTGTAAAGTATGTGCTGCAACTTTAACTTCTCCTTCTGTAAGAACATTTCCAGAAAAAGAAGCAAACACTGACACATCCAAGTCCGTGGCCATTAACCTTATCTCACCATGTTGTACTTTGATATTTACACATGCTAAAATATCTATCGCATTGCGTTTTTCTACTACACCACTTACCTTAGACAATGCATGAGCTAGATCTACCCGACTTGCACTAAAACACAATTGTTCATACATAAACGCCTACTCTCTGTTGACAAACTCAAATGCTTTTTGTTATGGGAACATATTTCTAAATACTTTTGAGAATGAAAAGTATTCTACTTCAATACCATAACTTAATAACAACGCTCAAGGATAGCACTGTTAATAAAAGTTCCTATACCCTACATATCGTAATTTGATGTTATAATATTTTCTTCTTTTTTATTATCATTACCCTTCAAGCTATTTTCATCATAGAACTCAACATTAAAGTATTCTTCATAGTTACTTACATCATTACGGAGTGCAAGTGCTCTAATCTTATTCATGATTAAACCTGTACCAGCAGGTATAAGTCTTCCTACTATAACATTTTCTTTTAATCCGATTAGAGGATCTTCCTTACCGCAAAACGCAGCTTCTGTTAATACTTTTGTAGTTTCCTGAAAGGATGCAGCAGAGATAAAGGAGTTGGTTTCAAGACTTGCTCTGGTGATTCCTTGTAGAATTGGTAAATAATTAGCAGGTTTCTTACTTGAATTAACCATAGCATTATTTTCCCCTTCTACTTCCAATTTATCAATAATCTCTCCAACTAAATACATGGTATCGCCAGGATCTGTAATTTCTGCTTTTTGCAACATCTGCTTCAATATTACTTCTAAATGTTTATTATCTATACGTATTCCCTGAAATCTGTACACTTGTTGTATTTCAGAAATCATATAATGCGCTAATGCTTCTAGCCCTAGTACACGCAGTATGTCGTGAAGATCGGGGTCACCGTCCATAAGTAAATCACCCTTGCGTACAAAATCGCCTTCATTAACTATCACATGTTTGCTTCTTGAAACAAGATATTCTACTGCAGAAGCTTGATCGCTTATAGGTTTAATTAATATACTACGTTTTCCTCTACGATCTTTTTCAGAGAACATAACATGACCACCAATTTCACTGACAATCGCATGCTCCTTAGGACGACGTGCTTCAAATAATTCTATAACTCTTGGTAATCCACCTGTAATATCACGTGTTTTAACTGATTCTCTCGGAGTTCTGGTAATAACATCACCAGCATAGACTTTTTCTCCATTTTGTACATTCAATACTGCACCTATTGGTATAAAGTAACATGCTTCGACACCACTTGCTAAAGTAATTACTTCTCCATTATCATCAAGAAGAATTATGCGAGGACGTAAATTCGCACCACCAGAATGCAACTTCCAATCCTTAACTACTTTACTTGATATTCCAGTTGATTCATCCATCACTTCAGTGATTGAAATTCCATCTTTCAAGTCTTGATAGGATACTACACCTGTTTTCTCTGTAATAATAGGTAGGGTATATGGATCCCACTCTGCAACCTTGTCACCAATCTCGATTGATTCACCTTCAGAAAAGTAAAGCTTAGCACCATAAGGAACGCTATAGCGTAACTTTTCACTACCAAGGCTATCAACCAGTATGACCTCACAAGAACGGCTTGCAACAATCTTATCTCCTTTCTTATCAATGATTAAGTTACTATTATTCAGTTTGATCTTAGCATTCATTGAAGCAATAATGTTAGAAGATTCAACACTTCTTGTAACCACACCACCTGTGTGAAACGTACGCATTGTCAATTGTGTACCTGGCTCTCCAACTGATTGTGCAGCTATAACACCTACTGCTTCACCAATTGAAACGATTTTACCAGTTGCAAGATCTCGTCCATAACACAAAGCGCATACCCCTGGACTGACTTTACATGCTAAAGGAGATCTTATTTTAATTGCATCAAGCCCTGCTATATTAATTTGCTTTACTTTGTCTTCATCAATTAATTCTCCCGCTTCAACCACTAATTCTTTTGTTACAGGGTTGTACACATCATTTGCAGCTACTCTACCTAATACAACACTTTCTAAAGATGCAACTATAGTGCCACCTTCTACTGTAGCTCTAACAACAAGGCCATCTTTTGTTTCACAATTATGTTCTGTTACTATACAATTCTGTGATACATCAACCAAACGACGCGTTAAATAACCAGAGTTTGCTGTCTTAAGTGCTGTATCTGCTAAACCCTTACGTGCACCATGAGTAGAGTTAAAATATTCAAATACATTTAGTCCTTCACGAAAATTGGAGATTATAGGTGTCTCTATCACTTCTCCAGAAGGTTTAGTCATCACTCCACGCATTCCTGCTAGTTGTTTCATTTGTGAAGTAGATCCCCTCGCTCCAGAGTTGATCATCATATAGACAGAGTTATACTTACTATTTTTATCATACACAGACATTGCCTTTAACATGTCACTAGCAATCATATCTGTGCATTTTAACCATTCATCTATAACCTTATTATATCTTTCACTTTTAGTAATTAATCCATCTTGATATTGCACAGAGAATTTCTTAATTTCATTCCCTGCATATTCAACATGATTAACCTTAGTTTCAGGTATCACCAAATCGTATCGTCCAAATGAAATTCCTGAGTATGTAGCATACTCAAACCCTAGCACCATCAACTTGTCACAGAAAAGTACTGTTGCACTTTGACCACAATTACGATATACTAAATCAACTATATTTGTTACTTCTTTTACTGTAAGAGCATTGTTTATAAGATCAAAACTTAGATTTTCATGTCTAGGGAAAATCTGCCACAATATTAAGCGACCAGGGGTTGTAGAAACTATTTTATAATAAGTCTCACCTTCACTATTGGTATATTCCATTCTGTAATTAATCTTAGAGTGAATGTGTAAAGTACCTTTATTTAAAGAGTAGTCTATGTCAGAGGTGCTAGCAAAGCAAACTGAATCATTCTCATCCAATTCCTGTAGGGTAAGATAATATATACCAAGAACTATGTCCTTACTAGGAACTATAATTGGTCTTCCATTAGAAGGGCTGAGTACATTGCTAGTGGACATCATCAAAACTCTAGACTCAAGTTGAGCTTCTAGTGAGATTGGAACATGAACAGCCATCTGATCACCATCGAAATCAGCATTATATGCCGCACAAACTAGAGGATGTAATTGTATAGCTTTACCTTCAATCAATATAGGTTCAAAGGCTTGAATACCCAATCTGTGAAGAGTAGGAGCTCTATTCAATAGAACTGGATGTTCCTTTATTACCTCTTCTAGCATATCCCATACTTCAGGTCTCTCTGCTCTAATTAGTTTACTAGCAAATTTAATCGTTGGAGCAAGACCGTACATTTTAAGTTTTGAGTAAACAAAAGGCTTAAATAACTCAAGAGCCATTCTTTTTGGTAGTCCACATTGATTCAACTTTAGAGTTGGACCAACAACTATTACAGAGCGACCAGAGTAATCTACTCTTTTACCTAAAAGATTTTGACGGAAGCGACCTTGTTTTCCCTTTAGCATATCGCTTATAGATTTTTTATAACCAACAGTTCCAGCCTTATTCGGCAGAACATTGCGACGACTATTATCAAAAAGAGAGTCAACTGCCTCTTGAAGCATTCTCTTCTCATTACGAATCATAATCTCAGGAGGGTTTAGACTTAGTAGTTTTCTTAGCCTATTATTTCTATTGATTATAGTCCTATAGTGATGATTAAGGTCAGAGACTGCAGGACGACCACTTTCCAGTGAAACTAAAGGGCGTAAATCTGGTGGAAGAATAGGTATAGTAGTCAATATCATCCATTCAGGCCTATTACCAGATTTTATAAAGTTTTCAACAATTCTGAGCCTTTTTATAATCTTTTTTCTTTTTATTTCAGATGTAACAGACTCGAGTTCTACCCTTAAATCTCTTCTTATCTCATCTAAATTTAAACGTGTTAATAGCTCTCTTATAGCTTCAACACCTTGCATAGCTATAAAACTGTCACTACCATAATTATCTTTAGCTTCATTACAAGCTTTTTCATTAATAATCTCACCTTTTTCAAAAGGAGAAACCAAAGGATCTATAACTATATAGTTATCACTGTACAAAATGTTCTCAATATCTTTAAGAGACATATCCAGTAATGATCCAATCCTTGAAGGAAGTGATTTCAAAAACCATATATGTGCAACAGGAGATGCAAGGTCTATATGACCCATCCTCTCTCTTCTAACCTTGGAAGATGTAACTTCAACCCCACATTTTTCACATATACGCCCTCTATGTCTTCTTTTTTTATATTTACCACATAAACATTCATCATCGTTAACAGGCCCAAAAATCTTAGGACAGAATAATCCCCCCTTCTCAACTTTAAATGTACGATAATTTGCTGTTGAAACGTCCTTTATCTCACCGTAAGACATAGATTTTATGCTTTCAGGACTAGCAATAGATATACCTATCTTATCAAAAGACTGCGCTATATTAGTGTGAGATATATCCTGAACAGGCATATCATTTTGCTTTAACACTACATTTAAACATAGAGAGCGCAACTCTTTTATCATTACATTGAAAGATTCAGGAATACCACACTCAAAGTTGCTATCACCTTTTATTATGGATTCATAGATTTTAACTCTACCACTAATATCATCTGATTTCACGGTTAACATCTCTTGAAGAGTATAAGCAGCACCATATGCTTGTAGTGCCCAACATTCCATCTCACCAAAACGCTGTCCGCCAAAGTGAGATTTTCCCCCCAAAGGTTGTTGTGTCACTAAACTGTATGGTCCCACTGACCGAGCGTGAATTTTATCATCGACCAAATGATGTAATTTTAGCATGTACATATAGCCTACAGTAATCTTACGGTCAAATTTTTCACCAGTACGACCATCATATAGTTCAATCTGTCCTGATTTATCAAGATCGGCTAAATCAAATAATTCCGTTATTTGCTCGTCCTTTGGACCTTCAAACACAGGTGCAGCTATAGGCACTCCATCGCGTAATTCATGTGCAAATTTAATCAAGTCATCAATACTCTTACGTGAGATATCATCACATATAGATTTATTATTGCCACAATTATAAATTTTCACTAACAAGTTGCGCAAGTCACTGCATGAATTCTCATATTCGCTCAAGTAAGTTGCTATTAACTCATTCTTAGGCACGTTTAGAATAGAGGTAATGATTTCATTATCAGATAAATCTTCTATTTTCTCTCCATTACTGAGAGACAGGTCTAATGAGTTATCATACCTAACCTCTTCACACAGATCTTTTTTTATATTGCTAATTCTATCTAGAATATCACCTACCTTTTCACCCAACTTTTTGCAAGCCCATCCAGCATGAGTTTCCAGTATTTGACCTACATTCATTCTTGAAGGAACGCCAAGAGGATTTAGAATAATATCAACAGGTGTACCATCTTCTAGGCAAGGCATATCTTCAATTGGCACAACACGAGAAATAACACCCTTATTTCCGTGTCTACCAGCCATCTTATCTCCTGGCTGCAAACTATGCTTTACGGCAATAAAGACTTTTACCACCATGGAAACACCTTGTGGCAAGTCATAACCTTCGTTTAATTTTTCTATTTTTTGTTTAAATTGTGCTACTACATCTGATATCTTCTGGTCAAAATCTTTTTTTAAGTTCTTAACTTGTTCTGAGATAGAAGAGTCTTTCAGACCTAAATTCCACCATTGGCTACGTTCAATAGTATTAAGGTTCTCATTATGGCTGATGATCTTCTTCAATTCATCATAAAAATACTCAGAGGTAACATTGATTATATAATCACGCTCTTGTGCAAAATCGTCAACTTCCTTCTTTTTTATTAACCGTGCTCTTTCTATTTCTTCAACTCCTCTACGAGTAAAGACTTGTACATCAATAACCGTTCCTTCAACATCAGGAGATGTATATAAAGAGGAATCTGAACAATCAAAGGACTTCTCCCCAAAAATTGTCATTAACAACTTTGTCTCAGGAGGCAATGAAAGAGAAGGTTTAGGGGTTACCTTTCCTACTAAAATATAACCAGGACCAACTCTAGTACCTATCTTTACTATACCACTCTCATCTAGGTGATATAGGTTTTCTTCATTAACATCTGGTATAGCACAGGTGATCTTCTCTGACCCTAAAGGAGTATCATGAACAGTACACTCAAACTCTTCTATGTGAACAGAGGTAAATAAATCTTTCTTTACTACTTCACTGGAAATGATAATTGAATCTTCAAAGTTATAACCTTGCCACGACATAAAAGCGACTAGTAGGTTTTTTCCGAGAGCAAGTTCCCCCTTATTGATTGCAGGACCATCAGCTAGTACATCACCCTCTTTTACGTAGTCACCAACACGGACCAAAGGCCTTTGATTAATACAAGTGTTATGATTGGAACGCTGAAATTTTCTTAAGTGATATATATCTACACCTAAATAGTTAGCTTTATCATTATCAAAAACACGAACAACAACGGAATTACTATCAACACTATCAACCACACCATCGCGTTTAGCTAGAATTACAGCACCAGAACCTGTAGCTGCAAAAGACTCCATTCCTGTTGCAACTAACGGAGCTGTTGGTTTTAAAAGTGGCACAGCCTGACGCTGCATGTTGGATCCCATTAAAGCTCTATTAGCATCATCATTCTCTAGAAATGGAATTAATGACGCTGCTACTGATATAACCTGCTTTGGAGAAACATCTATATAGCTCACTTGATCACTATTGACCATTACAAAGCTTCCAGCATATCTGCAATATAGCATGTCATCAATAAAGCGATTATTCTCATCTAGTTTTACACTAGTATCTGCTATGTAACATAGACCCTCGTCTATAGCGGATAGATATTCTATCTGATCAGTTACGACTCTATTTACTACTTTCCTATATGGACTTTCAATAAAACCATATTTATTAATACGCGCATATATGGCTAGGCTATTAATTAGCCCTATATTTTGTCCTTCAGGGGTTTCAATAGGACATATTCTTCCATAATGAGTAGGATGAACATCACGTACTTCGAAACCTGCACGATCCCTAGTTAAACCACCAGGACCCAAAGCTGATAGCCTTCTTTTATGGGTTATCTCGGACAACGGATTAGTTTGATCCATAAACTGAGACAATTGAGAGGAATTAAAAAAATCTCTCAAAACATTAGTTAAAACTTTTGGGTTAATAAAATCAGCTGGAGAGACTTTTTCTAAGCTAGAAGTTGACATATAATCGATCATGACACGCTCTAGCTTTAGTAATCCAGCCCGAAATTGATTCTCTATAAATTCTCCAACAGATCTTACCCTTCTATTACCCAAATGATCAATGTCGTCAACAGAACCTTGACCATCGCGTAACAGAACTATTTTTCTTATAACTCCAATGATATCTTCACGTGTTAAAGTAGTGAAATCTTCATCATAATTTAAGCCAAGATAAGAATTCAGCTTTAATCTACCAATATTAGATAAATCATAATACTCAGAATTAAAGAAGAGATTACGGAAGAAATCTTCAACTATTTCTAGGACAGGCACTTCTCCAGGACGTAAAACTTTATATATTTCATATAAAGCATCCTGATAGGACATGTGCTCATCTAAGTAGAGCATATTTAGTATATAAGGACCAACAGATAAATTATCTATATTCAATATACGTAATTGATCTAAAGACAATAATTGAATCTTTTTTATATCCTCAGACTTAATTGGTTCACCGGCAGATAAAATCTTCGTATCAGTAGTATGATCAATGAGATCTTCAGCAAGAAATAGACCACATATAGAATTAAGAGGAACTATGTACTCGTTTAGACCATCATCATGAAGCTTTTTGGCTAGCCTTGAGGTAATTCTGGTGTTTGCTTTCAGTAAAACATTATTGTTAATATCAACCAGATCAAATGGTAACCTAATTCCCTTAAACTTCTCCGGTATAAATGGAATCTTCCAACCATCTTTATACCTTACATAGTTTATCTTCTCATAAAATTCATTTAGTATATCCTTATTAGAAAGGCCTAATGCTTTTAGTAAAACACAAATCGCTAACTTTCTCTTTCTATCAATACGAAAATATAAATGATCCTTGACATCAAATTCAATATCAAGCCAAGAACCTCTATATGGAATAATTCTTGCAGAATAAATTAGTTTACCAGAATTATAAGTTTTTCCCTTATCACTGTCAAAAAATACACCAGGAGACCTATGCATTTGCGAAACAGTAACTTTTTCAACTCCATTAATGATGAAAGTACCTTTATCAGTCATTAATGGTAATTCGCAGATGCGAACATCTTGTTCTTCATAGTATTTAACAATTTTTCCAAGTTCAGAATTATCTTTTCTAGATCGATAATCATCCAAGGAGACACCTTCCTCCATCACCACAAGACGTATAGAAGCAATAACTTGAGCAGAGAAAGTGATACCACGCTTTATGCATTCAGATTCATCATACTTGGGAAAGTTAATCTTACACTTTATAAATTCAAGGGTAGCCCTGTGAAGAGGGTCACTAACAGGAAAGATTGCATGAAAAATTGCTTCAAGTCTCTGATTATTTTCACTTTTGGGAAGAAAGGAGTTGTAAGACTCTCTTTGAACCTTTACTAAATCAGATAATGAATCTTTTAAATCAATTGATCTAGCATAAGAAACCCTAGAAACAATAGAGTTAGAAGCAGAAGAATTACTCATTATAATACCCCAAACTGAACAAAAGAGTTATAATCACTCAAGCTCTACTTTAATTGCACCGGCTTCAACAAGCTTTTGCTTTATTTTTTCTGCTTCATCTTTAGGAACATTTGCAATTAAATCCTTTGGTAAAGATTCCACTAATTCTTTTGCTTCCTTTAAACCTAATTTAGAATCAATCTCTCTAACAGCTTTTATTACCGCTATTTTTTTACTTGAATCAATCTCTTTAATTACAACTTTGTACTCATTTTTTTCTTGGGTAGCAGCAGAAGCAGAACCTGCATCAGAAGAAACAGCAGGACCAGCAGCAACGGAAAAGCCTGCCGGCAAACCTATTTTCTCTTCAAGTTCTTTGACAAGAGCAGAAGCTTCCAACAAGGTTAGAGACAATATTCTATCAACCAAATCATTACTCATAATTACTACCTTAGTTAACAACAAATTTATTTTTTAGAACTATAAAAATCCAATACTCTCATTAATCTCATAGCTGATGAATTGACAGATAATGCAAGCCGCATAGGAAGATTATAAGATATTAGACGCATGATTTTAATACGCAACTCATCAAGAGAAGGTAAACTAGCTAATTTTTTTACATCCTCTTCTAACATGAATTGATCCAGATGAGCTGCACAAATAATGGATATCTTATCTTTACTGACTTTGGCAAAATCAACTATTAGCTTTGACGTCTCCACTATAGAGTCAGAGTAAACAATGGCAACAGGACCAGAAAATTTGTCAGAGAGATTAGAAAACTTATTAGCTTTTTCTAATGCAAAACGAGCCAAAGTGTTTTTCACCACTAGTAATCCACTACCTATAGACTTTAAGCTGTTTCTTAGGTTCAACGAATCACTAGCTCTCATGTAATTGAAGCTCACCAATATCAAAAAGGTATTATTTGAAAGTACGTTTACTATATTACTTATAAACTTATCCTTATCTTCACGTTTCACTTCTCTACTCCTTAAATAACACCTTCTAATCTATTTATTCTATAAGCCTTACCCATAGTAGAACTTATAAAAATACTTTTGAGATACATACCTTTCATAGAAGATGGCTTATTATCTTTGAGAACCTTAACAAAAGCTTTCAAATTCTCTAACAAGTCATCAATGTTAAATCTAATATTTCCAAGCTTAGCGTGAACAATACCATTTTTATCAGTTCTAAATTTAGTTTGACCCGACTTTATTAACTTGACTTTTTTTGCCAAGTCAGTTGTCACAGTACCAAATTTAGGATTAGGCATCAACCCCCTAGAACCCAGAATTTTTGCAATAGAAGAGACTTTGACCATAAAGTCAGGGGTCGTAACACACCAATCAACATCTATCTTTTTTCCTCTCTTAATTTCTTCAATTAAATCCTCTCCACCTATAATATCAGCACCTGCTTCTTCAGCTTCTGATATAGCATCTTGTCCATGAGCGAAAACAGCTACTCTAATTTCTCTACCAATCCCATTAGGTAAAACTACTACGCCACGAACCTGCTCTTCAGACTTACGTCCATCCACGCCTAAATTTACTGCAACATCAACTGACTCATTAAATTTTGCTTTAGCAGACTCAATAACTTTTTGAAAACATTCCCTAGAATCATCGCTCATATTTATTCACCTTCTATAACTTCTATACCCATAGATTTAGCAGTACCTGTAATCATCTTCACAGCAGAGTCCTCATTATCCACTTTCATATCAGTCATCTTACGCTTTGCTATTCTTATTATAGCAGACATAGGCAACTTAGCTACTAACTCCTTACCGGCAGTAGAAGAACCCTTAGAAATATTAGCTTCCTTCTTGATAAGATAAGTTACTGGTGGACCACTAATGGTAAAATCATGAGTACGATCATCTCTTATAGAAATACGTACCGTAACCATTTCACCCACTGTACAATGAGAATTAGCAGAGCTAGTAGAATTATTAAAAGCCTCACAAAATTTAGGAACAGGTATTCCACGAGGACCAAGGACTGAAGCAATTTTAGGACCAGGTAGAGCTTTACCCGCTTCCATCAACAAATTAATCTTAGCAACTACTACACTCATAATTAATCCTCTATTTTCTCTACTTGATTTATATCAAAATCTATCACTGTAGGCTTACCTAAAATTGAGACTTCTATACTCACAATCTTTTCTTCATCATTTACACTCTCTATTGTACCAGTAAAATTTTGAAAAAGACCATCATTAATTTTTACTTTTTCACCTTTTTCATAACCATAACTTAACTTTTTATTCTCTTGAACATTATATAATGCGCTACACATTGAATTAATCTCATTGCTCGAGATCACTCTTGGAACATTGCCATCCTTAAGAAATCCATAGACTTTTAGAGACTTAGGAATATTACTCACAAAATTTAGTAGTTCATCGCATAGATCAATATATAAAAAGATATAGCCAGGAAAACATTTCCTTCTTGGGGCAACTTTTTTAAGCTTTATTTCCATCTCATTTGATTTCTCATAAGGAATAAATACTTCTCTGAAATATTTATTTACACCTAGCCTAATAGAACTTTCTAGTATATATTGATGTACTTTTTCCTCATAATTAGATGCCACTCTAAGAATATACCATTTATATTTTACAAGTTCCTTACGCTTTAATGTTACCTGATCATCCTCAACTAACTTAGGTTCATCATCATCAGAGATTTCACTTAACATAGCCTTACTCTCATTACATAAGCACATATGAATATATATTTCCGAGAGTTCTTCCTTTTCTTCAGATTTTAAGCCATATATTACTTGATAGGGAACAAACACTTCTTTAAAGTAAATATTATTGCTATTTACTAGCTCACGTATGTCATGTTGACTACCATACTTTAATTTTATGATATACCACTTATATTCATAAGTCATAGATAATTCCAAATAAAGTTTTAATTGTGCAAAGAGATAAAAAATCGACAAAAGAGAAGAAAAAAGAGAATAGTATTATGACTATCAGTATAGTAAATAGAGAGGAAAATACTTCTCTTCTTTTTACCCAAGAAATTTTCCATACCTCCTGTTTAATACCAAGAAAAAGACTGTGCAAACTTTTCAACATTCTCACTACAATATAAATGCAGGAGCGATAGGAATTGAACCTACAACCTCTGGTTTTGGAGACCAGCGCTCTACCAATTGAGCTACACTCCTATAACTTCTCCCTACTCCAAAATCTCAGAAACGACACCAGACCCAACAGTTTTACCCCCTTCTCTGATGGCAAAACGCAATCCCTTATCCATTGCTATCGGCGACTGAAGATCTACTTCTATACTAACATTATCTCCAGGCATTACCATATCTTTTCCATCAAGAAGCTTTATACTACCTGTTACATCCGTTGTCCTCAGGTAAAACTGCGGTTGATAATTTGCAAAAAATGGCGTGTGCCTTCCCCCTTCTTCTTTCTTCAATATATACACCTCTGCTTTGAACTTTCTATGTGGTGTAATTGTCCCAGGCTTAGCTAAAATCTGCCCCCTCTCCACTTCTTCTCTCTTTGTTCCTCGTAACAATACTCCTACATTTAATCCCGCACTACCTTTGTCAAGAGACTTCTTGAACATCTCAACTCCAGTGCAAATAGTCTTTTGCGTTTCTTTTAATCCTATAATCTCTATTTCATCCCCTGTTTTTACTTCTCCCCTCTCAATCCTTCCTGTCACCACCGTACCACGCCCAGATATTGAAAATACATCTTCAACAGGCATCAAAAATGGTAGCTCTACTGGCCTCGGTGGCACCGGAACATATTCATCCAACTGCTCCATTAGCTTGTCGATTGATTTCTTTCCGTGTTCACTGTCTTCCTCATCCAATCCTTTCAGCGCAGATCCAACTATCACTGGAATATCTCCTCCAGGAAATCCATACTGAGTCAACAGATCTCTGACCTCCATCTCTACTAAGTCAAGCATCTCAGCATCAGCAACATCAGCTTTGTTGATGTATACCACTATGTGCTTTACCCCTACTTCTTTCGCAAGCAATATGTGCTCTCTTGTTTGCGGCATCGGTCCATCTACTCCTGACACCACTAATATCGCAGCATCCATCTGCGCTGCTCCTACTATCATGTTCTTTACGTAATCCGCGTGACCAGGACAATCAACATGCGCATAGTGCCTGTTTGCCGTTTGATATTCAACATGCGCAGTCGCAATCGTTATTCCTCTCTTCCTCTCTTCAGGAGCCTTGTCTATCTGATCATACGCTACAAAATTTCCATAGTGCTTCGTTATTGCTGCTGTCAGCGTCGTCTTTCCATGATCTACGTGCCCTATCGTCCCTACGTTTACGTGTGGCTTCCCAAATGCTTCTACTATTGTTGTCATAACTACTACCCTTAATTAGATTTTAACTTTAATTCATCAACCACATATTGTGGCACTTGCTCATAGCAAGAAAAGTGCATACTATACTGAGCCCTTCCTTGGGATATAGAACGCAAAACATTTATATAGCCAAACATACTAGCAAGAGGAACTAACGCTAGTATTATAGTACTATTATTGTGTGTCTCCATGCTTGACACTTGCCCCCTTCTACTATTTATATCACCCATTATATCACCCATGTACTCTTCAGGAGTAATGATCTCAACTTTCATTATAGGCTCTAGCATGCGTGGACCAGCCTTGTTTGACATCTCCTTAAAAGCACCTTTTGCAGCTAATTCAAAAGCTAGTGGGCTAGAATCAACTTCATGAAAAGCTCCATCAACTAAAGTAGCCTTAAAATCTATTACTGGAAAACCCGAAATGATACCTCCTTCCTTTATCAACTCTAATCCATTTTGCACACCTGGAATATACTCTTTGGGAATCGCACCACCAACTATTTTACTTTCAAATTGAAAACCAGAGCCAGGCTCAAGTGGTTCAAATATTATTTTTACTTTTGCAAACTGACCAGCACCACCACTTTGCTTCTTATGAATATAGTCGATTTCAACAGATTTAGTTATAGTTTCACGATACGCTACTTGAGGTGCACCAATATTAACGTTAACATTGAACTCACGCTTTACTCTATCAATGATAATCTCAAGGTGAAGCTCTCCCATTCCCTTCAATATAGTTTGACCACTCTCGGTGTTAACTGACATTCTCAGAGAGGGATCCTCAGCTACCAACCTATTTAAAGCGACACCCAGTTTCTCTTGATCTGATGTTGTTTTAGGTTCTACAGCAATTTCAATTACAGGTTCAGGAAATTCCATACGCTCTAGCAGTATGGGTAGATTACAGGAAGATAAGGTGTCCCCGGTAACAGTTTTCTTCAAACCTACTAAAGCAACTATATCACCAGCTCTAGCTTCGGTGATATCTTCTCTGTTGTTTGCATGCATAAGCAACATTCTACCTATTGCTTCAGTCTCATTTTTAACTCCGTTTAAAACATTAGACTTGGATTTTAATCGACCGGAGTAAATACGAACAAATGTCAGGTTACCAACAAATTTATCTGTCATAATCTTGAATGCAAGAGCTACAAATTTCTCATCTTCCGAAGGTTTAACCTCAATCTTTCTGTCTAAATCCTTAGGATCGGTTCCTGTGATAACATCAACATCTATTGGAGAAGGTAAAAAATCTATTACAGAATCTAAAAGAGGTTGAACCCCCTTATTCTTAAAAGCAGAACCACATAGTACAGGTACAAACTTTCCTTTAATAGTACCCACCCTTATACATTTCTTTAGTAGATCAAGTGGAATATCATTAGTCTCAAAATAAATATCTATCGCTTCATCATCCATCTCGGCTACATTATCCAGAAGAGTATGTCTGAATTCTTGAGCTTTATCTAATAATTCGGAAGGAATATCGCTATAAAAAAATTTGGCACCCAATGTTTCTTCTTCCCATATTATGGCCTTCATGGAAATAATATCAACAATGCCTTTGAATTCTTTCTCACTTCCTATAGGCAATTGAGTAACGAGAGGATTTGCTCCTAGCTTACCTTTTATCATATCAACACAGCGATAGAAATTTGCACCCATTCTATCCATCTTATTAACAAAACAAATGCGTGGAACGTTGTATTTGTCCGCTTGACGCCAGACAGTCTCAGATTGAGGCTCAACTCCGGCAACTCCATCAAACACTGCAACAGACCCATCTAGAACCCTTAAAGACCTTTCAACCTCAATGGTAAAGTCAACGTGACCTGGAGTATCTATTATATTTATTCTATGATCATTCCAAAAACATGTGGTGGCAGCAGAAGTGATTGTTATTCCACGCTCTTTCTCTTGCTCCATCCAATCCATAGAAGCAGCACCGTCATGGACTTCACCAATTCTATTCTGTTTGCCAGTATAAAACAAGATACGCTCTGTTGTGGTAGTCTTACCAGCATCTATATGAGCCATTATCCCTATATTTCTATATTTAGATATTACTACTTCCATACACACTACTATCAACTAAAAACGAAGATGAGAAAACGCTTTATTTGCTTCAGCCATTTTATATTTCTCTTCACACATCTTGAAGGCACCACCACGCTTGTTATATGCATCCAATATTTCAGAACATAAACAATGAGAAAAAGCCTTACCTACTTTTTTCCTTGTAGCAGTAGCTGATTTGACAATCCATCTTAGCGCTAGGGAGACAGCCCTACTTCTCCTCACCTCTACAGGAATCTGATAAGTCGCACCACCTATTCTCTTGGAACGAACTTCCAGAGAAGGAATAACATTTTCCACAGCGGTTTCAAAAACCATTAAACCGGTACCTTCTTCCTTCTTCTCAATCAAAGACAATGCTTCGTATAGTATTCCCTCTGCTGTAGATTTTTTACCAGATTTCATAAGTGTATTGATAAAACGCATTAATAGAACACTATTATAGCGAGAATCCGGGTTGATTTTTCTTTTCTTTACTTTATTGTGACGAGCCATTATTTTAACCAGATTTTTTTACACCATACTTAGATCGAGCTTTTTTGCGATTTTGCACACCACGTAAATCAAGTGCACCTCTAATGATATGATAGCGCACACCCGGTAAATCTTTAACTCTACCACCTCGTATTAAGACAACTGAGTGTTCTTGCAAATTATGCCCTTCACCTGGTATATAAGCTGTTACTTCGCCATAACCAGTTATTCTGACTCGAGCAACTTTACGCAACGCTGAGTTGGGCTTTCTAGGAGTGGTGGTATAAACCTTGGTACATACTCCCCTCCTCTGAGGGTTACTCTGACCTAAAGCTGGAACTTTTTTCTTTTGTGCGATTTTTAGTCTACCTTTACGTACTAGTTGATTTATTGTAGGCATAAGTTTACAAAATAACTAAGTTTTTATTTATAAGGTAATAAACTTAACTAGTCAATATAAAAATAAAAATTACTATTCCATAAAAAGCAGCTCAACACATAAGAAATCACCTTGAAGTAATAGTTCCTTACAAAGAATATTTTAAGAACTTTTATCATCAAATATAGAGTTAATTCTTTTTCCACGAAAAACAAATTTATTGTTCCATTCAGTTCTCGACTTATTTATATCTTTAGTGATAAAACTACTTCTGAATTCTTTATCTATTACATTCATTAATTGAAGATCCAAATAATTTTTCTTCCAATCATTAGTATAAAAAAAAACTCTATCTAGATCTTTTATACGAACTAAATATTTCCTATCTTTTGGATAAACTTCTTGTGACCAGGAAAATAGTTCAAAATAACGTGCAAATAGCTCAGATGCTCGTTCCTTTACACTTTGATAGGCTTTTATCTCCTTAAATATCACTTGATCTATAAGTTGCTTCACAAGGAGATTAGACTGTTTTAAATTTTGTTCAATATCTCTATAGACCACATGAATAAATTCTTGACTCAGAACTAGGTTAAGTTCATGCTCAACCATATGTGAAAGCTCATGTACAATAATATACGGATTAGATCTTCTCAATACTATCACATATTTATTTGTTCCTGCAGATCTAGTGATCCTACATAAACCTTCATTATTCTCTATTAATCCCTCTTTATACACTTCAAATGAAAGTCTGTTCTGCTTTATTAAAGAAAAAGCAAGATTTAGAATGTTTCGAAATTTCTCAAATTCATAAAGGTGTATTATATAATGTATGATATCTTCACTATCACCACATTTAATCCCTTTCTTAATTAAATTAGTAATCGACATAGTCTTTAAGCAACCTGTATAAAAAATAATTATAGAGATAAATATACATTAACGGCGGTAGCGTTTAACATATTTATATATCATCAGTCCAAATAAAATCTCTATTATGGCAAGGTTGTTTATATCTGAAGGAGAAAATTTATCGACTACGGATTTTATTACTAATCTATTCATAGGTTCACTGATAATCTTTTGTTTTTTTGTAAAAGAAGATTTTTCTAGATTATTAAAGTCTTGAGATTCTTGCAAATTCTGGTACTCAATATTAGATTTAATTGCTTCGGAAAAGCTCTTATCTTGAGAGCTTTTTATCTCTTCTAATTCCATATACCATTTAGAAGCATCTATCTCTTTAGCACTGTCAGTATTATTTGAATTCTCAGGTTTTGTAACTTCTTGAGAGGTATCAATCTCTCCAGCACTGTCAATGTTCTTCGAGTCTTCAAGTTTGTTAGAAGAATCGTTATTTTCTTCTAATCGACCATGAATGATGCTGAGGAGTTTATTGACACTGTCAATCGCATTTCTAGGTGTTATAACAACCTTAGTATCATTATTTAGTACTATACTAGTAATACCATTTATATTAAAGATACTAATAACTATAAAATCTTTCTCAGGTATGATACATAAGTTGTTTATCTCATCTTTAATGTTATAAGTAAAATCATCACCGCTACTTAAATCTCTCAAATGTAATATTTTTTCTGAATCATCATGTTCAATAAAAGCAATTTTTTTCATATCTTTGATATTATACAGAAAACTTATTTTCTTTTCTGTAGAGAAAATCAAGCTTTTCTCATTATCAGAAAGTAAATATTCATTTGTGCCCAATCCCCTTTTAATATCTTGAAATATTTCTGTAATATCAAATTTGTAAAGATATGTTCTTTCTACACTATAATTTCCAACATTATTCCTTTCCACTTGCGAATAGACAAGCGTATTATCATTTAATATAAATTCACTGTGTTTCTATCATTCAATCTAAATAGCTGTCTCTCCGTTACGCTCTTATCTGCAGGAATAGGAATAAACACTCCATGATCTTCCTGTTTTAAAAGCCAAGCAACTGCTGCTTTATCTGCAAAATTATTAGCTATAACAAACACATAGTCATTCACTTGATTTACCTGAGAATGAAAATATTTATTATTCGAAATTTCATTAGAGTCTAAAAAACTATATTTGTATAAACCTGCTTTTCTAGGAAGAAGATTACCATCACTATCATACATATTAAATGAAAAACCTTTTATATACTCCTCCTGTTTCTCATTAATTTCTACTTCAGGAACAACCACTCCTATGATACCATCTGTTGAAACAAGCGACACATAACTCTTAAATTGCATCGGAATACTAATATCTGTATTAAAAGAATTTTCACCCACATAACATAACTTTACCTCACCTTGATCATCCTCATATAACAATGCACCTTCTTCAAAAGCAAGTATATCATGAAAGGTAAACTCTGAATTGAGTATATCCACAGTTCTAACAAAACTAAATTATAATAAAACTAACATGTTAATGTTAATAAAAGTTTTACACTTATGATGAAAATTTTAACATTATATCGACGTAATCATGCAAACAGTTGCTTTTTCTGAATTAACAATTATATATTAAATATAAATTGCTCTAGAATGAAACTCAGATATTGCATAACAACATTACTCACATTGTTTTTTCTACATCACAATGCTTACACCAAAACACTTCTTAATAAAAAACCATTTTATATCGAACTAAGTGGACAAATTGATTTGAAATTTGGTCATGCACTTAATCAAGATTCATTTCAAAACAAACCTCATAAAAAAATATCAAACTATTCTAATGTGAGACTTCTTTATCTTCAAAACACTTACTTAGATACCCAAACAGGTTTTGGTGTTAAAATAGGAGGATCTAATATAATAAATTTAAACTCAATAGATATAAAAAAAATAAATTTTGAAGAAAAATATTTTATCATTAAAAATAAATCACTTGGAACACTTGAATGTGGTAAAAAAGATTTAATCAGCCAAAGTATGTTAATTAATACTTCAAAGATTTATACTGCATCCGGTGGAGTAAACGGTGATTGGGCAAATTACGCAAACTTGCGTGGTGGTGAAAATGAAGAAAATAATGATCAGAAATATGTACCGAAGAAATACAATGGTGCTGGGTATGATAAAGATAAAGTTTTTTGGGTTAAGCCAGATATATATAGCAAGTATAACGGACTAAATAATAATGATGCAAAATTATATAAACCTGTAATCACTTATATTCTACCTGAAATTTATAATTTTCAATTTGGATTTAGTTATGTACCAGGTCAAAATGATTTGTATTATAATAATCTGATTGGTATAGGACTTTCCTACAAAAATAGAATATCAGATGACATCAGTTTTACTACTTCCTTTACTACTGAGTTCGCTAGGAAAAATTTTACTGAACAATGTATTAGTGATTATAATTGTAAAAATCAACTATGGCACTGGAATTATGGAATAAACTTGCAATTCCTGAATCTTGTAGGCATTTTTTCCTATGGAAATGGAGGGAAATCAGGAACAGTTTATACAAATGAAACAAAAAATACATATTACGTTAACGCAGGAATTGCATATAATTCTGATGCTCGTAAAATCAGTTTAACCTATTTCAGTAGTAAAAGAGAAATAGATAGGAACGGAACAAAAGAACTTTTATCATATGCTATAAGCATTGAATACCCTCTCTTCATAGGAACTTCCTATTACTTTGATCTTGTAAAGTTTAATACCAAAGAACAAGAAATATATAAAAACAATTCAGGTTATGTAGTGTTAGCTGGATTAAAATTAAATTTCTGATTTTCAACAAAGAAAGCCAACTGTAAATGATGTTTAGCTTAAATGTGAAAACACCTCAAAGTATAGAAAGTTACTTTGCAAGATTAGTTTCTTAGCCAGAGTGTTTAAATCTATTTTGTTTATTCATATCCTCGATTTGTAATAGGTATGAACTATCTTGAGGTAGAAGATCTATAGCTAATTTTGAATATCTTGTAAATTGTTCGAAATTACCTTCAAGAAAAGCTTTTTTTGTTAAAGAAAAGTAGTACATTGGCATATTATTACTAAGCTTATACGCAACACTAAAATATTTCCAAAGCACAATATCATATTCATCCATTTGCTCTAGGTAAGAAATGGCCCTTTTAATATCACCATGCAATATCAAAGTATGTACTAAAGATAACTTGACTAAATAATCATCTTGAGTAAGTAGCAACTTAAGTGACCGTTCATAACTTTCTATTGATTCAACTAGTTTTCCAGCCTTATATAACATCTCAGCCTTTAGTTCATAGAGATAAGGATCATCTCTCACTAGTGAATCAATCTTTTCAATAGCACTATCTATTTTTCCTTGTCTATAGTGTATTATAGAGTTTACATATTCATTATCTTTATACTTTCTTAACAACACATAAATAGGAGTAAAAAAAGCATCTAATTTGACCACTACACGTTTAAATTTTAATAATTGTACCAAAGGAATTTTTTTTACATTGTACTTCACTCTATAGTTATTTACTGCAAATAACCGTTTATCATTTAAAGGATGAGTGCGAAAATATTGTTCATAACTTTCATCTTCAATATTCTTAAAGTAAGAAAATGCTTCTTTTATGCCAGTATTATCATATCCAGATTGATCAAGGTACTTTAAAGCATAACTATCAGCCATACTTTCTTGCTCCTGAGAATAATTAGAAAACCATTTTGTCCCTATACTAACACCACCTAGTACAACTGCACTTGCAACTTCAGAATTAATAGCAATTCCAGAAATTAATCCAAGTACATAGCTAAGCATTGCTACTGAATTAAAGCAATTAATAGCATTATTCATTTGTAATATATGACCAGCAGATATATGAGCTATCTCATGCGCTAATATTCCTAACAAAACATATGGTTCCGTAGAATAACGCAAAAGCCCTAAATTAATAAAGATGCTATTGTTATCTATCACAAAAGCATTAATTGAATCATCATTGATAATGAAAATTTTAATTTTCGCACTATCAAGACCTGCAGCATTAAATAATGGCTGTGTTAATTCTTTTATTACCGCCTCTACTTCACTATCTCGAATGATATGACTAGAATAAACATTACAACAGACAAGGAGGAGGATTAATAACTTTCTGACTTTTCTCACATCATTCAGAAAAAGGAGTGTTAATGCTTCTTAATATAGATTATAAGTCTATCAATAGTAGTGAGTTTAATTTTATGTTTCTCAGCAAATTCAAGGAGGTTTGGTAACCGCATCATAGAACCACAGTCATTTACTAACTCACACCCTACAGCTGCATGGTTGAGGCCAACTAACTTTGCTATTTCAACGCTTGCTTCAGTATGACCATTACGTGCTAAAACTCCACCTTCATTTGCAATAATAGGAAAAATGTGCCCAGGTGTAACGATATCATCTTGTGTGCTTGTTTCATTAATAGCTGTCAGTATTGTACGTGCTCTATCATCAGCAGAAACACCAGTACGAATACCATAACGAGCATCAATTGATGTAGTAAATGCAGTATGAGGAATGAGCTTTTCATTTACATTACTTTTCTTCATAAAATCAAGATTTAATCTATTCTTATGAAGATGTGTCATAGCTAAGAATATAATTCCACTACCATACCTTACCATAAAAGCAATATGCTCGGGTTTCACTTTTTCAGCTAGGACAATTAAGTCACCCTCATCCTCCCTATTTTCGTCATCAACTAAAATAAACAGATTACCTAGACGGGCATCTTCTAATACTTCTTCTAAAGAAGAAATACCGATTGTCTTATCAAGATTAATATTCATTTAAATTCAACCTTTATAATTTTATATAACTTTTCACCATTAGGTGCTATTACTTCTGCATATTCACCTACTTTCTTACCAATTAAGGCACTTCCTAGAGGAGAACTACTAGATATCAACTTTTTTGAAACATCAGCTTCACACTCACCAACAACTTTATAGGTATATTCAGCTTCACTGCCATCATGGTTAATCATATTAAGAGTAACAGTCGCACCAAACATAACCGTATCTCCAGATAAGGTTGTTATATCAATTACCTCTGCATGGGATATTTTATGTTCTAGCTCCATAATACGTCCTTCTATAAAGCCAAGTCTCTCACGTGCAGCATGATATTCAGCATTTTCGGACAAATCACCATGATCACGAGCATCAGAGATAGCTTGTATAATAATTGGCTTCTCATCCTTTAATTTCTCCAGTTCAACCTGCATAGATTGAAAACCCTCTTGTGTCATAGGGAACTTAATCACGATAGAAGAGGACATATCTAGTACCTAAATTGAGAGATAAAGTTGTCTACAATATTTAAAATTTCACTCTTTATATCACTACTAATCTCATTTGACAATCTTTTTAAAGTATCACAATGTGCTATACGAAAGTGATTAATAAGAGCATGTTCAAATTTACTAATGTCGACAATTTTTATCTTATTTAATTGTATATAAAGATTAGAAAATATATACATTAGTAATATTTGCTCTTCTATTTGCATGGGAGAATGCTGCTTTTGCTTTAAGAGCTCAACTAAGTAACGGCCTTTGTCTAGAGTTAATTGAACACTAGCATCAAGATCTGAACCAAACTTTGCAAAATCTTCTAACTCCCTATACTGAGCTAAGCTTAGCTTGATAGAACCAGCAACTTTTTTCACAGATTTTAATTGTGCAGACGAACCTACCCTTGAAACAGATACTCCTATATTAACTGCAGGGCGAAACCCTTTATTAAACAATTCAGATTCAAGGAATATCTGACCATCCGTAATTGAAATAATATTGGTTGGTACATATGCAGATACATCACCTGCTTGAGTTTCAATGATTGGTAATGCCGTCAAAGAACCTTTTCCTCTATCATCAGACATTTTAGCAGCCCTTTCGAGAAGTCGAGAGTGCACATAAAATATATCACCAGGATAAGCTTCACGACCAGGAGGACGTCTTAGCAGTAAAGACATCTGCCTATATGAAACAGCATGTTTAGATAAATCATCGTATACCACCAAACAGTGCATTCCGTTATCACGAAAAAATTCACCAATAGCACAACCAGCGTAAGGAGCTAGAAATTGCATAGGTGCACAGTCAGATGCACTAGCGACGACCACAGTGGTATATTCTAATGCCCCACTTTCCCTTAATTTATTAACTACTTTTGCTACTGTTGAGATTTTTTGCCCAATTGCAACATAAACACAATAAACCTTCTGATTTTCATTTACTTCATCATTAATTTTTTTTTGATTAATGATAGTATCAAGTGCAATAGTAGTTTTACCTATCTGTCTATCACCAATAATGAGTTCACGTTGCCCCCTACCAATAGGAATAAGTAAATCTATAATTTTAATACCAGTTTGCAACGGTTCATGTACAGATTTACGATCTATTATACCTGGAGCCTTAGACTCTACATTCATTTTATTTTTTGCTTTAATTTCACCATGACCATCTATCGGATGACCTAATGCGTTTACAACTCGTCCTAGTAACTCTTTTCCTACTGGTACATTTACTACATCACCGCTACATCTTACAATGTCGCCTTCCTTAACATCACGATCTCTACCAAGTACAACTATACCAGCTGTGTCATTATCTAAATCAAGTACTATTCCTTCTACACCACTCGAAAATGATACTTTTTCTCCAAATTTTGCTTTTTCCAAACCATAAACTGATGCAATTCCATCATTGATGGAAATTACTTCTCCTATATTCTCTCTAATGATAGGATTATCAAATGCCTCTATCTTTTCTTTTATTATATTTACTATTTCAGAAGGATTTATAGTTTTCTTCATGTCAAATACCTTATTTACTCTATTCTAACATCGCTTTCTGGCTTAAATCAACCAATCTATTAAGGTAGCTCCTTAAAGAAACATCGATAAAATTGAAATCATACCTTATTATAAAACCTCCTAAAATAGAAGGATCTATTGCGTTATTAATTTTTACTATTTTACCCATAGAAGATAAAGCTCCTGTAATTGTTTGAACATCAGAATCTTTCAATGCTTTAGCTGATTTTATAGTGATTTCGATTTCATTGTTTTTTTTTCTAATAAAGTGAAGAAACTTTTCTAGTATATACAATAATAAGTCACACCTCTTATTCAGACATACTACTATAATAAAATTTATTAAATTTAAATCTAAGTATTCTTTCATTGATAACATTATCTCTTTCTTAAATTCAAGAGAAATAATAGGACTTAAGAGATAGGAAAAAATGTCACTCTGTTCTCTAAAAAGAGTTAGTAGAAATTCTACGCCTTCCTTAATTGTGTCTGATTTGCCTTCTGAAACCGATAATAAAGCATTAGTATAAGAAAGTATTAAACTATTATATTTTGTCATAACTTAACCAAGCATTTCTTATATAAACAATACCTCTTCTTAAAGAGAGAAAACAGAGATCATATCTTATCAAATAATTGAGAAAGCTAGGATTTTTACCTAGAAAGTATTTAGAGGAATTCACAATGAACTGGCGTTGTGAGCGAGATATAGGTATTTCATATCCAAATAAGCTTGTTTTCACTTCCACAAACACTAACTCCATGTTTTTTTTGAGGCAATTAGATCGATCTCTCCTAGTTTGCAGCGGTACCTATGTTTGATAATATGATAACGCCTCAGCTTCAAATATATTAATACCAATAGCTCGCCAAAATAACCTATGGTATTACTTTTCATATACAGCTTGGGCTTGAGCTTTTTCTTTCACATAGACCTTGCCTTTTGCTGAAGTATCTCTATCAACTAATGCTATTACTGCCATTGGAGCGCAGTCACCTACACGAGGTTTAAATTTTATTATTCTACAGTATCCACCTTTACGACTCTGATAACGATTAGCAAATACGTTCAATAGTTTATCGACTGCTAGCTCATTATTATGAAGACGTGAAAGCAAAATTCTTTTACCGTGTAAAGTATTCCTATTTTTTGCAATGGTAATGAACTTCTCCAAATATGGACGAAGCTCTTTAGCCTTTGGCAAAGTAGTAACAATCTGCTCATGATTAATCAATGATATAGAAAGGTTCTTTAGCATTGAAAGCCTATGTTCTGTATTACGAGAAAATTTGCGTTTTTTTATTCTATGATTCATTTAGTCCTCATCTATATGCTTTTTTGCCAACTCTTCTATATCCTTTGTTGGTGGCCAATTTGGAACCTCCATACCTAAGGATAAGCCAAAGTTACTTAATACTGCCCTGATTTCGTTCAAGGATTTCCTTCCGAAATTCGCAGTTCTTAGCATTTCACTTTCTGTTTTTTGCACAAGGTCACCTATATAAGTAATATCTTCATTCTTTAGGCAATTATGTGACCTTACTGAAAGCTCCAATTCATCAACTTTACGTAATAATACAGGATCGTAACCTAATTCTTTTGCACCAGAAGATAATGTAGTCTGTTGCCTCTTATATACTACATCAGAAGTAATGAAAGGTTGAAGTTGGTCTTGTAAAATTTTTGCAGCAGAATCAACAGCTTGTGCAGGAGAAATGGTACCATCAGTTTCAATAGATAGTATCAATTTATCCTTATCAGTTACCTGACCAACACGGCTATTTTCAACTCTATAAGAAACCTTGCTTATGGGACTGTATAGAGCGTTTACAGGAATAAACCCATAGAGATCTTGTTCATTAAAAAGTTTTAAAAATTCGTTTTCTTTATACTTAGTCACAGGAATATAACCTTTTCCACTTGCAACATATATACTAACGTTCAATTCCACGTTCTCACCTATGGTACATATTAGAAGGTCTTTATTGATAATTGAGCATTGATCATCAGTCTCTATCATACCTGCAAAAACATGGCAGGGGCCTTTTGCATTAAGAGTTAAAAGTTTATGAGAAACATCATTTAGTTTGCACCTTATCATACTCATGTTCAATACTATGTCTGTTACATCCTCCCTTACTCCTTGAATGGAAGTAAATTCATGCGTGACATTTTTAATCTTAATTCCATAAACAGCATAACCTCGAAGAGAGGAAAGCATTACACGTCTTAACGCATTACCTAATGTCAAAGCAAACCCACTCTCAAGAGGCTCTAATATTATTTCACCTTTTTTATTTGAATCATTTGGAATGACCTTTATTGAAGAGGTTTTCGTCAAATTATCAGAGATAGAAACATCATTATACATACTAATAAACCTTTTTTATTAAACCCTTCTTTTTTTCCTCAATCTACACCCATTATGTGGAATTGCAGTTTTATCTGTAATTGAAGTAACAGTTAACCCAAAATTTTGACAAGCTTTAACCGCAGCTTCCATGCCAAAACCAGGACCACGAA
This sequence comes from Wolbachia endosymbiont of Fragariocoptes setiger, assembly GCA_019061405.1. Classification (GTDB taxonomy): domain Bacteria; phylum Pseudomonadota; class Alphaproteobacteria; order Rickettsiales; family Anaplasmataceae; genus Wolbachia. The sequence continues at coordinate 52,537 of JAHRAF010000001.1, forward strand.
CTATTACAGAGACTACCTTCATACCAAACCTTTCCGTTGCTACTCTTGCCGCAGACTCGGCTGCCTTACCTGCAGCATAAGGAGTCGATTTTCTAGAACCTGAAAACCCACATCTTCCTACGGAAGTTTGATATAGTGTATTACCTTGAACATCAGTGACATTGATGAAGGTGTTATTAAAAGTTGCACGAATATGAACAACACCCGTGATAAACTTCTTTATACTCTTTCGAATTGTTTTAGTCTTTTTCATATTATTAATAAAAGATTATTTCTTTCCAGCAATAGGTAGACGAGATTTCCCCTTACGAGTCTTTGCATTAGTATGAGTTCTTTGACCACGAACAGGCAATCTTTTTCTATGACGCACTCCCCTGTAGCAACCGATTTCTATAAACGATTTTATATTCATCGCTACTTCTTTCCTTAGCTCACCCTCTATAACATGTTTGTTTCTGATAAAGGCATTTATTTTGTCTATTTCTTCGGCTTCTAGTTGCAAGACACGTTTTCGCTTATCAATTTCACAGGAGTCACAAATCTTATTTGCAGTAGAAATACCTATACCATATATATAAGTTAATGCAAATGGAATGCATTTTTTAACTGGAACATTTACACCTGCAATACGAGCCACTGATATCCCTATATTTGAATCATAGAATTTAGTTTATAGTACGAACTAATCAACTGTCAAATGAAATCAGAAGAAATTTTAGCTGTAATTTCTTTAGTGACTTTATCAACGTTCAAACTTGCATCAACAGTCAACAACTTCTCTTTGTAGTATTCACGTAGATTCTTCATTTGAATATAATATTCATCTATCCTTCTTCTAACAGCAAAAGTATTAATATCATCATCTCTTCTTTTTAAATTATTACTATTACACTTAGAACAAGTTAAATCACTAGTAGATGATGTATTTTTACAATCTAAACATATGAAGCGATTTTTCATTCTCTCAATCACAATTTCATCCTTAACTTGCAATTCTATGACATAATCAACATCTTTATTGTATTTATTTATTAAAATTTGACTAAGAAAATAAGCTTGTTTTAAATTTCTAGGAAAACCATCCAAGAGTAAATTTTCATTCATTGACATCAGCTGATTCTGCAATAAATCACATATAATCTCATCTTGGACAAGATTACCAGACTGAATAATATCCTTTATTTTATTACCTAAATCGCTCTCACTAAGAATAATAGCCCGCAACATATCACCTACTGAAATTAGCTGTAGATTATACTTAGTGATTAAAATATTTGATTGAGTACCTTTTCCAGACCCAGGAGGACCAAAAATTACAATTATCACCTTTTCTTCCTTGATCTAGATTCGTACTTTTTTATCCAATTATCATACTTATTTGAGAAAATATGAGACTGTATCTTGCTAATAGTATCAGTAACAATATTTACTAGAATTAGGAGACTAGTACCACCAAAAATAAAAGGTACATCATAATTGTATCTTATAATCTCTGGTACAATACATACTAATGCCAAATATGCGGAGCCAATGAACGTAAGCTTAAACACTATATCCTCAAGATAATCGGATGTGTGTTTTCCAGGTCTCCTACCTAGAATAAGACCGCCATTTCTTTTAAGAAAATCAGCATTTTCTTGAGGATTAAATACAAAGTTTGTGTAAAAGAAGTTAAAAAATATTATCAGAACTAAATAAGCTACGATATATGTTGCCTTATTGATCATAAGATACTTTATAATCATATCAGCAACAACATGACCTTTATAGAAATTTGCAATAGAAATTGGTGTGAGTAGAATTGCATTAGCAAAAATAGTTGGTACCACCCCTGATAAATTAACCTTCAGTGGAATATAAGTAAAGTCATCATTATTATATGAGTTCTTAAATTGCTTTTTTGGATACTGAACGATGACCTTTCTGAAGGAAGATTCAACGAAAATTACCAATAGTAATAACAAAAAGAATAGCCCTAAAACAAGAAGTATCACGAATGTTGATGTACTTCCATTTTTGCTCAAATTTAATAGCGATGAAAATGCTCCATATAATTCTGATACTATTCCTGTAAAGATAATTAATGAAATACCATTTCCTATGCCATTAACGTTGATTCTTTCACCAAGCCATATCAATAACATAGTTCCACCTAGAAGGCTAAACACTCCTATAACACGAAACATCATACCAGGCTGAATCACAACTGTGGCACCATCTTTATTCATGGATTCCAAGCCAATTAAAATTGGTATTGATTGAAAAACACAAAGAGCTATAGTTGCATATCGTGTATAGGAATTCATTCTTCTACGTTCTAATTCTCCCTCATTTTTAACTTCATTTATTCCTTTAATAGCAGAAGAAAGTAGTTGCATCATTATAGATGCAACTATATATGGCATAACATTTAAAGCTAAAATGGTCATTCTAGCTAATGCTCCACCAGAAAATAAATTAAATATTCTCAAAACACCTGCATTTTCCTTAGGAAATATATCATTGATTATATCAAGATTTACTCCAGGAATGGGTATATAAGTACCAAAACGATAACAAATCAATATTATAATCGTAAAGAATAGCTTATTGAGTAAACCACCTTTGTATAACAGTGAGGAATCAAACGAAGAGTTATTACTCATGACTTAGTAAGATGGTATTACCACCAGTAAGGGCTATAGCTTTCTTTGCAGATTCTGATGCAAAATCAACTTGAAAATTAATTTTATCTTTTAGTTTACCTTTATTTAATAACTTAACCTTGTCTTTGATGGATTTTATGAGACCTAGTTTATAAAACAATTCTTTACCTACATCAGAAGATTTTTCTATCTTACCTAAATCTACTAGACGTTGTATGGTCCCAAGATTAACTATGGAGTAAATTTTTCTATTAATAGGACTAAACCCTCTCTTCGGTAAGCGGGTATATATCGATTGCTGCCCACCTTCAAAGCCGTTTATTGACACTCCACTTCTAGCCTTCTGTCCTTTATGACCTCTACCGGAAGTTTTACCTTTACCACAACCAATACCTCTGCCTAGAAGCTTAGACTTCTTTTTTTTAGATAGTGCTGTAAATAGATTATTTAATTTAATCATTCTTTTATCTCCTCTCAACGATCTCACTAATCTTTTTTCCTCTTTTACTCGCTACTTGACGAGGGGATAGCATCTTATTAAAAGCTTTGAATACTGCACGTATAACATTATGAGGATTATTTGATCTGGTAGACTTAGCTACTACGTCTTTTATACCGATAACCTCAAAGACTGATCTAATTGCACCACCAGCAATAATACCAGTACCAGCTTTTGCCGACCTCATAGTAACTTCTCCTGAGCAAAATTTTGACTTGATATCATGATGTAGTGTTCTACCTTCTCGCAGGTACACTTTAATCATTGACTTCTTCGCTGCATTAACAGCCTTGACTCTTGCTTCAGAAAGCTCAGCATGCTTACCTATTCCACATCCTACCTTTCCCTTCTCATCACCTACAACAACCAAAATTGAAAAAGAAAACTTTCTACCACCCTTAGTTACAGTTGTTACTCTGCGAACTGAGACTAAAAGTTCTGATAGTTCATTGTTTCCCTGTAAATTTTTCACAACCATACCTTCTAATACTTGTACCCAAAACTTCTTAGAGCATCAGCAAATTGAGCAACTATTCCTGTATACTTATATGGACCTCGATCAAACACCAATTGTCTATCAATTTGTAGCTTAGATAGGCGTTTAGCCATCAAAGAGGAGACTTTTTCTACAGATTTAGCATTCGTTCTGCCCTCACATATTTCCCTAATCTCAGGATCTAAGGTTGATGCAGAAATAAGAGTAACTCCCTTTAAATCATCTATCAACTGAGCATAAAAATGCCTATTAGACTTAAAAATAGATATGCGTAAGCAATTATTGTTTTGCCTCAACTTACTTCTGTTACGTAATTTTCTTTTTTGACTGTTAGTTAAATAATTATATAATCTTATCATTTCTATTACTTCTTTTTACTTACAACTTTTCGTAGCATGAACTTACCTTTGATAACTATGCCTTTACCTTTATACGGATCATGTTTCCTAATCTTACATATATCAGATGCCACCATATGAACTTTCTGTTTATCCACACCACTAACTACTAGGTGTGTTGGTTTCACAACCTTAATTTCAATACCCAAAGGTATCTTATATTTTACATTATGGCTATAGCCAAGGCTTAAAGTCAAATATTTACCATCACAGTCAGCCTTATAACCAACTCCACTAATTTCAAGATCAACAGAGAAATCCTTGACCATTCCACTTATAATACTATTAATATTACTTCTGTAGGTACCATACATAGGTCTGCCATCTTCATTATCAACTGAAAGTAACAATTGATTGTTCACTGTTTTGGCTACAACTCCATATGAAAGAGTTAATTTTCTTTCTACTTTACTAGTTTTCAATAGTACTTCAGTGCCAGTACATTGCACTGAAACATTAGATGGAATATCTATTGGCTTAGCACCTATACGAGACATAGAACCCCCTTATCAACTAAAATACACGACATAAAACTTCTCCTCCCACTTTCAACTTACATGCATCATAGTCAGTCATTACACCTTTAGAGGTGGAAATGATAAAAATACCAAGACCGTTATATGCTTTGGAGATGTTCTTGTATTGATAGTAACGCCTACATCCTGGTTTTGATACTCTTACTATGTTATTGATTACAGAAGAATTATTATGATATTTCAATTTCACATTAAAGTATGGAACTTTACCTGTGATTTCCTTATTATAATCGGTAATATAACCTTCATCCTTTAAAATTTTTAGTATAGAAGAGTTTATTTTGGAAAATAAAACTTTTGTTATTTTATGCTTTGCTGATTGAGCATTGCGTATTCTTGTCAAGAAATCACCAACAGTATCAGATAATATCACTACGTACTCCCTATTTATATACTACCAACTGGATTTTGTTACTCCTGGAATTTTACCAAAACCACACAAATCACGCAAAATTACTCTAGATAAATCAAACTTCCTGTACACCCCTCGTGGCCTTCCTGTTAAAATACATCTATTTCTAACTCTAACTCTCGAGGAATCTCTAGGCAAATTTTTTATCAATCTGTTTTGAGAAGCAAGTCTATCAACAAGAGGTATATTCTTATTATACAGAATATCTTTTAATTCTTTTCTCTTTTCTTTATATTGGTCACACAATTTTATTCTACGAAGATTTTTTTGTATCATCGATTTTTTTGCCATATATCCCCTACTCTCCAGATTAATCAAAAAAAGGAAATTTAAACCCTAGCAGCAATTCTTTTGCTTCTATGTCATTAGTTGCATTTGTTACTATGTTAATATCCATTCCTCTGATCTTTGTTACTTTGTCATAATCTATCTCTAAAAATGAGATCTGCTCTTTTATTCCAAAAGAGAAATTACCGTTTCCATCAAGCTGCTTTACACTAAACCCTCTAAAATCTTTTTCACGAGGCAAGGCTATATAGACCAATCTCTCAAGGAATTCATACATTCTATCTCTACGCAAAGTCACTTTACATCCAATGACAGCACCTTTTCTAATTTTAAAACCAGAGATAGATTTTTTTGCATAAGTCGATACAGGCTTCTGACCAGAAATTAGTAACAAATTATTAAGAGGTTCATTTATAGCTTTACTATCAGAAGCAGCATCACCAACACCCATATTAATACAAACCTTAACAAGCTTTGGGACCTGCATTATATTGCCATAATTAAATTTATCTTTTAGAGATTTTATTATGTTATTTTTATATAAATCTTTAAACATATCAACCTTAATCTATTACTTCTCCTGAAACCTTTGCGAAACGTGTTTTCTTACCGTTTACAAGTTTAAATCCTACTTTAGTTGGAGTTCGATATTTAGGGTCAAGTGTTGCAACGTTAGAAATATCAATTGCTAATTCTTTGCTCAATATACCTCCACTACTACCAGCCTTTTGCTTAGTATGTATTTTGCATATATTGACACCAGAAACTATAACTTTCCTTATACCAGCTCGTGATATTATTTTTATGACCTTACCTACCTTCTGTTTATCTTTTCCGGTTAAAACTATAACAGTATCACCACTTTTTATTTTAGCACTCATTATAAAACCTCAACAGCTAAGGACATTATTTTCATAAAAGAACCAGATAGCTTCTTCACTGGACCAAAAACCCTAGTGCCAAGTGGTTCACCTTGATTATTAATCAAAACTACAGCGTTACTGGAAAATCGAATAACCGAACCATCAGATTTTCTTACTGGTGCTCTTACTCTTACAATCACCGCTCTGTATACTTTACCCTTTTCGACTTTACCCCTCGGGTTAACAGACTTGGTCGATACAGTTATTGTGTCTCCTACAGATGCAGATTTTCTCCCCCCAAGGAGACCAATACATAAAACCTGGCGTGCACCTGAGTTATCAGCAACCTCTAACAATGTATTCTTCTGAATCATATGAACCCTATTTAACAATAATCCATCTCTTGGTAGCAGAAATAGGGCTATGCTCTTGTATCATAACCTTATCACCTTCTCTATGGCTATTACTTTCGTCATGAACAGTGTATTTCTTATGCATTTTCATAACTTTCTTATATAACCTGTGTTTATACACCTGAAGAACTGAAACTTTTACGGTTTTTGTACATTTGGAACTTACTACAGTACCAAAAAAAATTCTTTTAGGCATTTTGATCCCCTTCTTTTCTCCTTTCATTCAATATAGTTAAGATACGAGCTATACTTCTTCTTATCAAGCGAAAACGTGACGTATTACTACACTGTCCTACTTTTTTCTGAAAAATTAAGGTTACGAATTCTTTACGAAAATTCACCATGATCTCATTTAATTCTTGTGAAGACTTTCCTCTTATATCAATAATATCCATCAAAAACTCCACTTATCATCGTTAGATATAAATTTACACTTTAATGGAAGTTTGGCAATTGCTTTGTTAAGAGCTAGCTTCGCAAGATCCATAGAGACATCACCGATTTCAAATAAAATTCGACCTGGCTTGGCTTTAAACACCCAAAATTCAACACTTCCTTTTCCCTTACCCATACGCACATCTGCTGGCTTCCTAGTCACAGGAGTGTCAGGAAAAATTCTTATCCAAACTTTACCAGAACGCTTAAGGGTTCTTGAGATAACACGTCTAGCAGTTTCAATATGCTTAGACTGCACATTCCCTGGCTCTATTACTTTTAATCCATAATCACCAAAGGCCAAGGTACTACCTCCTTTGGTATTGCCTTTCATTCGGCCTTTAAACATTTTTCTGTACTTACTCTTTTTCGGAACAAACATTTTATATACTCAACTAATTACCGACATAAACCCAAACTTTGATTCCTATAATACCATATACGGTTTTTGCTTCAGAGAAGGCGTAATCTATATTAGCACGCAAGGTGTGTAAAGGGAGCTTACCTTCCTTATACCACTCAGTACGAGCTATCTCAACTCCACCAAGACGACCAGAACAGCTTATCTTAATACCCTTAGCACCCATTCTTAAGCAGCTTTGTATTGCTTTCTTCATAGCTCTTCTAAAAGAAACACGTTTTTCTAACTGATGTGCAATGCTATTGGATATAAAAACTGCATCTACTTCAGATCTCTTGACCTCAATTACGTTCAATTCTACATTAACTTTCACTTTTTTAGTAATACTCTGTTTTATCTTCTCAATGTCAGAGCCCTTTTTCCCTATTATTACTCCCGGTCGAGAACAATGTATGCTTACAGAAACCAAGTCTATCTTGCGCTCTATTACTATCTTACAAACAGCAGCATGCTTGAATGATTTATTAATGTAGCTCCTGATATGTAGATCTTGATGCAAACTTTGCTTATAACCACTTTCAGCATACCACACGGAATCCCATGTCTTATTATTTATATTTAATCTAAATCCTATAGGATTGACCTTCTGTCCCATATTTTACATTTTCCTTATTAACCTTTTATTTCTCCGTTAACTTAATAGTAACATTACTGTAACGTTTACTTATTCTATTAGCTCTACCCATAGCTTTCGGATACATTCTACGCAAAGTAAAAGATTTTCCTATTAAAATTTCTTTGATATACAAATTATCAATATCCAGCCCATTGTTATATTGAGCATTTGCAATTGCAGAACTTAAAACTTTATTCAAAAGCTGAGCAGCTTTTTTTTCACAAAATTTCAGTTGTACTCTAGCAAATGAAACATCACGATTGCGAACCAAATCAGCAACCAGATTGAGCTTGCGAGGAGTAGAATTTAAAACTTTAGCACTTGCTTCAACTATCATAATATTACTTACCTCCTTGTCGCTTTTTTATCACCACTATGACCTGTAAACTTACGAGTAGGAGCAAATTCACCAAGCTTACGACCTATCATATTTTGATTGTTAACATTAACAGGAATATAATCCTTACCATTGTAAACAGCAAATTTCAAGCCCAAAAAGTCTGGTAGAATCATAGATGCTCTAGATCGAGTTTTTATCACTAAGTTACTAGCTTTTTTCTTTATTGCAGCATTCACTTTCTTCAATAAGGAAGGGTGAAAAAAAGGTGGCTTCCAGTCAGATCTACTCATATGTTAACCTTTTAATTGTTTGATATATTTATTACTAGACTTATTCTTCTTACGAGTCTTCTTCCCTTTTGTTGAAACACCCCAAGGAGTAACAGGGTGACGACCTCCAGAAGTCTTTCCTTCTCCCCCACCATGAGGGTGGTCTACTGGGTTCATAGCAACTCCTCTAACAGTAGGCCTAATTCCAAGCCATCTTGCTCTTCCAGCTTTGCCGAGTTTTCTGTTTTTATGATCAGAATTAGAAACTACACCAATGGTCGCCTTGCAAGAAGATAGAATCAACCTTACTTGACCAGATCTAAGACGCAACAAAACATAGATTCCATCTCGACCAACAATCTGGGCATAGCAACCAGCGGCACGAGCTATGGTGGCACCCCCTCCCTGCTTCAATTCAACATTATGAACAAAGGAACCAACAGGTATAAACTTTAGAGGTAGACAATTACCAGGTAATATATCAGCATCGTTACTCGCTTTGACAATATCACCAGGATTTATACCGTGAGGAGCTAGTATATAGGACTTGGAGTTATCTTGACTGTATGATATTAGAGCTAAAAAAGCACTTCTATTAGGGTCGTATTCCACTCTTTCAACTACAGCTTGGTCATCTCTAATACGCTTAAAATCAACCATTCTATACCTCTTTTTGTGGCCACCACCCTTGTGTCGAGTTGTAATGCGGCCATAATTATTTCTACCCCCAGTAGATTTTATACCATGGGTTAGAGATTTTTCTGGCTTTTCTTTTGACAAACCAGTCTTATCTACTAAAACGGTTCCACGCGAAGATGGAGTAACAGGATTAAGAAATTTTATAGCCATACTATACGCTCATTATATCTAATTTTTGACCATCTATTAAAGAAAAGTAGACTTTCTTTCTTCTCTTCTTACAGCCAACTATGACTTTAAAACGTCTCAGTTTCGGCTTCACTATCATAGCATTTAGTGATGCAATTTTAACGCTAAATAAAGATTCTATTGTACGCTTTATCTGATGCTTAGTAGCACTTACAGAAACATATAAAGCATACTGATTATACTTGTCCTTCACAAGGGAGGATTTTTCTGTAACAACAGAGGATTTTATTATACTATTGTATTTCATCATAACAACCTATTCTCAAGAGTTTCGAGAGCATTACTTGCAAGTATAATACACTCATGATTCAATATATCAAAAACATTTAAGCCGGCAGGCTTGATTAAATCCACATAGTGTAGGTTATTTGTGGTACGTAATAGATGATCTTTATAATCTCCCACTATAAGAAAAGAAGAAAACTGAAATTTGCTCATAAACTTACACATCTCTGATGTTTTATTGACATCAACATTTATGTCGTCAAGTACAATTAATTGGTTATTAGAATGCTTTAGAGACAAAGCCATCTTTAAACCAAGCTTTCTTACCTTCTTATTTAGAGAATAGGCGTGACTTCTAACAACAGGTCCAAAAATAACACCACCACCTCTAAATTGAGGAGATCTTAAACTACCTTGTCTTGCTCTACCAGTACGCTTTTGACCATAAGGTTTGGCTGTAGTACCAGATACATCACTTATACCTTTTGCTTTATGAGTACCAGATCTTCTCTTCGCTAACTGCCATCTTACTACATCATGCAAAATAGATGGCCTGTGCTTAACAGAAAATATCAGAGGATTAAGATGAGCTGAACCTGTATTACTACCATCACGCAGACTAATTAAACTACACTCCATACTTAACTCGCAAAACTATCACTGTCATTATTTAAAGTCAATCCCACTGGAAAGGGAGCATCCTTATGAAGAGGTTTTTTAATTGCATCCCTAACGAAAACATAAGAACCCTTGTAACCAGGAATATTATTACCTTTTACAGCAATTACGTTACTATCACTGTCAATAGAAAGTATCTTTATATTTTGTACAGTTACTCTACTATTACCTAAGTGACCAGCCATCTTTTTTCCCTTAAACACTCTACCAGGATCTTGACATTGACCCGTAGAGCCTTGAGATCTATGAGCAATCGATACTCCATGTGAAGCTCTTAATCCACTAAAGTTGTGCCTTTTCATCACACCTGCAAAACCTTTACCTATAGAATGACCAGTTATGTCTAGGTATTGACCTACTACAAAATGGTTCACTCCTATTCTCCCTTTAGGCTCTAAGTTCAACAAGTCATTTACTCTGCTTTCATATAGCTTATACTTGCCATGATTTATACCAACTTTTCTCAGGTATTCTAATTGAGGCTTTGCTATATTTTTTAAATTTCCTGTTCCCAAAATAACAGAATTGTAACCACATTTATCTTGTCTCTTGAAGTCAACAATGCACGTTTCATTAAGGTGTAACAAAGTTACAGGAGTAATTCCAGAAGCTGAGTAAATAGCTGTGTGACCAACATTTACCATCAATAAACCAATTCTTCTTAACGAGCCAACCCTTTTCATTACTCTTCTCTCTTAATAACCCTTACCTTTATATCAACTCCTACTCCAGCAGGAAATGAAAAATCTTTTAGCATATTCATCATAGTAGCAGTAGGATCATACAACACAATCAGGCGTTTAGAAATCCTCATCTCAAATTGCTCTCTAGATTTTTTATCAACATGAGGAGACTTATTAAGAATGAATTTATAGTCATCTCTAGGTAGAGCTATTGGTCCTGATAATTTAGCACCAGAATATTTTAATTCATCAATGAACTTTCGAATGCACCTTTCCAACAAGGAACAGTCAAAAGCTTTGATTTTGATATACATATTCTCCTTCTGCATTACTCCCTACTCCAAAATCTCAGAAACGACACCAGACCCAACAGTTTTACCCCCTTCTCTGATGGCAAAACGCAATCCCTTATCCATTGCTATCGGCGACTGAAGATCTACTTCTATACTAACATTATCTCCAGGCATTACCATATCTTTTCCATCAAGAAGCTTTATACTACCTGTTACATCCGTTGTCCTCAGGTAAAACTGCGGTTGATAATTTGCAAAAAATGGCGTGTGCCTTCCCCCTTCTTCTTTCTTCAATATATACACCTCTGCTTTGAACTTTCTATGTGGTGTAATTGTCCCAGGCTTAGCTAAAATCTGCCCCCTCTCCACTTCTTCTCTCTTTGTTCCTCGTAACAATACTCCTACATTTAATCCCGCACTACCTTTGTCAAGAGACTTCTTGAACATCTCAACTCCAGTGCAAATAGTCTTTTGCGTTTCTTTTAATCCTATAATCTCTATTTCATCCCCTGTTTTTACTTCTCCCCTCTCAATCCTTCCTGTCACCACCGTACCACGCCCAGATATTGAAAATACATCTTCAACAGGCATCAAAAATGGTAGCTCTACTGGCCTCGGTGGCACCGGAACATATTCATCCAACTGCTCCATTAGCTTGTCGATTGATTTCTTTCCGTGTTCACTGTCTTCCTCATCCAATCCTTTCAGCGCAGATCCAACTATCACTGGAATATCTCCTCCAGGAAATCCATACTGAGTCAACAGATCTCTGACCTCCATCTCTACTAAGTCAAGCATCTCAGCATCAGCAACATCAGCTTTGTTGATGTATACCACTATGTGCTTTACCCCTACTTCTTTCGCAAGCAATATGTGCTCTCTTGTTTGCGGCATCGGTCCATCTACTCCTGACACCACTAATATCGCAGCATCCATCTGCGCTGCTCCTACTATCATGTTCTTTACGTAATCCGCGTGACCAGGACAATCAACATGCGCATAGTGCCTGTTTGCCGTTTGATATTCAACATGCGCAGTCGCAATCGTTATTCCTCTCTTCCTCTCTTCAGGAGCCTTGTCTATCTGATCATACGCTACAAAATTTCCATAGTGCTTCGTTATTGCTGCTGTCAGCGTCGTCTTTCCATGATCTACGTGCCCTATCGTCCCTACGTTTACGTGTGGCTTCCCAAATGCTTCTACTATTGTTGTCATAATTTAGAGTTTTCCAATTTATATAAATAAATAATATGTTGATTTTATAGAAATACAACAAAAATTAAAGAGCGGATAGTGGGATTCGAACCCACTCCACTAGCTTGGAAGGCTAGAGCTCTGCCAATTAAGCTATACCCGCTAAATGGAGGAGGTAGGATTCGAACCTACGTACGCAATGCGGGCAGATTTACAGTCTGCTACCTTTAGCCACTCGGTCACTCCTCCGCAGAGCTCTTAATTTAATAGGAAATGCTTAAAAAATCAAGCTATTTTAAAAAACTATTTTCTATATAGCCTAATATGAGAGATAAAACGTTTAAACAAATAGTGAGAGTCAGATGTACCAGGTGCTTCTTCTGGATGATATTGCACAGAAAATATAGGATGATCTTTAACAATTATACCTTCAATAGTACCATCAAAGAGAGAAGTATGAGTAACTCTAACATTATCAGGAAGTGAACTTGAATCAATGACAAAACCATGATTTTGACTTGTAATCTCTACTCTTCCAGTACTTATCTCATATACTGGATGATTGCTTCCTCGATGGCCATGATCCATTCTAATAGTTTTTGCACCTAGAGTTATTCCTAATAATTGATGTCCCATACATATACCAAAAATTGGTATTTTAGATTTTGTAATCTCACTAATTTGTGAAGTTACGCTTCTCCCTATTTTCTCCGGGTCACCAGGACCATTTGACAGAACTACTCCATCTGGATTGATATCTAATACTCTTCGGGCAAAATTATGAACTGGTTTCACTAATTTAACATTACACCCCAACTCCTCCAGACGCGAAATTATACTAGACTTTACACCAAAATCAATTACAACAACTTGATATTCCAGATTAGAACTGCTCTGAAAATGATTACTTAGAACAACTTCATTCGTAATCTCTATTCCATCTTTCAATCTATACTTACTTAGTTCTTGCAAAGCAGAATGTAAGTTAAATTTATCTGATGAACATATCATTCCATTCTGTGATCCATAGTCTCTCAGGTGTTTTGTAAGGGCTCTAGTATCAACACCGGATATTCCCACTACATTTTTTTTTATTAACCAATCATTAATACTAATAAGAGATACGAAATGTGATGGTTCTGATATTTCTCTCATAACCACACCACTAGCAAATATATCTTCTCGCTCATTATCTTTAGCATTAATTCCCACATTACCAATATGAGGAAAAGTAAACGTAACAATCTGATCAGCAAAGGATGGGTCTGTTATAGTATGTTGATAGCCAGTCATACCAGTAGTAAAGCATACTTCTCCTATACATTTATCCTTTACACCTATAAAATTCCCCTCAAAACATTTGCCGTCTTGTAGAACTAAAATTGCATTTTGCACTTCAAAATTTGATAAAACTCAATTCAAGGTTACAACAAACTTCAAACTTTGTGAAGAATAAAGAACTGCTCTACTTAAGAGAATTGAGTTCTATTTTAAACAGAATCTACCTTAAATATCATGCATAAAAGTCATAACATTTTTATTAAGAAAATAGTTATACTTTTCATGATAGCATTCAACTTAAACGGTTATACAAGTGAGGTTAATATGCCTAATAAAGAAAATTTTTATAGTAATAATTACAATCAAAATTGTCTCAGAGATAAAAGAAAAAGCATTTATGTCTTACATAGTGAAGAAAAAACAGAATTACATCTCGCTGCAATTGAAGGAGATTTGATAACAACACAGGAACTACTTAATGGAGGCATTTACGAAAACAATTACTTTCTACAAGATAAAGATGGTAACACACCTATACACTTAGCAGCTGAACATGGACATAAAGATTGTTTAAAAGCAATATTAAAAAAAGTATTATCTGATATAGATAACAAGAAAATGACACTAGCAAATAGTTTTGATATAAAAAATTCTATAGGAGACACAGCATTACACTCTGTGATTCGTGCTATACATAAAAAAAATGACTCAGATTCAAAAGATTATTTACAATGTGTGAAGTTACTTATTAGTTGTACAAACACTAATATCAAAAATGATGAAAAACAAATTCCATTATGTCTTGCTACTTCCTTAAAACTAGTAGAAGTATCACGTATCTTTGTAAAGAATGGTTATATAAACTGTGATATTGAGGATGAATATGATTTTAATGCTTATGACTATATAAAAAATAGCGAAGATTTAGGGTTAATAGATTTGTTTCACTCTTATTACCAGGAGAGAGCAAACCATACTAAATGAGATTAAAAACTCAGAATGTATCGCCATAGTGAGCAAAAATCTTTCTAAGTATTGTAATAGATTAACAGCAATAACAGGTGCAGCATCAACTGTTACCACAGCTTATCAAGAGTTTATAGAAAAACCTATAGATAGACATGTAAAAAGAAGTCTCATTAAGATTTCACACTCAGTAGAAAAACTTTCTAGTGGAGTAATTAACTATATTGAAAACAACATAGGAAAGAAAGAGATTACTAAGGGAAAAATTCTTGCCGAAAAAGCATTAACATCTGCAACCAAGGTTGCAAAAATAGTAAATCATAACAAGAAACCTACTATTATAAAAACTGTCAGTCTAAAAACTATAAGCTCTACTCTTACCTTTGCTACCTGTACTTTATTATTACCCGTAGCTATCTTCTACTGCGCATCACATTATTATCACAAAAGAAATGAAGAGTCATTACGCGTAGTGAATTAAAAACATGTAAAAAAAGAAAAAATGCTTTAAATGATACACGCTCAAACTTACTTAATCAGCAAAAAAAAATCTAAAGAACAAGATAAAAAAATTGATAATCTAGAAAACAAACTAAATGCTGTGATAATTGAATCACGTAATGCAAGTTTAAAAGAATCGATTAATGATTCAAGATCTGAGATATTTAACATAGAAAGTAATGTTAACGATCTACAAAGAACTCTCTCTAATAGAGAACAAGGCAAGAAAAAAAGTAGTGAAAATGGAAAAAAATTATCCACACCACTACAGTTTCCAAGTATTGCAGAAGTAACATACCATGATGCACCATACAACAAAAGTTAAATTCCATCAGGTCTAATATGATTAACTTAGCACACAATTATATATTTATTAGCACCAAAAATACCCTCTCATGAGTGTTATAGAATCAAGAAACGTAAATAGAATAGATCTCTTCTAAAAGCTTTAGTCGAAGTCTAAACAAGTCAGGTAGTCTAGTAATTTGATTGAAAAGTGAATTCACAATTCAAATATTGCAGCAATAGAATTTGGCAATGTGAACTTATTGTTTGTAAAAAAATACTTAAGCAAAAATCCAAAGGGGTTTCTAAAAAAATGTATTCACATCTGACAGACAAAACATTTCATAGTATGAGTAACTTAAAAATTTAAAATAGCCTATATGTTATAGAAAGTTGCAGGTAAAATACGCCTAAACTTTGTCACTCTTGCTGTAAGATTCTTTTATCTTTAGTATGAGTGATTCTGGTATATAACTATCAATAGTACATTCAATATTAGAAAATAAAATTTGATATGAATATGAGTTCACTATCAATTCTGGTATAATATTCTCACTCCTATATTCCTCTTCTTCGTTCAACTCACCACGTGCTGTACTATAATATAGATGTATGGCAAAAAATACCAAAAACGAGAAACCTATTCCTTTGATTGCTCCTAAAAACATACCAGTTAATCTATCTACAAGACCCAATCTTATTGGTGATAATATATACATTAACCAATTATTAACTATCATAAAAATAAGACTGAGCACAATGAAAACAGAAATAGTAGAGAATATGTTTATCGTTAATTCAGAAGAAAAATATTTATTGTAATTTACAAAGAAAAAATCGTAATGATTTACTGTAAGAAAAATTGACAGAAATAAAAAGAATATCGCAAATAACTCTTTGATAAAACCACGAGTAACTGAAATCACTACACAAAGCATGATAATGAAGATAATTAGACAATCAAATAACATGTGTGTTACCCTAAGAGGCTTTTTAAATATAATAAGAAGAAATGATTAGAGTGTAAAATTAATTGTCCTTATATCTCATGAGTTGATCAAGATATCTAGCGATTATATCAACTTCAAGATTGAGATAATCATTAACTTTGATGTACTGAAAAGTTGTATTATGCCATGTATAAGGAATAATATTTACTGTAAATTTCTGATCAGTAACTGAATTAATTGTAAGGGACACTCCATTTAATGTTATAGAGCCTTTTTGCGCTATAAATTTAACCAACTTTTGCGGACATATTAGTTCAATTTCGTGAGAATTAATACTTCGATTTATTTTTATAATCTTTACTGTACTATCCACGTGACCTTGTACTATGTGACCATCTATTCTGTCACTCAATCTCATAGCTTGTTCTAGATTTATTTTAGTTCCTATTTCCCATGCACTAAAATTGGTCACTTTGAGAGTTTCTTTAGATACTTGCACTTTAAAGATATTGTCAGTTACATCCGTTATAGTTAAACATGCACCTGAACAAGCAACTGAATCTCCCTTGTTTATTGAAAATAGATTGTTTGTTTTTATACAAAATATTTGATCCTCGTTATGATACGTAGATACATTTATTATGGTACCAATATCAGTAACAATGCCTTTAAACATACAAGCGCTATTAACCTTTTCTCAATCATATTCACAATATATAGAACGCACCAGATTTGATTATGATAATTAATATTGTTTCTTTATAATCTAAGTTAAATTAGCAACTTCAAAATGAGCGTAGAACTAAAAAAAGAAATGCTTTCTATTGAAAGTGAAGCAACCTCTGAAATTCAAAGCACCTCGTCTTTACAAGAACTAGAACAAATTAGATTACGATACTTAGGAAAAAAAGGTTTGATTAAATCTTACTTTGATGGTCTAAAAAAGATAGAAGACATCGAAGAAAAAAAAGCATTAGGTTCAATTATCAATACATTACATGATAAGCTGAACGTTCTGATAAAAAACAAAGAAGAAATACTAAAGAAAGAGAGAATTAACGCTAAGTTACAAGATGAGGAAGAAGATATTACCTTACCTGTGAGGCCAGAAAAAATAGGAAAGATTCATCCTCTCAGTAAAGTGATAAACGAAATCAAGCTCATCTTTGGACATATGGGGTTTCAGGCAGTTGATGGACCTGATATAGAGGATGAATTTCACGTATTTGATGCTCTAAATACTCCAAGTCATCATCCTGCTCGAGAAGAACAAGATACATTTTATCTAAAAAATAAAATAAATAATCAAAAAATGTTGCTTCGTACGCACACTTCATCTGTTCAAATCAGAACCATGAAAACAGCTCAGACTTTTCCTATTAAGATAATCGCACCAGGTAGAGTTTATAGAAACGACTTTGATGCAACTCATACTCCAATGTTTCACCAAGTGGAAGGGCTTTATGTTAATCAAAACGTTAACATGGGTCAATTGAAATTTGTTATTCATGACTTTCTAAACAAATTTTTTACTCATGAAGATTTAAAGATAAGATTTCGTAATAGTTTCTTTCCTTTTACTTCACCATCTGCAGAAGTAGACATTAGCTACAAGGGAAGTAAATGGATTGAAGTACTTGGCTGTGGAATAGTACATCCTAATGTCTTTAAAAATGTTGGCATTGATCACACTGTATACAACGGTTTTGCATTTGGCATAGGTATAGAAAGATTAGCAATGTTGAAATATCAAATTGATGACTTAAGAAGCTTTTATAACAACAAAATTGATTGGCTAGACTTTCATGGATTTAATTTCACATCATTAAAATGAATAACACAATTATTATTCTTGCCGCAGGTCATGGCAGACGTATGAATTCCTGTATACCTAAGGTGTTACACAAAATAGGCAATTTTTCTATGCTGGATAACGTAATACATACCTCAAAGCAATTAAACTATAAAAACATATTAGTAGTTGTTAATTCTTCTGTGCGAGAAAAAATAAGTAGCATTAAAGGTGTAGAACTTCTCACTCAAGAATTAACGCTTGGCACAGGTAATGCAGTCAAGATCGCGATTAAAAACCTCTCAGACTCAAGTATAGTTGTTGTTCTATATGGAGATACACCACTTGTAAAAAGTAATACAATTGCTAGCATGGTCGCCCACCTAAAAAACAATGCTTTTGTTTGCCTTGGCTTTAAGACTACTAATCAAGAATATGGAAGGCTAGTTATTGAAAATAATAACCTCAAAAAAATCGAAGAACATAGTGATGATAGAAAATATAATAATGAATTTTTCGCAAATGCAGGAGTGCTTGTTGGTCATACAAAACATTTCCGTGAATTAATAGAGCAAATAGAACCAAATAATTTTACTGGCGAATATTACTTAACAGATATAATTTCAATAGCAACACAAAATAGTCTGCCCATTGGCTACATAATTGTCGATGAAAAGGAAGCAATTGGAGTAAATAATAGACATGACTTAGCAAAAGCAGAGCGCTATTTTCAGAAAGAAAGGAGAAAGTACTTTATAGATTCTGGGGTTATGCTCACTGATTCAAATACTGTTTTTTTCTCTCTTGATACACAGATTGGTAATGATACGATAATTGAACCATACGTTTTTTTTGGTCCCGGTGTTACAATTGAACCTGAAGCAAAAATATTGTCATTTTCACACTTAGAAAACTGCTTGATTAAGAAAGATGCTATTATAGGTCCATTCACTAGAATAAAAGATAGTACTATAATTGATTGTAGTGCAACAGTGGGAAATTTTGTTGAGATCAAGCAAAGTACAGTCGGCAAAAAAAGCAAAATAAAACATTTAAGTTATATCGGAGATACTGAAATAGGACATAACAGTAATCTAGGAGCTGGAACAATTGTATGCAACTATGATGGTAAAAATAAGCATAAAACAATGATAGGAAATAGTTGTTTCATTGGTGCAAATAGTTCGCTCATTGCACCAATTAATATTTCTGATGATGCTAAAGTTGCAGCTGGTAGTGTTATAGTTGAAGACGTACCAAAAGGAAATCTTGCTATTGCAAGGAAAAGGCAGATTAACAAAAAATCTAACAGAAAAAAACTATTTACCACTTGAACCAAAACCACCTGTATCACGAGCAGTTTCACTTACGGTAAATGTTTCCACTTCCTTCCAAATAACTTTAGGTACGGGAGTGATAAGAATCTGAGCAATTCTATCTCCTCTCTGTATTGTATATGCTTTGTTGCTCAAATTAATTAAACAAATTTTAATTTCACCACGATAATCGGAGTCTATTGTACCAGGAGAATTTATCAGAGTAATGCCATGTTTTGAAGCTAATCCTGAACGTGGCCTAATTTGTCCTTCAAATCCATCAGGTATTGCTATAATAATTCCACTAGGAATTAAGAACATTGCAAGTGAATTAAGAGTGACAGAAGTATCAATGGCAGCATATAAATCCATTCCCGCACTCTGAGAGGTTGCATAACTTGGTAATTTTCCGTGTGGTAATTTTTTTATTTCTATATTTAATTTCATCGCGGTCATAAAAAAATCAATCATAACATCTTGTTGCATTCATCAAAGTAAATTCTAAGAATTCTAAGTTTTCTAGAAAATCTCTTTACATATATAGAATAAAGTTTGCTATAAATAAAAAGGCACATAAGATTTTTAATATGAAAGAACAAAAGTGTCTATTTGTTAATATTGCCGGTCTACCTAATGCAGGTAAATCTACTCTAATCAACAATATAGTAGGCCGGAAAATTGCAATTGTAACTTCTAAAGCACAAACCACCAGAACACAAACACGTGGTATTTTAACTTATGGAAACACACAGATAGTTTTTACTGATTCTCCAGGAATTTTTATAGCGAAAACTAAACTGGAAAAAACTTTAGTTAAATCTGCATGGTCAGCAATTAAAGATAACGATATAACTTTGTTAATTGTGGATGTTACAAGCTATCTACATAATGAAAAAAAAATAAAAATAATGCTTTCCAAATTAAAGTGCAGATGTATTTTAATACTTAATAAAATTGACTTGGTGAAAAAGAATGAATTAAAATCTGCATGTGAATATATAAGTCAATTGTATAAGTTTGAAAAAACTTTTATGATATCAGCACTGAAAAATCATGAATTTCTCAACTTGATAAATTACTTATCAGAAATTGCAACGATAGATCCTTGGTTTTATGAAGAAAATCAGATAACAGACTCATCTAATGAGTTTTTATCTGCAGAAATTACACGAGAAAAACTATTTCTGCATTTAAATAAAGAACTCCCATATTCAACTGCCGTTGTCACTGAGCAATTCGAAGAAAAAAATGACAAAAGTCTATTAATAAAACAAATTGTATTTGTTTTGAGAAATAGCCACAAAAAAATAGTTTTGGGAAAGAATGGTAATAATATAAAAAAAATTAACATAGAGGCACGTACTGAATTAGAAAAAGTGTTTAGCCAAAAAGTCCATCTTTTTTTATTTGTAAAAATAAGGCCTTGGAGTGAACGTCCTGAGGGATATATAGATAATGTTTAACTCTTTATTAGTATTTGATATTGAAACTATACCAGATGTAAATTCTTCTAAGAATCTTCTTGATATTGATGAGGGCCTCTCTACTCAAGAAAAAAGAGATGCATTAACCCATTATCATCTTGAAATCACAAATGGACAAAATAGTTTTTTGCGTCAACCTTTTCATCAGATTGTAGTAATCAGTTTTTTACTTTGCAACATTAGTTACCAAAATGGCTACGAAGTATTTACATTGAAAGAAATTAGATCTGGAGGAACATCCAGTTCAAATGAAAAAGAGCTAGTAAAAGGTTTTTTTAACTATATAGAGGATAAAAAACCAAGATTAGTGTCATTTAATGGTCGTTGTTTTGATATACCTGTATTAAAATATCGCGCTATGGTTTATGGAATTCAAGCTAAATATTTTCATAAAGCCGGAGATAAATGGAACAGCTATAATCAAAGATATAGCAGCGATTGGCACTGTGATCTGCTTGAATCACTATCTGATTTTGGATCATCTGCAAGAGTAAAAATGAATGAAGTTTGTGCAGTATTCAATCTTCCTGGAAAAATTGGTGTTGATGGTTCAAAAGTGATGGATTTATATGATAGCAACAGAATAGAGGAAATTAGAGATTACTGCGAAATAGATGTCCTCAATACTTATCTCATTTATTTAAGATTCATGCACCATCAGGGTAGAATCACTACCGATAACTATAACAAGAATATAGAGGATATAACTATTAAATGTGATACCAAAAATCATTTGAAGAAATTCAAAGAAGCATGGGAAATCGCTTCTAATGGAAATTTTTATATATAAAGGATTTATTTCAAACAATCTATATTATTAGATTATTTACCAAAATAATCTAATAATAAATTTAAAATGCAAAGCAATTCCCTAGCAGTATTATTCGATTGGGATAATACTTTAGTTAACACTCAGGATAACATTTTCAATGCTATTCAACACACTATAGAATCCATGGGATATAGTAATAAGAGCCCGAATAGAAATTCACATGAATCTAGGAAAGATTTTATGATTGGTTTATTTGGCAATCAATGGAAAAAAGCAACTGAAATATATCAAGAGTATTTAAATCAAGCATTACTACAAAACATTACTCTCAATCAAGGAGTAGAAGAAATGCTAAAAACATTAAAGAGTTATAATATTTATCTAGCTATAGTAAGCAACAAAAAAAATACTAACTTACGGCAAGAGGTTGCTCATTTTAGATTAGATCATTACTTTAATAAAGTAGTTGGTTCAGGTGATACTGATGAAGATAAACCATCTGCAAAACCTATACTATTTGCACTAGAAAAAAGCTCAATATCCATAAACCAGAAAAATGTATTTTTTGTTGGAGACAGCATTACAGATATTCTATGTGCAAAAAATGCCAATTGCTTACCTATTGTGTATAATCATGTAATCAGTAGTTATGAAAATCTACTATGTTTTAAATGTTTTGGTAAATTGACAGATTTTATAATAAGATATCTAGAGAGCAAATAATCACTCAATGGAAACTTCAAGCATTCAAAGGCGTTTTATTGCATATTTAATAGACGTAGTAGTACTGTTAATACCAACTTTATTTCTTGCTATATTATTAAAAGATTTTTCATCTGTTTCGTATTTATTACTTACATGCGTAAATTGTAGTTACTTCACTTACTTTATATCTTCGCAAGCTCAGGCTACTCCAGGTCAACTATTAATGGATGTATGCACTGTTAATCTAGATAATTCAAAGATAAGTGTAAATCTGGCATTTGATAGAAGCATTTCACAATTTTTTCTTCCACTAATAAATAACATGCTAGCTATTTTAATAAAAATACAAGATTCTTTGATATCTATAGATGTTCTCAGTATATTAAAGTTATTTATAACATTACTTATAACTTTTTGGTATATAGTTGCTTGCTTTTCTTCGAAAAGACAAACATTTCATGATATGATATTTAATACAGTTGTTGTAAGAAAAAGCAGTATAAAAAATTAGACTTCACTAAGCAATTTACAAAGTAGGAGAGTGGCTCCTAACACTCTCCTATAAAACCTTTATGCTCCTAAAGCTTTTGGTGTTGTCACCAATGATGCAGAAGTTTCACTTACATTAGAATTAATTATACTCTGATCATTAGCTATAGAATTATTTTCGCTCTCACGACCAGAATCAAATGAGTTATGATGATTAGGGTTATCATATGCTGCAAAAAAAATAGAGCCCTCTTTAGAATTACTTCTACTCCTACGAATACTGCCAAAAGACTTAGAAAGTTTTCCCTTTATATCTTCCATTTTTGCATTATGAATGAACTCTTTATCTTCATTCATACATTCAGAAAGAGAAAGTACAGTTAAATAGTGATCTTTATCTACTGATTTTCCTTCTAAAATAGTTTGTAATTTTCTCTCATCAAGATGATTTAAGAACCGTTGTGCTTTTTCTAGATATTTCTTTTTGTCTGTATCATCAGTTTTTTCGATAATATCTTTCAATGAAGATCTAATGTTTTCCAGCATTGTTTTTAGAACTGGAAGTTGATTGACACCAAGACTCTTAGTTTCTTCTACTACTTTAGCAAAATTATCCTTTTGTTCCTTAGTTAATTGATCCACTTTTTCTGAATAATTAGTCTTTCCAGACAAATTTTGTAAATTGTGGGCTATATTAAGTGACATTCTACTAAGATGCTGTTTAATACCTTCCACACTCTTTTTACAACCATCAACAGTTTTCTCTGTAGCCCATGTAACTCCATTTTTTATTGCTACTCTATTTCTATAAAGAATGAAAGTACTAACTGCTGCTGCAGCTGTTGATGCAGCTATAATTCCTATCATTGGTCCAGCTGTTGCTAAAACTGGAGCTATCATTGCCCAGTTAATGGATATGGTAACAGCAACAGCTGTTGCTAGAGCCTGTGACAAAATGGACACTACTGCAGTTGATAAAAGTGCTTTACGTGTGTAAGATTTTATTTCCAATGATTGATTACGCAGCTCCTCAAATTTCTCATCACACAGTTTTTCGATCTTATTCTTATACACCTGTTCAAATCTCTCATACATCTCTTCGGTAAAGAAGTTTTCTATATTAGATTGCTGTTGTTGTTGAATTATATTATCGTTAACGTTTGAATTTACATTACCTGTCATTTTATTCCTCACAATATAAATTAACATAGTTAAGTCTATGTGTTAGATTATAAATTTACTGTAAATACTTGCGGCAGGAAATTTTCTTTTAGCAATGATAACTATTATGAATAAAATACTTTTTTTTATAGCTCTAACAGTAATTTTATCTATTTTGTTAAGGTATTATGTTAGTTTTAATGAAGATATTATATATATTAGAGGTGGAGAATTTAAAAAAGAACCAGAAATTTCAATTGAATCAACTATACTACATAAAGAAAAAGAAGTATATGATCATCTATTATCTTCAAGCAACAATTTATATTTGCATTTCTCCGTTAAGTAGGTAATATTTTAGGTATCAACTACAGTAGCAACAAACTATGTTCAATGGCTCTAATCCTTGGAAAAAACAACAATCACCAAGTAATAAACAAGACGTTATAGGTAAATTTATATCAGATATAATACGTTTTCTTACCTTTTTCCTAACTAAAAGAGGTAAAAAACCTTACTACATTTTTTTAATTTTATTTCTTTTATACGCTGCTACTGGTTTTTACATCGTACATCCAAGTGAAGAAGGAGTTGAACTGATCTTTGGAAAATATTACAACACAAATATGTCTGGCTTACGTTATCACCTTCCCTATCCTTTTGGTGAGGTATTGAAAGTGAACGTAAAGGAAATAAATCGAGATGAAGTAGGTGTAGGAAATTCTTATGCAAAAGGTGGAGAAGGAGTCATGCTGACTGGAGATGAAAATATAGTAAATGTTAACTTTGAAGTTCAGTGGCGCATAGTAGATGCAGAGAATTATTTGTTTAAAGTACGCGACTATAAGCGGGGTTTGAGTGTAAAAGATGCTGCTGAAAGCGCTATGCGAGAAATACTAGGAAAAAATACAATTTCTTTTGCATTAGAAGGACAGGGTAGAGCCGAGATTGCACGAGATGCAAGAATTTTACTTCAACAAATTCTTGATAAATATCATATGGGAATAGAAGTTTTATCGGTACAGATGAAAAAAATTGATCCACCCGAGAAGGTAATCAGTTCATTTAGAGATGTTCAAAGTGCACGAGCAGACAGAGAGAGAACAATAAATGAAGCATATTCTTATAGCAACGATATAATACCTAGAGCAAAAGGTGAGGCCATAAAAATAAGGTTAGATGCTGAAGCATATGAAAGCGAGGTAGTAAATGAAGCAAAAGGTGATGCAAATCGTTTTCTATCCCTATACGAGGAGTATAGAAAGAACCCTTCTTTAGTAAAGAATAGAATTTACCTAGAATCTATGGAAAATATCTTAAGCAAAGTGGATAAGGTTATAGTAACTGACGATTTAAAAGGTATGTTTTCTTATTTGCCACTTACAAATTCAGGGAAATAATTATGAATCGCAACATTAAATTTTCTTTTATCCTTGTCACATTGCTAATGGCTCTACTAAATTCAGTGTTTATTGTACATGAAACAAAGCAAGCAATAGTAATTCAATTGGGAAAGGTAGTCAGAGATATAAAAGAAAGTGGGTTATATTTTAAAATACCATTTATAAATAGTGTAGTATTTCTTGACAAGCGTGTACTAGATTTAAGTGCAGACACTACACCAAGAGAAGTAATAACAGCAGATCAAAAGCGTATTATTGTTGATGCCTATGCGAAATATAGAATAACCAACCCAGTGATTTTTTATCAAGCTGTAAGGAATGAATTAGGATTGATTAAGAGATTATATCCAGTAATGGAAGCACACATTAGAGAAAACATAGGTAGATTCTCATTGATTAGTTTATTAAATGAGAAAAGATCAGAAGTTATGCAACTAATTCAACGTGGTGTTTACTCTGAAGCCGAAAAATTTGGTATAGAGATAATAGATGTAAGAATTAAGAGAGCTGATCTTCCAGAAGAAAATAGCTCAGCTATATTTCGTCGTATGCAAACTGAAAGAGAAAAAGAAGCGAAAGAAATCAGAGCAGAAGGAGAGCAAGCCGGTCAAGAAATTAGATCGAAGGCTGATAAGTCAAGAAGAGAGATTATAGCCAATGCAGTAAAAGAGTCTTACGAAATCAGAGGTCGTGGCTATGCTCATGCTACTAAAATCTACAACGAGGCTTTTAAGATTGATCAGGAGTTTTTTAATTTTTACCGTACTATAAACGCCTATAATAAATCACTTTTAAGTGAAAATACTAAGTTTGTGTTTTCACCAAATAATGACTTTTTGAACATTTTTAATAAAGGATGGAAATAATTTATGAAATTTAGATACTTATCCATATTAGTAATTCTTTTTGTTTCATTTACAAGATTACATGCAGAAGAAACAACTAGTGTAAAGCAGTTAGCAAATTCTAATAGTGATTATGCAGATTTAATAGATAGACTTATTCCTGCAGTTGTAAATATTTCTAGCTCACAAATAATTAAACAGGAATCCAGTAGAAATATAATACCTTTTGCTCCAAGAGATAATTTTTTTGATGAATTTAGAAAGTTCTTTGATGAGCTTGATCAATTCTTCATGGAAAAAAAAGCTCCTAGTGCCAACAGAGAAGTAGTATCTCTTGGCTCAGGTTTTATTATAGACAAGGAAGGAATTATTGTAACTAATTATCATGTCATTCGAAATGCTAAAGAAATAACAGTTACTATGAATGATAGTACTGACTTCAAAGCGGAGGTGTTAGGTTATGATGCACAGACAGATCTTGCTGTACTAAAAATAACACCTCCTATGCCTCTTGATTACATTATCGAATTCGGTGACTCCGATAAAGCAAGAGTTGGTGATTCAGTCACAGCAATAGGTAATCCTTTTGGTCTAGGTAGTTCTGTAAGTAAAGGTATTGTTTCTGCAAGATCTCGAGATGTTAGTATTGGCACTATAAGCGAATTTATTCAAACTGATGCTGCAATTAATAGAGGAAATTCTGGTGGACCCTTATTAAATTCGCAAGGAGAAGTTATCGGTATTAACACAGCTATTTATTCTCCCTCTGAATCCGGTGGAAACGTAGGCATAGGTTTTGCTATTCCATCAAATCTAGCCAAACCTATAATTAATACATTGAGAAGCGGAAAAGAAGTAAAACATGGTTGGCTTGGCGTCCATATTCAACCCATAACTAAAGAATTTGCTGAATCTTTGGGATTGCAGGATACAAAAGGTGCATTAATTTCTAACGTACTGAAAGGAAGTCCAGCAGAAAAAGGAGGAATAAAAGTAGGTGATGTATTACTAGAATTTAATGGTAAGAAAATTGATAAGACATCACAATTACCGCAAATAGTTTCAACTATTCAACCTAATACAAAAACGGAGGTTAAGCTATTCAGAAAAGGCAAGGAAATAAAAATAAAAGTGAAAGTAGGTGAATTTGTTGATGATACTCAAGATATTGATAATAATCAACATGAAGGAGACAAGTTAACAGCTAGTTATATCACTGGATTAAATGTCTCAAATTTACCCGTTGAGCTCAAGGGGAAAATACCAGAAAAAGGTGTTATAGTAAATAGTATTGATATCAATAGTAATGCTGCATCACGTGGTATCAGAAAAGGGGATATCATTATACAAATAGATGGAACAGATATAGAAAATATCAACGATTTTCGTAAACAGATTGATTTAGCAGCAAAGAATAATATCAAAAGTTCAGTAATGTTATTGATTTATCGAGATGGTAATCAATTTTTTACATCAATTAAATTGAGAAAATAGAGTCTATTCATTAATACTCTTTCTTTCTCTAGAATAGAGATTAAGGAATAACACCTTAAACTCGACAATGGACCATCAAGGATGCTATGAAAGAAAGAAACTTAATAATAATTGATGGTTATGGATTCTTATTTAGATCTTATTATGTATTACCTCACCTAGTTACTACAACCGGTATCCCAATAGGAGGTGTGTACGGCTTTCTCAATATGATGTTAAAATATATTGAGCACTCAAGCCATCTGATCATAGCACTTGATGCTGGTAAAAAGAATTTTAGACACAATTTATATTCTGAGTACAAAGCAAATAGAATTTCTCCTCCTACAGACTTAATACCACAATTTTCTATATTACGAGAAGCGATAGAATCATTTAACTTAAGTTGTGAAGAAGTGGAAGGATATGAAGCAGATGACATCATTGCTACTTTGGTTGCAAAATATAGTAAAGAGAAAGACCTAAAAGTAATAGTCGTTTCATCTGATAAAGATTTACTTCAGTTATTAAAGTATAACATTTTAATGTTTGATCCTATCAAGAATACCTACTTGGATGAAAAATATGTAATAGATAGGTTTGGGGTTAGTTCAAGTAAATTGCTTGATCTTTTTTCTCTCACTGGAGATGCATCTGACAATATTCCTGGAGTACCAGGAATAGGTCTTAAAACTGCAGCTAAGTTACTAGATGAATTTTATTCACTTGATAACATTTTAGAAAATATAGATAAAATAAAACAGACCAGAATAAAAAATATACTTAATAAACACACGAAAAGTGCATTGATTTCAAGAAATCTTATTTCCTTATATGAAAATGTTGAACTTAAATACAACTTAGAACACTATAAATCTATACCTCCGAATATGGAGAGGTTGATTCCCTTTCTCAGGGCATATGAATTTCATTTTTTAATGGGAAAAGTAGAGAAACTTTTTTCCTACACACCACAACATAAGAAAGAAGAGAAAATAGACTACTGTGTGGAAGAACTAGAAAAATTCTCAGAACATTGCAGATACGAAGGAAAGGTTGCAATTTATTACCACTCTGAAAATAAAACCATAAGCTTGTCTTATAGTGAAAATAGCATTTTCTATATAAAGCAATTCAACCTACAAGATGTGTTCACTAAACTACTACTTTCAACAGGAATTCTTAAAATAATTTATAATTTAAAAGAAATAAAAAAAGTCATACCCATAATAGAGCAATCTCTGAACTCAACTGATGATATAATGCTTATGTCATATAGTTTAGATACAGGTAAGCATGATCACAGTATTTACAGTATAATTACTAACAATACTCATGAAGACTTAGGTACAGTTTCAGCTCAGACTTTAATTATTCTTCACGAAAAACTTAAACACAGATTATTTCAAGACAAGCTATTTACAATTTACGAACGTTTTGACAAGCCTCTAATGAGAGTAATACTTGATATGGAGAAAAATGGCATATTGCTCAATATTGAAAAATTATGTGAGTTGTCAGATGAATTTCAACAAATAATTAGTATTCTTGAAAGTAAAATATGCAGTTTGGCTGGAGAAAATTTTAATATTGCTTCTCCAAAACAATTGAGTGACATCCTATTTAACAAAATGGGTTTAAATAAAAAAAAGAAATTAAAATCAGGTGCATACAGTACAAATTCAGAGGTATTAGAAAAACTTGCAATTGAGGGGGCAGAAATTGCTGATAAAATATTAAGTTGGCGCCATCTAAGTAAATTGAAAAGCACATATACCGAAGCATTAGTTAAACAGGTTGATCAAAATGGCAGAATACACACAAGTTTTTCAATCACAACAACTGCAACCGGTAGATTAAGCTCTAGTAATCCAAATTTGCAAAATATTCCCATAAAAAGCAAGGAGGGAAGCTTAATTAGAAAAGCATTCACTGCTGCAAAAGGGCATAAAATTATTTCTGCTGATTATTCACAAATAGAATTACGCCTTCTTGCTCATATTGCAGATGTTACCGCCTTTAAAGAAGCGTTTGAGAATGGACAAGACATTCACAGCATCACAGCAAGGCAAGTTTTTGGAGTATCTGATGTAGATTCATCACTTAGAAGAAAAGCTAAATCCATTAACTTCGGTATTATATATGGAATTAGCTCATATGGCTTAGCAAAACAATTGGGAATTACTATTCAGGAAGCTGGTGAATACATAGATTACTACTTTTCTCACTATTCAGAAATAAAGAATTATATGGAAAGTATGATTCTAGCTGCAAGAGCTAATGGTTATGTTACAACCTTACTTGGGAGAAGATGCTTTATAAGAGATATAAACAACAATGCTTTTCATATTAGGCAATTTGCAGAAAGAGCAGCAATAAATGCTCCTCTACAAGGAACTGCTGCAGATATAATCAAACGTGCAATGATTCAACTTTTTTCACAATTAAAAACAGGAAAAATCATACTACAAATTCATGATGAGTTACTCGTAGAAGTAAAAGAAGAGTATGTACAAGAAACTAAAGAATTGATAAAAAGAATTATGGAAAATGTAATAAAACTTTCCGTAAAGCTTGAAGTAGAGGTAAAGTCAGGAGATGATTGGGGGTTAAAAAATTCTTAACTACATTGCTCCATTTTCAGTAATTTGAATTCACTATATAAAATATGTTACAATAGCTTACAAGGATTATTCAGTAAGTTTAATAATGGCAGCCATATCAACAACAAATATTCTTTCCAAGAATATAAACAAGAAAGTGATATTTAAAACCAAAGAACATGATAGAATCTATTCTGCTTTTTACTCAATATTGCAAACAAAAAACATCGAAAACTTCTATACATTTGAGAATGGAAAAAATCTAATAAATGCTAATAATTTCAAAGGTACAGATCAACTAAGCGAAGAGAATTTTGTTGAACTTTTACTTTCTATTTTCTCAAAGGTGTATAAGAAAGATCTAAATAGCAATGAAATAGTTATCAAATGTGTTAATGATGCCCGTAATAAAGAAGCTAAGGACTGTCTCATAAAACTAATAGGAAAACCTTTCGGAATAGCAATAGAGCCAAAAAATATTCTTGGATCTATTAAAACAGGTTTAATGAATAAAATTTCCTTTTTAGGAGGTAAAAAGGAAGAAAAAGAACAAGCGAAAAGTGATACACAGGTAGTAATTAATACTCTATACAAACTCTTTATTCCTGTTGCACTATTTGTATTATTTTCTAACATGACAACATCTTTGGTCCTATTTGGTATGAATATTGGACCGTTAATTCTAATGATTAGTATCGTTGGCCTCATAATGACTCAATACAAGATAATAAAGGGCCTATTTGATGATGTTCAAAAAGAGACTGTATACCACCCTGAATCAGATGAAATAGAACCAAAAAACTGGGAAGAAGAGATAGAAAAGCGTCTTGATGAGAAGATTTCACATTCTAAATTATTAGAACATGAAAAAGTATCTGAAAAATTATCAGATGTGACTATGCAAAACGTTTTCGATGAGAAACTAAAAACCCTTGCATAGAATAAGATCGCTATTTCAATTTATAGTTTGCACTTAAAAGCAATTTTAAGTTGTTCAAACCCTATCTAATGGGTAAAACTATAAAAACCCTGGAAAGATAAATGCAAGAGAAACTAATATATTACTTTAGTAAAAATAAATGTGAAGGCACTACAAAAATGAAAAACCTCCTCGGAGGAAAAGGTGCGAATTTGGCAGAAATGTGTGGAATTGATATACCAGTTCCACCTGGTTTCACGCTCACCACCTCTGTCTGTCAAATGTATTATCATAACAATGAATTACCTCACGATCAGATCATGAATTACATGAGAATGCTCGAGAATGAAGTAGGCTATGGTTTTGGTGATACAAAAAATCCCTTATTGGTTTCTATACGCTCAGGAAGTGTAGATTCAATGCCAGGTATGCTTGATACTATACTAAATGTTGGTCTCAATGATGAAACCGTTATAGGGTTAGCTGAAAAAAGTGGCGAACGTTTTGCTTACGATAGTTATTGTCGTTTTATCATGATGTATTCCAATGTTGTACTACAATCACATCATAATTTATTTCAAAGTATGATTGATTATGAAAAAAATGAAGCTCAAGTGAAAAGCTTATCTTATTTAAATGTTGATACACTAAAAAAAATAATTAACGATTTCAAGAAAATAGTATATGAAAATACCGGTCAAAACTTTCCACAAGATGTTGAACAACAATTATTAAGTTCTATCAATGCTGTGTTTGCTTCTTGGAAAAATGATAGAGCTATATCTTACAGAAGAATACACAACATTTCTGAAGATATTGGTACTGCAGTAAATGTTCAATCAATGGTTTTTGGTAATTTAAATGAAGACTCTGCTACAGGTGTTATATTTACTCGCAACCCATCAACAGGAGAAAGAAAATGCTTTGGTGAATTTTTAATTAATGCTCAAGGGGAAGATGTAGTTTCTGGAATATACACTCCTATTGCAATAAATGGTAATCAAGAAAAAACCATGCAGAAACTTATGCCACGTATGTATGAGGAACTATGTATGGTATGTCAAAAACTTGAAAACCATTATAAAGATATGCAAGACATAGAATTTACCGTACAGAACGGTTATCTATGGATTTTGCAGACTAGATCTGGCAAACGCACTGCAAAAGCCAATTTGCGTATAGTAGTTGATATGGTAGATGAAGGTCTTATTACCAAAAAAGAAGGAATTCTTAGAATTGATTCAAACAGTTTTGATAACTTACTTCATCCAGTGCTTAATATTACGGATACTCAGAAAGTAATAGGAAGAGGTCTTCCTGCATCTCCTGGAGTTGCTTCAGGACAGGTTGTTTTTAATACACTTGATGCTGAAAAAGCAAAAGAGCAAGGAAAAAATATTATTTTAGTACGTTCAGAAACAAGCCCTGAAGATATAAACGGAATGAATGCTGCAAATGGAATAATAACATTAAGAGGAGGTATGACTTCTCATGCTGCTGTAGTCACTCGTGGCATGGGAAAACCTTGCATCTGTAGTGTGGTTGAACTTTATATTGATAAAAATGAAACTTTTTTTTTACTTGGTAAGATTAAAGTAAACAAAGGAGAATCAGTTACTATAAATGGCAGTACAGGAGAAATTATGTTAGGAATTCTTCCTACCACTTTACCAGAATTGTCACAAGAGTTTAAAACATTAATGGAATGGATAGATGCAGTCAATACAATTAAGGTCAGAGCAAATGCTGACACTCCCCAAGATGCAAAAATTGCTAGAAAATTTAATGCTGATGGTATAGGTTTGTGTCGCACAGAACATATGTTTTTTGCACATGATAGAATTGAATTTTTTCAAAAGCTCATTATAGCTGATGATCAAAGCGAAAGATCAAACATTCTAAATGAATTGGAAAAAATGCAGAAACTGGATTTCAAAGAGATATTCTTAATCATGAAGAATAGAGAAATCACTATACGTTTACTTGACCCACCTTTACATGAATTTTTACCTAATAATAAACATTCCATAGAAAAACTAGCTATATCACTCAATAAACCTGTTTCGTTAGTGCAGAATAAAATAGACAAACTATCAGAGAAAAATCCTATGCTTGGTCATCGTGGTTGTAGGCTTGCGATTTCTTACCCGGAAATATATGCAATGCAGATTAGAGCGATATTAAGTACCGCAAGTGATTTGAAGAAAGAGTTTAACATAGAGTTAAAACCTGAAATTATGATTCCTTTTATTATGAATGAAAAGGAGCTAATATTAATAACTCAATTAATAGAAGAAGAGTCTAAAAATTTCAATTCAAAGTACTCAATTGGAACTATGATAGAATTGCCTAGAGCTGCACTTATTGCAGATAAGCTGGCAAAATACGCTACTTTTTTTAGTTTTGGTACCAATGATTTAACTCAAATGACCATGGGTCTCTCACGTGATGACTCAGTAAGCTTTCTTAACTCATATAAAGAAAACAATATACTTGATAATGATCCATTTGAGTTACTTGATTCTGAAGGAGTAGGTGAATTAATGAAAATAGCTATCGAAAAAGGTAAAAAAACCAGACAAGATATTAAGATAGGTATATGCGGAGAACATGGAGGAAATCCACAATCTATAGAATTTTTTATCAGCTTAGGTTTAGATTATATTTCATGTTCTCCTTATAGAGTGCCAATTGCAAAATTAGTTTTAGCACAGAAAACTCTACTCTGATTTTAATAACTAATTGACAAGCTTAAGCTAGTTTATATTCTGAATATGTATTAAAAAATTATATGAAAAATAAAGAACATGACTTTCATTTAGTAAACCCAAGTCCATGGCCTATCAGTATATCATTCGCCATCGTCATATTTATCTTGGGTTTAACAGGTATTCTACATAAACAGGTTTTCGCAACAACTGTTCTTATAGTTGGAATGATTTTAATATCAGGAGTATTATTTTATTGGTGGAGAGACGTAATCAGAGAGTCTATCTATGATCGATGTCATACCAACATCGTTAAATATGGTCTGAAAGTTGCCATGATTTTATTTATTGTCTCAGAAATTGTACTATTTGGAGTGCTTTTCTTATCATTTTTCAAATCCTGGCTAGACCCAGTTTTTTTATTTGAAGAATTTTCTCCAACGAAAAAAATTCAGTGGCCTCCTGAGGGAATTTCACCTCCTGATCCATGGTCTCTACCTTTTATGAATACATTGGTACTATTGCTTTCAGGTACAACAATCACTGCTGCGCATCATTTCTTACGTGAAAATGATAAAAAAGGTGTAGTTAACATGCTACTTCTTACTATATCCCTCGGTATCTTTTTTATAATAGTACAGGCTATAGAATATCATGAAACTAGTTTTTCTTTAGAAGAAACAGGGGTGAAATTAATTTATACTTCTAATTTCTATATAATTACTGGTTTTCACTGTGCACATGTTATTATAGGTATAATATTTCTAACAATCTGCTTATTTAGAACTTTG
The DNA here is from genome assembly GCA_019061405.1 of Wolbachia endosymbiont of Fragariocoptes setiger. GTDB lineage: Bacteria > Pseudomonadota > Alphaproteobacteria > Rickettsiales > Anaplasmataceae > Wolbachia. The sequence continues at coordinate 87,573 of JAHRAF010000001.1, forward strand.
AAAGATCAATTCACACCACAAGATCATCTATGTTTTGAATTTGCTTCGTGGTATTGGCATTTCGTAGACATAGTCTGGATATTCCTGTTTATTTTTGTCTATTGGCTAAGTGCCTAAATGACTAAAATAATAGGTTTAGATCCTGGTATAAGTCATACTGGATGGGTTGTCATCAAGCATAACAAAGGAGAAGAACTCAACCTTTTGGATAGTGGCACTATTTCAACAAACAGTAAAGATGATATAGGTGAACGTCTATGTATAATCTTTAAACAATTAAACAAAGTAGTGTCTACATATCTCCCGAGTGAGGCTGCAGTAGAAAAAATTTTTGTTAACAGAAATCCAAAATCCTCGTTGACTTTAGGTTATGCAAGAGGCGTTGCAATTTTAACATTAAAAATAGAGAAAATATCTATAAGTGAATATGACGCAAACTATATTAAAAAGAGCATAACTGGGGATGGTCATGCTAACAAAGATCAAATTATGTTTATGGTAAAGCAAATCGTCAAAAATGTGAACTCAAAGTGTCACCATGTAACAGATGCTCTAGCAACAGCCATTTGTCATATTCATTGTAGAAAATTATAGGCTATCAACTACAACTATCTGAAGCTAGTGGTTTAAAAGAACGCTTGCAAAGCAGATTGAAAGTTTTAAAACTCAGAAATATTAAAGTCGTTGTGTTTATGGTAAATTCCTTGTTCTTCGATATATTTCTGTAAGTCTGTAGCATTTACATTGCCAACATAACAGCAAAATATACTCCTTCTCTAATAATTTACCTGTTACGCTCTGCTATTTGGCCTGTTAATCCCTATATCTGTATTTAGTACAAAATACTAAATGGTATTTTAAATCAAAGTGAACTATGTTTGTAATCCATACTAAAGTGTTCGCCTTAAGGCTAGGGTGTTAACCCACCCACTTAACTACATAAAAAATACTCGTGTTATCAATCAGTCCGAGTTAAAATTAACAACAATTATAAGATTTAATGACGTAATTTACTATACCTATAACGAACATAGCTCACAACTTGCTGTACTCCTTTCACTTTCCTTGCAATAGAAACAACAGTTTTTAATTCTTCTTTATTTTGAGCTATACCCATTAAGTATACAACTCTATCTATCGTAGTAACACTATAGTTAACTGATTTTATTTTCTTTTTACCAAGAAGCCTTGTTCTTATCTCTGCAGTGATCATTCCATCCACAGTGGTATCTATCATAGAGGTCATATTAATCGGAGTAACTCTTACTTCATTGATCACCTCTTTAACTTCTTTATGTCTCCAAGCTGCTTTTTCTGCTGCTATTTGCTTTTCCGGAGTACTGACGTTTCCCATGAGCAGAACTCTACCTTCACTTACTTTAACGTTGATGGATGAAAATAATCCATATTTCAATAATTCTTTATTAATCTTAATCAAGATAGATGTATCATCAACTATATTTCCCAAAGATTTATCTTGCACTGCAATTGTTGTAGCTGTTGTTACCATAGCACCTACCAGCAAAGTAGTACAATTACTTTGTGTTATTAATATAACAACAATGAGTAACCCACGGATTATTAATCTCATTAAGCGATTTAAATAAAAAATGCTAATAGCATTTTTTATAGATGTAAATAAAATCAAAGGAGAAAGTTGAACTTTTTTAAGATAGTATTTATAATCAACTCTTAATAAGTCTGCGGATATGGCGGAACTGGTAGACGCGCCAGGTTTAGGTCCTGGTAAACTCTGTTTGTGGGGGTTCAAATCCCTCTATCCGCACTTAAACATATGTTAAGAAAAAATTTATCATCGCTAAATATACTTGAAACATTGTATTTAACTTGAATTCTGATAAGATTATTTTAGTAAAATTGAAACAATAACAATTGTAATGTCTACTGATACAACCAGAAATATAACTACTTCTACAGATCACAACGATATATACTTCTACAAAGACCTTACTGTAGATAAACTACATCACGAATACGAAGTGACAATTATTGGCAAATACATAAAACAGCAAATAGCAAGTGAACTGCAAAAAATATCACAAACTGCAAAGATACCTGGGTTTAGAATAGGAAAAGCACCTCGTGAAATTATAGCAAAGAATTACCAAAATGAAGCTTTAGACCGTATATTAAGCAATATGGTTGATCATTGTTCAAACGATCTGATACAAAAGGTTAAAGTTAATTCTCATCTTTACCCTAAAATAGATGTTGTATCACTTCCAAATCTGGCTGCAGAGGATGAAAAAAGCAACCTAATATATAAATTATCATTTGAATTAATGCCAGAATCACCTCTTATAGAACTTGATCAGATAAGTCTTAACAAATTTGAAGTAAATGTTGAAAAAGAAGATATAGAAGATTTTATTGATTCGATTAAAGATAAATTCCCTAATTTTGTTTCTATAGATGACCATTCTTATGAAGCAAAGAAAGATGATACTCTCTCTATTGACTTTGAAGGTAGAATGAAAGGTAAGCTTTTTAGGGGTGGCAGTAGCAAAAATTTCTCCATTAAGATAGGTTCATGCACATTTATTAATGGCTTTGAAGATCAATTAATTGGCATGAAAAAGAATGAGTCAAAAAGCTTTTCTTTAAAATTTCCTGATGACTATCAAATCACCTTTGCTGCAGGCCAAGAAGTAAATTTTCTTGTCAAAGTAAATGACATTAAAATCATCAAACCATTTGCAAATGACAACGATATGGCAAAACATATTGGTTTTGATAATTATCAATCACTAGTCAATTTTGCAGAGAAAGCACTTAGCGATCAATGTAGCAAAATGTCAGAACTTTTAATAAAAAAACAATTATTTGATCATTTAGATGAAACATACGATTTTGATCTACCTACTAATGTAGTCGACCAGGAAGAAGAGAGAATAAAACAAGATTTCAACAATCCAGATGAATCTCGTAAAGAGGCTAAAAGACGTGTAAAACTTGCTATGTTATTTATGAAGTTTAGTACAGAACACAAAATAGTAATAAATGAGAAAGACATATACACTATCATTACTAATAACTATGTCAATAAAGATACGACTGTGAATAAAGTCATAAATCATTATAAATCCGACGAACAATTTGAAAAGCTAATCAAAGGACAGACCATGGAACACAAAGTCACAGATTATATTCTAGAGAAAGTCAACAAAAAATCACAAATTATTCCTATAAAAGAACTAAGACAACTATTTGATAATATTTAAATAAGAAAAATATGAATCTTGTACCAATTGTAATTGAGCAAACGAGTAGAGGTGAGAGAGCTTATGACATATATTCAAGGCTAGTAAAGGAACGAATAATATTCGTCACTGGTCCCATCGAAGATAACATGGCAAGTCTAGTAGTGGCACAACTTTTATTTTTGGAGTCAGAAAATCCAGACAAAGATATATGCATGTACATTAACTCACCAGGTGGAGTTGTTACAGCAGGTTTATCAATATACGATACTATGCAATATATAAAGCCAAAGGTCTCAACATTTTGTATGGGTCAAGCTGCATCTATGGGTTCTTTGTTACTTGCAGCAGGTGCAAAAGGCAAGCGCTATTCTTTGCCAAATGCAAGAATCATGATACACCAGCCTTCAGGTGGCTGTCAGGGTCAAGCAACTGACATTGAAATACATGCAAATGAAATTATACGAGTGAAAAAGAGACTCAATAAAATTTACGAAAAGCATACTGGAAACCCTCTTAAAAAAATTGAACCAATGATGGAAAGAGATAAATTTCTAGACCCTGAAGAAGCACAAAAAATTAGGTTAATTGACAAGGTTATACTCGAACGTACGGACATTAAGGAGAATATTGATGAATAATGATTTATATTCATGTTCTTTTTGCCAAAAGGCACAAAATGAAGTAGAAAAGTTAATAACCAACTCTTCAGATCAAGAAAAAGCCTTTATTTGTAACGAATGTATTGAGTTATCATATAAAGCAATAAGCCAAGAAAAAAGTACTTCCTTCACTTTGCATTCTTCATCTAACACAAAGCAGTGGTTAAAAACACCTCAAGACATTAAGAATTTCCTTAGCAAGCATATAATAGCTCAAGAACATGCACAACACGTTTTATCAGTGGCTATGTATAATCATTGCCAGCGTATATCAAAACATGAAATTATAGGTGATATTGAGATTGAAAAATCAAATATCATGCTTATTGGTCCAACAGGTTCTGGAAAAACCTTGTTGGCAAAAATGCTTGCCAAAGTTTCAGATATACCTTATGCCATGGCAGATGCAACAACTTTAACTGAAGCAGGATACGTAGGAGACGATGTCGAAAGTGTACTATCTCGGTTACTACAAGCTGCAAACTATGATGTGATAAAAGCACAACGTGGTATAGTATTTATAGATGAAATAGATAAAATTACCAGAAAATCTGAAAGTACTTCAATTACTCGTGATGTTTCTGGGGAAGGCGTTCAACAAGCATTGCTAAAAATCATGGAGGGAACTATCTCTCATGTTCCTCCACAAGGTGGAAGAAAACATCCACAACAAGAATTCATTCAATTAGATACTAGCAACATACTTTTTATTTGTGGTGGAGCTTTTGAAGGTCTAGATAAACTGATTGAAGGTAGAAAAAAAGTAACATCTGTAGGTTTTGGTGCAGATATAATACAATGTTCAGCAAAAAAAAATACATTACAGGAAGTGCAACCAGAAGACTTAATAAAATTTGGATTAATACCGGAGTTTGTAGGAAGAGTACCAATTATTGCAGTATTAGATGAGTTAGATCATAAGGATTTAACACGTGTATTAGTGGAACCAAGAAATTCACTGATAAAACAATACAAAGCGCTACTTGCATTAAGTAAAGTACACCTAGAATTTTCAGATGAAGCAATATCAGCTATTGCAAAAAAAGCTATAAGTTATAAAACTGGTGCAAGAATGTTACGTGCTATCTTAGAATCACTGCTACTTGACGTAATGTATAAAGCCGGTAGCGGAGAATTTGAAGGACAAACAATCGTAGTAACACAAGAAATGGTAGAATTAGGAAAAGCAATAATTAATTGCAGTCAAAAAAACGCAATAACTGTTAACAATTAATTCCTTGGATGAAAGGTTATATATATGAATATTGATTATACTACATATCCTAACTACATCAATTTGCCAGTACTAACTCTTAGAGATACAGTTATTTTCCCTAGTGTAGTAGTGCCATTATTTATAGGGAGAGAAAAATCCATTAATGCATTAGAAACTGCATTAAACAACCAAAATCTAGTGTTTCTTGTGGCACAAAAGGATGGCTCTATTGATAATCCTGAGCTAGAAGATATTTATGAAGTAGGTGTTGTTGCAAGTATTACACAACCATTAATAAAACTACCTGACAACGCAGTTAAGGTGGTAGTTCAGGGAGTACGAAGAGGAAAAGTAATGGAATATATGAATTCTAATTCCTTACTAGAAGCAAGAATAGAAATTAGTGATGACTACAACAAGTGTGACGAGGTAGCAGTTGAACTAGAAGCTCTAAAGCGATCCGCTATTAATGCATTCAATGATTGGAATAAACTCAACAAGAAAAGCCAGCCAGATGCTCCTATTAACTCAGTTGATCAAATAGAGGACATTGGTCTGCTAGCAGATACCATAGCTTCATATCTAAACATAAAAACTTCCGACAAACAAATAATCCTTGAAATATACGAATTGAAAGAACGTTTAGAAAAAGTATTCACTTTTATTGAAAAGGAAATAAGCATTTCAAATGCACAGAATCATCTATACAAAACCATCAAATCCCAAGTTGAAAGTAGCCAAAAGGTTTATTACCTCAATGAGCAACTAAAGGCTATACAAAAAGAGTTGGGAGAATTTGAAAACGATGAAGGAAATATATTAACCGAATTTGAAAAAAAAATAAATGAAACACAACTTTCTACAGAAGCAAGAGAAAAAGCTCTCACTGAATTGAAAAGATATAAAAAAATGAATCCGATTTCACCTGAAGCAACAGTAATCTCTGGATACCTTCATTGGCTACTTGACTTACCATGGGGTAAATATAAAGATACAAAAATCAATCTAAATATAGCAAAAAAGATTTTAGATGAAAATCATTATGGTATAGAGAAAGTAAAAGATAGAATAATAGAGTTTTTAGCAGTACTAAAAAGGGTCAAGGAGATAAAAGGACCTATACTTTGTTTAGTTGGCCCGCCAGGTGTTGGAAAAACTTCTTTAGCCAAATCTGTCGCAAAAGCAATAGATAGAGATTTTGTTCGTATGTCCCTCGGTGGTGTGCATGATGAATCAGAGATACGGGGACACAGAAAAACTTATATTGGCTCTATGCCTGGAAAAATCATTCAACATATAAAAAAAGCTAATACATGCAATCCTCTTTTTTTGTTAGATGAGATAGATAAAATGGGTACCGATTCGCGTGGTGACCCTGCTTCTGCATTGCTAGAAGTGTTAGATAACGAGCATAACAAACATTTTACCGATCACTATATGGAGGTTGAGTTTGATCTATCAAATGTAATGTTTGTAGCTACGGCAAACAGTTTAAACTTACCTCATCCTTTACGTGATAGAATGGAGATTATTCAATTATCTGGATATACTGAAGATGAAAAAATCAACATTGCTACAGAATATCTTATTCCTAAATTGAAAAACGAACATGGTTTGCAGCAAAAAGAATGGAGTATAACCACTGAGGCTTTATATCAATTAATACGCTTATATACTCGTGAAAGTGGAGTACGTAACATGGAAAGAGAACTTGCAAAGTTAATGAGAAAAGCAGTAAAAGAAATATTAACTAACAAACACAAGAAAATATCTGTAGGAGCAACTAATCTGCAAGACTACCTAGGAGTAAGAAAGTATACCTTTGGTGTTGCAGAAAATACTAATCTAGTAGGTGTAGTAACTGGCCTTGCATATACCGAAACAGGAGGTGATATTCTCATGATAGAATCAGTTTTAATTCCAGGAAAAGGAGAAATAAAATGTACTGGAAAACTAGGAAAAGTTATGCAAGAATCAATAAAAGCCGCTCATAGTTATATTAGGTCAAAATGTTTATCTTTTGGTATAAAACCTGAAAGATTTCAAGATAACGACATACATTTACATGTCCCTGAAGGAGCTGTACCAAAAGACGGACCTTCTGCAGGAATTGCAGTTTGTACTTCAATTGTTTCTCTGATGACAAATATACCTGTAAATAAAAGTATTGCTATGACTGGTGAAGTAACTCTACGAGGTAGAATTTTAGGTATAGGTGGATTGAGGGAAAAATTATTAGCTGCGTTAAGAGGATCCATAAAAACAGTAATAATACCAAGTGAAAATGAAAAAGATATAGAAGAAATTCCAATAAATATACGAGAATCTCTCCAAATCATCTTCACTAAAAATGTTGATGAGGTAATAAAAATAGCATTATCACAAAACATTTCTTCCACCAGCAATGTTATGCTTCACTCTTTACAAGAGTAAAAAATATATTAAGGAAACGTATTTAGTACTAATTATTATTGTGTCCGTTCAGAGTAGTGGTAGATAATTGACAAGATATTGCATAAGTTTTACAGAGCTATGAGAGCAGAAGGTTTGAGAAAGAAAATCTTAAAAACAGAGAATGCTAAACTCAGAGAAAGACTTGGGCTAACGGCTAAAGAGCTGTACAAAAAAATCGAAACAGAGAATAATAGATAGAAGAAAGTTGTAGAGCCAGAATGAAAGCAGATGAAGTGGTATAAAAATTGGTATGAATATAGTGAAGAAATTGCAATATATGAGAAACCATACATTCACTCAAGTGAATATCTACCGAAAATTAAACCCTATGCTGTTGTAAGTGTGGCAAAAATCAGTAAATGACTTGAAGGATAACCTGAGCGTTCTGAGTGAATTATACAAGAATTTAAATTACCAATATTATATAGCATTGGCAGTAGCAGGTCGCATTAAAATGTCAAGAAACATACAAACAAATAGAGTAAGTAAAGGCAAACGCAAAATTTTTCATCAAGTCACTACTTTGATTAAGTGAGCAGACACACGAGGAATTAAATTTCCTAGTAATTTTGTCTGATTACAAAACCTGTAGCTGTTTATAACTACTACAAAAGACTGGTCTCACAGCAGAAGTCTTGCATGTTGTTTAAATTTGCTCTTAAGAAAGCCTTGTGAACAATAGATATTTCAAAACTTACTTTTCTGAGCGAGCGAAAGAAGCTTTACGAACGGTAAATGGTATTATAAAATTGAGCCACAGAATAAAATATTTCTTCACCTCGCTGAATGTCAAATACGATATCATATCGAATTTTACATAATCAGCACGAGAGAATATTTTTTACATGAATAATTTCATTGTACATGTCTTAGAGAATGGCCGTTGTTTCTCAATCACTGACCTGAAGAGATACTTATTTTTTTAGTAAGGATAATACCTTTTTTGAACAGTGAATTGTTTTGTTAAATATATAATCTTCATGGTTTTTTTCTATTCTAGATAAATCATATAAATAATTCACCATCATTCCTACAGACTGCTTAATACCATTTTCAGATGTGTCAGCCATCCAATTTAATTGTCCTATTGACGCACCATTACTTAAATGAAAATGAGATACTGGATCATAAGCAAATCCATTACTGTTGCTAGATTTTAATAAATAATATGTACACAACTTCATTAAGCATTGTTTTGTATATTCACAATCAGACTTTAATTGCTTTATACTCTCTAAAATCTCTTGATCAGATTGTTTTATATCGAGCTTAGTGAGTAAGGAAGTATCTTTGCTAAGAACCGCCACAAGCCATGTTGTAAATCCAGGTATTGGAGAAAGAGTGGCGTAAGTTTTTATGTTTTTAAACTCATTTGATAACTTTTCTACCACTCTTTTTATTAAAAAGTTACCAAGATTAATTCCAGATAAACCAGCTTGAGTATTAGAGATTGAATAGAATATGGCTGTTTTTGCACTAGCTGGATCACATAAGGGAACAGACTCATCTAATAAGTGCTGTATACTATTTGCAATGCTGTCTGTCAATGCAACCTCAACAAAAATTAGGGGTTCATTTTGCATTTTATAATGAAAAAAAGCAAAGCAAAGGCGATCTGAATCAAGTCTATTTTTTAAATCATTCCAAGAAGATATTTTATGTACCGCTTCATATTTTATCAATTTTTCAAGCAATGAAGCAGGCGAATTCCAGGTAATTTGGAGTAGATCTAACAAATCTACATCAAACCAAAAGCGTAGTATGTTTTTTAACTCTTTTTCTAGTGAATTTAAATTCTGATGTTGTGTCTTTAATTTTAGTACATGAGATCGAATGTCAACAATAAAATTAAGACCCTTTGGCAAGGAGATAAACTGCTTAAATATTTTGGATCGTGGTGAGTCAAGAGCACTTATCAAATCTTGCTCAAACTTATAACTTAGTTCGAAATTCTGGTTTTTTTTATATGCTATGATTTTTTTATCTACTTCTTCTTTATTTGAATTAAATTTTTCTGCTAAAATCTGAAGAAATTTTATTTGCCCTTTCTCTGATAGACTTAAATATAAATTACCAAGAGACACAGTGTTCTTACGTGCTAAAACTTCTCCACCTTTTGAATGCAAACATTCATTCATTTTTATAATTAATGCATCAACATCTCGATTACTACTTAAATCTGAATTAATATTACCTATCCATGATCGGACGACATCACCAAAAACCTTGAAAAAAAAGCCCTTTTTATTCTCAACTTTTACTATATCAGTTCCCATTACGTTAATTATCTAAACTAAGCACAGGTTGTGTTTCTTGTTCGGAAATCAGTGCAATCAGTAGGTTATTAATTAGTCGAGCTTTTTGTTTTTCATCTAATTGCATATCTTTTTTATTTTCAAAGTAAGATACAACTTCTTCAACAATATTTATTGCATTTTTCACTATTAATTTTCTGGCAGAAGTAACTGCATTTGCCTGCTGACGCTTCAGCATTACCTGAGCAATTTCTGGAGAATAGGCTAGATATGATATTCTAGCTTCAACAATCTCAATTCCAGCAACTCCTAATCCTCTTTGCAACATAAATTGTAATTCACTTGCTATCTTCTCTGAGTTCTTACGTAAAGATTCTTCATTATTTTCACTATCGTATGGATAATTACTTGCCAATTCTCTCACTATAGATTCACTTTGTATCGAAACAAATCCTTCGTGATAATTAACATTATAGTAGGCCTTTGCCGGACTATATATTTTCCAAACAATTACAACTGAAATCTCAATTGGATTTCCATGTGCATCGTTAACTTTGATTTTTTCTGTATTAATACTTTTAAATTTTAAAGAGATAGTCCGTTTCGTTGAAAATGGTATTGTAATTAACAATCCAGATTCAAAATAAGTACCAATATAATGACCAAAAAATTCTATAATTTTTGCTTGGTTAGGATCATTAACAAAAATTCCTTTACTACAAAGTGCTACACAACCAGCAGTGAGAAGAAGTGTGAAAATATGATATTCACCATTACCTGATCCTATACTTTGTATGAGTGAAGAAATTTGAAAAATTAAACCTATTAAAAGTACGAGCATTAAGATGGAAATTGGCCCTATCCTTCTTAATATTTTATCATTTGATATGTTGTTATCCATATGACTCCGCAAGCTCTTTCTTTATCTTATCTATCTGAACCATAAGTATTTTAAATTGTTTCAAATCATAGTCAATTAACTTTGTTTTATTTTTATGTTCTAGCATAAGAGGATCAATATGTTTACCATCATGAATGACCTCATAATGTAAGTGAGGTCCTGTTGCAGTACCCGTACTACCAACATATGCAATAATCTGACCTTGTTTCACATAAGAACCTAGTTTTATACTTTCATGAAACTTACTTATGTGTGCATAACAAGTGGAATATCCACCTAGGTGATTTATTCTTATATATTTACCATAACCTCCTTTATTCCCTATAAAATCTATAGTACCATTAGCAGCAGCATATATAGGAGTACCAGACTTGACTGCATAATCTATTCCCTTATGAAAAGATATATGACCATGAATAGGGTGTTTTCTATTGCCAAACTTTGAAGATATACGATAATTCACATTTAAAGGTTTTACAAAATTAGTTTTGATATTGAGACCATCTTGATTGAAATATCCATCTTTTAGCTCATAGTAATATAAGCTTATATTACTCTTTCTTGTTTTCAATGCAGTATATAAAATCTTTTCCTTTTTATTTGAATCTCTCTCGAATAGAACACTTAACTGAGTTTCTGGTGTAATATCTTTCTTGAAATCTACATCTAAATCTTTGTATATATCAACTAATTTTGTTACCGTAGTGATTGATAGGCCTTTCTTAAGTCCTGTTGCAAACAAAGAGGATTGTATATTAGTAGATATAAAAGAAAGATTTTGATTATAACCTATTAAAGGCATTGCATAGCCAACGCTTAATAGGATACCAATACAAACAAGTAGCTTTAAAACTTTTTTTTCTTTAGCGAGAAGGAAAGCGCGATGTCCTGACCTTCTTTTTAACATTTCCTATCCTTGTTGATAACATACTTCTCTTTTTGTATAATGTTCTACCTCTTTTAGGTCGCATTTTACAGTCAAAGTTTAGTTTTCCTTCTTTATCTGTCAATACAGTCTTATCCTGAGGTAAAATAAAAGATAGAGCAAATCCTTCAGCTCCAGCACGGGCAGTTCTCCCAATACGATGAATATAATCAGCCTGTGATTGTGGCATATCATAATTAATTATATGCTGTACATGTGGAATGTCAAGTCCACGAGAAGCAATGTCAGTTGCAACCATAATCTGATTACGACCATGACGAAAAGATTTAATTACTCTCTCACGTTTATGTTGCCTCAAATCACCATGAATTGCTAAGGCACTATAATCATCCTTATACAACCTGTTAGCTAGCTGATCTGCACATCTTTTCGTTCCCACGAAAATAATAATAGAGCCTTTACGTTGGTGTAATTGTTCCGTAAGCTTACTGTACTTTTCCGATTCTGATGTATATACAACTTCTTGCTTGATTTTCACAGAAGCTGTCACTTGACAATCAACAGAAACACGCTGTGGGTTGTTAAGATGTTTCGTAGCAAGCTTTACCATATCATCAGGAAAAGTTGCAGAGAACATCAAGGTTTGTCTCATCTTTTTTGGCAGGCACTTCAGAATAGCTTCGATCTGCATGCCAAAACCCATATCAAACATACGATCTGTCTCATCCAATACTACAGTATCAATATTGTTAGTAACAAGAGTTTTACGTTCAATGTGATCTATAGTACGACCAGGAGTACCTATAATAATTCTAGGCTTCCTATAAAGTTGAGTAAACTGCTTTGAAATAGCCTCACCACCTATTAATAAGGCAGTTTTTAGCTTAGAACTATGCAATAGAAGCCTTTTCACTTCACCCATCACCTGTTGTGCAAGTTCTCTGGTAGGAACAATAATTAATGCTGAACCAGCATACGATTCATTCAACAATTTTGCAACCAAGGGAATAGAAAAGGCTAGGGTCTTCCCCGTTCCAGTTTGAGCAGAGCCAAGAATATCATTACCTTGCAGTGCTAAGGGAATTGCCTGTGCTTGAATTGGAGTGGGGGTAAGTAAATTGTTCTTGTCTAGCGCTTGCTTAAGCTGCAGGGGAAGATTCATCCCATGAAAAGTACTCACTTAAACTGCTGACCTATCTTCTAATAGTTTTAAATTTCTTGCAGATATTTTTCCTTCTCTACTAGTTGTAAGTTCGTAACTAACTTTTTGTCCTTTTATTCCTTTTGCTTTGTTTTCTCCTCTTAAAGTATCAGGTCTTATCCCTGAATTTTCAAGTGTACTGATGTGAACGAAGACGTCAGCTCCTTCATCTTCTGGTGTGATAAAACCATAACCTTTTTCTGTGTTAAACCACTTTAAATTACCGAATTCCATTTAAATTACTCCTAAGTTATTAATTTATTAATGTGATAAAAAACCTTGAAATTTAATGCTTTAAATTGCTTACCATAGTTGGTAGCCTAATATTCCATAGTCTAATTTTACACTAATAATAATCGTACATAATAATTAAATGTGACGCAACTAAAATAGTTAGACACCAGCTACTGTCATTTCATTTATTTTTATTGTTGGTGAATTAAATTGCCCACAAAAACTTAAATCATTTGCTACTACCAAATTAGCAAACATATCATTCAAATTACTAGCAACAGTAATTTCATGAACTGGATAGGATATTTTTCCATCTTCTATGAAAAACCCAAATGCACCTTGACTGTAATCACCATTTATTAAATTAACACCAAAACCGAATAACTCTGTTACATATATTCCCTTTTTTATTTCCTGTATTATATCTTGAAACTCTCTACTACCATTTTTTATGTAAAAATTACTGGCAGCAGGAAAAATGGATGCGTTTTTTCCTCTCATCGCGCTTTTAGTTGTTTTTAAATTTAGTTGTTTTGCCGAATAAAGATCTAAAATCCAATTTTGCAGCATATCATTTTTAACAAGTATATTTTTTTCACTCATCATTCCCTCTCCATCAAAAGGTCTTGATGCTATACCTTTGGGTATAAGTGGATCATCTATGATTTCAATTTCGTCACTAAAAACTTTGGTATTCTTTCTTGTCTTAAGAAAAGAATTATTACTTGCTATGCTGCGACCATTTATTCCAGAGGCAAAACTCTTGACTAATTCTTTTGCCGCTCTTTTTTCAAAAACCACTGGAAATCTACTAGTTTCGATTGTACGTGAATTTAATTGTGCAGCAGCTCTTCTGGCAGCTTCTCTTCCTATTAACTCTGGTGACTTGAGATCAGCGAATTGACATGTTACATCATAATCATAACCTACTTTCATTTCACTTCCTTCTCCAGCAACAACAGAGACCTGATTAGTAAAAGTTGATTTACTGAATGAACTAATAAAACCTGATGCAGTAGCTAATGCAAAGTTAACTAAGTTATATGAAGAAGATGCTCCTTCAGAATTAGTAATATTTTTTTCAGCAAGTGCTGAACTTTCAGCAATCTGTACAACTTGTTTTAAGTCATCTATCGTAATAACGCTATCATCAAGGATATTTAAGTCTATTAAAGAAGTATCTTCCTCTGCAAAGTTAATATAAGGATCTTCTGGTGCGTTTTTTGCCATTTCTATTACAAGATTTACTGTATCATTCATTGCACTCAGATCATTTGTCGAAACATAAGCTGCCTTTTTTTCATCTGCTATAACTCTAATCCCTATTACACAATCTTTAGATTGAGATATCTCTTCTAATTTTAACAATCGCTGAGAAACTGAAGTTTTTTTACTTTCATGAACAACCACCTCTACATTCAGGTTTTGTTTTTTTACTAGTTTAACAATGTCAGTTGCAATGTTTAATATATTCATCTGCTATTTCCTATAAAGATTCTGCACCACCTATTACTTCTATCAGATCAGTTGTAATAGCTACTTGACGAGAACGGTTGTAAAGTAATGCTAGCTTGTATAACACCTCTTTAGTATTCCTGTTTGCTGAATCCATAGCAACCATTCTTGCACTGTTCTCACTTGCCGCGCTTTCCAAACATGCAGAATAAAGTGCAGCTGTAGTATAGTTTGCAAGTAAAGACTTCAACAAAAATAAAACATTTTGAGGATCATACTCATATATATGTTCAACTTTATCAATCAGAGAAGTTTCTATGAGAGATGAATCCCTATTCCATGGTTTAACAGTTTCTAATGTTGGTACTTGTAAGAAGGTATTATGAAATTTGTTATAAAAAAGCCTTATTCTATCGTATTGGCTTAGATTTATTTCATTCACTAAGTTATTTATGTTTTCTAATGTGATATTTTTACTATTTTCAACTCTTAGAATATTTTCAGAGTGAAATTTACTTTTATTAATATCAAAAGCTTTTCTACCTAAAAATACAATTCGATCACCTGGGTTTATATGTTTTCTACTAAACGTAGAAATAGAGGAATTAAAGCTACCACATAAACCTCTATCGGAAGATAATATAAATACTAGATCGCTTTTTATCTCAGTAGTCTTTTGAGTGAGTTTTTGATCATATATTATCGAAATAATGCTATGTAATTTGGATATATACAACTTTGAATTTATTAGCTTCTTTTGACTTTGTAATAATTTTGCAGCAGAAACCATCTGCATCATCTTGGTAGTTTTTTGTACAGACTTGATGTTCTTAATTCTTAGAGTTAGTTCTTTTAGGCTTCTCATTAGCTTGAAGTCTTATATTCATAAAAAATGTATAATCTTTTGTACGTAAAGGTCAACTGTAAAAGTTGACTTCTATTGCTATATGGTATACTGTGTAGCATGGTGAGTTAGATAAAATTAACTAACATGGTAGTAGATATGGATAACACAAACTTACTTAATGTAATAGACAACCTGATTGATAATTTTAAAGAAGGAAAAAATAATAAAAATTATTCTATTAAGCTCAACCAGAAAGAGGATGCTGGTAAAGCTTTAACTTTTTACGCAGATGAAGACAAGCTTTACGAACTTCCAATAAATTACGCATTTGACTACAGTCACATCAGAAATGAGCTAATTTGTGATAATTATCACTGCACCACAACAATGGAATATGGTTTATTACAAAATTCGTAAAAAGTTAAAATTCAAGAAAAACACGACAACCATTCTGATCGCTTCAAAGTTAATTTATCATTTCATGATAAAGAGGATAATGATCTAATAAATAGATATGGTGCTGAGTTAAAAGTTTTAGTGATAGCGATCAAAATGAGCTTATAGTACATGATTTGTTTACTCTAATCTAAGAGCTTTCACTTGAAGGATACTAGACTAGAGCAAAAATATTAAGATGAAAAGAAACCATAAAACGAAGTGTTTTGCTTGACTGCTTCTTAGCCAACACATTGGACATCTTTGTATGACAGTTGTATTCCTTGAATTCCATATTCATATCCTTTAACTCTTCTCCTTCTTTAACTTGAAAGATACTTTTTATTTTTTCTATTCCCATCAGATCAGGACTCTTTATATTGTTTGCTTCACATATAGAATACTCATTACTTTCTCCTTTTTTATAACGATTAAGAACAATTATTTTCTTCTCACTTTTACTGACAAGTGTATAACATTCTTTCATCTTATCACCCTCTATTGAATCTAATGATACTATATGTACACCATTATCCTCACGAACATATGTTACGTTATGAGTTTTCATATCAACAATATCACCTAATAATTCATCCTTACCTTTGAAAGATTATGGATAAAAGTGTATGCTATAATACCCAAAACTGCTGCACTAACAAAAATTCCTATAGGACCAATAAGAGAAAGTATCGGTAATGATAATTTTATTCCTTCTATAAGGCTTAATGTTGATGATAATAAAAAGTGGCATGAAATATGCGTCATAACTACTGAACCAATTATTCCTAATTGGATCATTATTTTTCTTGTTCTACCTAACTTTATGATTGTATTCCTTAATAATTATCTAGCAAGAAGTTATCATGCTGGAATGAGTGTGTCAATATTTTTAATAAAAAATTAACTAAATTGTTTTAATTGTAAAAACTTATTTTATTCATGGTGCAATATACCTTTCTGTATAATCTTTAAATGCACCCCTGTTAGAATCAAAGTAGAGCTTTACACTTCCTATTGGTCCATTTCTTTGCTTTGCAATTACTAGCTCTGCTATATTTCTAATTTTCTCCATTTTTTCTTGCCATTCTCTGTGTTTATTACTTCCTTCATTGGGCTGTTTTCTTAACTCATAATATTCTTCCCTATATAAAAACATTACTATATCTGCATCTTGCTCTATACTTCCCGAATCACGCAAATCAGCAAGTTGTGGCCTTTTATCATCTCTTTGTTCAACAGAACGTGAAAGTTGAGATAATGCAACAACAGGAATATTAAGTTCTTTTGCAATTGCCTTGAGGCCCTGCGTCACTTCTGAAATCTCCTGTACTCTATTTTCATTACTTCTTTTAGTAGTTCCTCTTATAAGCTGAAGGTAATCAATAAAAACAATTTCTATATTATACAGTTGATATAGCAATCTTATTCTAGTGCGCAAGGCACTTATCGAAAGTGCAGGAGTGTCATCTATTATAAATGGTAGGTCTGATAGTTCCTTACTAATATTTATAAATTCATGCAATTCAAGATCGCTAATTTTTCCTGTTAAAGCCTTGTAGTAGCTTACTCCTGAGTCTATGGTAACTAGCCTTGCAGTTAATTGTTCAGCTGACATTTCTAAAGAAAAAAATGCAACATAATTCTGTTTACTAGTTATATTCTTCTGCAAATTTTTACAAGCATTAAGAGCCATATTTAGTGCAAGTGCTGTTTTCCCCATAGACGGTCTTGCAGCTAAAATTAACAAATCAGATTTTTGTATACCACCTAAAAGATGGTTTAAATCCTGAAAACCAGTTGTAATACCTAACGCTTCCGGATTACTTTTTAGTAAATTAATTTTTTCAACTACATCTTTAATTGAATTTGCAAGTTTTATATACGTTTTTTCTCCTTGTTTTTTTACGGCTAAATTAAATAGCTTAGTCATCGCCTGCTCAATTTGAACTTGTGCAGAGTTTTCAATATCATAATTATAACTTTCCTCGACTATTTCCTGACCGAGTTTGATTAAGCATCTTCTAAGGTAAGTATCGCGTATTATTCTGATAAGGCTATATATATCAAGTGCAATACTTGCTTTAGCTGCAAGCTTTGCTAAATACTCAACACCACCACAATCAATAAATTCTTGATTGTTTTCAAAAAACATTTTTAGGCTCAATTCATTTGCAACCACTCCATGCTTTCGAGTTTTTGATATCTGATTAAAGATACTTTGATGAATAGGATCATAGAAGCTTTCTGCTGTTATTACGTCTTCTACTGCATCACATATTCTATTATCACGAATCATCGCACCAATGACCATCTGCTCTGCTTCAATGTTATGTGGCAACTTACATATTTCTGTACTTTTGATTAACAAATCATCTAATTTATTCATTATTTTTCTTTTATTTATTCTCCTGATTATAGAAGATTTTCCTGTCTTGAAAATTAAGATTCCACATCATTTATATAGTTTGTTGTAAAACACAAATCTTAATTGATATAACAAATTTGAAAAAAACGTATTGATTATGTAATATCGTAAATGTGTAATGAGGCTAAACATGTTACGTATAATCGCAGGCAAATATCGTGGAAGAAAAATTGTTACGGAAAAAAAATTATCCATAAGACCAACAATGAGTATTGTAAGAGAAGCTATTTTTAACCTATTATTCGCTAGAAAATCCATTTATAATTCAAATGTACTTGATCTTTTCTGTGGTAGTGGAGCTTTATCATTTGAAGCAATTTCTCGTGGTGCTAAACATGCATTTATGGTAGATTCAGACTATTACAATCTACAATTACCAAAAAAAACAGCAGAAAACTTCAAAATCGAAAAAAACATCACATTAATTTGTTGTAATGCTGACAAGCTACCTCAACCTATTTCTCAATGTGATATAGTTTTTATAGATCCTCCGTACAATAGCAATTTAGTTGAATCAACGTTAGAAGGTCTTGCAAAATCAGGCTGGTTAAGTGAAGATGCAATAATAGCACTAGAGATTAAAAAAGATGAAAACTTTTTATGTAGCGAAAATTTCACTCCATTTCTTGAACGTACTTATGGTATAGCAAAAGTAATTCTCCTCTCATACTGTTCACAGAAGGTACAAGTAACATAAGAAGTATATATTGCTGTATTTACTATATTATAATAATATACACGTTTAAACATTATGAAACTTAAATTATCAGGTCGAAACAGTAAAATATTTCTATCTACAACTAATTTATTAGTTGATCAAAGTCAGAAATACTTTGCCACATTACAGGACAAAAAAAGTAGCTCGATAAAAAAAATTATTAATACTGCCTTGTTAATACCAATTATCACGCCTACTACTAGTACAGTACTAATCCTTGGTTTTAGCAAGTTGTTTGTAGATTCTGTAAGTGCTCAAAAGAATGATTCTTTATTCTCTACAATAACAAAAAGCACCTTCAGGTTTTTGATATATATTCTAGCGGCACTAATTTTAATTCCATGCATTATAGTAAATCTAGCAATCTCACTAATACCTGCACTTATTTATTTTGCTATCAATAAATACAGTTTCAACCCAAAAAATATAGAAGAGAATAGTCAATATCAGAAAAAAGATTTGGAAATCAAGCCGTGTAATGAAAACTATGAAGAATTTAATGATCATATTATCGAAGAACTTAATAAGTTTGGAAATGATGATCAAAATAAACCACAAAGTGATATACAAAGAACTAATTCAACAAGTAATCATAATATCCTTTTAATGGATAAAAAATCAAAAGATGAAAATAAAGATAAATTTCTTGTAGTAAAAAACATAAATAATGGTGATATAGAAAATGGTGAGTGTATTATACACAGCACTACAAGCAATAATAGTACTTCTTCTAAAGGAATATTCGCATTTAAAGACTCGAAAGAAGGATCCTGCTTTGCCTCTGCTATGAATTTCCAATGTACTAGTGTTCAGGATGGTTTAGATCTTCAATTTAGCCTAGCAACTCGCAAGGGAGAAAACAAACAAAAAGCAATCTTAGCACTAAAAGAATCAAAAGTATCTCATGCTATGCTTGATAGATAATAGCATAATACAACTAAGGCTATATTTGATGGTAGCCTTAGTGATTCCATCAAAAAGATTCAAACAATCATCAATAATGGATTTTCCATGTATAGCCTAAACGTGTTGAGAAATTTTGCACTCAATGCTCCGTCAACAGCTCTGTGATCAACAGAAAGTGTAACTGTCATCATTTCTAATATCTCTATTTTTTCGTTTATGACAATTGGACGCTTTTCAGATGCACCAATAGCAATTATACAGGATTGAGGTGGATTAATAATAGCGCTAAAAGCTTTAATACCAAACATGCCTAAATTAGAAACAGTCAATCCACCACCTTGAAATTCCTCAGGTTTCAATTTTCCTAATCTTGCTCTACTTGCTAGTTCTTTTATCTCTTTTGAAATAGATAAAATACTTTTATCATCAGCATTTTTTATAATAGGTGTAATTAGGCCATCATCTAGAGCAACAGCAACTGAAACATCTACACTCGAGTATTTTAATATCTTATTATCTATCCAAGAAGAATTAATATCAGGAAATTTTTTCATGCTCATGGCAACAGCTTTAATAACCAAATCATTAATGGTAACTTTACTGTTCTCAACTGCAGAATTGATTTCATTTTTTAATAATATCAATTTGTCAATTTTACAATCTATAGTAAGGTAAAAATGTGGTATAGTCTGTTTAGATTCCACTAAACGCTGTGCTATTATTTGCCTCATATTACTTACTGCCACTTCAGTAGCATTCGTATGGACTTTAGAATCTGTTATATTATTGAGTACATCTGCCTTAACTATACGTCCATATGGACCTGTACCTTTTAACTCATTTATGTTGATTCCTTCATTTTCTGCTATTCTTCTGGCTACGGGACTAATCTTTATTCTACTATCTTCACTCACATTCGATTTTGTAATTTTACTACTATCAGAATGCATCATTACATTTGGTTCTTTTATCTCACAATCTGTAGAAAGATCTTCTCCTTCTTCTAGCATTATAGCTATTGGTTGATTGACAGATACACCACTTGTTCCCTCTGGTATCAAAATTTTTGCTATTATCCCTTCATCCACAGATTCAAATTCCATAATAGCCTTATCAGTTTCTATCTCGGCGATTACATCACCAACTTCAACCTTTTCTTGTTCTTTTTTATGCCATTTTACTATTTTTCCTCCTGTTTTACTCATTGTTGGAGAAAGTGCGGGCATCAATATTTCTATAGGCATTGTTTATAGATGCATAAATATGCTTAATTTTTAGATTACTATGCATTTCATGTCAATTAAAAGAAGCTTGAGAAAATATGTTACATACTATAGAGTCATATTTCTTATGATAAAATATCATGGACAGCAATATTATCAGAAAATACGATATCAGAGGTATAGTAGGAAAAGAACTACATATTAGTGACGGATATGAAATAGGTAAGAAGTTTGGTCAATTCGCAATCAATTCCTGTGTTGGTTACGATAGTAGAATAAGTGGACCAGCTATAGAAAAAGAACTAATTAGAGGCATAATTTCATCAGGGGGAAACGTTATACGTGTTGGACTCTGTTCTTCACCTATGCTTTATGCTGCAACACAGACCACGAAAGCAGAGATAGGAATAATGATCACTGCCTCTCATAATCCAAAAGAATATAATGGTTTTAAGTTTTTTAGTAATAAACAGGTCTTTTCGAATCAAGAAATAAAAGAAGTTCTCAATAAAACTATTGAACCTTCTATGAAAAGTGGAAGTGTTATTAATATAAACCTATATCATAAATACATTAATATTCTTAAAAATGCAGTTCACAATGATAATGAAGAAAGAAAACTAAAAATAGCTTGGGATTGCGGTAATAGCCCTGCAAGCGGAATTATTCGCTATATAGAAGAAGTTTTACCTAATCATGAACATATAGTAATTAATAACTCTATAGATGGTACATTTCCTTTGCATGATCCAGATCCTATAGAAGAAAAAAACCTTGTGCTATTAGTTAATACAATAAAGGAACATACATGTGATCTAGGTATTGCCTTAGATGGAGATAGTGACAGAGTATGCTTGATTGATAACACAGGTAATATAATCTCAAATGACCATTTATTTATGCTTTTCGCACATGAGACAATAGAAAAACATCCTAATAGCAAAATAATAGCAAATGTAAAAATGAGTATGAAAGTATATGATTTTGTCAACAAATTAGGAGGACAAATCATCACCTGTGCAACTGGTCACTCATTAGTGAAAAAAAAGATGATTGAGGAAAATGCAAAGTTCGCTGGTGAATTAAGTGGTCATTTCTTCTTCTCTGAATTAGGATTTGATGATGGATTATACTCTGCTATAAAAGCTATTGACATAGTATTAAGAAAGAAGGAAAGCCTATACACAATAATTGAAGCTTTACCTAAATTGTATATCACTCATGAGATAAAGATTGTTGTGAAAGAAGAAAAAAAGTTTAAGATAATCGAAGCAATAAAAACAATGCTACAAAAGCAAAATATTACCTTCTCAAGTCTTGATGGCATTAAAGTCATAGATGATAGAGGTTGGTGGTTAATTAGAGCATCAAACACTCAGAATTGTATCACAGCAAGATGCGAAGGAAAAACTCCGCAAGATCTTGAGCACATTAAAGAAATTTTATTTTATTATATGAATAAAGCACAATCTTTAAATGATTAATAAATATATTATCATATTGTTATTTTTTACTTACAATCAATCATTGTTCTCTGATGATTTTGTATCAATAAAATCAAATAAAATCAACATGAGGACTGGTGCAGGAATTCACTATCCGATTAAATGGGTGTATACCAAAAAAAATCTACCATTAAAAGTTGTAGAGAAATTTGAAAATTGGAAAAAAGTCTGTGATATTAACGAGGATTGTGGATGGATAAAAAGTACTTTATTAAGCAATAAACGTTATGTAATG
This sequence comes from Wolbachia endosymbiont of Fragariocoptes setiger, assembly GCA_019061405.1. Classification (GTDB taxonomy): domain Bacteria; phylum Pseudomonadota; class Alphaproteobacteria; order Rickettsiales; family Anaplasmataceae; genus Wolbachia. The sequence goes on from JAHRAF010000001.1 coordinate 110,352, forward strand.
CTAAAGGAAAACACACTTGGATACAAAAAACAAAACATTGAAAGTGAAGTACTTATGAAAATAGACAAATTTGCCATAATGGAAATCAAAAAATATACAAAAGACTGGTGTCTATTAAGTGCTTTAAAACGTAAAGCGTGGGTGCAGAAGAAATTTATATGGGGAGTTGATTAAAAGCTGGTATATGTGAAAAACAATACAATGCATAATAAAAATTATAGAGTTCACCTGCTAATTGAACTGACAAAAAATTTATCGATGTATCTGCTAAAAATTTTTCAAATTAAAATAACAACAAAGTTACTACAGTCTCTCTTATAATAACTTCAGAATTTTGATGATGAGAAATTAATTTTTGTGATGAAATTTTTACTTAAAGCTAAAATTTGTTCGTACTAGTAATGATTAAGATATTTTTAACCTCACTTATTCTTGGATTTATTCTTTATCCTTACTTCATCAGATTAATGAAAAGAATAAATCAAGATGGACAACCAATAAGATTAGTGGGTCCAGCCCATCATATAGCAACAAAAAAAAATGTACCTACTATGGGTGGAATAGTAATACTTTTTTCTGCTATTGCTTCAATTTTATTATGGATGGAACTAACAACCAAAATTGTTCTGTTCATCTTCACAATTCTATCTTTTACTGTTCTTGGATTTGTTGATGATTACTTAAAATTAAAGACAAAAAATCATCGAGGACTTAGTGCAAAAATAAAAATACTTATTCAAATTACTATTGCAGTAACCAGTATGCTTTTATTAAATTCTGATCATTTTTCAAAAATATGTCTTTTTCGCAGTCAATACATCGATATTGGTTACTTTTATCTTCCATTTACTGTATTTGTAATAGTAGGTGCTGCCAATGCTGTAAACCTCACAGATGGATTAGACGGGCTCGCTGCAACTCAAGCAATCACTTCTTTCATTTCTCTCAGTATAGTCGCATACCTTATTGTAGAAGATAATGATGTAATTTTCTTTTCTATTGCTTTTATTGGAGCAATTCTAAGCTTTCTATGGTTTAATGCACATCCAGCAAAAATATTTATGGGAGATGTTGGAAGCTTAGGAATTGGTACAGCTTTAGGACTAATTAGCATACTAATCAAAAGAGAAATACTTTTTTCAATTATTGGAATAATTTTTGTCATAGAAACTCTTTCTGTCATTATTCAAATATCATACTTCAAATATACTAAAGGAAAGAGAATTTTCCTTATGTCACCAATACACCATCACTTCGAGGAAAAAGGTTGGTCAGAAACCACAATAGTTACGAGGTTTTGGATAATTTCAATCATCTCCTCTATATTTAGCATAATTTTCTTACTATAGAAATGTGTTAAGCTTTAAGGAAACTTCTTTTAGTATACACAGCTTTAATTAGAGTATATACGTAGAAAATATCCTTATCTAAGTAGAGTTCATCTATTTATTATGTGACTACAATTGAAAATTCTGTTTAAGAATGTTTATTAATAGAGGTACTTTTTAGTTGAAAAAATACAGTTACTTCATCATATATCAAAGAAGAAATTTCTTATATGAATCCAAACTTTGAATTAGAGAATAAATTATTTGGCATTATTGCTGGAGTAGATGAAGTAGGTAGAGGATCACTTGCTGGCCCAGTAATATCCGCAGCTGTGATTTTTACCAATAGAAGTATAATCATAAATGGCATTAACGACTCAAAAAAGTTAACCCCTAAACGTAGACAGATTTTGTACAATGAAATAACATCAGTTGCAAAATTTGCCATAGGATCCGCAAGTGTAGAAGAAATAAATTTATATAATATCCTTGAATCAACAAAATTTTCAATGAAACGTGCATTGATTAATCTTGATCTAGAACTAGATTACGTATTAATTGATGGTAACCAAGCACCTTATGTAAAGTGGCCAGTTAAAACTATAATAAAGGGTGATAACCTAAGTATATCAATAGCTGCAGCTTCAATAATTGCAAAAGTATATAGAGACAAGATTATGGATAATCTACATAAGGAGTATCCTCATTATGATTGGAATCACAATAAAGGATATGGTACAAAAAAACATATTGATGCCATCAAGCTTCATGGTATTACCAAATACCATAGAAAAAATTTTATGTCCTGCCGTTCGTATAAAACTATAGATTAACACCATTACAACAACTAGATGTACATTATTTTGTTATACAATAACTCTATGATAAAAGTTATCTTAGTAATAATTTAACTACTGATAATATAAAATTAATAATATGGCAATTATAAGAGGGGTAAAAAATGTCTTTATCTAAATGGTTTTTTGGTTTCGACCAAACCGATATCGAGCGTAATGCAAATGCTGTTGCAGAAATAGAAAAATACTTTCCTGATATTCTCAGAAGAATCAAGCAGTTAGAAAGTCAAAATATAGACCTAGCAGAGCAGATAAATAAATTAAAAGAAATATATGGAAATATTGATCAAAAATTTGCTCCTTTGAAAGAAAATATATCTTCCTTAATGGAAAATGTTTCAGAAAATACTAACACTTTACAAGAACATACTAAAAGTATAGCAGAAACATCAGAAAAACTTACAAGCCTGACAGAAAAAGTAGGAAATTCAGATCAAATGTTGATTGTATGTTCTATCATGGCATCTGTTGCGGCAATTACTGCGTTCTCCTTTATCGCATACTGTATTTATCAATCAACTCAACAGGAAAAAGAAAAAAAGAATGAATCGGATAACATCAACTTAGTCAATGTTGATTCTTATTGGTGGGATGACACCAACTCAACGAATACTACATTTGCTAAACAAGGACATAACCCACGAACAAACCTCTCTGATTCTGCTTATTCCTTAATGGCAAGTACACAGATTCATTAATGGTAGCAAGTCCTCAGACAATTTCTTGTTGTTAATTTAATGGGCAGAATATCTTTCTGCCTTCATTTTATAGCAATTTAGGATTTTCTCTTTTTTAATCATTAGATGTTATTCACCTATAAGTTTCCAACTAAAAAATAGCAGATGATTTCCAAAAACTTAGAAGCAAGTTTAAACAAGGCATTGTTAATCGGTTTAAAGCTTAATCTAAAATTTGCAAAGCTTGATCATTTATTATTGGCACTAGTTCGAGATATAGATGTGAATTATGTTCTTTCAAGATGCAACATTAAAGTGGATGACATCATAGATGTAGATAATATATTATCTAAGTGTAATATCAGTACTTTCAAAGACTTTGATTCTAGACCAATTTCCGGTCAAGTTAAGCCAGATTCAACATTTCAATCTGTAATACATAAAACAGTAATACATGCTCATAATCTGGGAAAAAAAGAAATTAATGGAGCAAGTGTACTGAGAGAGATTTTGTGCGATCAAAATCTAGATGTTAGAGGATTATTACATAAAAATAATACAAAAAATTGTAATTCTATTCACTATATATCTAATTTGATAGACTATGGTGATGATCATAAAACAAAAACTGATAGAAATAATAACGTTTCCTTTACGATAAATAAAGGTGAAGCGCTCAAAGATGATGAAATATTACATACCTACTGTAAAAACTTAAACGATTTTGCAAGAAATCAAGAAATAGATCATATTATTGGTCGTGAATATGAATTAAATCGCACTATAGAAATTTTACTAAGGCGTAGAAAAAACAATCCTTTATATATAGGAGATCCAGGCGTTGGTAAAACAACTATAGTTGAAGGTTTAGCATTGAGAATTGTTGAAGGAAGTATTCCAGATGTATTAAAATCTAGTGTAATTTTTGCATTAGACTTAGGATCACTTCTAGCTGGAACAAGATACAGAGGTGATTTTGAAGAAAGAGTAAAGTCCATAATTAAAGCAATTGAAGCTAGAACATCTGCTATTCTCTTCATTGATGAAATACATACTATTATTGGTGCTGGCTCAACTAGTGGTAGTTTTCTTGATGCAGGCAATCTACTCAAGCCTGCATTAGCGAGAGGTACTTTGCGTTGTATCGGTGCAACTACATACAAAGAATACAGTAATAACTTCGAAAAAGATAAAGCATTAGAAAGAAGGTTTCAGAAAATTAATATCAAAGAGTCTTCAGTAATTGAAACAAGAAAGATATTAGAAGCTAATAAGCATTACTATGAAGACTATCATGGAGTATATTATACAAAGTGTGCGATTAAATCTATATCTGAACTTGCAGAAAAACATATTATCGGGAGAACATTACCTGATAAAGCATTTGATGTACTTGATGAAGCAGGAGCACATCGTAAATTATCAAACAATAAGAGCAAATTAATAAATAGTAGAGATATTAAAAATACTATTGTCAGAATGACTAATATACCTTGTGCTTCTGAAGTAGATGAAATGAAGAAAATAATTTCCTTAGAAGCTAACCTAAAAAAAATTATTTTTGGTCAAAAACATGCAATAGAATCACTTATAAACACAATAAAAATAGCTAAATCTGGCCTAAGAAACTGTAATAAACCTTTAGCAAGCTATCTTTTTGCAGGACCAACTGGTGTAGGAAAAACCGAATTAGCAAGGCAATTATCAAAAGAAATGGGAATGCATATGATAAGGTTTGATATGTCAGAATATATGGAGCCTCATACCATCTCAAGAATGATAGGTTCTCCTCCGGGATATGTAGGTTATGATCAAGGTGGATTATTAACCGAATCTGTATCCAATCATCCATACAGTGTTGTACTTCTCGATGAAATTGAAAAGGCTCATAGAGATATATACAATATATTGCTACAAGTTATGGATTATGGTTGCATTACAGACACATATGGAAAGAAAATCAATTTTTCACATACTATTTTAATTATGACAACCAACGCAGGAGAATCAGAACGTCAAAAAAGTTCCATTGGGTTTGGTAATAAAAATTGCAGCGCTAATGATAATCAAAAAGCAATTGAACTAGTTTTCAGCCCTGAATTTCGTAATCGCCTTGATGCAATGATTTCATTTTCTGATCTGAGTAATGATGCTATTTTACATATTGTGAATAAGTTTATTTCAGAACTAGAAGAACAGCTTCTAAAAAAAGGCATACATTGTAGCGTGGAAAATGATGTAAAACTTTATCTTGCAAAATCAGGGTATAACAAGGAGATGGGAGCACGTCCTATTGAAAGAACAATTAAAAAAGAAATAAAGAATCATCTAGCTGAAAAAATATTAATGCATACACTAACTAAAGGAAAAAAGGTTAGAATTTATATGAATAATGGTATTAATTTTGCTATCAGTTAAATAGGCTTAATTATATTACTTTCTACACTTTCAAATAGTTTAATTTCTTGTACAATTTCAGTACATTCTCTACATAACTACAAATGACTATCAACAGAGCATTAATATCTGTCTATAATAAAACAAATATAATTAACCTTGCATCATTTTTAATGAATCAGCAAGTAGAACTCATTTCAACTGGTAACACATATAAAGTACTCTGCGAAGCTGGAATAAAAAGTGAGGAGATATCAAACTATACTCAATTTCCCGAGATATTAAATGGCAGAGTAAAAACCCTACATCCTAAAATTCATGGTGGAATACTGTGCGATAGAGAAAAACATAAAAGTGAAATGGAAAGTCTTAATGTAAATTCTATCGATCTTGTAATCGTTAATTTATATCCATTTTGTGAAACAGTCAAAAACAACGTATCAGAAAGTGAAATAATAGAACAAATAGATATAGGAGGAGTTGCTCTGATAAGAGCTGCTGCAAAAAATTTTCTTTTTACGACAGTAATTTCAAGTATTGACCATTATGATGAATTGCAAGAAGAAATGCTTAAAAATAACAATAAAACTACATTAGACTATAGAAAAAGATTAGCAAGAGAAGCTTTTTCTCTCACTACTTACTATGATTTTAGTATCTATAATTGGTTTTTATCTAATAGCAAAGATAACACATTACCAGAACTTTTTACGTTACACGAAAAGAAAACAAAAGAATTAAGATATGGTGAAAATCCTCATCAAAAAGCTGCCTTTTATGGTGACAATTCTTTATTTAAGAAAGTACATGGAAAAGAGCTAAGTTATAACAATATTATTGATATAGAATCTGCAATCAACATTATTTCAGAATTCGAGGAACCAGCAGCAGTAATAATAAAACATAATAATCCCTGTGGAGCAGCTGTAGGAACTGATTCTTTAAATGCTTATGAAAAAGCCTTTTCATGTGATAAAACTAGCAGCTTTGGTGGAATAGTTGTTTTGAATAGAGAAATAGATTCTAATCTTGCAAAAAAATTAAGCGAGACATTTCTAGAGGTAATAATAGCACCTTCAATAACTGATGAATCTCTCGAAATCTTACAAAAAAAGAAGAATCTAAGAATATTATTACATCAAAAACACGAGCAAAATAAGAAATATCAGCTTAAAAATATTACTGGTGGATTTTTAGTACAAGAAAATAATGATAGTAAAATTACTGAAGAAGAAATGCAACAGGTTACCAATTACACTGCTACAGAAGAAACGAAAAAGGATCTTATTTTTGCTTGGAAAATATGCAAGCATGTAAAATCAAATGCTATCGTTATTGCAAAAAATGAATGTACTGTTGGCATTGGTGCGGGGCAGATGAGCAGAATAGATAGTGTTAACATCGCAATAGAAAAATCAGGTGAGAAATGTAAAGATGCAGTGCTTGCTTCAGATGCATTTTTTCCTTTTTCAGATAGCATCATAAAAAGTGCGCAACATGGAATAGTAGCTATTATTCAACCTGGTGGTTCACTCAGAGATCAAGATGTCATCACAGAAGCAAATAGAAATAAAATAGCCATGTTTTTTACAGGAGTGCGTTGTTTTTCTCACTAGAAAATGATAAGTGAAAGTTGGCAAAAACAACAAATTCATTGCTTAAAAAATTGGTACGTCTGTTCACGAAAGCGACATCATTAATTCTCTAGAACTTGGAAGTTTTAAATTTAATGTTGAAAACAAATATTTATTTAAAAAGTAACCACAAATTTTCAGTCCCAATTGAAAATCTTCAAGTAAGTAATCATTTTGCAAGGGAGAAGTATATATATCGCGTAATATTCTGGGAAAAGGTAGTAATTTATTTGAATAAGGATTACCTACTCTTTGCGATATTGCTCTACCAGTTTTTGGAGATATAAAATCTAAATTTTCTTTAGAACCCGTTACAGCACATTTAAATAAATCTAACTCAAAACCCAGTTGTGAAAGAAGTAGCAGTTCTAACTTTAGATAATGAATATACCAAGAATTATTATTGTATTTCACTATCTCTATAAATTGTTGAAAATTGTTGTAAAATAAAGAATAGCTCTCGCCTTCTGGAAGAACTTTATCTAAGATATTAGAAATAGAAACCACAGCAATACTTTTTAACCTATCATGAAAAAAATAATGAAACGAAGATTCTATTAATTCACACTTAAAAAATCCTAAATTTTCTAATAGTCTAGAACGCCATTCTACATAAAGTAAATTACTAATTTGAAATTTATTACTATTTGACCTTACTAATCCTCTACGCTTTCCATAATTTTGTGTAAGTAAGGAAAGAATTAGGTTTTTATCACCATACCTTTTCACTGCTATTATATTACCATTATCTTGCCATTCCATATATCAAATAATTAGGCTTTCTATATTTTTCTTAAAAAATCTCAATATTCTGAGTTCAGTTGCGTGATTATTCTACAATAAGAATTGTCTTCCTCACAGTTTATTACCTCAGCATCAGAAAATTGATTTTTGAACCAAGTATATTGGCGCTTAGCATAATGTCTCGTATTAGCTTGTGCTACTTCTATTGCTTCCGTTAAAGTTATTTCATTATTTAAATACTTTATAATTTCCGGCACTCCATGAGCTTTCATAGCCGGTAAGTTTTCATTGAGATTCATTCTAAGAAGATTCTCAACTTCATCAAGAACTCCATTTTCTATCATATTGATAAATCTTAAATTTATTTTTCTATATATATATTCTCGACTAGGTAAAATCACATATACTTTACATGATTTCAATAAAGGAGAATTTCTATTTTTTTGCCACAAAAATATCGATTTACCAGTTTCAATAATTACTTCAAGTGCCCTTGAAAGACGATGGGAATCATTGAAAGATATTCTGTTATGAACTTCTGAATCATAACTCAATACTAGTTTATAAAATTCATCTTTACTTAAGTTTTTTCTTAAATTACTCACATGTTCTCTTACTTTTTGACTTATTTGTGGTATTGATGATAATCCTTTTATCAAGCTATTAATATAAAGTCCACTTCCCCCAGTAATAATAGGTATCTGACCATTTTGTCTCACTCTTTCTATTGCGTTTTTTAAATCATTCAACCAAAGACCAACAGAATAATTATCTTGCACCGAAACATATCCATATAACCTATAAAATTCTATTTGTTTTTGCGGTTGATCAGTAATAATAGGAATTTCTTTGTATATTTGCTTTGAATCACAATTTATTATTCTCACGTTATTATAATTTTCTACTAGGCGATCACATAATTTTGATTTACCTGAAGATGTAATTCCTGTAATTATTGGTATATTGTTTTTCATCACAATAGTAATTTAATTAATCCATGATAGAGTGTAGCAACAATTTAAACACTGTAATCTAAAATTAGGGTATACCTTTATTATGTCAGACGATAACTCTTTCACTAAACGTTTCTCAAGAAAACAACCTGACAACCAAAGTTCTTCAGGAGGGGGTTTTGCCAATAAATATTCTTCAGGGAATACTAGAGAACAAGTTCTAGGCTCTAAGGGAAAGATTTCTGAACTAGCAAGTAAAGATCCAACCCCTAAGGAAGCATTTTCTGAAAGTGGAGGAATAAAAAGTAAGAGTAGAACTGTAAATGAGAGATCCTTTGCTGATGCAGCTAAGAGAAGTAGGCTAGATCTTATATACCTAGTCAGAGGAAAAGATAGAGGTAAATCAGCTTGGCACTATGTATTAGTAGACAAAGATAAAAAAGAAATGTTCATTGCAAAAAGTAGAACCGGAGCTATGGATGTTGCAGATTATGGAGAAATTATATACTCAGGGTGGGGAGAAGATCCTCCAAAGAAAATAGTTGATAAAATAAACGAAGAATTCGGATTATAACAAAGTCATGTAGGAAGATAGAATAGCAACAACCTCATTATATATTTGCTTGACGCTTTTTACTTCAATATCGTTAATAATGTGGCATCTATTACGATTATTCAGAGCTATATTTTGAAATCCCTTTCTTATCTTTGTATAAAGATCTATATTCATTTTTTCGTATTTGTTTTTATCATCTGCTCTACTTAAAGCAATATCAACACTAATATCTAAAATAAATGTTATGTCTGGACTACGAACATTTAATAAATCGTGTAATTTTTGAATAAGCTCTGTATCAACACCCAACCCATAACCTTGATAAGCAATAGTAGAATCAATAAATCGATCGCAGATAACTATCTTTCCTCTTTCAAGGGCTGGTAGCAATAAATTTTTTATATGTTCATACCTTGCTGAAACAATTAATAGAAGCTCTGATATAGAATTTATTGAATCGAATAATAGTATTTCTCTTATTTTTTCAGCAAAATCAGTTCCACCTGGTTCTCTGGATAATATAACATTATTCTCGCCGTAAATTTGTCCAAGATATTTTGCAAGTAACTTAGATTGTGTAGTTTTTCCACAACCGTCTATGCCTTCAAAGGTTATAAACATAAATTATTTGACAAATAACTAGTAAAAGTATAGATTACATAAGTACTAAATCAACATAAAGCTCATGGTTGCCCTGAATACACCAGAAGGAAATTTTGACTTTATCGCAAAGGATTTTAACCTTTTATCAGTAGATGGACAACACTATAATTTAAGCAGATGCTGTGGAGAAAATGGTGTGATTGTTATGTTTATTTGCAATCATTGTCCTTATGTAAAATCAATTATTAATGATCTAGTAAATGATATTAATTTACTAGAAGAAACCTATCAAGTAAATGCCGTTGCAATAATGCCAAATGATGTAAATGAATATAAGGAAGATTCGTATGAGAATATGATTAAGTTCGCCAAGAAAAATAACTTCACCTTTCCTTATCTAATTGATGATAAACAAGAAGTAGCAAAGGAATATGGTGCTATATGCACTCCTGATTTTTTTGGCTTCAATTCTTCTTTGAAATTATGTTATCGTGGACGTTTTAATGAAACCAAAAAAGAAAAGATCACCACTAGTAATATAGGTAAGAGTGACTTATTTCAAGCTATGAAATTTACTGCAGAAACTAGTAGACCATTAGCTAACCAAAAACCTAGTATCGGATGTTCAATCAAATGGTATACAGGTCATGCATAGTAGCTCTCAATATTTATTTGATATTATAATATTGCTCTCTGCTGCTGTATTTATAGTAATAGCTTTTTGGAAAATGAACATTAGCCCTGTACTTGGTTACTTTGTTGCGGGTGCAATAATTGGTCCTCACGGATTTAACTTAATAAGTTCAATCAATGTGATGGATAGCTTTGCCGAGTTTGGAGTAGTCTTTTTACTTTTTATTATTGGACTTGAACTGACTTTCGAACGGTTGATTGCAATGCGAATTCATGTATTTGGCTTCGGCTCATTGCAAGTAATAGTTACAATAATCGCTATATGGTGTACCGCCAATGTAATTGGAGCAAAGTTTGGTGTAGATTCAAAGATGGCAATGGTAATTGGAGGTGGCCTTGCTTTATCATCAACAGCAATAGTATTACAAGTACTTCAAGAAAAAGGCTGTCAAGCAACACAGGTAGGTAGACTATCAATAGCAGTATTGTTGCTACAAGACTTTGCAGTTGTACCACTAATAGTTTTACTTCCATTACTTGCTGGTGATTCTCAACATAGCTTAATAAGTTCACTTACAGGTTCATTATTTCAAGCAGCTATTGCACTAATACTAATATTCATCGCTGGTAGGTTATTACTGAGACCATTATTCTCAGTTATTTCCAGCATGAGAAGTAATGAAATATTCATCGCAACAACACTCTTAGTACTATTAGGAGCAGCCTTTACTACTGAAAAGTTTCATCTTTCAATGGCATTAGGAGCATTTGTTGCAGGTTTACTAGTGGCAGAAACTGAACACAGACACTCAGTCGAGCAATCTGTTTTACCATTTAAAGACCTTTTTCTTGGTTTATTCTTCATGACTGTTGGTATGTCTATTGACATAAAGCTCCTTGTGAACAATTTAGCAGTAATCACTTTACTATCCTGTTCTCTTATTGTGCTTAAAGGATCAATTATATACACACTATGTAGATTCTTTGGATTTAAAAGTGCACCTTCTATTCAGGCAGGTTTGTTACTTGCTCAAGGAGGAGAATTTGCCTTTATTTTATTTCGCTTAGCAAGTGAACTCAAAGTTCTACCAAGTGACATTGCGCAAATACTGATGATACTTACTACAGTCACAATGGCTTTTACTCCTCTTCTGTCTGGATTAGGAGACTGGATAGCAGGTATATTAAACGGTAAAGGATTAATTTTAGATGATGAAGCAGTTGCAACAGATACACAAGACCTCCACAACCATGTAATTGTTGCTGGATTTAGCCGTGTTGGACACATGGTTACTAAAATGCTCACTGCTGAACACCTAAGCTACGTTATCATTGATATTCAATCAGAAGTAGTAAGAGATGGTAAAGATGATGGATTTCCTATCTATTTAGGAGATGTTACAAGGCCAGAAATCCTAAAATCAATAGGAATAGAAAGGGCACAAACCTTGGTAATTTCGATAAAAAATGAAGTTACTATAAAGAAGATTATTTCCTTAGTTGGAATCCATTTTCCACATGTAAACATTATAATACGCTTACCAGACCTAAGTAATGCAGAGATATACACTAATCTTGGTGCTAGCAGAATTATTCCAGAAACGTGTGAAGTTGGTTTGCAAATAGGAGCTGCTGCTTTAAATTTAAGTGGAATTAGCGAAAATGGAGTAATTTCTCTAAAAAATAGGTTGAGGAAAAACAATTATAATATATTAAAAGATATTAGTAACGACAAAGAAGGAGATTAAATATCTACTGCAGATATAAACCTATTAAATAATTAAGTTAACCAGTATAGTATGGAAGATAATAACTACCGGCCTTGCGTTGGTATAATGTTGTTTAATAAAGAAGGGCATGTTTTTGTGGGAAAACGTTTTGATAGTTGGCAAATGCCTCAAGGGGGAATTGAAACTGGAGAAAAACTTGAGCAAGCAGCGTTACGTGAATTGTTAGAAGAAACTGGAATTAGTAGAGTAGAAATTTTAGCAAAAAGTAAAAAATGGCTATATTATAATATACCTAGAGAACTAGCACTAACATATCATTATTCTGGTCAAAAACAGATATGGTTTTTAATGAAGTTTCTAGGAAATGATAAAAATATCAACATTAATTACACTCAAAATCCAGAATTTACAGAATGGCGTTGGGAAAGTTCAGATAATCTTGTAGATTGCACCGTCCCATTTAAAAAAGAAGTCTATAAATTAATTGTAAATGAATTTAAGCACGTAATTAAAGATAACATCTAATATGATAGATTCTCATTGCCATTTAACTTATTTTACTGATGATGAAATTCCCGAAGTAATTTCGCGTGCAAAAAAGTGTGGTGTGAAAATACTACATAACATTTGTATAAAAACTGATAATATACCCAAGTTACTAGAAATCTCCTCATCTTACGATAATGTTTATTCATCAGTAGGAATTCATCCACTAGATACATCTATAGAAAATGGTATGTCTATAAAAACAGATAAATTAATTGAATATACCAAAGAACAAAAAGTAATCAGTATAGGAGAAACAGGATTAGATTTTTATAAGTCTGACAATAAAAACAATCAAAAAAAGAGTTTTCTATCACACATAGAAGCTGCAAGAATCACAGAGTTACCTTTGGTAATACATACAAGAAATGCCGACAATGAGATGATTAATATGTTAAAGTCAGAAATTTCCTTAAGTAAATTCAACGGATTAATTCATAGTTTCGCTTCTTCGAAGGAATTTGCTTATCAAATTATAGATCTAGGACTCTATATATCATTTTCTGGAATCATCACTTTTAAAAATGCTGATTTATTGAGAAACATCGCACAAAGTATTCCACGCAATCGTGTTTTAGTGGAAACAGATTCCCCTTATCTTTCTCCTGAACCATATAGAGGTAAAAAAAATGAACCAGCAATGGTAAAGCACATTGTAGCTTGTCTGGCGAAGTTATGGAATATCACAGAAGATTCAGTAAAAGAAATCACAACAAACAATTTTTTAAGATTATTTAACAAAAAGATTCAATTATAAACATCGATATCAGATCTCATATAGAATATCTATCAAGTAATAAACTTAACAGATATTCCAATTTCTATTCCATGCGTACCAAAAAAGCCGTTCTCTACACTAGAACTTTTTGTTTTTAATATTTCTCCTTTCTTATAATACAAGTCAAATTCTCCAAACTTACCTCCAATAACGCCAAAATGTCTATATCCTAAATACATACTCATATTTGAATTGATATTATGATTTACACCAGCTTTTAATTGATATGCAGGCCTGACCGAATCTCTTTCAAATATCTTGATTTTTGAAAAACCAATTCCAGCTCCGAAATATGGAAGAGAAGTAGTTTGATAATATGAATTTATCATAAATGCCGTATTCTCAATTTTAGCATCATTTACTGATATTCTGTTCTCTTTCTTACCAAGACATATATAATTATTATCTTTTGTATTATTCCTTTTTTTTATTTGAGAATATAATAGCTCTAATTCAAATCTATTTTTTGAGTTACCTTGATACCCTAAAGCAAAACCTCCAGAAAATTTAGGGCTATATTGATCACTACTAGGTTTTTTGAATATTTTTACGTCATGTTTTATTTTCAAGCTATCTTGATTTTTAAGTTCACCATAATATCCACCTCTTAAGTAAAACTCATGACCAAAAGATGAATGTGATAATAACGTGACAATTGCTAATAATTTTTTATTAAACATAGTTCCTTCTTAATTAAAAGCTTGGTATTATTTTATTATAAATAAACTAAAAACATCTTTTTCTTACTGTCTTTGTAAATAATTTTTATTATTAATTAACAACTCTTAACTGTACTATAAAAAGTATATTTGTGAGTACGAGTTATGTCCGATGAAACTAATGACGAAATTAACGAAAAAAATAAAATTAAAAAAATTGAAAGCATTAACTTTCCAACTTTTAAAGAAGGTGAAACTTGGGAAACAATTGGAGAAAAACTTGTACAAGCAAGTTTTATACAAAAACCTTTAGAAGCTCTTGAAGAAATTAATGAAAATCTCATATCTACTATGAATGATAATATTACTGCATTGAACAATAAAATCGGTACACTTGAAGACAGAGTAACCCACCTAACGAATTCTAAAAGTTACTCTGGCAAACATAGCACAAGAGCATCTTATTTGTGCTAATACTTGGGATGAGCTATAAGAAGCATTTTGTGTTATGATAAAATTAAGGGATGTGATCCTTTCCAGATCACTCCTTTCTAATACTACTTTTTAAAGTTTCAGATTAAATTTCTTTATTACATTTTTTCTTTTTAATTTATAACATCAAAGGTTTTAGTCATATTAACAGTAAGTAGTGTTTTTTAAGCTTTCTATTACATTTGCTTTAGTTTAGCAAACCTTCTAGGCATATGTTTTCACAACAAGAAAATTTACAATCTTTAATTGAAAAACTCTTGAATATAAAACCTATTAGGATCTCAATCAATGCTACAAGCAAGGACATAGAAATATCATGCGGTTAAAAATTAAGTCTTCTAAAAAAGTTAATGTTCAGACATCTTTGTATTATTTTTGCATAGATTGTTTAAAATCTATAAACTCAGAAGCTTTATATAATATACAAAGCAAAAACTTTAGCTTGTATTGCCACTAATAAAAATTCATTAGAGGTAGTATAATATCTTTTATAGACTTGTTCCTATTAATAAGTAGGAGAATCAAATTGCTCTCTTATACAGCATAAAATAAAGGTTGAAGATATCGTAATTGCAGCCATAAACACAAATCATCTGATTTTAAGTTCATCAAAA
Source organism: Wolbachia endosymbiont of Fragariocoptes setiger (assembly GCA_019061405.1). Lineage (GTDB taxonomy): Bacteria > Pseudomonadota > Alphaproteobacteria > Rickettsiales > Anaplasmataceae > Wolbachia. Next base: position 125,553 of record JAHRAF010000001.1, read on the forward strand.
TTATAGAACTGGTAACACCTATTTTTTTCTTTGTAATTTTTAACATTTATCTTAGACTTTTTAAGTCTTTCCCTTTATGAGTAGATAAATTTTCATTCAATTCTTTTTAGAAAACTAGAAACTTCGTTTTTACAGTGTTTTTTCTTAGTATAAGATTTCACATTATTGAAGCTCTTATATACAAGTTACTAACTCCTTTTTAGAAAAAACAAACCACTATATCTTCTAAATTTTCATTTAGTTTTAACATTATCAAGTATTGAACCTAGATTAAGTTGCTCAACCTTTTTTATCAGTATGTATTGTAATTTTACTTAGATACTCAACTATTAACTTACAAAAATTTTTGCTATTATCAAAACCTTTATTCAAATGAAATGTGAGTACTAATTTTCGGGATGCTTTCTGCTGAGTAAGTGTTTTATAATTATCATCAATATTAGCTTTACGACAACATAAAATGAAGATTATTCTTTTTCTAAGATGTCATTATGTGGAAAATCAATTAAAAATTGTTCAAACTTCTACGATACAAAACTTAAAGTATAGAAACTTCGAGTGTAAAAGCCTATGTGATTGTTACCTTCTCAACGATCTTTACTTGCTATTTTATCGAAATTAGTATAAAAAAGTAACATTACCAGAGTGAATAAAAATGAGTAAAACAATATCTACTTCTAAAAAACTTATCATAGCTATATTCTGTATATTCCTGATAATCTCTCTTGCTTTTTTGCTTTCCTATTTACAAACAATATTGCTAAGCCAAGGATTTGTGTTGGCCGCAAATTGTATTGAAGAGTCCTTCCCAATTACATTAACAATATCTACTTTATTTGTAGCATGGTTCGTAATTGAACAAGTAATAAACAAGTCAAAAGAAGTTCCTTTACAGTGTGAGATAGAGTTAGCTGACTCAGATAATAAAAGAACTACTTTTGATGATATCGTAATAAGTGATTCTTTGAAAAAGAAGTTGCAAATGTACTTATGCGATAAAATGGATAAAAATGAGCGAGAGGGTATGAGCAAATTAAAGATAGATATTCCTAGTGGCTTTATATTTCATGGACCTCCGGGAAATGGAAAGACATTTATTGCTCGTGCAATTGCCGGAGAATCTAATGTAAATTTTATAAGTGTATCAGGCTCTGACCTAATTGGTAGGTATATTGGCCATGGTGCAAGCACAGTGCACAAGCTCTTTAAGTTAGCAAGAAAACACTCTCCTTGTATAGTATTCATAGATGAGATAGATTCAGTGGGATCAGATCGCAACAGAGAAAGTAACTATTATTTTCGCGAAAGCTTAACGCAACTACTGGCTGAAATAGATGGATTTAAAAAAAATAACAAAGGAATTAAAGTAATTGCTGCAACCAACAACTTTAGGAGTATAGATCCTGCTCTAATCCGTCCAGGACGATTGGGAGAGCACGTTTATATAGAAAATCCAAATTTAGACATGAGAATTGAAGCATTAAAATTTTATACAAAAGACCTCAGACTATCTTCCACTGACATAATAACAAAGGTTGCAAAAGAAACTGAAGGTTTTTCATTTGCTCAATTGAAGGATCTTGTAAATGAAGCAAAATTTAATTCCCTTGCAAAAAATTCAAAAGAAAATATACTAACTATGTCAGATATGATGGATGCGCTAAAAGCAGAAGAATCAGAGGGTCTTATAAATATAAATAGCTCCTCAGATTTATCGGGTATATTAACTAAGATAAGAATTAACCCTATGATAAGGCACCATGTTAAATTAATAACTAATGAAAAAATTGTCTCAATAATTAAGGAAGAATTTGCTAAAGTAGTTAATTTAGATGCAGTAATTAATGTAAAGGAAATTCAAGCAGAAATTCAGGCAATAGTACCAAAAGATTTAATAAGAACCTGTTAACTTTTATAGTAATGAAAAACAGTATGACTCTTCATCAATAAAAGTTTACCTTAGTATGTTCATAAAAGAATGCTTTAGAATATAAAAATTCTAAAGCATTAGGTTTAATTTCATCACCCAATTTGTTTCTCGGAATGAATTTGCATACTAATATCTCCTTTTATCAAAGAAGGTACTTCTCCTACAAGTTTTTCTAAACTACCTGTACGATTTAAATTTTTCCTACATAAAGTAATATCTTTTTCGTTAATTACAATACGCTCTGGAGAACTTATACCACTATTTGCTGAAACTTCATTCGAAGAAGCATATCTACTACTATTGAAGGGGGAGCTACTGCGAGATGGTTTAGGAATTTCTTCTCTTAGCATTATCGGTAAGGAATAACCTCTTTTTATTGTAGCGAATTTATTTTTGACATTTGTATTATCTACTGAATCAAACGATAATACATTTTCTTCTCTATTAATCTCTTTATCTGAAGTAGTTTTGAGTTCTGTTAAGGTTTTTTCTATTAGATCTCCACATCGGCTGAAGATTAAGTTACAATGATATTTGTCTTTTTCTAAAAGCCTTTCTTTAGTAACCATTTTTTCCAGACTTTTCTCATCTAAATTTTCTATAAACCTTTTTTCTATGTTATTATCACCTTCAAATGCTATTAAATTGACTTGTATATTCGCTTTTATTGCATTTAAAACAAGCTTAACAGATTGATTGCTTTCATCATGAAGAAAAGCTTTTTTTGTTTTACTCAATAATTCATCTACATTCTTTAATTCTGATAAAGAAAAAGAATCTTTATTTTTTTGCATATAATGAGTTTCATCAGAAAAATCAGATAATCTACGTGCCGTAATAGCAACCTTTCTTTTTAATGAATCTTTAGAGTTATGATAGCTTTCATTAATTTTATCCTTAACATATACAGAACCATTATTAATCTTATTTTTAATAGAACTTGCACCTTCTATTGTTTTATCTGCTACAAGCTTAAACCCTTTTTCTGTTTTTCCGGCCACTGATTGTAATCCTTCTTTTATTTGCATTCTATTTTTATAGATACAAACCATTCCAGCAGTAATTGCTACTGCCCCTAGTATAGATGCCGCTACTATTCCTATTATTGGCATAGCTGGAGCAATAATCGCCCAGTTAAATATGGCTATCGATGATGCTATATTTAATAAAGTTGTAGAAATACCTACTTTTAATATATAATTTTTGATTTCCTCCTTTGTACCTTTAAGCTCTTTATATAGTTCTTCATGCTTTTGATTAATTATGGTTGTAATCATATGACGTATCTCATCTTCATTTAATAAAGATTGATTAGATATACGTTCAGTAGCTGTATTAACTTGTTGGCCTTGTGTCATTTTCACCTCACTATATATGACATATGGTATAGTATATGTTTTTGATTATTAACATAGTGTTAACTTTAGTCTAATGAATTTCTACAATACCTGATGAAAGCTTTTCTCAAATAGCACTTTAGTTAGATGGCTATTCGCAAAGAAATTTAGTCTCTATTCCTAATGCTAAAACAGCTAGTTTGCTTACTATGCTCCATAATAATGTAGTTTCCTTATTAATTATTTTGCTTACATCATAAAACTCACAATGAGTTGAATTTAAGCTGGAGTTAGCATCTTTTCTCTTATTATAGCGATATAAGTAGCATGAAGGAGTTTTTCCTACGTAATATATTAAAGGTTCTGCTGTGCTTTGTTGAAAAATATCAACTGTAGGAATACCTTCTTGTATTATAACACTACTAATCTTTTTTCCTTCCTTTACTTTTTTCATCGTGTGACGTTTTTTTTTGTTAAGGGTAAGCAATTCTCCGCTTGTAGCCGTTATAATACCCATTCCATATGTACCATTATTTGCTTTAATAAAGACATAAGGTTGTGACTTAATTCCGTATTCCTTATACTTCTTTTCAATCAAAAATAACAAACTATCAACTTCAGTTGATATTGTTTTAAGAAATGAATTGTCATCGAAATCAACATTATCACAGCAAGTTGTTAGTGCAGAAATTAACCATGTTTCTATCGAAAATTCTTTACAAAATTCTGATATTAATGTTTGATAAATCTCAAAATATTGCGATTTTTTTCTATTATACCAGCCGCACAAAGGGTTTGGTAATACTGTCTGTTCAATATCTTTTAACATAGGTGGAATGCTATGTGTCATATCTCGGTTAAGAAGAATGATTTCAGGTATAAAACCCGACTTTGTCTTGATTATAGATTTCTCTCTGATGATAACTTCGTAAGGCTCACGTGCCTCGTGAGAAAAAAGACCAATTTTAGCTTCAAATCCAGCTAAAAGTAATATTTTTTCAATAGTATGAATGTTTTCTATGTACATACTATTACGTGTATAATTTTCTGGTATTATTAAAACTTTATTGCATCGGTATTCTTCTATGTAACTTTTCATTAATTGCGATGTCAACTTTATTGACTCTTCATTTAAGTTGTTAAACCCTGCGGGAAATAAATTTGCATCGATAGGAGCAATTTTATAACTAGAATTTCTCAAATCTACAGAACTGTACAAAGGTAGTGGTTGTTGATTGAATTTTTCTTCAAGCCAGTCATTTATACTTGATGAATTTTTTATTAATTTTAAGTTAATTACGTTTTGCATTTGATTATAAAACATTATACTATCAGTTAGATATTTAGTAAGTTAAATTATATATCCAAAGTATAATAAAATTTTCAGTTAAAGTGCAGAAATAATGAATCACCAACATAATGATCGAATGTATGGAACCACCATATTATCAATTAGAAGAAATAAAAGTGTAGTTGTCATCGGGGATGGACAGGTATCTTTAGGTCATACTGTAATTAAATCTGGAGCCAAGAAAGTAAGGCGTCTTTCAGGTAATTCAGTAATTGCTGGATTTGCCGGAGCAACTGCTGACGCTTTTACTCTTTTTGAGAGGTTAGAATCAAAACTTGATAAACATCCTGGCCAATTAATGAGAGCTTGTGTCGAACTTGCAAAAGATTGGCGAATGGATAAATTCTTAAGAAAATTGGAAGCCATGATGATTGTTGTAGACAAGTCCATCTCACTAGTTATTACAGGAACAGGTGATGTGCTTGAACCTGAAGATGGAATTGCAGCAATTGGTTCAGGAGGAAATTTTGCTTTATCTGCAGCAAAAGCCTTGATCGATATCAAAGAAATAGAAATAGAAGAAATTGCTAAAAAGTCTATGAAAATAGCTGCAGATATATGTGTATATACAAACCATAATGTAATTATTGAAAAAATAGAGGAATTATGAACAACTACCCACCTATCGATTCTTCATTGGAAAAAAGCATATCCAATATTCACGATAAAAAAGACTTTGACCATAATGAAAATGATATGCCACCACGAAAAATAGTTGAAGAATTAGATAGATTTATAATAGGTCAAAATGATGCAAAATGTGCTGTTGCTGTTGCATTAAGAAACCGTTGGCGTCGTAACAGAGTTCCACTTCCTTTACGTGATGAGATTATACCAAAAAATATATTAATGATAGGTCACACTGGTGTTGGAAAAACAGAGATAGCACGTCGCTTGGCAAAACTTGCCGGTGCACCATTTATCAAGGTTGAAGCAACAAAATTTACAGAAATAGGATATGTTGGACGTGATGTCGATTCAATAATACGTGATCTTGTTGATTCAGCAATAGTTTTAGTAAAAGAAAGAGTTAGAAAAGCTCTAGCTAAGAAAGCTTTACATTCAGCTGAAGAAATAATACTAAATTCCTTAGTTGGTGAAGATGCTACTGAAGAGAGTAGAAAAATTTTTAGACAAAGACTAAAAAACAACGAGTGTGAGGATGGAGAAGTTTCAATTAATGTTAAGGATAGTAAGACAATACTTCCAGGTTTTGATATACCTGGTATTCCAGGTGGTCAAATAGGTATCATGAACGTTACAGAGATTGTAGGCAAAATGTTCAATGGTAATAAAAAAACTAAGACTATCACAGTGAAGGTCAAAGAGGCTCGAGAGATTTTAATCAATGAAGAAAGTGAGAAATTAATGGATGAAGATAAAATAATTAAAGAAGCAATGAGCCTTGCTAGTAATGAGGGCATAGTCTTTTTAGATGAAATAGATAAAATTGCAGCACGCACTGAAGTTAAAGGTGAAGTCAATAGAGAAGGAGTACAACGTGATTTATTACCACTTCTTGAAGGTACAACTGTTTCAACAAAGTACGGACCTATAAAAACAGATTATATACTATTTATTGCATCTGGTGCCTTTCATCTATCCAAGACATCTGACTTACTTCCAGAATTACAAGGTAGGTTACCAATCAGAGTAGAACTTAAAGCTCTTACACAAGAAGATTTAGTGCGTATTTTAAAGGAACCAGAATCAAGCCTATTAAAGCAATATGTAGCCCTAATCAAAACTGAAAATGTGACACTTGAGTTTACCGACGATGGAATAAATACCATAGCTGAAATAGCATCTACAGTAAATAGAGAAGTAGAAAACATTGGTGCACGGAGGCTTCATACTATCATGGAAAAGCTTTTAGATGAAATAAGCTATGTAGCTTCTGAAAAAAGTGGTGAAAAGTTTATAATTGACAGTGAATATGTAAAAGATAGGCTGGAATTGATCTCTAAACAATTAGACCTTTCTAAGTTTATATTATAGATTTAATCTCTATTTTTCAAGTAGTAATTATTTAAATCTAGAATCACCTTATTGATGTAACGCTCATTTGCATCCTTAATTATGAATTTTAAACCATTTCTATATTCAATTACTTCATCAATTACAGGAACTCTTCCTGCAACAGAAAGAACCAAGCCACTAAGCGTAGCATAATCTTCTTCAGGATTACGTAATTCTATTTTTAGTTCCTCTTCTATGTCTTTTATAAGTATTCTTCCTGATAATTCAAATTTATTATTGGGTAATGTTATTATATCATAATGATCATGATCACCATCAAAGCTTGGTATCATTTCATTTATTAGATCTGTCATTGAAATTAAACCATCCGTACCACCGTATTCATCAAGTACAATAGCCAGATATGAATTTGATAATTTCATTTTTATAAAAAGGTTAGTTGTCTTCATTGAATGAGGAACAAATATTACATTTTGTAAAATATTTCTTAAGTTAAAGTCTTTATCCTCACTAAAGATTACATTCTTTACATCAAAAAAACCTATCATATTATCAAAATCTTCTTTGTACACAGGAATCTTACTATAACTAGTACCTTTAATTTTTTTTATAATTTCAAGTTTGCTTGAGTTAATATCTACTGCACATATTTCCGTACGTGGAGTCATTATGTCAATGATTCCACACTCATGAAACTTTAGTAAGCTATTAAATATGTTCAAATCTGGTAGATCTTTCATTAATGCTTGAGTTGAAGATTTTTTTAATACAGAAAATCTCTCAAAAAGAAATGAAAATATTTTATATGTTAAAGTTTCTATAAAAGTTAAAAATGTGCTTGTCATAATTGTAAAAAAATGTTCTCAAATTTTATAAATAAACTGTTAATACTTATTTAATAAGTATGTTAATAACTCTGAACTATTCTGTGAACTATTCATTAATATAAAATGTCAACAATTATTCAACAACTTTTTAACATATATATACATAAGTAAATAACAATGTACGTTTTCCATAAAGAAAAGTTGCTAACATAATTCATATTTTAGTTATACACACATATTAGATTAGATAATCAATATAATAACCAAGTTATTCACATAGTTATTCACAAAATAAGTAACGTAAATCTTTACTGAATCTTAGTTAATAACAATTTATTGATATAACTATGACTACTACTATACTTTATATATATAAATAATAAATTTAGTAGATTGGAACATAAAAACCCATTAATAGTAGAAACTATATTAAGTCAAAAGCAGAAAAATATTCCTATTTGGTTGATGCGTCAGGCAGGAAGATCTCTGCCAGAATATCGTAAAGCTGTAGAAGGAATAACTAACTTTATTAAGATGTGTTATCAAACAGATCTAATAGTAGAATTAACTTTACAGCCTATAAGAAGATTTGACTTTGATGCAGCAATAATTTTTTCTGATATTTTGATAATTCTTGATATTTTAGGGTGTGATGTAGAATTTATAAGAGGAGTAGGTCCTACAATTAAACCTATAAAAACTATAAAAGATCTTGGTAACTTCAAAGAACTTTCCTATAAAGCCTTACCAATCTTAACTGCCATAAAGAATGTTAGAACTCAATTACCACATAATAAAGCTCTTATAGGGTTTGCAGGTGGTCCTTGGACAGTTGCTTCCTATCTACTAGGTTCTTCATCTCCAATAGCCTCTTCTCCTCTTCTAACAGACCTCATAGACACGCTTACTGAGATGACCATTCAATACTTGATTGCACAAATACATGCTGGTGTTGATATTGTCCAGCTCTTTGATAGTCATGCTGGCTTGTTAACTCCTCCACAGTTTCTATCTTATGTTGTAGAACCTACAACTAAGATTGTTTCAGCTCTAAGAAGTACTTTTTGTAACATTCCTATAATAGGTTTTCCAAGATCTTCAGGGATGTTGTATAAGGATTATTGTGCTAAAACTGGTGTTTCTGCAATAAGTATAGATTATAATGTCTCTATAGAATGGGCTAAAACCCATTTACATATTCCTATTCAGGGTAATCTTTCTCCTTCACTTTTAGCTTACACTAAACATGAAGCATTAGAACAAGCAAAGCGTATAATAGATTGTTTCAGAGATTTGCCTTTTATATTTAATTTAGGTCATGGTGTACTTCCGGAAACTCCTATTGAAAATATACATGCTCTAGTGAACTTAGTAAGAACTTATTAAAATCTTTTGTAAATGTTAACTTATAACGGACCAAAAAAACTTAAACTTATACTAGAACGTTATGCATTGAAATGCATGAAAAGTAAAATGAGTGCTAATGAAATACTTCTAATTCTTAATTGGAATACTATAGTTGGAAAAGAAATAGCAGAATATACAAAACCGAGAAAAATTTCATATGCACAAAATGTTAATTCTGGTGTACTCCACCTTACAGTAACAAATGGTTGTAAGGCATTAGAACTACAACACATGAGTTCTATCTTAATAGAAAAAATTACACTATTTTTTGGTTATAAGGCAGTGTATAGTATAAAAATTAAGCAATAATTTATTGACTTTTTTATATTATACTATAACTTTAAAAAGTGAAATAATTTGGTATATTAGAGTGAGTAGAGTTTGTGATCTGACAAATAGAAAAAAATCCTTTGGTAACAAGGTATCTCATTCAAACCGTAAAACTAAACGCACCTTTTGCTTAAATTTGCATAAAGTCACTTTGATGAGTGATATTCTAAATAGAAAGTTTAGATTTCGTGTAGCATCAAGGACTCTAAGAACAATAGATTATAAAGGTAGCTTAGACACTTTTATTCTTAAAACACGTACAATTAAGCTAAGTGAAAAAGCTCAAAAAATAAAAAGGATGTTAAAGAAAGTTTTACTAAAACAACAGGCTAATGCTAACTAAGCCTCAGTGGTTAAGAGTAAAAGCTCCTACTGGTGAAGTATTCAATCAAACTCTTAATACTGTTAAGCTCAATAACTTACACACAGTGTGTGAAGAAGCAGCGTGTCCAAATATTGGTGAGTGTTGGAATAAACGTCATGCTACTGTTATGATTCTTGGTTCTATATGTACTAGAGCTTGTGCATTTTGCAATATTGCAACAGGAATTCCTGATAAATTAGATCCTCATGAACCTGAAAATCTTGCAAGAGCTGTAAAAAAACTAAATTTGAATCATGTAGTTATTACTTCAGTTGATCGTGATGATTTGGATGATGGTGGAGCAAGTCAGTTTATAAGATGTATAGAAGAAATTAGAAAAGTAAACCCAAAAACAACCATTGAAATCTTAACACCTGATTTTCTCAATAAAAAAGGATCCTTTGAAGCAATTGTTGTTGCTCAACCAGATGTGTATAATCACAATATTGAAACTGTCCCAAGATTATATGCAAAAATCAGACCAAGAGCTAGGTACTTTCATTCTTTGTATTTATTAAAGACTGTAAAACAAATCAATTCAAAAATTTTTACAAAATCAGGTCTTATGGTTGGTCTTGGAGAGACAAAAGAAGAAGTATTTCAGGTCATGGATGACTTACGTAGTGCTAATGTTGATTTTATTACAATAGGCCAATATTTACAACCTACAGCAAAGCATGCAAAACTTGATAGATATGTAACTCCAGACGAATTTGATCATTATAAATATATTGCCTATTCTAAAGGTTTTTTAGTGGTTGCCTCAAGTCCATTAACTAGATCGTCATACCATGCAGAAGAAGAATTTGAAAAACTGAGAGCTTGTATATAATTATGAGAAAAAGCCTTTTAAAAATTAACACTATAGTTTACCATTAAGAATTTGAATGTTTTTATGCTAAAAAAATTAACTTTCTATTGGTTCTTCATCGAATTAATAAAGGGCTTTGTTCTTACATTACAGTATATGTTCAAACCTAAAGTAACCTTAAACTATCCTATGGAAAAAGGACCTTTAAGTACAAGATTTCGTGGTGAACACGCCTTGCGTAGATATACAAATGGTGAAGAGAGGTGTATAGCATGTAAATTATGTGAGTCTATTTGTCCCGCTCAAGCAATTGTAATAGAAGCGGAAGAAAGAGAAGATGGTAGCCGACGTACTACACGTTACGACATCGACATGATGAAATGCATATACTGTGGCTTTTGTCAAGAAGCATGTCCTGTTGATGCAATTGTAGAAGGTCCTAATTTTGAGTTTGCTACAGAAACAAGAGAAGAATTGCTATATAACAAGGAAAAACTTTTGCAAAACGGAGATGTATGGGAAGATGCAATTGCTTTAAGGTTAAAGAAAAATAGGAATTATTATTAATGACAGATTCAAATCAAAATACAGGTTTTCAACCTAGCGTTCTAAAAGATGCAATTGCGTTAAAGGTAAATGGTGAGTTATATGATCTTTCGCATGAAGTTAAGCCTGGTGATCAAATAGAAGTAATAAAATTAAGTGATGAAATAGGATTAGATATAATTCGTCATGATGCTGCTCACATAATGGCACAGGCGGTAAAAGAGCTTTTTCCAGGTATACAAGTTACTATTGGTCCGACGATTAAGGATGGTTTTTATTATGATTTTGCTACAGATAAAGCATTTACAATTGATGACTTAACTGAAATAGAAAAAAGAATGAAAGCAATTATCAAAAGTGATCATAAGTTTATTCGTGAAGTTTGGAGTCGCAAGCAAGCAATTGATTATTTCAGTAGCATAGACGAAAAATATAAAGTTGAAATTATCTCTTCTATACCAGAAAGTGAAGAGATAACACTTTATAAACAAGGTGATTTTATTGATCTTTGTCGTGGACCACATTCTCCCTCAACTGGAAAAGTTAAGGCATTTAAATTAATGAAGGTAGCAGGAGCATATTGGCGTGGTGATTCAAAAGGGCCAATGTTACAGAGAATATATGGTACAGCATGGAGAAATAAAGATGAATTGAATGATTACTTAAATCGTTTAGATGAAGCTGAGAAACGTGATCATCGTGAAATTGCTAAAGACATGAATTTATTTCATATTCAAGAAGAAGCTGTAGGGCAGGTTTTTTGGCATGAACAAGGTTACATTCTTTATCAAATTTTGGAATCCTACATAAGGAAAAAATTAATAGATAATGGTTATTTTGAAGTTAAAACACCTATCTTAGTAAGTAGAAATTTATGGAAAAAGTCTGGTCATTGGGAAAAATTTCGTAAAAATATGTTCACTGTTGATGAATCTGAAATAGCAATAAAGCCAATGAATTGTCCATGTCATGTACAGATTTTTAATTCTAATACTAGGAGTTACCGCGACTTACCAATACGTATGGCTGAATTTGGTACATGTCATAGGAATGAAAGTTCTGGTTCATTGCACGGACTTATGCGGGTTCGTGGTTTTACTCAAGATGATGCGCATATTTTTTGTACTAAAGAACAAATCACCTCTGAAACTCTCAGGTTTTGTGATCTTTTAAAAGAAGTTTATTTAGAACTTGGGTTTAATGAGATTTCTGTGAAGTTTTCTGATCGTCCTGATGTTAGAGCAGGTACAGATGAAGTTTGGAGTAAAGCAGAAGAATCACTTCTTGAAGCAGTCAAAGCTGCTAACTTGAGTTATGAACTTAATCCTGGTGAAGGTGCATTTTATGGTCCTAAACTAGAGTTTATTTTGAAAGATGCAATAGGAAGAAGTTGGCAGTGTGGTACTTTACAGATTGATTTTATTCTCCCAGAAAGACTGGAAGCTTTTTACGTAGGTTCAGATGGGCAAAAACATCATACTGTTATGATACACAGGGCAATTCTTGGAACATTTGAACGTTTTATTGGTATTTTGATAGAGCATTATGCAGGAAAATTTCCTTTCTGGCTTGCTCCTACACAAGTTGCTATACTTACTATAACTAGTGATGTTGAATCATATGCTAAGGAAATAAGTAACAGTTTAAAGCAAAATGGAATAAGAATTAAAACTGATTTAAGTAATGAAAAAATTAACTATAAAATACGTCTTCATAGTTTGAATAAAGTTCCTATTTTATGGATTGTAGGTAAAAATGAAGTCATTAGTAAAAGTGTCTCTGTAAGGTATTTAGGTTCAGAAAAACAAGAGTCTTTTTCACTTGAAGAAGCCATAAAGCTATTATTAATTAAGGAGTAAAGTTTGCAAATTAAGAAAAATAAAATTAATGAATTTATAACAGCTAAAATAGTTCGTTTGGTTAATCATAACGGTGAGATGGTTGGAATTGTGCCAATAGAACAGGCTTTAGAAAATGCACATAGTGTAGGTCTAGACTTAGTTGAAGTTGCACCTGATTCAAATCCTCCAGTATGTAAAATATTAGATTACAGTAGACAAAAATATGATGCGAAGAAAAAAGCAAGTGAAGCAAAGAAAAAACAAAAAACACTTAGTATAAAAGAAGTTAAAATAGGACCTAACATTAGTGATCATGATTATGGGACAAAGTTGCGTCATATAAGAGATTTTCTTACGCATGATCATAAAGTAAAAATTAGTATGAGGTTCAGAGGAAGAGAATTAATTCATACTGAAGTTGGATTAGAAAAATTAGAACGTCTTATCAAAGATACTGAGGATATTGCAAAGGTAGAATTATTTCCCAAAAGAGAAGGAAATCAATATTATCTATCACTTGCTGCTAAATAGGCAAGTGAAGCAACAACTGCAGTATCAACTCTGAGAATTGTTTTTCCTAAACTTAGCTTTTGTCCTAGTTTATTAGCGAATTCAAGTTCATCATTAGAAAATCCACCTTCAGGTCCTATAATCAGAGCTATATCTTTATTGTTCTTATAAAATTTTCTACTATCACCTGTTTTATCGCATAATATAAAATTTTTATTCTGAGAATGAGATAGTAAATTGTGAAAATCAATAGGAGGTAGAATTTCTGGTATGTCCATTCTTTCACATTGTTCTGCTGCCTCAATTGCCTGAAGTTTTGCTCTTTCAATGTTTATATTTTTTACTACTGTATGCTTTGTTAAAATAAATTGAATACAAGTTACTCCCATTTCTGTTGCTTGCCTAACCACTTTATTTAAAGCGATACTCTTCACAACAGCACAATATAGAAATAGCTTTTCTTTATAGTATTCTTGTTCTTTTAAACAAGTCTTTAACCTAACTTTTACCGAATGACGTGATATATCAGTTATCTCACTCAACCATTCACCATTCTTTCCGTTAAAAAGTAGAATGTTATAACCCTTTTCAAGTCGCATAACATTGTTGATGTAATGGCTTTGTTGTAAATTAAGAGTTAATTGAGTATCTTTTACTAAAATATCTTCAACATATATTCTTATTTTTTTCATTTATAAAATTAGTGAATTACCATTCATTTCTAGTGGCTTTTTTATATCAAATAATTGTAGTATAGTAGGAGCTATATCAGATAATCTTCCATTTCTTAACTTTATATTTTTACAAGAATTAGAGCATACAATAAATGGCACTCTATTTAAGGTATGTGCTGTATGAGGTATGTTATTTTTCTCATCAAACATACATTCTATGTTTCCATGATCTGCAGTAATAATTAGTTCGGTTTGGTCTACTTGTTGAACAGCTTGAAGTATTTTCGAAAGACAGTTATCAACTGTCAGTATTGCTTGCTTGGCTGCTCTGATATTTCCTGTATGTCCTACCATATCTGGATTAGCATAATTCACTACTATGAGAGAGAATTCTTTAGAGAGAATTTTCTTTATCAGTATTTCTGTTAATTCAGGAGCAGACATTTCTGGTTGTAGATCATATGTTGCAACTTTTTGAGAAGGAACAAGTATTCTTTCTTCATCAGGAAAGGGATTCTCTTTTCCACAGTTAAAAAAAAATGTTACATGTGCATATTTTTCAGTTTCAGCAATGCGTAGTTGTTTCAATCCATGATCTGAAATTATTTGGCCCAAAGTATTGGTAAATGGTGTTGGAGAAAATAGATAAGGTATATCAAAACTTTTGCTATAATGAACCATTCCTATAATAGAGGAAAACTTTATTACTTTTTTATAATCATTTTTGTTTAATAGTATATTTACTAACTGTATTACTCTATCAGCGCGAAAATTAGCAAGAAATATGCCATCTTCTGGTTTGATGCCTTGATAATCACCAATTACAGTAGGTTCAATGAATTCATCTGTTATACCATTTTTGTAACTTTTATTAATTAATGATATACTATCATTAGAACGAGGAGCATTTGCAAAAGCAATAGCTTCATATGCTTTTATAGTTCTTTCCCATCTATTGTCACGATCCATGGAATAATAACGTCCAGAGATAGTTGCAATTTTCAGTTTATCTTGAAATTCTTCAATTGATCTTTTTCCTGAGTTAGGTGGAGTATCTCTACCATCTAAAAAGGCGTGTACTATTACTTCTATTCCATAATTTGATATTTTTTGGGCTAGAGTTAAAATATGTTTTTGATGTGAATGAACACCACCATCAGATAGTAGTCCCATTATATGACATATTCCTTGTTTTTGTTTTAAATTGGTTACGAAATTTTTAAAATTTTCATTATGTTCGACCTCTGAAATTCCTTGATTAATACGCTCTAGGCTTTGCATAACTATTCTTCCACTACCAATGTTCATATGTCCAACTTCTGAGTTGCCTATTTGACCAGTAGGTAACCCAACATCGTTGCCACATGCTGATAGACTGCATTTAGGGTAATTTGAATTTATATATTGCCAACAAGTAGGATTTGTGTTGTAAATAGGATTATGCTTATTGTTTGAACCATTACCCCATCCGTCTAGTATACATAAAACAAGTGATTTGAAGTTCATATTCTATGAATTTTTGGCTCCCCGGGCCGGATTCGAACCAGCGACCAATTGGTTAACAGCCAACTGCTCTACCACTGAGCTACCGAGGAATAGATTTTTTTAATCTATCATGCTAACCACTAATTGTAAATATCTTATTTTAGTGAAAGATTAATTACTTTTAATCAAAAGATTGCATGCGTTTGAGTATTTACTTTTTCTGCTATTAAGACTTCAGAGGTTAAATTACTTTTAGGAGTGCAAAGTTCTTTTGCTTGATATAAACTTAGAATTGTTTTTTGAGCTAAATCAGGATGATATTTATCTATGATAGTTAAAATTCTGTTTATTTGTTCTGAAGTATCTGATAAGTTATAAACTCATTGTCGTAATCCTTTAAATTATTTAAAGCTTTTTTAAATACTTCTTCTTCTTTGATAAGATTGTCTAGAGTTCCATATGCTAGACTTACTTTTACTTGAGCCATAATTATTTCATAGTTATCATCATCATAATTTTTGTTCAATTCAAGTAAGACTTCTTTGAACAACTTGTACTGCTTTTGATATTCAGCCACATCTTTATGAGGGTAAACTAGATTTATTAATATTTTTACGGCTAAAGGACAACCATCTTCAAATAATCTTTCTTGTAAAGAATAATCAATTTCACAAAATTTCTCTTGTATTGAAAGAGATTTTTCAAGTAATTCCTTTTGTTTTTTAAAATCACCTAGGCTTCTATATAATGAGATTAGAACTTCCAATACATCGATTATTTCTAAACTATCACTACCGTATTCTCTCTCTTTAATTTTGAGAGATCTTTCAAAAAATTCTTTTTGTTTATGCCAATCTTTTAAATCTCCATAAGCTAAGCCTAAATTCTCCAATGTATCAGTTATTTCTATACTTTCCGGACTTAATTGTTCTTCTTCAATTTTTAATGCACGTTCAAGAATTTCTATCTGTTTTTCAGATTTACCTGAATCTTTATAAGCTGAACTCAGATTTTTTAATCCTTCAGAAAACTCTTCTACCTTGATTTTATCACAGATGTAGTAATTTTCTTTTATTTCTAAAGCTCGTTCAAGTAAATCTTCTTGTTTTTTATAATCAGTTAAATTTCCATAAGTATTTCCCAGATCTGTCATAGTTATGGCAACTTCAATGTGTTTATCTCCATAATGTTTTTTTCTATTCCTAAAGCTTTTTCAAGCAATTCTTTTTGTTTATTATATTTACCTAACATTCCATAAATATTTCCTAGATTTATCATAGTTGTAGCAACTTTAATATGTTTATTTCCATAGTGCTTCTTTTCTATCTCTAGCGCTTTCTTAAGCAACTCTTTTTGTTTATTATATTCACCTATATTTTCGTAAGCATTACCCAAATCTGATAGCGTTTTAGCTATTTCAAATTCGCAAGAACATAATTCTTCTTTTATTGCTAGAGCTTGTTCAAGTAACTC
Organism: Wolbachia endosymbiont of Fragariocoptes setiger; assembly: GCA_019061405.1. Lineage (GTDB taxonomy): Bacteria > Pseudomonadota > Alphaproteobacteria > Rickettsiales > Anaplasmataceae > Wolbachia. Next base: position 142,419 of record JAHRAF010000001.1, read on the forward strand.
CTTTTGTTTTTGATAATCACCTAAATTTCCATAGGCTAAACCAAGATATTCTAGAATCGTAGTTAATCTTTACATTTCATTTGGTTGTTCTTTTACTATTATCAAGGCTTCTTCAAGTAGATCTTTTTGTTTTTCATAATCACCTAACTTTTCATAAGCTCTACTGAGGTTAATAAGTATTACAGGAACTTTGAAACTATTAGTTACACAGAGTTTTTTTCTATTTCTAAAATAGACTTAAGATAGCGCTTTTGTTCAAGAAAATCTCCTAATTCTTCGCAAGTTGATGCAATATAACCTAAAATTATATTTACTCCAAAACTCTCATTTCCATAATACTTTTTCTCTATCTCAAGAGCTCTGATAAGTAATTCTTTTTTTGTTTTTAATTCTCCTAAATATCCATGAACTAAACCTAGATATGTTAATGTTGTTGTTAATTCTACACTATCGTGAGAGTAATTTTCTTCCATTACATTTAGTATATGTTCAAGTACTTCTTTTTGTGCTTGAAGGTCATAATAATCTTTAAGATTTAGAACTAAAGTTTCTGCTATGTGCGCTGCTTCTAAACTATTAGGTCCGTAAAGATATAACGTTATTATAAGAGCAAGTATTAGACAATCCTTTTGTTTATTAGTGTTGTTTAAATCTTCATATGCCGAAGCTAAGTCTAATAATGTATAAGATATTTCAACATTTCTAAGGCATTTGTAAGATTTATTATTCTTTTATTATGATAATATGTATTGTTGTACTCTAAACCTAAATTTCCATAACTTGAAGCTAGGTTTTCTAATGTTTTGGAAATTTCTAAACTATCGGAGTCATAATGTATTCTCTTAATACGTAAAGCTTTTTTAAAACAATTATTTTGTTCATAATAATAACCCAATTCTTCTTCAATTAAACCTAACCTTTCTAATGTCTCAACTATTTCTAAACTATCAGGATCACAATATTTTTTCTGAATTTTTAATGTCTGTATAAGTAAACTTCTTTGTTTATTGTAATTGCCAAAGCTTTCATATCCATTTGCTATCCAAATTAATAAATCACTTTTATATTTTTCCATTTCTGTGGTTTCAGTATATTTTTCAGACCAATTTTGTAAATGTGAATAGAATTCTTCTAAGTGAGGCAATAATTGCTTTTTTGTTTCAGATATTTCTCTATTAGAGAAAGCTTCCTTCAAATAATAAAAAGTCTTTTCTATAATTTCTTTTTCTCTATCTTGTCCTATAAAATTCAATCTTGTTACTTCTTGTACCAATCTGTGAACATCGCATTTGCCTTCCTTTAATTTAATCATTGAATATCGATAAAGTAATTCAACAGCGCTCCATAATTTTTCTTCATCTATATTTAAAGAAAAGATCATTTCTATTGGAATATTATTAGGAGCAAGATAGGCAATTATATCTAAAATTTCTAGAGCAATTTGTCCATATTCTGTATTACTTTTTATTTTATCTGTTGTTACTTTCCAGGTTTTGAGTGTTGTTTGGCTATAATCATTATCAAGGTTTTTAAATGTTTCAGTATTAAGTAATTTTTTTGTTTCTTTTTTGTAATCTTTAAGATAATCAGTTATTGTGTATTCTCCTTTTTTTCTAAGTTTAATTTTTTCATTCTCTTTTTTGATATATGCTACTGCTTGTTGTAGAGCTAAAGGAAATTTATGTAATAAACTTATTGTTAATTCTCTGACTTGTTCATTTAGAATATCGTCATTTTTCTCCTTTAACTTTAGAGATTCCTTAACAAAGTTAATAGCTTCTTCATCAGTAAATACTTTTAATGTTATACTTTTTTCTATTCCCCATAGTGTCCATTCTACCTCTGCTATACGTGAAGTTATTAAAATATATGGTATATTGTTTTCATGGCTTAAGACTCTAATAGGTAAAATCTCTTTCAGAGTTTTATTATTTTCAGCATTATCAAAAACAAAGAGACTTTTTCTTTTACTAAAAAGTTCATATACATCATTTACTATGGATTTTATATCCTTTTTTCTTTTGTCTTGATCTTCTATACTAATTTTTAGTTTATATTGAGCTAACTTGTTAAATGACTGAATGATAGTTGACTCACTTTCACCATTTACCCATATGATGTTATTATCATAGAATTGACCATATTGACTGATATATCTCCTTGCCAACTCAGTTTTACCAATTCCTCCTAACCCACTAATAGTTGTAATTTGAGAAATTACTGTTTGTTTGCTTTCTTGCATTTTTTTATGTAAATCACAGAGCTCTTGTTCTCTCCCAGTAAATAATTTGATAGGATCTTTCACAGAAAACGATATAGGGCCTTTTAAGCACTCATTTTTTTTATTAACAGCAATTTCTTCGATTCTGTTAACCATTTTATTAAAGATGTCTTTAATCTCTTTTTGTCCTTTTTCAATAGATCTAGATATTTTTTTGCGTTGTTGACTGTCTTCCTCGTGATACCTTTTAGTTCCCTTTTGAATTTTTTCTGCCTGAATTTCAATTTTATTAAGATTTTCCTTAATAAGGTTATGATGATTATTAATACAGCTTTCCAAGGATTCAAAATTTTCATCAATTTGCTCTGCTAGCTTAATAAAAATTTCTTCAGTTTTATAGTTTGTTCTCTCAAACTCTTTTGTTAACCTTTTTTCGATCAAAGCTGGATCTTGGTTGTTAATTTTATTTAATAATGTATTTTTTATTTCTTCTGTTGTTTTTTCATCTAACTTTAAAATATATTTATATTCCTCTGTGGGATATTTATCTTCGTGATAATCTATATTCAATTTTTTTGCTAATTCAAATTTATTATCTAATTCCCATTGAAAGAGGCGACGGTACCCATATTTATTACTGTTGGTATTTCTTTTTATATAATACTTATCAGCAGAAAGATCGTTTTTAATTGTTACTAATCCTACTTCATTAAATAAATCTTCTGTATTCAATAAGGAATTTTTGTATTTTAAAGTATGTCCTGCTTTTATATGAGGAATATCTGTGGAAGTATGTTTATACTTTTTTGAATTTCCTAATATAATTCCCTTAGTAATTAAAGCAACAGAGAATTTTTCTTTCGCATTCCTTTTGTTATAATCAATAATTCTATTCACTGAGTCTTCCGCCAGCTTTGCCATTGCTCTTTGCCAACTTCCTTCTGCTACTACTTGAGCAAATTGACTCTCAAAACGATAAAAGACTTCGATTCCTGATTTTACTAACTCTTCTCTGAATTTACTTTGATCTTCTTTAAATATATATAATTCATTGATTAATTTTTTAACTACTTTCTATTATCATAAATATGGAGATTAGATAGCATCTCCTGAAGCATATTAACTCCAACTATAGTAGATATTTTAGAGCTTGCACCTTTTATACCAACTGCTCCACCTTTTGTTTTATCGACTATTTTATTAAAAAGATCATTCCACTTGCCTGGCTTGGTTTTTCTATCCTCTAGCCTTGAGCAATATTCTGATATATGATGCTCATAAATCGAATAGTTGCTATATTAACTATTTGTGAAAAATATCCATCTCCTTTATTGAGTATATGAATAGTGCTGGTATCACTATAATCTACATCTTTTACGAATTTTGAACCTGATTTATCTATGACTTTATGATAGTATGTACCTTCTGTTTCTTCTTTTTGTTTTTCAATAATGTGTAATTTTATATCATACTTTGTGCAGATCATTTTTCCTTCGATTTCAGGATTAAATCTTCTTTTAGGTGTATGATTTATTGAATGAGATGAGCAGGGCTGGCAATCAGGAATTATTTCTGAATTAGAGAAGTCGTGATTTCTTAAATAATTCCAATTTGTTTCAAGTTCATTACTAAGAAATTCAATATTAATAAGAGTGTCAGGTCTCAATTGTTTGAGAGTTTCTACAATTATATGGAGAAAACCGATATCTCCTTCAATTGTTTCGCCAATTTCGAAGTTATTTGGTAGCTTTAAATCACTTATATCTTCTTGATTATTCATTATGCCTCACACAAAAGATCTATCTATTTTTTTATACTGCCATTTTTATTAATATAAGCTGAATTTCTAATTAGAGATAAAAAGCTTTTTTAATTGGTTAGATTAAAAAACTCGAAATTATTTCTATAATCATCAAAGTTGCTTTTATTAACATCAGTTATCCAAGTTTGGCATTGAATACTTAGAACTTCTTCTATTAACAAATTTCTATGTTTATCATCAAGATAAGACATTACATCATCAAGTAATAAAACCGGTAATTTGTTATAATAAAGATATCTAGCTCTTACACTAGACAAAATTATCGAGAGTAAAATCAATTTCTGCTCTCCTGTAGAACATAAATTTATAGGAATACTTCTCTTCTGGCAAAAAATTTGAAAATTGTCGTTGTGTGAACCAAAATTCACTCTATTTAATAATAAATCTTTTGCTCTGTTTTTTTTTAAAAGCTTTTGATAATAATCAACGGTATTATTAGATTCTAATTGGCTGCTTATCTGTAAATTTGCTTTTGGAAAGAATGAATTAGAGTGGTTATTTACAGTGTCTTGTAACATCTTTACAGCAGAAAGACGCATACTTGTAACACTAATTCCACTTGTTATCATTATTTTTTCAAGACTGCTTAACCAGTTTTCGTCAGAATTTCCATTTTTTAATAGTTTGCTTCTTTCATATTTAGCTTTTTGATATTTCATATAATTGTTGACATAATTGCCTTCAAACATTGAGACGATACGGTCTAGAAATTTTAATCTATCGCTGGGAGATTTTAGAAGTGAATTATCCATCTGTGGAGTAAACCATATGACATTAGATAGCTCATATAAAGATGAATGAACTTTACCATTAACCTGCACTAATTTTTTATTTAGATTTTTCGCAATACCAATTGAATTTAGGTCTTTTCCATCAAAGAAAGTGTAATGTATTGCCCAGTCCTCATCAGTAAATTTATTCTGCATCTCACTAGTTCTTGCTTTTCTCATACCATTGCTTTTTGCAAGTAGTGAAGCTGCTTCAAGTATATTGGTTTTCCCAACTCCATTTTTACCAGTAATAACAATTGAATTATTGCCTATATTTAGATCAAACCTCGAGTAATTACGAAAGTTATTTAATTTTATATTTTGAATGTAACAGTGATTAAACATGTGCAAGAATTGAATGTTGTTTTATATAATTAAAATACTTATAATCCTTGTGTTATAAAACATAAAAGGTAGATCATGAAGACTAGTGTTCTTATATGGTTATTTACATCCCTATTCTATGCATATCAATACATACTACGTGTTATTCCCAACATCATTGCACCTGAGTTAATTACTAAATTTAATTTAAGTATTGCAGACATAGGTCAATTTGGGGGAATATACTACATAGGTTATACATTAGCGCATATACCAATTGGTATTTTTCTTGATAGATTTGGTCCAAAATATGTGCTACCTCCTTGTATCATTCTTACATTTACAGGAACATTGCCACTTATACTTTTTGATCAGTGGTCTTATTCAATATTTGGAAGAATTCTTGTAGGTATAGGATCTTCAGCTTCAGCAATTGGATTTTTTAAAGTTGCAACTATGTATTTCTCTAAAGAAAAATCAGCAAAAATGGCAAGTTTATCAATGATTGTAGGACTTCTTGGGGCAATATTTGGTGGGTCACCTCTCGATTATTTACTAAATGAATTTGGATGGAGCTGTATTATCGTTATTTTTTCACTTTCTGGTTTTGTACTTGCTCTTTTGATATTTTTTATGACTCCAAAAGTAGAAGTTCAACAAGAAAAGTTTAACATAAAAGATCTAAAAACAGTGATTTTTAATAAACATATTATCTTAGTTAGTTTGTTTAGCGGCCTTATGGTTGGTCCAATGGAAGGTTTTGTAGATGGTTGGGCAAAAGCCTTCTTATTTGAGAGTTATAATATTAGCGAAGTTTTAGCTTCCTCACTTTCTTCAATGATATTCATAGGAATGGGCGCTGGATCATTCTTTTTGGCTTATTTACTAGAAAAATGTAAAGGTAAAGACTATGAAATAATTATATGTTGTGCTCTTGCTATGTTTGCTAGTTTTCTTTTACTTTTTACAAAAATTGGTGGTGTATACGCAGCAATATTTGCACTTCTTATAATAGGCATTGCTTCTGGCTATCAGATTATAACAATCTACAAGGCTATAAGTTATGTTCGTAATAGTTTAGTTGGTCTAACTACTGCAATCTCTAATATGATAATTATGATTTTTGGTTATTTTTTTCATACAGGAATTTCATGGATAATTAATCTATATTGGGATAAAACGACTATAGAAGGAAATCCAATATACACTTCCGCACTGCTAATGAAGGCGACATCTATTATCCCAATATGTCTGTTGCTGGCTACGTTTGGATTGATATGGTTAAAAAAACAAGAGAGAGTGATATGATAAATATCTTTAAAAATATTTTGAGTTTTATAGGTGTGACTATGTTCGATAGTAGTTTGAAAAATTTTGATACTGATATTTATCAACTTATAGAGCAAGAGTTAAATCGTCAAAAATCACAACTCCAACTTATTGCATCAGAGAATTTTGTCAGCAGACAAGTAATGGAAGCTCAGGGTTCAATTTTAACCAATAAATATGCAGAAGGTTACTCAAGTAAGAGATATTACTGTGGTTGTGAAAATGTAGATAAAATAGAAACTCTAGCTATAGAAAGGTTATGCAAGCTGTTTGGTGTTAAGTTTGCTAATGTTCAGCCTCATTCTGGATCACAGGCAAATCAAGCAGTATTTGCTTCGCTTCTTAGTCCAGGTGATACAATACTAGGTCTCTCTCTTGATTCTGGTGGCCATCTTACTCATGGAGCAAAACCCAATGTGTCAGGTAAATGGTTTAAATCGATTCAGTACACGGTTAACAAGGAAACCTACCTGATTGATATGAATGAAGTGGAAGAGTTGGCACTAAAACATAATCCAAAACTTATCATAGCAGGAGCTTCTGCTTATCCAAGAGAGATAGACTTCAAGCGTTTTCGTGAAATTGCTGATAAAGTTGGTGCGTACTTGCTTGCAGATATAGCCCACTATTCAGGGCTTATTGCGGCTGGTCAGTATCCATCTCCTGTTGATCATGCACATGTTATAACTTCAACAACTCATAAAACTCTACGTGGTCCTAGAGGTGGAGTGATTATGACAAATGATGAGGTTATACACAAGAAGATCCAATCAGCTGTTTTCCCAGGTTTGCAGGGTGGTCCTCTAATGCATGTAATAGCTGCAAAAGCAGTAGCTTTTAAAGAAGCTTCAAGCAATGAATTTAAAGTATATACTAAGAAAGTGATAGAAAATGCACAGATTTTGGCCTCAGAGTTGCAAAAATATGGAATGAATATTATTACTGGTGGTACGGATTCTCATATTATACTAGTTGATTTAAGGCCAAAAAATCTTACTGGTAAAACTGTAGTAGATAGTCTTGAAAGAGCGGGAATTATCTGTAATAAAAATGCTATACCATTTGATACAGAGAAGCCTACTATTACTTCAGGATTACGTTTTGGTACTGCTGCTGAAACAACTCGTGGCCTTGAAAAAGAAGATTTTATAAAGGTAGCTAGCCTAGTCAATCAGATAATAGAAGCACTCATCAGTGGTGAAAATATCTCAGATGTTGAAAAGAAAGTAGCAGATGAAGTGAAAACAATCTGTGATAAATTTCCTATTTATTAATTTAAACTAATACAATCATAGTCATTACAATGACAGCATTTATAGTCCCATCTTTTCAAATCTTTGTTACAGCTCTTGCATCTCCATGATGGATCTGAAGTGGCTTGAGTATCTATTTCATTGAGCCAATACTTTGCTTTATCGTAATCTTTTAGTAAAATTTTTAATTGAATCATTATAAGATAAACCGATAAATGGTTGACTTTTTTTATAGCTGTGTTTAAGTGTTGATCTGCTAGGTCATATTCATGTAAGCTTATAGCAGCTAAAGCTAGTGCACAATAACTAAAATAGTAATCTGACTTTAAACTGTATAATCTTTCAGCAGTATTTTTGTCGCTTAAATTTAGGTAGAGCTTTGCTACTTGAGGAGTTGGATTTTTACCATATTCCTTTTCTAACACATCAGAGGCTTTTCTTATCTTTCCAAGATTAATATAAAATTCTGCTTTTAAGTAATTAATAGGTTGAAAACTATTATTATAATTCTCTGCTCTTAACACAGACTTAATAGCCTCTTTAATGTTTCCTGAATTCTCATAGTCTCTTGCTAATGCACAGTAGAGAGGTGCTAATATTTCCTTCTGATTAAAGGGAAAATAAATACCACACTTCACTGCTTCTTTTGATTTTATAATAGCAGTTAGCCAATCGTTTTTTAAGATAGCATTCTCTATCTGAAAAGGTAAGGATAATATTTTATCACTAATTGCATGAAAGCAATGATCTACAAATTTTTGTAGAGAGAGCTTATCTTTTCTTAAATGAAAGATTAGCTTATAAGATAATAGTAAAGCTAAATTACGATTTTTACTCATAATACTAGCTATAGAATTGGTGAAGAAAGTGTAATTTCCTGCTTTACCTGAATTAAAGGTTTTTAGCAGCAAGAATCTGTCATTTTCTTCGTTTACTATTTTCGATAACTTATTAATATTTTCTGTATAGTTTAGATCTATACTGAAAAAAGCTTCAAAAATTAGCGTTTCTTCTTTTTCTCTTCTTTTACTTTTTAAATTAGTAAATGCTGAGCCAATAGAATAAAAAAACTTTATACAAATAGTCAGTAATAATAGTACTGCTACACAGGATATAATGATAAAGTATAAGTCAATGGTTACTGTATAATTACCTAATTCTATGGTTATTATTTCACCACTTGTCTTTACCCAAATGCTAAATAGGAATGAAAATATAAAAACTATAAAATAGATCATGAGGTTAAATAATTGTGTATTACTAATATATTTCTATAGGCTAGGACAAAATTGTTTAACTTGTTTACCCATAATTTAAATTGTGAGTTAGTGAGATTTTTTGATATGTTATCTATACCTCGCCAATCATTTTCATCAATTAATTCTCTAATATCTGTCCATTTTGATCTTAATGAGTCATTTTTTTTCTTTATTTTTACCCAGTTTGATATGATTTTTCCGGCTAAATTTTTTTCTTCATAGTAAATATCATTAACAATTTTTTCAAAAAAAGATTGCAATTCAACAATTGTACATACCTCTTTTATATTAGTTAATTCATTAACTGCATCTTCTATCTCGTGATTGGTTAAACCTACAATTAAAGGTTTTATTGCGTGGAATTGATTATCAAACTTAGTCTCATTTAATAGGGAATTTTGCATTTTGGTTGTTAATAGAAGTAATTTTGCAAAACTCTTTGAATCAACATTTATTTTTATATCAGAGCACTTATTACAATCGAATATTTTTTTTTCCAGCCTTGATCGATTGTCATCAGTTAGAATTTTTAGATCATCAATCGCTTCCAATAAAACTTTCAATTTATCATCGACAAATTTAGAAAGAGTCACATTATTTATCACAGTGTTGCCTAAAATTAACAGTGCAATTAAGATGCAGCCTATATAACTTTTTTGAATTTCACTCATAGCGTAGTATTTCTGCTGGATCCTGTGAAGCTGCCCGCAATGAAGGCGGAATTGTAGCTAAGAATGATGAAAACAATGCTAGACAAGATGTACTGATCACATCTTGTGGAAGTAGTATTACAGGTAAGCTGGAGAAGAAATATACCATAGGATCAAACAGTTGAATATTTACAATATTCTCTAGAAACAATCTAATATTCTCTATATTAAGGGAAAAAGCAATACCAATAATACATCCAAGGGATGTACCTACTATTCCAATTAATAAACCACAAATACAGAATATACGCATAATACTCCAGCTTGTGGCTCCAAATGTACGCATAATTGCAATGTTAGACTTCTTCTCTTGTACTATTATCATTAAATTTGAAATGATGTTAAATGATGCAACTAGTATAATTAGAGCAAGAATTAGAAACATTACACTTCTTTCAGTTTTTAAAGCATTGAAATAATGAACTTGTTGTTTTTGCCAACTTTCACTTATCATTCCTATATCATTCTCTATAGTATTTGCTAATTTTTCAGATTTGGTTATGTCGTCTACAAATACTTCTATGCTTTCAACACTATTGCCATAATGAAAAAATTTCTGGGCTGATTTTAATTGCATGTATACTAAGCTAGTGTCATATTCATATATACCCGAGTCAAATGTCCCTATAACTTTATATTTTTTCATATCAATAGGAAATCCTTTAGGTGATATTAAATTAATTTCATCAGTAGTATTAAAAACCTCTGCTAAGCGTGTTCCTATTATAATTCCATCTTTTTCATCAGTATTTTCAATTACAAGATTGTTAGCAATGTTTGACAGATCTTCAAGTGCGATACCACGTACTATAACACTGGCAATGTTACCATCGAACTCGATCACAGCTTGGTTGTTTGTTACAGGAATTGCTTTTGATACGCCTGGTATTTTTTTTATTAATTCTGAAATTTTCAGATAATCGGAATTTATGTTTATATCAAAACTTACATTGATGTGGCCGTTTATACTAATGATAGAGTCAAATAATTTTGCTCTAAATCCATTCATTACGGACATAACAACTATTAATGTTGCTACACCGAGCGCGATACCAAGCATAGAGAATAAGGTTATGATGGAAAAAAATCCTGCATTTTTTGATCGTAAATAACGAATGGCCATCATTACTTCAAAATTAGCAGACATACTTTATAAATACTATATATAAATATAGACCTTTCTCTATTAAAAGACTACTTCATATTTTAAACTTAGCAGATATACTTTTTTCTGAAAAAATATTCTTTGTTCTAATAATAATATCTCTATATCATTTAAATTTGAAATTTTTACGATGTTAATAATTAAAATTCTCCTTTTACTTATACCGTTACTACTGTCAGTTGCCTATCTTGTGTACTTTGAACGTAAAGTCATTGGGGCAATACAATTGAGAAAAGGTCCAAATGTAGTGGGTCCATTTGGATTGTTACAGCCATTTGCAGATGCATTAAAGCTAATTATTAAAGAGCCTATAATTCCGTTAAAAGCAAATTCTATACTTTTTGTTATTGCTCCAATGCTAACTTTTATTTTAGCACTAATTGTATGGGCAGTTATACCCTTTGGAGCAGAGGTTATTGCAAAAAATGGTGAAATGATAGTAATTCCTAAAGTTATTTCCAACATAAACGTTGGAGTGCTATATGTGTTGGCAATATCCTCTTTGGGAGTATATGGAATTATTATCGCAGGTTGGTCAAGTAATTCAAACTATGCTTTCCTTGGTGCTATAAGGTCTGCTGCACAAATGATATCATATGAAATCTCAATAGGACTAATTGTTGCTACAATTGTTGTTACAACTGGAACATTAAATCTCGGTGAGATGGTGGTAGTAAAACATAACATGCCATTTTGGGTTGATTTATTGTTAGCTCCTATAGGAGTAATATTTTTCATTTCTCTACTTGCAGAAACCAACCGTCACCCATTTGATTTACCTGAAGCGGAAGCAGAGCTCGTTTCTGGATATAATGTTGAATATTCATCTATGCCATTCGCACTTTTTTTTCTTGGAGAATACGCTAACATGATCTTGGCTAGTGCTATGATGACTATCTTCTTTTTGGGAGGGTGGTATCCTCCTATAAATCTTAGTTTATTATATAAAATTCCCGAATTGGCGTGGTTTATTATGAAGATAATATGCCTTTTGTTTATATTCATTTGGATCAGAGCAACGGTTCCTCGTTATCGTTATGATCAACTTATGCGTCTTGGTTGGAAGGTATTTTTACCGATTTCAATGTTCTGGGTTGTTTTGGTTTCTGGAGTGTTGCTATTTACTGGAAATTTGCCTATTAATTAGATTAATCTTTGTAATAATGAATCACAGCAGTGTTCCTTATGTTGTCAAATAGTACATTACTTTGAGTCATGATTTTTCTCTTATATATTTCTTGTATAACTGTTTCTGTATTGGTAGAGTTACTTTCAATATTACATAGCATAATTAGCCTTACATTATTACCTTCCTCTACTATTTCATTTATACTTGTCTCATTCAATAAAGTTTGTAAGTCATGATTTAGATCTTTCATTTTTATTTGAAATTCTTTTACTTCACGAAGTTTTAGAACTCTAGCTAGTTCATCAAAATTTTTACAATTAACTTCTTGTTTTTTTAATTCGTTAAGTACATTTTTTGAGTCCTCAGTTATAGTTTGCTTAAGAGTTAAAGTGCTATTTAATTTTTCATATTGTTTACTGAAGATAGCAATCTCTTCGTTGTTTATTTTTCCAATAAATGGTAGCACTCGAATTTGGATAATTTTATTCCATAAGAGTTGAGGTTTCATCTGGTTGCGAAAATCGTTTATATTTATATTATGTTTCTCTACATATTGATCTATTTCCTCTGATTTAAGATTAAGGTTATTAGTAAAAAACGATATGATAAAATCATTTAATTCTTTATCACTTAATTTTATATTTAATCTATTAGATTCGTTGATAATAATTATTTCATCTATAAGACGTTTTAGCACATGAGGTGCTAGTTCTTCTTGGTTAATATTCTGATTACCAGATAGTGCAATTGCTAACTTTATACGATTGTCGATATCTAAATTTGAAATGGGTTCACCGTTCACATTTGCAATAATTTTTATAGTGGTAGTGCTTAAGCTAAACGGTAGCATAATAAATATTAATATTAATAAATGAGGCATTACATTATTCAATTGGTAATTTAATTATATAACACATTTAACTAGTAATATATTTTTTTCTTAGATAAACATTACCTTTGCGTGTATGGGAGAATATATGTCATTTGTAGAAGTTAGATTTCCGGAAGATATATCGTATGGCTCTACTGGAGGACCAGAGTTTTCTACTGATGTAGTTATGGCTAATAACGGCTATGAGCAGCGTAATATTAATTGGTCTATTTCACGTGCTAGATATAACATTTCTTATAGAACTAAATCTAGTGAACAATTATCTAGCTTAATATCACATTTTTTCGTGCTCGCAAGGGCAGAGCCATAGGATTTCGCTTTAAAGATTGGTCAGATTTTGCAGTAACTAATCAAGAAATTGGAATATGTGATGGTGAACAAATAACTTTTCAACTGATAAAAACTTATATGAGTGGTATAGATAAATATGTAAGAATCATTCATAAACCAGTGTACGATACAGTTAAGGTTTATCTAAATGAACAAGAAGAAAAAGAGTATTCTATTGATTACTCTACTGGAAGGTTAACATTTGTACAACCACCAAAAAAAGGCTCTGTTTTGACTGTAAGCTTTGAGTTTGACGTTCCCGTGCGTTTTGATACAGATTACCTAAATACTTCTCTTGATAGTTATGGAAGTGGTAGTTGTAATTATTCCTTTGGTAGAAATCAAACTAAACGTAAGCAATCTATAGCTAATACCCTCTAATAGGGTTACATCTCAGTTTTGATAGCATAGTGATGCTAATACTTCCTTCTAACTTTAATTTGAAAGATAAAATTATATTAATACTTTCTTAAGATTTTTCATAAAAAATTTAATTAAATTATTAATATATTAACATATTTACATATGAAGAATGAAATTGACGAGAGGGAGAAATCAGCAGGTAATATAAATTTAATGAGAGAAAAAATCATATTATCAATTGAGAAATCAGCTAGGTCTATATCTAAGCGTATAACTACAGTATCGTCAGGTTTTAATATATTAATTCCTTGTAGTATGTTCTTTGTTCATTCAACAGCTAAAGCAAGTATATTATTAGGAAGTAGTATTACAAGTCTTGAACTAGGTGCTATCTCGATGGCTTTAAATATTTACTCACTTGTTAATAATTTTAGAGATAGAAAACTGTTTAAAACAGCAGAGCTAGAAGAAAAAAGAAAGCAAGAACTTATAAAAGAAAATAGGAACAAATTGAAAGTTATTTGCTGTGATATATTTTGTGCGACATAATGTTTTTGTCTGCAGCAATAGCTTCTATTTTACTATTAGGATATTCTACAACTATACCGTTATTGGTAGGAGGCTGTGCACTCATGTTAGCGAGTATTTGTACATCGTACTATCATAAATGGGAACAATTTAAATCGTTATCTTCTGAAGAAACTGAGCAAATAAAAGATAAACATAAAGAGAAAATACAAGAATCATTAGTATACCGTATTGTTTCAAAGGTAATTCCGGAAACAATATTGTTAGTTAATCTACATCAGAAGGAAAAATCACAACAAATGAAAGAGGAATTGAAGAGTATAAAACATTTATTAAGAGATAAAAAAAGTGAAGTAGATAAAGGACAAAACAATAAAATGATTTGTAATAGAGAAGAAGAAAGAAATAATAAAGAGAAAGAAAATAAAATTGGTCAAATTCTTTCTAATGTAAAAATACAATGTGTACCTTTTCAAAAGAGTATCATATGTCAATAGATTAAGGGTAGATAGAATACAAAACAATTTGTGGTGAAGAAAAGTAGATAATAAAGAAAAAGTTGGTTAAAATTTTCTGATGTAAAAATTGAAGGTACACTTCCTTAAACTAAATCCAATATCTTGAATGGTTAAAGATTTACAACAATTAAATTATCACTATGCTATAGTTAAAGTTCATTGCCACATATATTATGATGAATATCAGGAATTTTTTCACTAAAGCAATTACCATACTTTTAGTTTGTGTGATGGTTTTCATAGGAATTAGTAATCTTCTCTCAGAAGGAAATGAAACAGATGTAGTAGCTAAGGTGGGTAAAGAAATTATATCACTTAATGAATATAAATCTCTATATAAAAATTATAGCGGTAACTTTGAGAATCAAAAGAAATTAAAGTATGATTTACTTAGTACATTAGTAGAACAAAAACTACTTATCAATTTGGTCAGTGATCTAGGTCTCAAGATAGGTGAAGATTCAATAAAAGATCATATAAAAAATACAAAGTATTTTCAAAATGAAAAAGGTGAGTTCAATAGAGAGAAGTTCTATGAAGTGCTTCATAAGATGAACATAACGGAAAAAGAATATGTAGCAAGACTAAAAAAGGTTTTACCAGCGATAATGCTTATGAATTCGCTTATTTTTAAAGAGAATTATCCAGTAACTTTTGGTGAAGAAATCGATGGAGAAATATATAAAAATCGCCATCAGACTAGAGTGGTTGATATTGTAAAAGTGACAAAGGATGCAGTAACAAACATTCCTGAACCGGACAATCAAGATTTACTTAGCTTCTATGAAAAAAATAAATCTAACTTTTACTATCCTGAATATCGAACTGCTCAATACATGTCAGTAGGTCTGAAGTATTTTGAAGATCAGATTGAAATTACGAATGAGGAAGTTGATTCTATAATTGAGAAGCAATCACTTAAGAATCAGATTGATATACTCAATTTGATTCTTAACTCAAAAGAAGAAGCTGAAGAGATGAGAAAAGCTATTTTAAATAAAGAATTAACTTTTGAGCAACAAAAGGATATTAGAGTAAATAATGTAACAAGAGATTTTCTGCCAGAAGATATGAGAGAAAAAGTTTTTTCTCTCAAGGAAGGTGAGATTAGTGAGGTTTTTGAGAGCAGTTTTGGTTGGCATTTGATTAGGGTTGAAAATATACATCAAATTTCAGATGAGGACCTAACTAATCTAAGGAAAGATATTAAACTATCTTTGATTAATCAAAAATCCTTTCAAAAAATTAATGATTTTATAAATCAGGTGAATTATAAAATCTATAATGGTGCATCTGTCGAAGATATATCTAATGAATATAATCTGCCAATACATACTGTTGGACCAATGGATATTAATGGAAAAGGTCAAGATGGCAGTCAAGTATTGAAGTCTAATACGCTTTCTTCTTTTATCTTTTCTAGGGATAAAAATCAAAAAAGTTATTTTAAAGGCGTTGACGATGTAATTGTTAGTGTGAAAATTATTGATTCTATTCCATCTAAACTACAAAGTTTTGAGGACAGTAGATCATCAGTACTAGAACTCTGGCGCAATGAATTTATAACGCAAGAAATGTTTAAGATTGCAACCAGTGTTGCAAATAAACTTAAAGAGGGAAAGAATGTAAATAATACTCAAGGTATAGAGTTGATTAGAAAACAGAAGATAAATAATAATAATCAAAATTATCCTTCATCTTTTATAAAAGAAATCTTTAATACGAAAACAATAAATTTAATTACAACTCCAACTATGCACGAGAATGCAGTGATAGTAGGATTATTGAAAGAATCGTACTCATCGAGTGGAAAGCTAGATACTATCGAAAGTGGACAACGTGTTATGATGTCTCTCAAGGAACAGTTAATTAGCTATTTAGAGTCAAAGTATAAAATAGAAGTAAACCATTCAATACTTGAGGAAAGCGTCTAGATTGATTTTAATATCAGAGCTATTTTTTCTTAAATATGGTTTAATGTGTATCCCATTTTACAGTACTTAGATCTATACCTTCTTCTACCATTTCAAGAAGTGGACTCATATTCCGTAATCTACCAATTTTATCAATAATTAGTTTTGCAGCATGTATAACCTCTTCTTTAGTAGTAAATCTACCGATACCAAGTCTAATGGATGAATGCTCAAGATCATGGCCATTATTTAATGCACGTATAACGTAAGAAGGTTCAAGGGATGCAGATGTACAAGCAGAACCAGAGCTTACAGCTAAATCTTTGATTGCCATTATGATTGATTCACCTTCAACATAAGGAAAACTAATATTTAGATTACCAGGGATTCTCTTTTCATAGTCACCATTTAGAATGGTATCAGGAAATGCTTCTTTTATTCTATTATACAAAATATCTCTTAATTCTTTTAACTTTATAGCTTCTTCGGACATTTCTTTTTGCGCAATTATTGATGCTTCTCCAAAACCAACTGCAAGTGGAGTTGGGACTGTTCCTGAACGCATACCTCTTTCTTGACCACCACCATTAATTAGTGGTATCAATCTAACACGTGGATTTTTTCTACGTATGTATAATGCACCTATACCCATAGGACCATAAATTTTATGGCTAGATATACTCATTAAGTCAATATTCATTTCATTTACATCAATTGGTATTTTTCCAAATGCTTGTGCGGCATCGGTATGAAAGAATATGTTATATTTTTTGCATAGTTGACCTATTTCTTTTATAGGCTGAACAACTCCTATTTCATTATTCGCTGTCATTACTGAAATTAGAAGTGTTTTATCAGTTATTTCTTTTTCAAGTTTTAACAAGTCTATAATTCCATTTTTTTGAACAGGTAAGTAAGTAACTCTAAATCCTTCATTTTCCAAATTTCTGCAAGAATCTAGCACACATTTGTGTTCTGTACATACAGTAATTATGTGATCCCCTTTGCTCTTGTAAAAGTATGCAACTCCTTTAATTGCCATATTATTTGATTCAGTTGCACCTGAGGTAAATATTATTTCTTTACTATCTGCACTAATTAATTCAGCTATACATTTTCTTGCTTTTTCTACAGCTTCTTCAGCATTCCAACCAAATGAATGACTACGAGAATGTGCATTATTAAATTCACTAAAATAGGGAACCATAACGTGTAATACACGAGGATCTACTTTAGTAGTGGATTGATAATCCAAAAATATAGGAGTTTTTGGTACTTCTTCCTTATCCAATTTCATTGTATTCTCAAAACAGCTCTAAAAGCTAATTAAAACACGAAACTTGTCTTAAGTATAGTTTTTTTTGAGTTGTGTTTTTTATAATAGAATATACATCCAATCAGCCATATTATGGCAAGTGATAACCAAGTTGCTGAGTATTCTAGATGCTTGGTTGGTTTCATGATATTGAAGTTATCACACCACAATACACATTTCTCTAGCTTAATACCTAACTCATCTGATATTTCTTGAGTATTAAAAGTGAACCACATATTGGTGGTAGAATCACTTTTAATAAACCAATTTTTTGCATTATTACAATGTAATATTCCGTTGATAGTGACTTTTTCAATTTTTGTTTTTTCTTGAGCTATACCTCTGTTTACCAGCATATAATTTCCAGATGCAATCAGCATAGGGGATAGTGAGTAATATCCGTGTTGTCCAGCAAAAACCTTTAGGTCTATACCACTTAATACACCTTCAAGTTCTACTTTTCTATAATTGAACTTAATAAGATTATCATGTGAATGTACGTATATTGGTGGAGAATTTATATTGCTTATAATATTACTTTTCCAGTTGAACCTAAATAGTTGCCATAAACTTAATGAAAAGAGAAGTATAAATGGTATAAATAAGGTTGCTATTTTTTTGAAGGACACTCTGTTTGTGTTATTAAGTAATTTTCTACACCTATTAATGCAACAAGACGTATCTGCTTATTAAGCCAATAACAATGTTCTTCTTCATTTTTTAGTATTTCTTCTAATAGTATTGTAGTTATTATGTCTTTTTCTTTTTCAGCAACGGAAATTGCATTTTTAATATCATCAATACCTCTTTTTTCCAAATTCAAGTTGGCTATTAATATTTCGTTTATTGTTTCTTTTGTAAATTGTCCACTATATTGATGTATTTCATTGGTATTTTGAAAATTCGGTATACCTTTGAGTAGCAATATTCTTTCTGCTAGTTTATTTGCGTGCTCAAGTTCTTCACTTACTTCATTTTTTATTTTTTCTGCAAAGCGGTTGATCCCATTATCCTTCAAGATAGAAAGGTGTAAAAGATACTGACGAACAGAAGTTAATTCGTTTGTTAATAATGTGTTAAGTTGTTCTATTATCATTTCTCTTTCTATTTTAATAGATATAATCTACACAACTATAATAACCATGGCAATAGCATTTATAGCTTACTACTAATTGTTTTTTTCAAGTGTTCACGTTCTAAAACTTTTATTGTTAAATTAGTCCAATTTTTTTTTGCTTGTGAATCTGTATTATTTAAAATTTTCCAATTTTTTTGATTTGAGGGTAAAAACATTCTCATAATCAATAACATTACTTTTTCACTAGGAAGATTATCTTCATTAATTTTATTGTAGTCATCTTGATAATTGGACATATTTCTAGTAGCTATTTCACTTACTATTTCTGTTACGTCTTGAACACTTTGTTGTAAATCTTCTATATAATGTAATTTTTCTTCTCTACTTATTTTTTCACTTTCCTCAATTTTACTATGAATCTCTCCTATTTTTTCACTACATTCCTTAACAGTTTGTTGTAATTTTCTTTGTTGTTTTGTTGGATAAAAGAATACAGCAACAACAAGTCCAGCAACTATATTTCTAACAACGGTTTCAAAAACATTTAGTGCATGACTTTTAGATAGATCTGTATAAGATCTAATAGAGAACAGTGCAAAAGCAAGAGAAGAAAGTGTAATTATTGCAGTAGATCTCTTAATTAACTCACTTTCAATTCTATTCAAAACTCTACTTTTAGACTCTTTCATTTTTTGTAGAAAATTTAAAAATAATTTCAAAGTAGATGGCTTTAGTGAACAATGATCTTCTAAAGCATAATCATAAGGTGTTTTTCCATTTTGATCCTTAGCATGCAAAATTTGATCATCATGCTTGTAGAGCAACAATTTATATATACTACATCTATCATAGTTATTTGCTTCATTTTCATAAAATTCACCATGTATTTTTAGTAGTAATTCAATATTCTCTAGTTTTTTTTCTGAATAGCACAATGTATATAGGTAATCTTTTTGATTAATTTCATAATTAATATCGATATCTTTTATCGTAAGGATAAGTTTTAAAAAAGAGGTATTACCTGTTTCAGCAGCAGGCAGAATGTAATATTGTTTGACCACTGTAATCACAGATTAATTTACCTTCTTCCACTATATTTGATCCATGTCTTATAAGTGAATAAAAACACTCTTCATTTTTTGTAAAATGTATAGGTATTTTTCCGTAATTGTCTTGTGTATTAACACAATTTCTGTTGAAGGGAAAAAGTTTGTGTATAACATAATCAATGCAAGCTGTATTATTACCCATAGCAGCATAATGTACTGCTGTTCTACCGTTAGAACAGTAATTAGTTATATTTGCACCCTGATTGTACAAATATATAGCACAGGATTTATGTCCTCCCTCAAGAGCAAATAAAAAAGGTGTTTTATTGTTACTGGTTTTACTATTTATGTATCTTTCCTCATTTTTGCTGTGAGAAATTAATAGTTTAATACATGACTCATTACCATAATAAGCAGCAAAATGGAGGGAATTTATACTGTCATTATTTCTGATATAAATATCTGCTTTATTTTCTATTAATAATTCCATACATTTATCATTACCATACTGAGCAATGTAATGTAGTGCTGTGTTGCCAAATTTATCTTGTAAATTAATTTCTTTGTTAAGATTTACTTGTCTTTCTTCTTTCAATTGTTTGAAGAGAAATTTTAGACAATTAGATGTGTTGCTTTTAACTGCGTAATGAAATAAATTCCATTATTATCTATAATAACTGAGTATTTAATAACTGAGTATTTGTCGTCTAAATGTACAGCTTCTCCTCTGCTTATTCCTTGTTCTATTATAAATTTCAATAGGTTTTCATTATCTGATTGAGCTGCATAATGTAATATTTTAGCTCCATTTCCATCTATGCGGTTAATTTCGTACTTTGCTCTAAATTCAGGTATTGTAATTAAAAAAAAGAAAAAAACTTATAAAATTAGAGTGATTTCCACTCATAGCAGAATAAGCTAATAAGCTTCTACCGTCTTTATCAGCAATAAGTTCATTATTTTCAAAAAGTTTTACACCTTATGTTATGTATATGTTTTATATAGTTTATATTCATACTATTTTTGAGAGCGTAGTGAAAAAACGTGCAGCCTTTTTTGTCTTGTACACACAACCGGCTAGTTATATTCATTCTAATATAGTAACTTATATAATATTCAATGCTATCGGGGGAATTTTTTATTGTTGCACAGTGAATAGGTGCCTGGCCTTCTTTATTTTGTATAATTCTTGCTCTATTCTTGAGAAGTATTGCAATACAATCCTTATTAAAGGAATAATGTAAAGGTGTATTTACATCTTTATCAATTCTATTTACTTCACTCTGGTTATTAATTTTCTTGAGATCTGCTATTAAAATAGCAAGAGTCTTGCTATCGCCGTTAATAGCTGCATAATGTAATAAAGTTTGGCCATTTATATCTTCTTGTAGCTTCTTTCTTCTTCTAATTTTATTTCTTACCGATTCTATTTCTTGAGACAAATCTTTATCATCTACAAAATTATGGTTACAAATTCCTTCCATCTCTAACATAAATTTAGAATCAGTTAGTATACTTTTGTCTTTCATAGCTCACACTAATTTACATAATAAATTATTATTTGTAGAAGAGAGTATGAAAATGTCAATTACCTAAGTAATATAAAGCGAGGTATAGCGAATGTTTTATAAGAGTTTTTGCAGGAGTAGTCTTTAACTATGTTTTGTGAATAAATGTATTGTATTTTGCATAAAATTGTTTAGAATCATATCGTGAATATATTAAAACCTATGAGGTGAACGTAATGCTCAATGAGAACCAAGAAAACGATACATCAGCAAACAGACCTAATGAAGATGGTAAAGAAACTAATCACACTAGCGGCGGTTCAGAAAATGAAAGTGAGCAAAGGAATGACGAAGCTCCTGTCAATGAAGAAATGAGTGAAATACAAGATAATACTTCTATATCTGACTCAAAAGATGATGAAAATACTCAAGCATTAGATCAAAATGAAAATAATCAAGGTATCAAAACTGATTATGATTCAGATCAAATAAACCAAGACTATAATAAATCAGATAATGTAAATGATAATCATTTGAATGAAAAAAACAAAACTCCTAAGAATATTATCGATAAAGAAATAGATAATGTAGAAGATGGGACTTTAAATCAAGATGAAGATAATCAAGTTGTCGAAACTGATGATACTTCAAAGCAAATGAATAGTAAATCAGAGGATAAACCTAAAGACACTACTTCACAGAAAGAATCTGAAAGTAAGGAGAGTAAAAAGTCCTATGTTCTTCCTTGTATGGTAGGCAGTTGTACCGCATTAGCTATAGCCTATTTTATGAGAATACAATTTCCTTCTCCTCATGTTACCGTGGCTGTATTTATAGGAATCGCTTTAGTTGGAGCTCTTGTAGCCTATAGTATCGCGAAACTATTTGATAATGACGATAAAATGCAAACAAAGCTTGAGGAACCATCTATCAGCCAAGACAAAGTTCATATACAAGGAGTGTAATAGCCTAAAGTAAGTAATTTACATAGGGTTAGTAACTCTATGGAAACAACATTTCTGCTGTAGCTGCATAAGAGAAGAGCTCATGGTCTGTATCGTTGCAAAACTACACACTTTTTTTGTGCAGCTAGGTTTGAGCAGATATTTTATGGGCTTTTATCCCCAAATAGGATTTTTCTGATATTTTACTCAACTGAAGTTATTTGTTTTATTCATAATAAATTTTTAACCAAAGCTTATCCTTAAAACCAAGGCTATCTTGGTTCAAGTTTATAGTTAGATATATTGCTAAAAATATATAACTCTTAATACAAATAAACATTGATATTTTGTTTGGTAAATTTTTAGAGTGTACTTGTTATTCTCCATACGTATAAGGTATTTTACCGTAAAACATATAAACCTTGTGTTTAGTAGAAACTTTAAAAAGATTTAATCGTGTTATTTTTTCTATGCTATAAACAATGAATATGTATATAAGCAAAAACACTAATAAAATTGCGATTGATATAAATATCAAGATTAAATGTTATTCAGCATTAGAAGCGCAAGATAAGCTGAATTACTCAAGATTGGTATTGGAAAATGCATATCAAAAGTTGGTGCTTAATTTGCACAAAAAGATAAATAAGGTTAAAAATTTTACTATTGAAAAAGCTATTGAAGCAGAAAAAAAAGCTTTGTTGATATATTCTTTCACAAAGAAAGTGGCAGCCTTTGTAATAAATTTTCAGAGAATCACAAAAAATTATATCCAATAATATATGACTTACATATTTCTAACGTTTGAAGAATAAAGAGTATAAGTATACTTATACTCTTTAATTTATTGTTTAGACTTGTTGTACTATGCTATTAGCAGCAGGATTGCTTGTTTTTATAACATCTACATTTGTTGTAGGATTATTATTTTTTCATTTGAAGGTGTTTGAGAATTAGCCAAATTATTACTTGATTCGATTTGTTTCTGTAAATTATCAAGGTTCTCTTTATTAGATTTACTATCCACTATCAGATCATTGACTTGTGTTTGAATGCGTTGTAATTGACTCGTTTGCTCCTTAAGTGTGTCTAAATCTTTTTTTAGATTTTCTACTTGCTCCTTAAATGTGTAGATCTCTGAACCTTGTTTTATAGAATCATCAATTTTCTGCTTAAGTTTATCTTGATTTGTCAATAAAACGTTAACCTTACTTCCAACTGCTATAATTTTAGCAAATACTATAGTTCCAGCAATAATTCCAATTATAGGTAACACTAGAGGTGATGTGACTACAGCCATGATTCCGGTTGTGATAAAGGTGGGTAAAAGACCATAGTATAGTAATCCGCCTCCTATTAACAATCCACAAGCTGTTAAAGAGATAGCAGTATATTTTTTGTTTTGCATTTTATTTTCCTAATTGTTTAATAATATATACTTATACTTTAACGTAAAGGCAATATCCCTTTAAGTATTTTGGGTAGTGTTTGAGTAGTTATTTTCTATAATTTATGAATGATTAATTACGATGATATATAAATGAACGATATAAAAGTTAATGACGATGATGTTAGGTTAGATAGATATATAAGAAAATTATTTCCTAACATAAAGCAATCTGTGATTGAAAAGTCTCTAAGAAACGGGTTGATTAAAATTAATGGTAATAGAGTGAAATCTAGTTACAGAATCAATTGTGGTGAAATTTTGACAGTAGGTTGTTTTAATCAGGTTGAAAATATTAGAAAACCAGTTAATAAAACAAATACACGACGACTAGTTAAAATATTACGGAAAAACATATTATACGAGGATGAATACATACTTGCTATTAACAAACCCATAGGAATGATTGTTCAAGGTGGTAAAATAAATATTAGTGATGTACTTGATCAAATAAAGAGTAAAGAAATGTTTAAGATTGTACACAGGTTAGATAGAGATACCAGTGGGGTGATTGTGTTTGCACGAAATGCTAAAGTTGCCCAATTTTTAATGGAAGAATTTCGAGAACGTAGAGTTAAGAAAACTTACTTAGCGCTAACTTCGGGTACACCAAATAAGGACAATGGAGTTATCGATTACCCATTAGTGAAAAAATATATTTCTGGGCAAGAGAAAGTTATTGTGGATGAAACTTCAACTCAAACTGCAATTACATATTTCTCAATTTTAAAAAAGTTAAAACATAATATTGCTTATTTAAAATTGCAGCCAATTACAGGAAGAACTCATCAATTACGTGTACATTTAAATCATATCAATTGTTCAATTCTTGGTGATGGTAAGTATGGAGGAAGAAAAGCTTTTGTTAGTGGAGTAACAAATAGAATGCACCTTCATTCACATTCTTTACTTCTTCATTTACCAAATGGTCAGGATGTTACAATTACTGCACCAATTTCTGAACATATGATGCAATCTATAAGATTTTTATCTTGATTTTGTTTGGAAAAACCTTAGTTATACTGAATAATAGATTGATTGCTTTATAAAATGACTCAAACTTGGAATTTATTAGAAACGGGACAGAAACAAGAATATAAAATTGCTTATATAAATGCTCGTATAATTGACCCTGCTACAAAACTTGATATAAAAGGTTCTCTCATCACCTATGGTAATAAAATTGTTGATGTTAGTTCATCAAATGAAGTTCCAAGTGGCATTGATGAGTTGATAGACTGTAAAGGTCTTGTTCTGATGCCTGGACTTGTTGATATTCATGTACACTTTCGTGAGCCTGGTCAAGAACATAAAGAAACTATATATACAGGTAGTAAATCTGCAGCTGTAGGTGGTGTTACAACTGTTGTGTGTCAACCCAATACTGTGCCTGCAATTGATAATGTTATTCTTGCTAAATACCTAAAGTATAGGGCACTTGAAACTTCCCATGTCAATATTGAATTTTACGCTAAAATTACTACTGCAGAAGATCAGCTAACCGAAATGGGATTATTAAAAGAAGCAGGAGCTGTTGGTTTTACTGATGATGGTATGCCAGTGATGAATTCTTTGATTATGAGACAAGCACTGCGTTATTCAAGCATGTTGAATATTCCAATTGCACAACATGCAGAAGATTTAAATTTATCGGCAGGAGGTGCAATTAATGAAGGTAAGGTTTCTGAAGTATTAGGAGTCAAAGGGATTTCGAGTACATCAGAATCAATTATGGTAAGTCGCGATATATTACTAATGAAAGATATTGAAAATGTACATTATCATATTTTACATGTTTCTTCACTAGATTCACTAGAGGTTATTGAGCGAGCAAAAAATCTTGGATTACATGTGACATGTGAAGTTACACCACATCATTTTACTCTTACTGAAGATGTGATACATGAATACGGTGCTATTGCAAAAATGAATCCTCCTTTACGTACAGAAAAAGATAGGTTAGCAATGATAGAAGGACTAAAAACTGGTGTTATAGATTGTATTGCAACTGATCATGCTCCTCATGATTTTGACTCTAAAGATCTTCCACTTGATAGTGCAGCATTTGGTATAGTTGGTCTTGAAACTCTCCTACCTTTATCATTGGAACTTTATCACAAAGGAGAGATGGATTTATTTGATGTGCTTGGAAAACTTACATATAAGCCTGCAGATATAATACGCGTCCCTCGTGGACGTTTACAGAAGGGCTTTACAGCAGATTTTATTCTAGTTGATCTTGATTATGAATGGAAAATTAATATTCAAAACTTTGCTAGCAAATCAAAAAATTCTCCTTTTGATGGTTATAATGCTAAAGGACGTGTAATGCGTACAGTGATATCTGGTAAAACTGTGTACTTATTATCTTCCTAAGTAGTTTTGCCTTTTTTATTCAATGCAATATACTTTTTAGTTAAGATCAACTTAATTAAATGAAAAAAATATTAGTAAGGGGTAGTAATAGACCTCTAATCGGCGAAATTCCCATTAACGGTGCAAAAAATGCTATTTTACCTATAATGGCAGCAACTATGCTATGTAATTCTTCAATAACTTTATTGAATGTACCTGATTTAGTTGATGTGCGTTATATGTCAAAATTACTGAAAAACTTTGGTATAGAAACTAACTTTATATACCATAAATCTCACAAATCTAATCATGCTTTAGAAATTAGTTGTAATAATATTAGATATAACTCAAATCGAGCTGAAATAGCAGATCAATTACGCACGTCTATTTTAATGTTAGGTCCTATGCTTAGTAGGTTTGGCAAAGCAAATAGTCTACTGCCAGGTGGATGTAATATAGGAGAACGTCCGATTGATATGCATATTAAAGCGTTAAGAAAGATGGGTGCTGAAATTGAAGTAGAAGGTTGTAACATAACTGCAACAGCAAAAAAAAGGCTTCAAGGAAAAGAGATAGTGTTTGAAAAAGTCAGTGTGGGAGCAACAGAGAATGTGATTATGGCAGCAGTTCTGGCGGAAGGAATGACGGTAATACATAATGCTGCTACTGAACCAGAAGTTGTTAATCTAGTAGAATTTCTTAACAAAGTAGGATCAAATATCAGCATTAACAATAATCAAATAACGATACAAGGGGTTGAGCAATTAAATGGTTGTAGTCATAATATTATATCAGATAGAATTGAGGCTGGTACTTATGCTCTAGCAGCTATCATTACTGGTGGTGCACTCAAATTACAGGGAATAGATTTATCACATATAAAATGTATTGTTAATCAGTTAACACGTATAGGAGCGGAGATTGAATTGGTTGAAAACGGCGTTATGGTATCTAGAAGAGATGATCAAATTAAATCTATAGATATTTCAACAAATTCTTATCCCGGTTTTCCTAGCGATATGCAGCCTCAATTTATGTCTACAATGTGTTTTGCAAACGGAAACTCAGAAATCGAAGAGAATATTTTTGATAATAGATTTGCACATGTACATGAGCTAAAAAAAATGGGTGCTAATATTAGTTTAGAAAAAAATAAAGCTATTGTGATAGGGAAAAAAGAACTAACGAATACTAGCCTAAATGCCACAGATTTACGCTCAGCTGCGGCTTTAATATTAGCTTCATTGACTGCAAAAGGTGAGTCTACAATATTCAATCCATATTATCTTTATAGGGGATATGAATCAATGTGTGAAAAGCTCAATATGTGTGGAGCTGAAATTTTTTTGGAGTAATGACATGAACGAAGAATTTTATAGCACTCGACGTGTGACAGTAAAAGAGATAGATGAACTTTTGTATAAAGAACATCAGATACTAAATCAGGGATTTATTAGAGTAATAGATTATATGGGTTCTGACAGTGCAATAGTGCAAGCTGCTAGAGTTTCATATGGCACAGGAACCAAGAAGATTAGTCAAGATGAAGCGCTAATAAAATATTTGATGAGACATCATCATACGACTCCTTTTGAAATGTGCGAGATTAAGTTTCACGTGAAACTTCCAATCTTTGTTGCAAGGCAATGGATAAGACATAGAACTGCAAATGTAAATGAATACTCTGCAAGGTATTCTATACTTGACAATGAATTTTATATTCCCAAACCTGAACACGTTGCTAAACAATCTGTAGAGAATAAGCAAGGTAGTGGAGAACTTTTTGATTCTGTTACTACGAAAGAAATTACAAATTCTTTAACTAATGATTCTCACTTGGTTTATTCACATTATCAACAATTAATTGAAAGAGGTCTTGCACGAGAAACAGCAAGGTGTAATCTAACTCTTAATTATTACACGCAATTTTACTGGAAAATAGACTTACATAATTTATTACATTTCTTGCGACTAAGAGTTACTAAACATGCTCAATATGAAATTAGAGTATATGCTGAAGAAATGTTGAACTTAGTAAAAAAATGGGTGCCACTAACTTATAATGCTTTTATTGAATATGGGTTGGAATCGACTTCTGTGTCGAAAAGTGGATTAAATGTAGTACGAAAATTGGTAAAAGGAACAAAAGTTACTAGGGAAGAAAGTGGAATTAGTATAAGAGAATGGAATGAATTAATGTCTGTGCTTGATGAAGAAACCTAAAAGGAGTGAGCTTGGAGCGGGAGAAGGGGTTCGAACCCTCGACCTCAACCTTGGCAAGGTTGCACTCTACCAACTGAGCTACTCCCGCAAATCGTTAGCTTCATTATATACAAATACAATTGCTTGTAAAGATTATTTATTGTTTCAAATTTGGGAGAAAACCCCTAGACTTGAGCTCTATCCTTTAAAATGGAAATTAAAAGAATTTATAGAAAAGGTAGCCACGCAGTGTAGGTACCACATAATAAAATCCTGTACTAGTGAGTGATATAGGAAGTAAGACCAAAGAAATTGTACAAGGAATATGTTGAGAGAATCAGGTAGAGTTACTGTAAATCATATATGTTTCTGTACTTAAGCACTAATGCAAGGGAAAAGTTTCAGAAAGATACAGCAAAATTTTCTAGAGTTAAGATTGGTGAAAATCATCTATGGATAACAAGCTATTTTGTGAGAACAACAGACTGATCAGATGATAAAAGCCTATGCTAAAAAGTATGACAAATTTGGTGATTTTCAATTAGCATTCTCTCTTTTAATTCAGACTATGGACTTACAGACCATAGTGGTTGAATATGTGAGATAGACGTTTACTCTACAGAGTTTTTCAAAATAAAAGTTAAGAGGTAGTGTGAATTAGAAATCAAAATCACAGAATTTATACACATTATAAGGGATTGCTAATATAAGATAGATTTTCTAAAGGCAAAGAGAGCAAGAGTAATTTCAATCATGATTTCGAATAACCCTTAGTTTTTCGTCGAAATCTGCATAAATAGTGACAAAAAGTTGCATTTATACTTTCGATAAGTTGTGTATGTTTCTTCCCAATTACATGCTTTTCACTTGGCAACACTTCACGATAAGATGCCAGATTGTCAGTATAAATATATTTTGGCTGTAATGTTTTTATTAATTTCCATATGCAGATTGTTTTGCCGTGTTTCTCCACATATAGCAACCCAAATCCAAACTTTACGCTGTTTTTTTGAGCATAATGCCAAAACTCATCTATCTAAAACGTCCTTTACATCTGTATTTTTCCATAATGCACCTTCTTGAAAGAGTTTCTCTCCCATAGACCTTATCTATTGCAAAACCATCACATTGCTCACATTCAAAGAGCGCCCTATTGATCGAAATCCTAGTCCTTCTAAGTACAATTTTAACGCCTGAAATCTCATGTTAAGCTCTAGACTTTCTTAGCGTCCAATTACGTTTACAGTTATATCGTTCAAATCCTCCGGTATATCCGTTCTTACGATAATTATCACTTTCACCGTACTTACATTTAATCTTTTTTTCTCTCTTGAAAAAAAATTGTATACTGTCTATTTTATATTAGCAATCCCCATTATAAAGGTGTTTAAAAAACTGAAGAAAGCTTGAAAAAGTGTTAATTTATTAAAAAATAGATTCAATTATAGAGTAGTAATTATTTTAAATTTCAATAGAAGAGAAAAATTTCGTTGACCATTCTAACACATAGATGAAGTGGGAGATGTTTTACAAAATTTATTAGTTATAAAATATATGAGAATTAATATTTTAATCAATCACAGAGGAATTTGTGATACATGTTTCAGAATAGAAAAAGCTATCTGCCAACAACTCACTAGACTGAATCTTATTGTTGGCAAAAAAGTTTTCTCTAAATTCTAAAATATGAAGAATTTAGTTAATACTATAGAAAATTTTTTTAGTATATTATATTTATACAATACTAGAGGATTGTTGTTGAACTTCAGTCATAGTATTAGTTAACGCAGAATTGATTTGATCATCCTTGGAACATTCTTTTAATAATTGTTCTACAGTACGTTTAAGCCGTTCAATTAACACTTCTACTATCATTTCTTCTTGAATTATTATAATGCTCGTCTCTACATGTAATCGCATCAATTTATTAAATATAGAGGGTTTTTCTTTCCATGCTGAAGTATAAAATCTTGGTCACTTTCATCTATATAGTTTTTTAAGAGATTACTAAAAGATTCTTCTTTTTCTTTTTTTGTTGAGCACAATTTTTCTAATTCTAAAATATAAGAACTACTATCTTTCTGTAAGTTTTTTACTTCTTTACTAAGATTATCAAATATTTTTCTATACTCATTTATTTCTTTTCTTACTATCATTGCACGATTATTAAATTTCTCAGGAATATAGTCTATTCGTCTTTTTCTACCTGCCTGTTTAAATATATTCTGCTAATTTTAGAAGTTGGGTATTATTTATACTCCTTTCATTATGGAAGTTAAACATCAATATAATGTCTAAAGGATTTTCTTTATCTCGATAATTGTCATTAATTGTAATAAAGCTATTAATTTCACCAGCATCTTTTAAAATTTTAATGCATCCAATAGCATACTTAATCAGCTTATCCAGCTCTTTTTCCTCATGTGTTATGGCTAACAAAGAGACTATAGTACAAAACATTTCTTGTATATCATTATTTTTTAACATATTACATTAACCTATCAATAAATTCAAATGTAACGTGTTTTAACGTACTATGCAATAGGATGTACTATGTTACATAATATTGCTTTGAGGTTCGATTAGAGTATTGGTTAATGAAGAACTTATTTGATTTTCAGAACATTCTTTTTTTAATTTTTCTACATAACTTTTTAAGTCAGTCAAGTCTCCTTGTATTATTTCTTGTATATCTTTTATATATAACATGTTATTCATTAATGGACGGAGTTCTACCGTGTAGAGCTTTCTTTCAAATATCAAAAATTTAAGATCCTGGTCATTTTCCTTTACCCAGTCTATATATAGACTCTCAAGAGATTCTTTTTTTTCTTCTATTGTTGAGAACAATTTTTCTAATTCTGAAACATAAGAACTACTATCTTTCTGTAAGTTTTCTACTTCTTTACTAAGATTATCAAATACTTTTTCATACACATCTAGTTTTTCTGTTGCTATTTTCATACGATCATTAGTTCTTTTTAAAACATCGTCTCCTTCTCTTTTTCCGCCTACCTGTTTAATATATTCTGCTAATTTTAGAAGTTGGGGATGATTGATACTCTCTCGATTATGATAGTTAAACATCAATACAATGTCTAAAGGATTTTTTTATCTTGATTATTGTCATTAATTGTAATAAGGCTATTAATTTCACCAGCATCTTTTAAAATTTTAATACAACTAATAGCACGCTTAACAAGCTCATCTACCTCCTTGGTATCACTTGTTATGGGCAATAGGGAAACTGTAGTAAGAAACATTTCTTGTATATCGTTATTTTTTAACATTTTTATTACTATATTCAAGTATAACGTGTTTTAACGTGTTATGCAATACAATATATTAGAGCTACATTTTTAGGTCTAACTTTTAATCTTTTATTAAGCCTATGTTTTTTTATTACTAGTAGTAAAATCTGTTTTTAGTTTCATAATATAATTATTTCTATTTCTACATAATAAGCACAATGTAATTTTCCTGTACTTAACTAATAGATGATCAATGGGATTAAAAATATCTTAGGATTATATATTTCGTCCTGCATGAGAGGTTTGTTGCTGAAGACTGCTTTTTATACGCTCACTATAGTTAATATTCTTACTAATGGGAATTAATTTATCATTTTGCTGATCAAGTTTATTCATGGAGTTCATCTTATCAGGTGATTTATTATAATCTTGCTTATACTCATTAAGATCGTTTTTAATCTGTGGCTTTAAAGTGTCTAGTTCTTTCCATGTACCTATAATTTTGCGTTCTTCAGGAAGATCTTTTTTTTCTTCTTGTACATTTTCCACTATACCACTTCTTATGATGTTATAGTCATTTTTTACTTCTTGTATACATCCTTTAAATTGATACTTCCACATAGTCCAATATGCATCACTATACTTCTTTTCATTAGCTACGAACAATAAAATAGGTAATCTTGCTGTAGTAGCAATAATATTTATTGAATTTTTTACTACAATGGCAGGTATAAATAAACAATAACCAAAAGCTCTCGCAAGTTGATTGTTACTTTTTATTAAAGATGTGCCTATCTTTTCAGGAATAAAACTCACATATTTACTAAAAGTTCTAGCTAAAGCTGTAATAAAAATAATAGGGACAGATATTAGACTTTTATCAAATTCTAGATTCTTACTTTTCTTTAAATCCCCATGTTGATCTTTACTTAGATCTCTAATTGTAAAAAAGTATGGACTTAACTTTTTATAATAACTGCGATATAAGAATTGACCATTTCTACCTTCGTTATCAGCTAATTCTTGAACTTTTCCACTTTCTTTATTGGCAACACTTTTTAGTAAAATAGATGAGTTGGTTAGGTTATATTTACTATTCTGTTCTGTGATTTCAAACACTGGCAAATGTGTCTCAAGATCTTTTTTAGAAAATCCAAAAGGTTTATAATAATCTTGAAAATTGTTATTTTTGTGTGCTTTATCACCAATTAGAAAGTCAATGGTATAATAAGATTTATCACCATCCTTACATATAAAACATAAATCAAACATATCTTGGTTTCCTTTCTTGTCTTTTTTTCCAAAAAAGAGACGAAATTTAGGTGAATCACTAGAATTTATTTTTTCAAGCTTACCTTCGTTGACAATAGTGCTATAATTTTTTGGGTATTTAAATTTTCTTCCATCATCATTTGTGAGTACTTGCCTTAGATCTTTTACATAAACACGCGGATCAGCTGAACTAAAAGGATTTTTTAGTCCAAGAATCAGGTCTGTTGTCTTTGTCTTTACTGTTGCGAACATGTTATAAGGTATAGAGTATATTACTATATGATAAAGTCAATACATTAACAAAAGGTTAAAAGAAGTTTAATTAATAAATATGATGGTATAAAATAGTAAAAACTAGAATAGCATATGTGATGAAGGACAAATAATTAATAAACATTATAAAGAAAACCCTTACAAATATATTATGAATGTAGTCTTCAAGTATTACATTCATTCCCATCATTCCATGCCAAAAAATAGAGAATAAGAGTATAAAAAAAAGTAAAAGTTCCAAAGGGTTATTGAAGAGTTTTCCTCCAGAAATCAAAAAGTTCTCATAGGTAATGGAAATAGAATAAAAAAACCAAGGAAATAAAAATAATATAACTAATGCAAGAACACGTTGAAATAACCAACTTTGAACATGCTTACTCATAATAAAAAGAGTAAAAATACTATAGAAGAGGTTAATAGTAATAAAACTAATATAATAGCGCTTACCAATATACTATGAATCTCTAGATTTATTCCTATATCCCAAAGTAAGTGACGAATACCATTATAAAGATGATACATAAAACTAATAAAACAAACGAAATATAAGAATTTAGCAAAAGTACTAAGTAAAAATATACTTAGATATTTAACTATTAATGAATGTGGAAAATAAACGTATAAAGTAAAGAGCCAAGAAAAGACTATTAACAGCAAAAATAAAAAAATCCCTGTTAACCTATGTGCTATAGAAAAGAAACTGGTGATTTGCAATTTATATATATGAAGGTGCGGAGAGAGAGGCCTATTGCTCATAATCTAATACTCTATCGAAGTTAGGAAATAGTGTGTAAAGTAGAACTAAAGACAGCAGTATGTGTATTACAACACTATTATGAAAATAGTGTGCACTACAACAAAGCCTAAGGAGGTAATCCAGCCACAGGTTCTCCTACGGCTACCTTGTTACGACTTCACCCCAGTTACCAATCCCACTTTAAATAACTCCCTCCTTGCGGTTAGGTTGTTAGCTTCGAGTGAAACCAATTTCCATGGCGTGACGGGCAGTGTGTACAAGACCCGAGAACGTATTCACCGTGGCGTGCTGATCCACGATTACTAGCGATTCCAACTTCATGCTCTCGAGTTGCAGAGAACAATCCGAACTGAGATGATTTTTGAGGTTTAGCTCAGCCTTGCGACTTTGCAGCCCATTGTAATCACCATTGTAGCACGTGTGTAGCCCAATCCATAAGGGCCATGATGACTTGACATCATCCCCACCTTCCTCCAGTTTATCACTGGCAGTTTCCCTAAAGTTCCCAGCATGACCTGATGGCAATTAAGGATGAGGGTTGCGCTCGTTGCGGGACTTAACCCAACATCTCACGACACGAGCTGACGACAGCCATGCAGCACCTGTGCGCCGGTTCTCTTTCGAGCACTCCCGCCTCTCAGCAGGATTCCGACCATGTCAAGGGTAGGTAAGGTTTTTCGCGTTGCATCGAATTAATCCACATCATCCACCGCTTGTGCGGGTCCCCGTCAATTCCTTTGAGTTTTAATCTTGCGACCGTAGTCCCCAGGCGGAATGCTTAACGCGTTAGCTGTAACACAGAAGGTTGCCTTCCTATATTTAGCATTCATCGTTTACAGCGTGGACTACCAGGGTATCTAATCCTGTTTGCTCCCCACGCCTTCGCGCCTCAGCGTCAGACTTGAGCCAGATAGACGCCTTCGCCACTGGTGTTCCTCCTAATATTTACGAATTTCACCTCTACACTAGGAATTCCTCTATCCTCTCTCAAACTCTAGGTTAACAGTTTTAAGAGCAGTTCCAAAGTTGAGCTTTGGGATTTCACTCTTAACTTATTAACCAGCCTACGCGCCCTTTACGCCCAATGATTCCGAATAACGCTAGCCCTCTCCGTATTACCGCGGCTGCTGGCACGGAGTTAGCCAGGACTTCTTCTGTGAGTACCGTCATTATCTTCCTCACTAAAAGAGCTTTACAACCCAAAGGCCTTCTTCACTCATGCGGCATAGCTGGATCAGGCTTTCGCCCATTGTCCAATATTCCCCACTGCTGCCTCCCGTAGGAGTCTGGACCGTATCTCAGTTCCAGTGTGGCTGATCATCCTCTCAGATCAGCTATAGATCAATGCCTTGGTAAGCCATTACCTTACCAACTAGCTAATCTAATATAGGCTCATCTAATAGCGATAAATCTTTCCCCCTTAGGGCGTATATGGTATTAGTTACCGTTTCCAGTAGTTATTCCGTACTATTAGGTAGATTCCTATACATTACTCACCCGTCTGCCACTAAGTTACGTTGTAGCAAGCTACAACGTAACTCCGTTCGACTTGCATGTGTTAGGCTTGCCGCCAGCGTTCATTCTGAGCCAGGATCAAACTCTCAAATTTTGACTTTAACCTTTTTACAGGTTAAGGATATGTCGAAATTAATACGACTAAATAATTTTAGCTTAATACTGCTGTCTTTATTTCTACTTTCTAACTATTCAAACAACTTGAGGTAAGTATTACCCCTAGTAATTAAGTATGTCAATATGTTTTTGCAATTTCTGTAATCTTAATGTATAAAATCTATAATTTCTTAGTGTAGACTACTATGAAGAATAAATATTTAGTTTTATTTGTATTACTATTAGTTTCCTTAGGTATTGGATTGTTTTTACTTCATGTTTTGCATGAAAAACAATCTGAAATTGTAGGTGATAGATTTTATGAATTCATGTTTAAGGGAGAGGATATAAAGCACTTGTTAGATGAAAAGTCAAATTGGAGTTACTTAGCAAAATTTGATCATGCAGCAAGAAATCCTGTATCACAAGAATCTATCTCCGTATATGCTAGTTTAGCAGATACTTTAGAAGCACCTGATGTTTTGCGTGAATTAGCTCAATATTTTGAGATATTGAACTCCTTTAGTAAGGGTAAAGTAAATAGTAAAAGGTTGAAATCAAGCGAAATTTTTCCATATTCGATAAAGGAAGCTATAGCTGTAGCAAAAATACAGAATGGTGATGTCAAAAATGCTGTTGAAGTGTTACATTCTTTA
The DNA here is from genome assembly GCA_019061405.1 of Wolbachia endosymbiont of Fragariocoptes setiger. Lineage (GTDB taxonomy): Bacteria > Pseudomonadota > Alphaproteobacteria > Rickettsiales > Anaplasmataceae > Wolbachia. The sequence goes on from JAHRAF010000001.1 coordinate 178,663, forward strand.
TTAGAAAGTAAAGAATGTCCTGATTCGATAAAAATGTTTACACGAGAGTTATTAGAAATATATGAAAGTTCAGATATAATTAGTTCACAGTAAAATTAAGTAAAAGCTTTTTAATAAAAGAGAATTTAGCGATATATCTCTTGCATTTTTCTTTTGTTTTAGCTATAAGGTAGCTGAACTTTTTACTAATAATAGTCTTTTTAAATTTTTTAGGAGCAACGCATGAAAGGATCTATATACACTAAAACTGCTCTGGCTTCTTTACTAACTCTCTATTCTTTTGGAAGTTTTGCAACTGATGGAGAAGTAAAAAAGCCTGAAGCTTCAACAGAGGTAATGAAAACATCAAACAAAAAGTTAAAGCAAAAGATGGATAGGATCTGTAATGTTGATCCACAAAAAAAAGCTAAAGAAGATGAAGCTAGACGTAAAGCTTTAGAATCAAAAAAGTTGGAGGAGGAGGCTAAGCAAAAAGCTCTGAAAGCAAAGAAGCTAGAGCAAGAAGATTCTAAACAAAAAGCCTTGGAAGCCAAAAAGCAACAAAATGAAGAAGCTAGAAAGAAGTTAGATGAAGAAAAGAATAAAAAAGATGAAATGAGAAAAGCTGAAAATGAGAAAAGAGCCCAAGAGAAAGCGAGAATTGCTGAAGATGCTAAAGCCCAACTAAAACCTCAAGTTAATAAAAACGTAAAGGACATAAGCAAAGATACAACTACTGAAATGAACTTCAGAGGAGTGAAAATAACATTTGGTGGTGTTGTTGATGCTCAAGGTTATGGTAAATTTGGCTCAAGTGAGGCCTCATACAAGCGATTTAATACCTCATCAGGCAGAGCAGTAGAATATTATAGTGCTAGTGAAGACCAGATAAAAGGAAATAATCCTCTTTTTCCTGAAGGTATAGGTAATGTAGGTGATTACAGTCAGAATGTTGGTGCACTTGCAGATGCAATATTACATTTAAGAGCAGAAAATCAAAACGAAGATCTTAGTCTATCTTATGGTGCCGATTTACAATTTTATGTACCAGTTACTAAAGGAAAAGGAGCATCACAAGGTGTAGTAGCAACAAGAAACAGAGGTGCACATGTATTTGTTAACTCACAATATGGTGATGTAAAATTTGGTTATCAATTTGGTCCTGAAGCCCTGATGAGACTTGATGCAACAAGAATTGCAACTGTTGATGGAGCTGCAGATAGTGATTGGTTTAGAAAAGTTAATTTAGAAGGAAAAGCAGCATCGTTTCCATTTTATGTAACGCCGCGTCTCTACACAGAAAGCTTTTCAAGTGAAAGCGAAAAACTTGCATTTCGTATGGCTGAAAAACATAACAAGGCTATAATAAACACTCTACCATTTAGAGTTGCTTATTACTCTCCAAACTATATGGGTTTAAGATTTGGTCTAAGCTACTCACCAGGTTATGAGAGTAAATTGTTTAGTACAGAAGAACAAATGACCAACACAAAGATATCGTATGACAAGAAAATCAATCAAATCATTGATAGCCTTGCACATAAACTTAAATTTAAGGATAACTCTGATCTTGCGATGATCGGTGTTATGCGTGGTGGATCTGGTTATTCTGAGGATTTTAAAAAGGTACTGACAAGTGATATAGATCAAATAAAGGCTTTCAAAGATATTCCAAGAGGTGATATAGGTCTAATTGTAGAACGAGTAATAAGTCCGAATGCAAATACATTCACCATTGAAGATGGAAACACGAAGCAAATATCAGAATATATTGATGATCTAGGTCCTATTAATACAACTACAGGGAAAGCAAAACAAACCCAACTAAACGCTTTGCGAGAAAAAGCTAGGTCGGAAATAGAAAAAAAGGTAAAAGGTAATAAAGTCACCTTTGATGATCTTGCAACTGCTTTAAGTAGTGTTTTCAAGGAAATGGAAAAAAACTTTGATACAGATTCAAAAATAAATATAAGAAATGAGGTTACTAAATTAATTAGTACACCTGTAGCAGTGGAAGCATTTCTTGAGAGTGATGGTCAAAAACATAATAGTCATGTTGGACCAGGTTACGAACACATAATAAGTGCTGGTGTGTCATATGAATATAACCTCGAAGAGTATAAACTCAATATTAAAGCTGCTGCAGCTGGTGAATACGGACAAGCGAAAAAAGCAGATAATGAGAAACACCGTTACAATGAGCTTATTGAGTACAATGATCTGCTAGGAGGAAATGTTGGTATAAGTGCTCATTATAAAATTGATGACGATCAGTCTGCTCAATTTGCAGCTTCCTTTGCATATCTTGGTAAATCTGGTCAACCAAAGGCTATTAAAACCTTTGATAGCCTTACTCGTAAGTATGTTGATTCTTCTGATAAAATTAGAACAGCTGGATTAGAGCAATTTCAGCACGATACTATGTATTGGACTGTTGGTGCTGGTTATCAGTATGAGAAAGTTTATACAAGCTTAACCTACTTTGGTAGCAAGATGAATGGTGAAGAAGGTGATAAGTTGCATGATATTGCACTTGGTGTTCAGTATGACCTATCTCCTACAGGCAGTAAGAGTAAATTTGTTCCTTATGCAGCTTTACATGTCTTTTTCACTGAGGAAAAAGGTAACAATATTGTACTTTTAGATAAAACATCTAATGTACCAAATAATAAAGGTGCACTATTACTTACAGGTGTAAAGTTCAATTTCTAAATAAATCCATAGGTACCGCAACCGCGGTACCTTCCAGCATTTTTCATCCTCACTATAATCAAATGTATTGGAATGTCTTTAACATTTATGAGCAATACATTAAAGGAACACTTAGCTAAAGAAGTGCTGACTATTGCAACGTGTTGGAAATTAAAGCTTACTGATGAAACAGTGATGGGTTTCACTGATCATGATAAGGATCTCAATATAGATTCTGTTTTTTATAAGTCTTCAAGTGGATTTACAAAAAGCAGTGTTATTTTAAACAGCAATTTAAAAAGTGACAATCTAGAAATTCATGGAGTAATAAATAGTGATGAAATTACAGAAGAGGATGTTCTTACTGGGAGGTATGATTTTGCAAATATTGATATATTTCTTGTAAATTATCAAAATCCTAATCAAGAAAGAATGAGTTTACGCTCAGGAACATTTAGTAAAGTGACCTTAAATGAAGGAAGGTTTATTGTTGAAATCAATAGTCTTTTAGACAAACTAGATCAAAGTTTGGTAGTATTTTTATACTCACCTACATGTAGAGCACAATTTTGTGATGATAAGTGTAAAATTGATCAAAGTAAATTCAGTGAAATAAGTACTGTTACTAGAGTGATAGATGAAAGGCGATTTGAAGATATTAATTTAATTAATAAGAAGGATGGATATTACAAGCATGGAGTAGTGAAATTTAATACATTAAAGGAACGGTGAGAGACTATAGAAATAGCGTGATAACTTTATTTACACCTCCTTCATTTGCAATTTCAGTTGGAGATCAATATTCAATACTTGCTGGTTGCGATAAAACTTTTTCGATGTGTAAAAATAAATTCAACAATGTAATAAACTTTCGAGGAGGACCACACATTCATAGTCAACCTAACTCTATGAAATAGACATTAAATTGTTCTGGCAAGTGATAATACTCTTATTTCCTTGGCACCAGAATTCAAAATTTCCTGTGCACATGATCTAACAGTTGCGCCAGTTGTTACAACATCATCAACAAGAATAACTATCTTATCTCTAATGATTTTCTTATTGTTTATAACAAAAGCTTTTCTTAGGTTCTTTTCACGTTGTTTTAGCGTAAGACCAGGTTGAAATTTAGTATTACGTATTCGTTTTACCGCAAAAGGTGTATAAGGTAGATTAGTTAATTTGCTAATTTCTTTTGCAAGTAAAGCTGCCTGATTGTATTTACGCTTAAACAAACGAAATCTATGTAAAGGAATGGGAATAATAACATCAGAGTTATAAAATACATCTCTATTAACTTGATACATCCATTTTGCAAAAACTTTTATGTAATTTAAATTGTCAAAAAATTTAAAATTAATAATCATATCTTTACTATATTGATCATATGAAAAAACGGATCTTAGTGCTATAAATGGGGGAGGATTAGTGATACATTTACCACATGTAGAAATATTATTAGCGATAACTGAACCACAAATATTACAGTAATGTTCATTAAGAAAATTAATTTTTGCATAGCATGTGTTGCATATATTCATATTTTCATCCATACATTTGGAAAGATAAGATTCTTTAAGAATGAAATTTTCATAATATAAAGACAATATATTAATTATATAATAATTATATTACTATTTTAGTTTAAAAAATGTATATGATAAAGTTATTTCGTCAAGGTCTTTTGTATAGGGATCATTCATGATATTAGGATCTATCACAAAGGATACAGGCATAACTGTTTTTTGTTTAGGTAGTAATACTTGCTCATTAAAACAAAAGCATGCAACCTTATTAAAGTATTTACCTGCTTGAAAAGGTGCGACATTATAAACAGCAATTCCTGATATAGAGTGATCAGATAGATTTTCTACATAATAGAAGGCCAAACTCAGCTCTCCTATTTTGGTTTCAATAGAATGTAGCTCTGGAGTAAACTTCCAATGTAAATCAGGCATGACATCGGCATTTAAGAGAACTTTGATTTTTTTATCGATTGAAGTGTGTAGAGAGTAGGATACTTTTTTTGTCGTACCTCCATAACCAGTAGCCTTACAAAAGATGCTGTAGAGCGGTACTGATGCATATGCAAGTAACAACATTGAGAGGGGTAGAGATATTAATAGAAAAATTGTGGAGTTATTTCTTCTCTTGCCAGAGAGAGACATTTAGTCTCTATTATTGAACATGCTTAATAAGCGCAAAAGGTTAAGAAATATATTGATGAAGTCAAAGTAAAGATTTGTTGCTCCTAGTATAGCTAGTTTTTTAATAGCAACATCAGAACCGTCATTGTGCCTGTAATAGATGTCTTTGATCTTTTGAGCATCGTATGCGGTGAATAAGGTAAATACTAATACTGAAACGAAAGAGGTTGCGAAGTGAACCGGACCACTTCTGAGGAAAATATTCACTATAGAAGCAATGATCAGTCCCCAAATTCCCATAGCTAAAAAGGAACCCATACTTGTTAGATCTCTCTTGGTGTTATTACCATAGAGAGCCATGGAACCAAACATGATTGATGTAATAAAGAAAGCTCTGGTAATATTTTCTGTTGTATAGGTTACTAATATGTTGGCAAGGGATGCCCCCATCAGTGCTGAGAATGTAAAAAATATGGTGAATGTTGCCTGAGTACTAAGGTGTACAAGCCTGTAGGACATTAAAAAGACTAATGCAATTGGAGAAAGTGTAATTACTAAGTACAGCACAGGGTTATAACGTATTACTTGAAATAAACCAGAGGAGACAGTAAGAAAGGAAACTAGACCTGTGATAACAAGTGCTAAGGCCATGTAGTTATATACTTTTATTAGATAGTCTCTGAGCCCAGTGCTATAATAAACACCCTGAGAGCGAACATCCTGTTGGTTTTTCATGAAAGACATAGACAGTTCCCTATTATATTATTCAACACAGTAGATTATAATATAAAATGGTATTTTTATCAAGTTTTATTATTACTGCGTTTTTACTCTAATGTGATAAGAGACAATTCGTGCAAATGATTTTTGTCTATTTTGGAGGGAGAACCCATTAGAATATCTTCACCTTGTTGATTCATTGGAAAACAAATCACTTCTCGAATATTAGGTTCGTCAGCAAGCAGCATGATAATTCTATCTATTCCTGGGGCTATCCCTCCGTGAGGGGGAACACCAAATCTAAATGCACGTACAAGTGCTCCAAATTTTCTGTTAACTTCCTCTCGATTATATCCAGCAATAGAAAAAGCTTTATACATAATATCAAGATTGTTGTTTCGAATTGCACCACTTGATAATTCAACTCCATTGCAGACCAAATCGTATTGATATGCAATAATACCTAGCGGATTTTCCTCTAAGTCTTTAATAGTACCTTTTGGCATAGAAAATGGGTTATGAAAGAAATCGATCTTTTTGTTTTTATCATCATACATAAAATATGGAAAGTCAGTTATCCAACAAAACTGAAAAGTATTATTATCTATCAAACCTAATTCTGAACCAAGAAGGTCACGAACTTTACCAGCAATGGTAGCTGCTTCACATTCTTTATCAGAGATGAAAAATATGCTATCACCAGGTTTTGTATTTGTTATTTCTCTGATTTGACTTAATTTTTTATCATCAAGAAACTTAGCTATAGGCCCTTTTGCAGAACAATTTTCATCAAAAGCGATGTATCCAAGGCCATTAGCCCCAAATTCTTTTTTAGCATGTTCTATTTTTTTATCAAAAAAGCTTCTAGATTCCTTTGCTGTGTTAGGGGCAGAAATTGCTCTTACTACCATCCCGCGTTCAATGTTTTCTCTAAAAATTTTAAACTCTGAACTGCAAAAAATATCTGTCACGTCACTAATGAGTAGTGGATTACGTAGATCAGGCTTATCAGAACCATATTTCAGCATAGCTTCCTTGTAAGTGATACGAGGAAAGCTTTTATTAATAGATTTGTTAGAAAATTTAGAGAATATGTTATATAAAATAGGCTCAACTACTTGAAAAATATTCTCTTGTGTAACAAAAGACATTTCTAAGTCCAATTGATAAAACTCACCAGGAGAACGGTCGGCTCTTGCATCTTCATCACGAAAACATGGGGCTATTTGAAAATATTTATCAAATCCTGAAACCATAAGTAATTGTTTGAAGATTTGTGGTGCTTGCGGTAATGCATAGAATTTTCCTGGGTTAAGTCTACTAGGAACTAAATAATCACGCGCTCCTTCTGGTGATGAAGCAGTAAGTATTGGAGTTTGAATTTCTAAAAATCCCTGCTCTATCATTATTCTACGTAGTTCTGCTATAACTTGCGAACGTAAAACAATGTTATTGCGAACTTTTTCACGCCTTAGATCAAGAAATCTGTATTTAAATCTCATGTTTTCTGGATATTCTTGTTCGCTAGTGATATTTGATAAAATACTTCTCTCCTCTTTAGCTATTTCTTCATTGTCACAGAATTTAATCTCAGATTCAACATTGAGATTATTAACTACAACTTCAATTTCTCCTGTTGGTATTGAATAATTGATTGTATCTTCAGTTCTTGCTTTGACTACTCCTTCTATAGTAATGACGCTTTCTAATTTTAAAGTTGCAATTTTATCAAAAAAGCCCTTGTCATTATTAAAGACAAGTTGAGTAACCCCGTAAAAATCTCGTAAGTCTACAAAAATTAAATTGCCATGATCGCGTTTACGGTATAGCCAACCAGAGAGAACCACTTGTTCTTCTATATTATCTTTTTTCAGAGCATTACATGTATGTGTGCGATAGTGGTTCATTATTTTTTATATCTTAAAGTATAAGGAGTATACATTATATCAATTTGTAGACAACTTTTCTATTCCATAGACAAATGCTTTTTAATAAAAACGCCTAGCATTGGTATATTGATTTTATTATACTTTTTATAAGTTTTATGAAAAAACAAACGCTTGTTCACCTTCCTTTGATACTTTTATTTACAACCATAATTGCCTTAACTTTATATGAGCTTTTTGCTTTTTTTGTCTATATGTTTTACCTAGCAAATGCAATACTTTTTGGAGTAGAATATGCGGCAAAGGTTGCCTGACAACACTATGTACCAGCTATAGGAATAGCTGCTATACTTATATGTCCGATAGCTATTGCTACCCTTCTATACTGTTACAACGACAAGAAAAGAATAACAAAGAAGAGATATCACCATCGGTTCTTATATCTAATACAGAGGACTTTAGTGATGTAACTTTTTCAAAAGAAATAGAAGATAAGATCAATTTATTACAGGAAAAAGGTACACAGGTCATTTGTTATGGTTTCTCCCAATCTGATAGAAGATCTCTAGCTGAAGTCTGTGCAAGTAAAATGAAGATGCAATTTGTATATATTGATGATCTTACTATTAAAGAATTAAAAAGTGTAGAGAATGTTTTTGCCTCTTCGAAAGGTCCTTATGTGATTTTTGCAGATAGTGATAATCCTAACTCATTAAAAACATTTTCAAAATATATCAATAAAAAATTGCCAAAAGGGTCTAAATTGATACTAGGAACAAGTAACATTGTAAAATTAGATAAAAATTTTATAAAAAACTTTAAATTGGTAGAGGCTGATCTCTCTAGAGGGAATTTTTATGAAAAAATATTAGAGGTTTGCAATAAGAAATGGAATATTATTTTCAATCAAACAGAAATGAACACACTATACAAAAATGTTTTAGAGAAATTCTCTGTATTTGCAATAGGCTCTATGTATGAAAAAGTAGTTATTGAAGTTTTGAAAAAGCGTATTTCAGGAGATACTTTTGAGTCTGATCAAATGAAGCAATTATTTGAACAAGAAATAAGAAATAGTAAGTGTAAATCTATAGTAAAAAATCGTGATACAGAAACCTTGGATGACATAATAATTTCTGAAGGAATAAAAAAAGAAATAAAATACAAAATATTAGCTTCTAATCGAAAAATGGAGGAAAGGCTTGGTGTGAAAATAAATAATACCTATATTCTATATGGTCCACCTGGTACTGGTAAAACCAAAATTGCCAAGATTATAGCGAACGAGCTTGATGTTAAATTTTTCTCTATAACTGCATCCGACTTTTTGGCATATATGCTCATCAAAGTCCAAGTAAGATAGGTCAATTTTTTCAAATAATAGATGAAAATAAAAAGGGTGGCTGCGTGGTTTTTATAGATGAAATAGATGCAATTGGAAGAAAACGCTCTGATAGAACAGATTGTGCTAATGATTCAGAACATGTTATGGCAATAGAAAAATTCTTCAGTTGTATGGATGAATTGAAACATAAAAAGTCATTTGATAAGATTGTCATCATAGGAGCAACCAATCGATTAGATTCTTTAGATGAAGCCTTTTCTAGACGCTTTGCACAAAAAATAGAACTTGATTTACCAGATCTAAAATCAAGAAAAGAGCTGCTGTTGATGTATAGCAAAGAACTTATCGTTAATCTTCAAGAATCATTTGATTTGGAAAAGGCAACCAAAATGTATATAAAAATAGGAGAAAAAACAGACGGGTTTTCTGGAGCTGATTTAGAAAATCTGTGTAACTCCATAAAATGGAATGTATGTATGGATAAAAAGCATATTACCCTTCAGGAAATAGAAAATTGTTTTAATTATGAAATAGAGAGGACAAATAAACAAAGAGAAGATGCATCACCTCAACAATACCTAGATATTAATAGTATTATGGGTATACTACCTACTATTATGGGAAATAGCAATATTCATTAAAGATAAATAGGAATGAGATAGCTTCTGTATCATGAATTGTTCAGTATTGCTAGATCTCTGGACAAAAACAGCGATCCGCAAATGAGTATGGTTTTTATCTTCTCATCTGTACATTTGAATATATGATTTAGGATAGCATCTTCGATCGATTCACATGTAACAGATGGAATATTTATGTTATTTGCTTTTTCTTTGATTAAATTTGTATTTACTGCATGGAGTTCAGATTTTACACAAACAGCACATAACAGTTTTGTATATGGTTGTAAATAATATAGAAATTCATCTATATTTTTATTACGAGTAGTGCCAAAAATTACATATACACCATTAGCAAAGTTATCTTGTATCCATTCAGCTAATACTTTAGCACCATCAGAATTGTGGGCACCATCCAGAAATAAATTCCAGTTTTTTGGTAACATAGAGCTTAATCTTCCTTTTTGTATATGTTCTAATCTTGCTGGCCAGCGAGTGTTACGTAAACCTACTGCAATATCTTCTTCTCTTATATTGAATCCATACTTACCAGATAGGATACTGCAAGCTGCAATAGCATTACCTGCATTTGTTATTTGATGATCTCCTATAAGTGCAGGTAAGGGTAATTCTATTGTTTGTACTGAAGATTGAAAAATTATTTTATCATGTTTTTTTTTGCAACTCCATTCATAATCTCCTCTATATATAGGGGATTTGCTCATTACAGAGTAATGCTCAAGTATGTTCATGACAGATTTCTTTTGTGTGGCAATGACGCAAGGAATGTCAGGTTTCATTATTCCAGCTTTTTCACCTGCTATAATCTCTAAAGTAGGGCCAAGGTATTCTGTATGATCATGTGAAATAGAAGTAATTATAGTTAAGAAAGGATTGTTTATAACATTTGTTGCATCAAGTCTACCACCCATGCCTACTTCAACTAAAGTAACATCTGCCTTATGACGTGAAAAAGCTAAAAAGGCTGTGATAGTTGAAGCTTCAAATAAAGTGATAGGTTGTCCTCTTACTATCTCTCGGCATTCCTCTAACAAGTTATATAGTTCATTATCATTGATGTTATTTCCTGCAATTACTATTCTTTCATTAAAATTTATTAAATGTGGAGAAGTATATGCATGAACCTTATAACCTGCTGACTGCATTATATATCTGATAAATGCTAGAGTTGAACCCTTTCCATTTGTACCACTAATATGTATTACGGGAGGTATAATTTTTTCAGGATTATTTAATCTATTTAAAAAATCTTTTATGCGATCAAGTGAATAATTAAGGGGTTTTACACCAAAGAGTTTAGGCCAATGAGGCATGTATATCATGATGCATTTTTACACTTCAGTTCTTTTGTTACATGTGATATGCCGTGTATATCAATTTTTTCACTAAATTGAGAGCGCTGATAGATAGAAATACTTGTACCGCTGATTATAATGTCATTTATTAAAAAGGAATTATCATTTTCTATGATTCTAAAATCGATGTTTATAAAATCCCCACTTTCATCGTAAAGAAGTCTGGTATTTACTAAATGCTCTTTCTCATTAATCTTTTTTGTACTTATTATAGTCAGTTCACCACGGCTAATATGCACGTCAAGAATTTTAGTGCATAGTTGAATGAAATATCTCTCATATTCTTGTAGAAATTCTTTTCTTTCATTTTCTGATATCAATAACCAATGTTTACCTATAACAAAGTGTGATATTTTTTTTAAGTCCACATTATCTTGAACAATTTTTTGAAGTCTCTTGTGACAAGAATCTCTATTTTTTTCAACAAATACTTCATCTACTTGTTTTTTTAGTTTACGTAAAAAAGTTTTATAATTTTCAGAATTAGCATAAATGTTGGGAATTATTATTATGAAGATAATAATCGTTAAAATTTTAACGGCTTTCATGTTGTGTGAAGTGAAAAATCCTTAGGTTAAATAATAGTTAACGAGGTAAGCATTTTCAATATATTTGATGGACACATCTGATGTAAAATAATTATAATAAAATGGGTTCTGTTTTATACGTTATAGGTTAAGTTAATTTTTCCGAGCGATAATCTTTCATCAAGGGAGTTGCCTCTGTTGGTTTCTATAACTGGCATGCGATGCCCACTTTAACTTAAAGTCTCAGGAATGTACCAAGACTAACGGTAAATACGGATCCCACTTATTATTTAAGTCATATATGTCACATAAATATCAAGAACAAGGAATCTTCTCTTGTTCTTGCCATAAAATTTTTCAAATAGTTCTTGATGTTGAGCGTTATCCTGACTTTGTACCATGGTGTGAGGCAGTCTACATCAGAGAAAAAACTGACAATCAAATGGTTGTTGACCTACTTGCAACATTTCATGGGATTAAGGGTCAGTATACATCAGAAGTTATAGCTTTTCCCCCTAGAAACACGAATGAAGCATTGATCGAAGTCCAATCTTCAAATGGAATATTTCAATATCTATACAATAAATGGCAATTTACTTCTATTGACGATAATAAAACTATGATAAAGTTTTACATTGAATTCAAATTCAAGTCGAATACACTTTCACTGCTACTAAGCGCAATGTATAAATATACACAAAGAAAAATAGTGAAAGCATTCAAGAATAGAGCTGAGCGGATCTTGACTTGAAGTTTATTTATATACACAATACCAATAGCTAAACTAAATTCCTATATTATATGATTACTCGTCTATTACTTTTATTAACTTTTCTTAGTGTTGGGTTACATTGCACTACTACAGAAATAACGCAAAAAGAACTCCTCTCCCTATTACCGGATGATAAATTTCTAGGTAATGAAAAAGCTCCAATCATTATGATTGAATATGCTTCATTAACTTGTTATCATTGTTCACTATTCCACAAGGAAGTTTTACCTCAAATTAAGAAGAAATATATAGATACAGGCAAGGTGTTATACGTATTTAGACACTTTCCTATGGATTATCGTGCTCTCAAGTCATCGATGCTAAGTTATTGTTACACTAAACAAGAAGACTACTTTAATTTTAACAAGGCGGTATTTAATTCTATAGATTCTTGGAATTATTCTAACGCAAGTGACTTGTCTTTGTTGAATAAGATTGCTGCACTAAGCAATTTAAAGCAAGATAAACTCAATCAGTGTATTGATAGCCAAGAAATAATGGACAAAATTATAAATAGTAAGTTGTTAGCCATCAATAAGTTAGGTGTGACAGGTAGTCCTGCATTTTTTATCAAGCTGAACAACGATGAATTTAATGGAGACTATAAACACGAAGGTTATAGGAAATTAGATTACTTTGTAAGTGTAATAGAGAAATTACATAAGTAGCATTTAATTATCTGATATCCTTGCTAGAGAACGTTCTGAGATATTAGCTTCTTTTATTTCTATGACTTTACCTCCTTTATCAAATGAGATTTGTACAGACTTACTATTATATTTTCTATTGCCAAAAAAATTCATTTGCTTAATTCTGTATGAGATATAGTACCATGTATTTTCGTCAAATTCTGATATTAATGTAGGAGAACCTAGAAGGTGTATAACCCTCTCTTTATCATCACCTATTTTAACCTGGCTCCATAATTCAAGAGTGACAATTGGTATTCCATGGTTATATATAGTGTGACCACAGCTTGTTAGAAGCAGTAAGGCTGATAACACTATTGATTTCATTTTAAGAATTAATCAGTAACTCAAACTATACTATTGATAAATCATTTAATGTCAAATGTATCACAAAGTTAATTTGACGGATTTATAATATGTTTTAACATTAAGTTTAGTAGTTGTTAGGTACAAAGATGTCCTTATTAGATTCAGCACCAATATATAAACCTTTTCATTATCCTTGGGCTTATGATGCATGGTTACAGCAGCAGAGAATACATTGGATACCAGAAGAAGTTCCACTTGCTGATGATGTGAAAGATTGGAAAACTAAACTTTCAAAAGCAGACAGAAATTTACTTACTCAAATCTTTAGGTTTTTTACTCAAGCCGATATAGAAGTTAATAACTGTTACATGAGACATTACTCAAGTGTATTTAAACCAACAGAAATATGTATGATGTTAGCAAGTTTTTCTAATATGGAGACAATACATATTGCAGCTTACTCTTACCTTCTTGATACGATTGGCATGCCAGAAAGTGAATATGAAGCATTCTTGAAATACGATAGCATGAGAAAGAAGTACGAATACATGTTGGAGTTTGAGGAAAGCAAGAGACATGATAAAAAACATGTAGCAAAAACTCTAGCAGTTTTTGGTGCATTTACTGAGGGACTACAGTTATTTGCATCATTTGCAATTTTACTCAATTTTCAACGCTTTGGCAAAATGAAAGGTATGGGACAGATAATTGCTTGGTCAGCACGAGATGAAACATTACACACTAATTCAATTATTATGTTATTTAATACTTTTATCAAAGAAAATAGCGAAATTTGGAACGATGAATTAAAGGAAGAATTGTACCTTGCGTGCAAGACTATCGTTACACTTGAAGATGAATTTATTAAGCTTGCTTTTGAATTTGGTGAAGTTGAAGGTTTATCAGCAGATGAAGTAAAAAGTTATATACGTTATATAGCAAATAGGAGATTAACTCAACTAGGTCTTAACCCCTTATATGATATAAGTGATAATCCTCTTCCATGGCTTGATGATATATTAAGTGGTGTTGAACACACGAACTTTTTTGAAAATAGAGTAACTGAATATAGCCGTGCATCAACACAGGGTACGTGGGAAGAGGCGTTTAGATAAGTATAGAGTAAAGCAGCATTCTAATTTGCATTGTTGGTGAAATTTCTCTACAAGAATCACTATTTTGTATATGTTTCAAATGCAACTTAGCAAGTTTTGTTTGTAGTGTAATTCTTGCTATTTCCTTTGGTACCTTTTTTACCATCTTTTCTACTTGATTAATGTGGTATTTGGCTCTTTCTATTGTAGACACTTTATTTTGTTGTTGGTGAATTGTATTGCGTAAGCTATTCATTAGATGCCAAGCAAGCCCGCAATGATAAGCTAGTTTATCATTGTAATAATCTTTAACTGCAGTGGAAAACAGCATTTTTATTAGATTTACAGTAGTGTGTTCTGCAATTTTCTCCAAGTCGCAAACATTTTTATAGGGGGTTTGGCTAATCATTAACTCATATCCCTCAAAGTAACTATTTATTAGCGTTTTTGGTACATTGGAAGAGTGTATTGTATTTATAAGCTCTGAAATCATTTCATTATTAGTGTTACCATCAATCATTCTTTCGCGCCACCATGCAAGACGAATTAAAGCGATCATAGATTCACTACAATCATAAATGATGTTATTAATTTCTATATTGAGCCCATATAAGGCTAAATAGCTGTTTCTGAAAGATTTTGATACAAATAAGGAGCAAATAAAATGATCTCTATCATATTGACGAACATAATCACTTATTGCTGAATGCATGCTTTATTTTCGATTATTTTTTTTGCAATAGTGCGACTACTACAGTCAGTGTTTATTATATCATTTAAAGAACTAACTTCAGTGGTATTATTTATTTTATCAAGCGTTAATGATACTACCTTAGTTATATCTAAAAATCCTATTTGTGACGTTAAAAATGCATTTACTGCTATCTCATTTGCAGCGTTAAGCACAATGCTATTTGTGTTTGGTGCAGATGATTTGAGCACTTCTATACTGAGATTTACTGCAGGAAAACGTTCACTATCTACTTTCTGGAATGTTAATTTTGCATGTTTTGTAAGATCTAGTGAATAATTTAAAGATGACCTTTCTGGCCAGGAAATAGCATGTGAAATAGGTATTGTCATGTTTGGTTGTGCAAGCACAGCAAAGTTAAAACCATCTTTGTAAGTTACAATGCCGTGTATGATTGATTCAGGGTGAACTACTGCCTCAATAACATTTGCAAATAGATGATGGGCTTCTATAATCTCCAAAGCTTTATTCATCATAGTTGCACTATCAATTGAAATTTTTTTACCCATATTCCAGGTTGGATGAGAAAGGGCTTCATTAATAGTAACATTCTTTAGTTGTTCGAGGCTATAGTTTAAAAATGGTCCACCAGAAGCAGTAAGTGTAATTTTCTCTACATGTTTTTCTCCATTATTTTGTAAGACCTGAAAGATTGCGTTATGTTCAGAATCAACA
Organism: Wolbachia endosymbiont of Fragariocoptes setiger; assembly: GCA_019061405.1. Taxonomy (GTDB): domain Bacteria; phylum Pseudomonadota; class Alphaproteobacteria; order Rickettsiales; family Anaplasmataceae; genus Wolbachia. The sequence goes on from JAHRAF010000001.1 coordinate 194,244, forward strand.
GGAATTATCTTTACATTATTTTTTCTAGCCTTTTTAAGTAATAATTTTCCACCGCATACAATACTTTCTTTGTTTGCAAGAGCAATAGCTTTAGTTCCACACTCTATTGTTTGTATAACTGGTTCAAGTCCTGCAATACCAACTATGGAGATAATGGATAGGTCTACAGGTATATTTGCGATATTTCGTTCTATTTTGATATTTGTATTCTCTAAACTTTCCTTCAATTTTCTATAGAGTTTTTCATCAGCGATATCGACGTATTTTGCGTTTAATAATTTTGCTTGCTTTGCTAATAACGTGAAATTTGAGTGAGCAGTGAGACCTTCAACTTCATATTCATTCTTTCTTTGGAGTAATAGTTCAACGGCTTTTCTTCCTATACTCCCTGTAGAACCTAAAACTGATACTTTCTTCATCGTATACTATGTAGATAAATTTTAATTATATCAACTAAGAATTTATTGATTGAGGGTATGTATATTTCAGGATCTATGGTAAATGTGAGTGCCCGAGAGAAGACTTGAACTTCCATAATTTTTAAAAATTACTAGCACCTGAAGCTAGCGCGTCTACCAATTTCGCCACTCGGGCTTTTTATAGTTTACTATGTCAATACTAGGCAATATAATCGAGTATATCTTTTATGAAAAGATGATGACTCCAGACCAGATTTTTTTCTCTCACGTTAATTCTAACAATGTAAATAAAATAGTCAATAATGCCTTAAGTCATAGTGAAGGGGGAGAATTATTTTTGGAATTCTGTCAGTCAGAATCATTAGTTTTTGATGATAATATATTAAAACATATGGATTTAAATACTAGGAAAGGTTTTGGTTTACGTTCTTTTTCTGAGGGTAGTGTATCCTTTGTTTGCTCTTCGGAGATTAGTGAGGAGGAAATTAGTAAGGCATCTTCGATAGTAAAAAGCTCAATTGCTACAAACAGAACAAGTTTCATAAACTTAAAAGAGAAGACAAAGAATCTTTACTCAGAGGTGAACCCTATAAAGGAAATAAATCTCAATGCAAAAATTAAATTACTTAATGAAGTGAATGAGTATATTAGAACTAAAAATAATAACGTAAAGCAGGTAAAGATTACTTTAGATGGAGAATGGCAGGTTGTTCAGATTATAAATAAGAATCACGATGTTTTGCATGACATAAGACCCTTGGTGCGTTTTAATATATTGATCATTCTAGAACGAAATGGACGAGTTGAAAAAGGTTCATCTGGATATGGTGGGAGAGGTTCTTATGAAGAATTTACTTCTGAAAGTAAATGGAAAACTGTTGCAAATCAAGCTTTAGCACAAGCATTAACTAATCTTGATGCAACTTCAAGTCCCGCTGGAGAGATGACTGTTGTTCTGGGTTCAGGTTGGCCAGGAGTACTGTTACATGAAGCTGTAGGTCATGGTTTAGAAGGTGACTTTAATCGAAAGAAAATCTCAGCATTTTCTGATTTAATAGGTGAACAAGTAGCTTCTCCAGGTATAACAGTAGTTGATGATGGAACCTTACCTGGTTTACATGGGTCAATAGCAATAGATGATGAAGGTACTCCTTCCAATTATAATGTTTTAATAGAAGATGGAAGCTTAATAAGCTATATGCAAGATCATATGAATGCTAGATTTATGGGTATAAATTCAACAGGCAATGGTAGAAGGCAAAGCTATAAAGAAGTTGTCATGCCACGCATGACAAATACTTATATGCTACCAGGACCATATACACCAGAAGAAATAATATCTAGTGTAAAACAAGGTATATATGCAGTTAATTTTGGTGGTGGGCAGGTAGACATAACATCTGGTAAATTCGTTTTTTCTTCCTCAGAAGCATATTTAATAGAGAACGGTAAAGTAACCCACCCAGTAAAAGGAGCAACATTAATTGGGGATGGACCAACCGTGCTTAAGAAAGTATCGATGGTTGGTAATGATTTAAAACTTGACCCAGGTATTGGTACATGTTCAAAAAATGGACAAAATTTACCTGTGGGAGTTGGTCAACCTATGCTTAAAATCGATTCTATTACTGTAGGTGGCACTGAAACAAATTAGACTTTTTTGTCTCATCACATAATATGATTATAGGTATAACTGGTGAAATAGGATCAGGTAAAACCTTTGTTTCAGAATGCTTTAAGAAGCTTGGTGCTGCAATATTTAATGCTGATTCCATCGTCAATCATCTTTACAAGGAAGATAAAAAAATAAAAAATTACGCAAAAAAGAATTTCCCTGAAGTAATTATAAATGAGAGAGTAAATAAATTAAAACTGTCAAAACACTTTTTATCTTATGATGAGAAGTGGGTAGCTTTTGAATCCTTAGTACATTGTGCAGTATTGCAGAAATTAAAAGTTTTTCTTGCCCGAGAGAGAGAAATCAATAGGAAGTTTGTAATCTTAGATATACCACTCTTGTTAGAAAAAAAGATTCATTTTTATTGTGATGCTATGATATTTGTATATGTTAGCCAAGCTATACGATATCAGAGACTGAATAGACGTAGTATCAATAAAGAAAAATTAAAATTAATTCAAAAAATTCAAACTTCTGCAGAACTCAAAAGAAAGTTAAGTAGTTTTATTATTAATACTGGTACAAATCGTGGTTATGTTTTTTTGCAAGTAAAGGAAATTATTAATATTTTGTCAACCAGAATTATGAAGTGAATGAAATTGAAGTAATAAAACGATCCAGAACATTCTGAAGTAAATAATATTCTTATTGTTTATAATGTTAAAGATATTTATAATAACTATGGTGTAGGATAAAAATTATGAAAGTTCAAGATAAAACTTCATATATTGAACCAAATATAAGAGAAGAAGGTGATAGAGGTTTTTAGATAATTAATTTTGTTGAACAAAAGGAAAAATTAGATAATGAAATTGCAGGATTTACTCAGGAAAGATTATTAGAGGTAATTAATTTAGTAAAGTTAAGTTATTATGTATCTGATAATAATAATAGGTTCGATGAATTAAAAAGTAGAGGATATAAAATCCCTAGTCAGCCTTATTTTGACTATATTCAAGATCTAAGAATAAATTTAATTTCGGTGATGTCCAGTGATGTAAAGACTCACACAGGTTTCTACTCTTTATTCAAAGATTCGTGGGAAAGCATTTATAAGATATTAAAAGGTTATGCTAATGAACAATTTTTAGAAATTAAAGATCTTAAAATTACTCTTACTGGTCATAGTATGGGAGGTGCTATTGCTAACATAGCTGCTCTATGCTTAAGAATGACTGAAGATACAGAGAATTTACATGTTGCAAACTTTTGGATCTCCTAGAGTCTTCGATTCTTATGGTGCTGAATTTTACGATGAATACCTGGGAAAAAATACTAAAAAATACTATTAGAGTAGTAAATTTATCAGATATAGTGCCATCACTACCATTTGGTTCTTTATGCTATAAACATGTAGGTGAACAGTTGAGGATAGGTATTCCTGCAACTAGATGTGATCATCAGGTAGACATTTATCACAATCTTATTTTGAACATAGAGAGGAAAGATTTTAAGTCAAACAACAGTGTATCGGGTTATTATTACCTTTCTTATTCCTTTTCAGTATTATACAATATAGTAATTGCACCAATTAATCTCGTTTCAAATTATTATGAAAATGATGAAATCCAATATTGCAGACAAATACAAGAGAAAAATAAAAATGCATCATTTTTTCAATCCATGGAAAATTTGGATGATCAGGTTTATGAATATACTGAACCTGATGAAAATGGATTTACAATGTTGCGCAATATTGTCAAATCTTGCATTGAATGTAAAATTATAAATACACCTACTAGCAACTTACCTGTTGCTTTGAATCAGTACAAAAGAGCTTTTGTATTCAATTTACCTGCAAATTTTAATACTTCTAATGTAGTAGAAAATCAGTTATGGAATCAATTGCACTTGAACTTACAAAATGTAGATAAAAGAAAAGTTGAGAATGGTAATTCAGCTATTGCTAAGAATAATATTGGTAATCCATTGATTTTAAACAACTTAATGATGAATAAAAAAAGTGATGTGAAGCAAGGAGTTATTACTAAAAAAAGTAACTACATATTAAAAAATATAGTTGTTGCATCATTATTAATAACTTCTGTACTTGCTTCAGCAATTTTTATTCTTTATTTCAAGATGTTAGTGACAGGAATAGTTTTGTGAGCCTGTTGTTTAGTTTTAGCTGCAATAGTAAATTACTACAAATCTCCTTCTAAAATAAGTGATAACTTATCTATAGAACATTTAAATATTATGGCTATGAATGTAAGCTAAATCAAATCATGAATCTCAAAAAATGTAGAATATGCAAAGCTGTACAAATAAAGTAGCAGTTTTATTGTGAGTTTATTTAATTAGAGTATAGTAGTTGCATTATAAATGTTTCCTAAAATGGACTTACTTTAGCAGTAGAAGATTTTTATACAATCAAATACATTGAAAGTTAATATGTACTTTTTAAGTTATGCTATACTTTTTAATCAAAAAAAAGATATTTATGTAAACAATCAACTATATGTATAAAGTAAAAATTAATCCATAATATGGATGGTTTTCTTTATAATGCACGTACACTAGGCTCCATGAAGAAAAATTTTTATAAAAGTCTATAAGCTTTAGAAGTTTTGTAGTGGAAGACTGAATCTGCTAGTATGATTATAAAATTTATAGATTTCTTGTGTGATTTCTACTATAATTGGGTTCTTTTAAATAAGATACTGATGAATGAACTAAGAAAACTAACCATTGCACAAATGCATGAGGGTCTTATAAAAAGAGACTTTTCTTCTGTTGAGCTTGTAGAACAGCATATCAACGCAGTTGAAAATGAAAAATTGAATGCATTCATCACCAAAACTCCAGAAATAGCTATTAAAGCTGCTAGAATTGCTGATAAAAAGCTTTCTCAAGGAGAAACCTCACCATTGATGGGCATACCAATAGGAATTAAAGACCTATTTTGTACTAAAGGGGTAAGGACAACATCAGCTTCAAAAATGTTAGAAAACTTCATTCCTACTTATGAATCGACAGTATCTGATAGATTGTTACGTGATGGAGCAGTAATGCTAGGCAAGCTCAATATGGATGAATTTGCCATGGGTTCTGCGACAACAAACAGTTATTTTGGCCATGTTGAAAATGTTTGGATCAGAAAAAGTGATGGAGAGAAAGTTGTTCCTGGTGGCTCATCTGGTGGTTCTGCAGCAGCTGTAGCAGGTTTTTTATGTGCTGGAGCGTTGGGGAGTGATACTGGTGGTTCTGTACGACAACCTGCTGCTTATTGTGGAGTGGTAGGTATCAAACCAACATATGGGAGATGTTCACGCTTTGGTATGATTCCTCTTGCAAGTTCTCTTGATAAGGCTGGAGTGATTACTCGATCTGTACTAGATGCAGCATTGATACTAGAGTCTATTTCTGGTTATGATAAAAAAGATTCCACATCAAGTGAAAAAGATGTACCCAAGTTTTCCACTTTGATAAATAACAATATAAAAGGTAAGCGCATCGGTATTCCTAAGGAATATAATATGGATGGAATTTCAGAAGAGATTACCTATCATTGGGAGAAAGTTGCCTCTTACTTAAGAGAAAATGGTGCTGAAGCTATTGAAATTAGCCTCCCTCATACTAAATATGCAATACCTGTTTATTATTTAATTTGCTTTGCTGAGGCATCATCTAATCTTGCTAGATATGATGGAGTTCGTTATGGGCTAAGAGTTGAAGCAAATACTCTTGAAGATATGTATGAGCTCACTAGGGCACAAGGTTTTGGTAGAGAAGTAAAAAGAAGGATATTAATGGGTGCTTATGCGCTGTCTTCTGGTTGCTATAATAAGTACTATAAAAAAGCACAGTGCACTAGAGCATTGATTCGCAACGATTTTATAAATGCATTTCAGAAAATAGACTATATACTTGTTCCTTCTTCTCCAACAGAGGCTTTTGGTTTAAATGAGAAACCAGATCCATTAATTATGTCTGTTAATGATGTATTTACTGTTCCTGCAAGCTTAGCCGGCCTACCTGCAGTTTCTGTTCCAGTAGCACTTTCTAATGAAAATTTACCACTCGCTCTACAAGTAATAGGTAATTATTATGATGAGGCTGGGGTTTTAAATGTAGCAAGTGTAATAGAGCAAAATTGTGGTAGAATTATCGAGTTACTAGATAATTCTTAGACAAAAATATAAGCCTTTGTTTAGATAAAATAAATAGATCAACCTTCTCTCAATTACTTTAAATCTTTCTATTATATAGATAACAACTATTTTTGTATGTGCATTTTTGTTCAGAGGTGTGAGTTTTATTTTTTAACACCCAATCGAGATTTTAACAGATCTTCATAAGCATTCCAATCAGTTATTGTCTTTCTTGCTAGATTTGAATTAACAGCGGCTCTAGCAACTGCTGTAGAGACTGTATGAAGCAGTCTTGAGTCAAAAGGAGTGGGTATTATGTAATCATAGCCGTAGCTCATCTTAAGTCCGCCATATGCAACAGATATTTCATTAGATACTGGTTCGCGTGCAAGTTTTGCTATTGCATTTGCAGCAGCAATTTTCATTTCATCATTTATCGATGTTGCTCGTACATCAATAGCGCCTCTAAATATATAAGGAAAACCCATTACATTATTGACTTGATTATTATAGTCTGATCTTCCAGTTGCGATAATTGAATCAGGTCTTACTGCTTTTGCAAAGTTTGGATTCACTTCTGGATCAGGATTTGCTAGAGCAAAAATGATAGGATTTTTGTTCATACTCTTCATCATTTTTTCATTTAGCACATCTTTTGCAGAGAGGCCAATAAACACATCAGCGCATTTCATTACGTCATACAAAGAACGTTCAGAAGTTTCTACCGCGTGCTTTTCTTTCCATTTATTCATGTCCTCCATTCTATTTTTATGTATCACTCCCTTTTTATCGCAGAGTACTATATTTTTTGCACCCATAGACTTAAGCATTTCTAAACATGCAATACCTGCTGCTCCAGCACCATTCATAATCATGCGTACGTCTTCTAAATTTTTACCTACTATATCGAGAGCGTTTAATATTCCTGCTGCAACTACTACTGCAGTCCCATGCTGATCATCATGAAATACTGGAATATTCATTAACTCATTTAAACGTTTTTCTATAATAAAGCAGTCAGGAGATTTAATATCTTCTAGGTTAATTCCACTAAAACTTGGCCCAAGGTATTTGACTGAATTAATAAAATCCTCCATGTTTTCAGTGTCTATTTCTATATCAAAGGCATCGATATCAGCAAAACGCTTAAATAAGACGGCTTTTCCTTCCATTACAGGTTTTGAAGCAAGCGCTCCTATGTTACCAAGACCAAGCACGGCAGTACCATTTGATATTACGGCGATAGAATTACCTTTCGCTGTATATTCATAAACTTTTTCTGAATTCTTAAGTATCTCTAAGCATGGAGCTGCAACCCCTGGAGAATATGCAAGGGAGAGGTCATACTGGGTAAGCAGTGGCTTTGTTGGTAAAACTGATATTTTTCCAGGGTTACCATTGCCTTTATGGTATTTCAGAGCTTCTTGTGCTGTGGCATTATCTAAGTCATCACCCATTGTGTTATGTCCTTTGTTTGATTTCTCAGTATATAGAATTTTTATAAACATTCAAGTTTAGCTTGTATATTGATCTATGCTTCGGTATAAACTTCCCGGTATTGTATGACAAACTATGCTAAAAAGAAACCTACCTAATATATTAACTATCTCCCGTGTGCTTGCTATACCGGCAATAATATTAAGTTTTTATATCAAAGATAGGCATGCTAACCTTATTACAATATTAATTTTCATATTTGCATGTATCACAGATTTTTTCGATGGCTATCTGGCACGAACTTGGAAAGTACAATCAAGATTTGGACGATTATTTGATCCAATAGCTGATAAGCTAGTGATTGTGTCAACGATAATTATGCTAATTTATAATAATAAGATAAATGACCTTACCATAATACCCTCGATCGTAATTATTTGCAGAGAAATACTAATATCAGGTCTAAGAGAGTTTTTAATTACTGCTAATATTAGTTTACCTGTAAGTAAAGAAGGAAAAATTAAAACATTTCTACAGATGATTGCTGTAATAGCATTAATATTAGATGATTATCAGTCAGCGCAATACTTGGGTGTAGTGTGTTTATGGGTAGCAGCGACAATAACAATTTTCTCAGGATACAATTATATTGTAATAGGTATAAAGCAAATTAGTTAAAAATTTCTTTACATTGATGGTTAATTTTTATACAAATTGACCAACAAGCGCTAAAGCTGTACAATGATACTAGTACTCACTATGAGGAGGTTGATATGGTTGAGATAAAAAACATCAACTCTAAGGAAGAAAAGCTAAAACAAGAAATACTATCTATAAAAAATAGAGAGTTATTGGTTAAATATGCTTCTTTGGCTACCATAATTGTACCAGCATTAATTGTTGCTGCCCAATCAGTAGGTGCCGCTGTTCCTTTACTGACTCCTATGATGTTGACTTTAGCGCTCCTTTCACTTACTTGCACTATATTTTCCATTGTAAATAAAAAAATAGTAAAAAAGAAAGAAGAGGAATTAGTTAATTTTAACAGTACACCACAAAGTAAAACTTTTTTTCAAGAACATTGGTCAGAATTGATCGTAAACGGAGCAGTAGTATTAAATGCTTTAGATTGCATGCGTAGTACAACAAAAATGCTTAATACCGATGATTATTTTTCTCTTGCATTAAGTGTTTTAGAAGTGATAGGTGAGCTGTTGGGAAGTGGAGTGTTACTAATAGGTAATGTTCTAGGTTGTCTTTCTAGTATTAAATCTATTAATAAAAAAGTTCAGGAAAAGAATAGTGAAATTATAGTACCGTGTTTAATGCTAACAGGTTCTTCACTATTGTTGGGAAGAAGAATAGCACTAATAACAACTCTTGCAGTACCTTCTAATCCCATTATTGCTGCAGTTGGTGTAATAGGTTTTGCATGCATTATTATAGGGTGCGCAATAAACATACATTCTTATAGAAGTAAATTGAATGATGTTACAGTAAAACAAATCGAAAGAGAACCAGGACCAGTTGTTTCTACTTGTGCTGCTTAACTTAATAAATTGCTATATGGGACTAGTGCGAATTGAACGCACGACCTTCGGATTAGGAATCCAACGCTCTATCCTGCTGAGCTATAGTCCCAAATATTTCTGCGGTCAGTAAAAATATTTCTACTTTTTACGGATGTAATGCTATCATATGTAGAAGTACAATTCAATTAAAGAAGTTAATGTTAGTTCATAATGTCTCATATTCCTATAGCAATTTTGCTTTGAACAATATAGATCTTCAAGTAAAGAAAGGTTCGGTTGTTTGTCTGTTAGGACATTCAGGTTGTGGAAAGTCAACAATTCTCAGATTAATTGCAGGAATAGCAACTCCACAATCTGGAGAAATATTCATTAATGAAAAATTAGTTGCAAGTAGTAAAGTGTCAGTTGCTATAGAAAGTAGAAATGTGGGGTTAATTTTTCAACATTCTGCATTATTTCTTCATAAAACAGTAATAGAAAATGTAATTTTTGGTATTAAAGGTTTTACTAAAAAAGAAAAGTACAATATTGCGATGGAGATATTGCAGTTATTAAAAGTTGATATATACAAGGATATTTACCCTAGTACTTTATCTGGAGGTCAACAACAATTGATTGCAATAGCAAGGGTGATAGCTCAAAATCCTGATGTTCTTTTACTTGATGAACCATTTTCTAATTTAGATGTGTTGTTAAAACGTCAAGTAAGACAATTTATATTGTCACTTTTTAGAAAAAGAAACATTCCAATTTTGATGGTAACTCATGATCCACAGGAAGCATTAGAAGTTGCAGATTTTATCTATATTATGAAGGATGGTCAAATCATTCATTCGAGTCCTGCTTCTGATATTAGTGAAGAAAATATGTTGAAAGAATTTTTCTATATAGCAAAAGTTTATAATTAAAAGTGAAAGAGATTAAAGTTGGAGTAGTAGGTTGTCTAGGTAAAATGGGTAGATTATTAGTTAATGAATTAACTAATAATAAAAGAGTGAAATTAGTTGGAGCTTTTGCACGTTCTAAAATAGACAAAGAATTTCGCTTTTTCAAAAAAGTAAAAATTATAGATTCTCTTAGAGATTTATTTAAGATATCTGATGTGGTAATAGATTTTTCAAGTAAAGAATGTACGTTACAATGTCTTGAAGCAGCGATAGAATTTAGAAAGCCATTCGTCAGTGGTACAACAGGAATAGAAGATATTGATTTAAGAAAATATGCAACTAAAACTCCAATACTATGGTCAGCAAATATGAGTACAGGAATAAATGTATTGTTAAAAATAGTCAAAAAAGCAGCTGAACTTTTAAGTGATGAATATGATGCAGAAATTTGGGAAATGCATCATAATTTGAAAAAAGATTCACCTTCTGGAACCGCAAGAGAGCTGGGTAAAACTATAGCTGAAGCTTTTAAATGTGAATTTTCTATCAATCAATATCTACATAATAGTTCAGATATAAGAAAAAGCAAAAGTATAGGTTTTGCGGTTTCACGAGGAGGAGGTGTCATAGGAGACCATAAAGTAATGTTTGTCAATTCTGGTGAGCGCATAGAACTAAGTCATCAAGCAATTAATCGTGAGATTTTTGCTAAAGGTGCTGTGAAAGCAGCAATATGGCTGTACGATAATAAGAGAGAAACTACAGGGCTTTACTCTATACAAGAGGTTATATGAAACAAATACATGCTTTTGTTAAAGATTTAAATCTCTGGTACAATTCAAAGAAGGTGCTTTTTAACATTAACTTAAACGTTAATAGGAGAGAAATCACTACCTTGATAGGACCATCTGGTTGCGGAAAATCAACATTTCTACGTTGCTTTAATCGTATGAATGATTATGTGCCTGAATGTAGAATTACTGGTACACTAAATATAAATGAGTTAGGAGATATATATTCAAAAGATATAGATGTTGTTCTACTAAGAGCAAAAGTTGGTATGGTATTTCAAAAACCAAATCCTTTTCCTAAGTCAATTTATGACAATGTTGCTTATGGACCTAAATTACATGGCATAATAAAAAGTAAGAAAAAATTGTCTGAAATAGTAGAAAATAGTTTAACCAAGGTTGGTTTGTGGGAGGAACTAAAAGATAGGTTACAAGAAAGTGCATTAAACTTGTCAGGTGGTCAACAGCAGAGATTATGCATTGCACGTGCAATTGCAGTGAAACCTACTATACTTTTAATGGATGAACCGTGTTCAGCTCTTGATCCTGTGGCTACCAGTGCAATTGAGAACCTTATACAAGAATTAAAACTCAAATTTACTATAGTAATGGTTACTCATTCGATGAAACAAGCTAAAAAATTATCTGATAGTGTAATTTTTTTTCATAAAGGAGAAATCATTGAATCTGGTACTACTAAAGAAATATTCGAAAATCCTAAATCTAACTTAATAAGAGAATATATACTTGATCATTAAATTAAAATTTCAATCGTATATTGCAATTTTCTAACTTTAAAAAAATACAGATTTATTTAGTAGATAGTGTATTTTTTCTTAAATGTTGTTTCCTTGCTTAATTTTTGATATGTTTCTACTTTGTAGTATAGAATGAATATTTTTAAAAGAATGTTTACTCTGATTTCAGGTAAACTAACTGAATTAAAACAAAAAGGTATCATCAGTGTAAATCCTACAAATTTTATAGTAGAATCTCCAAGCAACAGAAGTCATGGTGATATTTATACAAATGTTGCCATGGTGATTGCAACACATGAAAAAAAGAATCCTATTGAGGTGGCAGAAATTTTAGTAAATGAGTTAAGGACTCTTGAGCAAGTATTACGAGCTGAAGTAGCAGGTTCTGGATTCATTAATATATGTTTAAAAGTGGAAATATGGTACGAAATTTTAGAGCAAATACATAAACAGAAAACCGAATTTGGTAGTTCAAATATTGGTAATAATGAACTCATCAATATAGAATTTGCATCTGCAAACCCTACTGGTCCATTACATATTGGTCATGCTAGGGGTGCAATTTTTGGTGATGTGTTATCAAATTTACTAAAAAAAGTTGGGTACAATGTAACTAAGGAATATTATGTTAACGATGCGGGAGCACAAATAAATACTTTGGTGGAATCAGTATACCTCAGATATAAGGAAGCTTTAGGAGAGCAGATCAATATAGGAGAAGGTTTGTATCCTGGTACTTATTTAAAGTTCATTGGACAAGAATTAGCAAAAAAGTATGGTCAATATTTATCTGATAGAAATATCATAAAACAGTATTCTTTAAATAGTCTTTTGAAGACCATAAAAGAAGACTTAATGCTAATGAAAATTGAACATGACGTTTTCACTTCAGAATATGAAATACAAAAAAGTAATAAAATTGAAGAGAGCATAAAAATGCTATCTGATAAAGGACTCGTATATGAAGGGTACTTAGAACAACCAAAAGGTAAAAAGAGTGAAGATTGGGTAGAAAGAAAACAACTATTATTTCGGTCAACAAAGTTTGGTGATGATGTTGATCGTGCATTGACAAAGGAAGATGGAAGTTGGACATATTTTGCATCAGATATTGCGTATCACTATGATAAAGTATCACGTGGATTTAAAAATATGATACTGATATTAGGTAGTGATCATGGTGGTTATGTCAAGAGATTAAACGCGATAGTGTCAGCATTAAGTGATGCAAAAATATCGATAAAATTGTACAGCATAGTAAACTTTCTTGACAATGGTAAACCAATTAAAATGTCTAAAAGATCAGGTAGTTTTTTGACAGCAAAGGATGTTATAGAAGAAGTAGGTAGCGATATTACACGTTTTATTATGTTAACACGTAAAAATGATATGATTCTTGATTTTGATTTTATTAAAGTTAAGGAACAATCTAAAGATAATCCTGTTTTCTATGTACAGTATGCACATGCTCGTGTTTATTCATTACTGCGTAATGCTCCAAAAGATTTACCAGAGGCAAATCTATCACTTCTTCAAAGTGACGAAGAATTATTTCTAATCAGAACTTTAGCAAAATGGCCAAATGTAATAGAAATTGCATCAAGGTTGTGCGAACCGCATAGAATCACTTTTTATTTACTTGAAATAGCAGAAGCGTTTCATATGTTGTGGGGCTATGGAAAAAATAAATTGAATGTGAGATTTATAGTAGAAGGTAATTTAGATCTTACATCTGCAAGAATATTCCTTGCACAAGCTGTTGCATACGTTATTGCTTCAGGATTTGCTATTTTAAATATTAATCCCTTGAAGGAAATGCACTAACCTTTCCAATCAGCATATTAAATAGTTTTACCTCTAACTTCTCTGAGATGAGTAATGTTTTTAGGTCTTAAAGTCGAAGTATGTGGTTTTGCTTAAAAGAAATCACAAAGTGATATGACAAATACATAATTTTTTATAGTAAAATTTTATAGACAGTCCTTGAGTATTTTTGCGCTTTAAAAAATGTGCATTTAAATGGCATTTTATTTATATAGCCTAATTTTCTATAGAATTGTGAAGGCGTACACTCTTTAGTAAGAAAAAATCAATATATTCAATATAACTTTACTCTATCTGTAATTGTGTATCTGGAAATCAAAATGGAAACTTATATCGGTAGAGAAAGAAGAATAGTTAATATAGTTGCTCAACATTGGAGCGACATAAAAGGTTTAGATAGAGATTGGCCAAAAAGAGAAGAAATAGATACAGCAGAAATAATGGAATCGTGGCAATATTGCTTTATCATTAAGGTTGATGGTCGTGATTATACTTGTGAAGATTGTGGAGAAAAAGCAACTGAATTTTATGGTTTTGAAAAAGGTATATGTATTAATAATAGATATTCAGTAGATGCACCCTTTCTCCGATTATATAAAATCGATGCGGTACTTGAAAAGTTTGACACAGTGGTAGACAATGGATTTCCTATTACTGAGCAAGAAGAAAGTGAAAGTATCAAGATAAGACAGGTATTACTGCCATTAGGTAATAAGAGCAGTATAAGCCATATATTAGGTGTTGTTACCTTTAAGCTTATTTAATTTAGTTTGATTCTTGAATAAAATTATTTATACTAACATTTAGTTAGATGCCTATAATATGAAGAAAATAAAATTAAAGACTAAGTCTTCTGTAAAAAAACGATTTCGTTTAACAGCAAAAGGTAAAGTTATTGCTACTCAATCTGGCAAAAGACATGGTATGATTAAAAGGAGTAAGCTTAGTATTCGCAATCAACGTGGTACGACAATTCTTGGTAAATCTGATTCACGTATAGTAAAGCTTTATATCCCTTACGGTCTTTAGAAAATGGAGGTAAAATATAATGGCTAGAGTAAAGCGCGGAGTCACCACTCATGCTCGCCATAAAAAAGTATTAAAATTAGCAAAGGGTTATAGGGGACGTGCAAAAAATTGTTATAGGATTGCACTACAAAGAGTTGAAAAAGCATTACAATATGCTTACAGAGACAGAAGAAATCGCAAACGCGATTTTCGTAGCCTTTGGATAATACGTATTAATGCTGCGGTGAGAGAACATGCATTAACCTACGGCATGTTTATGCATAAACTCAAACTTGCAGGGATTAACCTAAATAGAAAGGTTCTAGCTGAAATGGCTGTTAACCACAAAAACGAGTTTGCTGAATTAGTAAAAACTGTAGCTAGTTAAAAGTTACTTAATGAAAATTGTCTTCATGGGTTCACCGGAATTTGCGGTTTTACCATTGAATTCATTATTAAACTCACAGCATGAGGTGGTATCGGTTTACACTATACCGCCAAAGCCTTCAGGACGTGGACGAAAGCTCACAGAGACACCAGTACATGTATTAGCTAGAGGAAACAACCTGAAGGTTTGTACTGTCAGGTCTTTAAAGACTCTTAGTGAACAAAAAAGACTCGAGCAATTTGCACCCGATGTTGTAGTTGTTACAGCATATGGTCTGATGCTTCCTAGAGAAATTCTAGATATTCCCAAATATGGGTGTATCAACATCCATCCTTCACTTTTACCAAGATGGCGTGGTGCTGCTCCAATACAACATGCAATTTTATCAGGTGATCGAGAAACTGGTGTAAGTATTATGCAAATGAGTGAGGGGTTAGATTCAGGTCCTATATTAAAGCAAGAGAAATTATTAATTGAAAAAGATGAGAATTATAAGGTATTGCACGATAAATTGTCAGCACTAGGCAGTTTTTTGTTATTGAAAGTATTAAGTGAAATAGAGACACAAGTTCCTGTTGAACAGAATGATCAATATTCATGCTATGCTCATAAAATAGAAGATTACAGAATATATGCAAATGATAATTGTGAATTTGCCTACCGTAAAGTTAAAGCCTTTTACCCTAAAGCATTTATACAAATAGGTGGTAAACGTATTAAAATACTTGATGCTGATTTTGAAGTAAATACTTTGTTATCTTCAGGGAAAGGAGAAATTATTCATAACATGTGCATTACTCTTACAGGTGGATTACTCATTCCTCAAGTTGTGCAGATGGAAGGAAGAAAGGCATGTGATACAAAAAGTTTTATGTGTGGATTAAAATCAACTATAAAGGGAAAATTTATAGAATAATATTTGCAAAGTATCAAATATTTTTGTAATTTAAATATTAATTTCTGATAAGTAATTATGAATTTCGTCATCGCAACGTTTTATCATTTTGTAGAGATTTCTAACTATTATAATATGAAAGATGAAATACAATCTACATGTTCTAAATTAAATTTAAAAGGTACCATACTTCTTGCTGAAGAGGGTATAAATGCAACTATATCAGGAGAAAGAAAAAAAGTACTCAACTTATTTGAATTCTTAAATTCCGATCATAGATTCAAAGATCTAACATGGAAAGAAAACTACGCGGATTATCAGCCATTTAATAAGATGAAAGTGAGATTAAAGAAGGAAATAGTTAATCTTGGTATAGATGAACTCGATCTTTCATTGAAGGGTGAATATATAGAACCGGAAAATTGGGATGATCTCATTTCTCAACCTGATGTTTTGCTAGTAGATACAAGAAATATTTATGAAGTAAAGCTAGGAAAGTTTAAACAAGCAGTTGATCCAAAAACCAAGTGTTTTCGAGATTTTCCTAAATGGGCGAACTCTTTATCTGATGATAAAAATACAAAAATAGCTATGTATTGTACAGGTGGAGTAAGATGTGAAAAGTCAACAGCATATATGAGAAGTATTGGATTTAAAAATGTTTACCACTTGAAGGGAGGTATTCTTTCTTATCTAACAAAAAACAAAAATAAAAATAATATGTGGAAAGGGGAATGTTTTGTGTTTGATGATAGAGTTGCTGTTGATAATTTATTAAAACCAAGTAATGAAATAGCGTGTATATTTTGCTCTAATCAAGTTTCAACTGAAGAATTAAAGTCTGTTTCACGTGGGCAAGTGGTATGTTTTGATTGTCAAAGTCAACGTTTTAAAATGTAACAATATTACCGGTCTTAAAAAGGTAAGTATGCTACAAGTAAATTTGAATTATAAAAAAACAGGAATTATACTTAATACAACCCACCATAATGTTTGAGAACATACTTACTGATGAGTTTGTTTCATTCTTACAAATATTTAAACTCTATCACTCTTATTGATGAAGATACTGAGTTGATCGAAATTTAATTCTTCACCTTATAGGTGCTGGTTGTTTAGTTTTTATCTTTTTCACCATACTCTCAATCATATGTTTTATTCCTCTATGTATAGAAGATATACTTTCATTCCTCATATACGCAGAACAAGAGAAAATATTATGTTTTTCATCTTCGATTGATAGTTCTGTATCACATCTTATATGTTCCCCACCAAGTTTTTCTATTAATTGCTCTTTATCATCTCCTATTGTTACTTTGACTTTATTTTTTTTACTTAAAATTGAAACTATAATAGATGGTGCAATACATATAGCTCCGATTGGCTTTTTCATGTTAAAAAACTCAAGAACTAATCTTTCAAATTCTGGTATTACAGATAATAAATCTTCATTAAAATTAGATAAGTTTTTTACAACTCCATATCCTCCAGGTATAATTAACATGTCAAAATTGTCAGCTTTAACTTCTTTTATATCGTATACTTCACCTCTTGCAATTCTTGCGGATTCTACAAGGACACTTCTCTTTTCTTTTGTTACTTTTCCTGTTTTGTGATCAATAACTTTTGGAATGATGATATCGGGAGCAAAGCATGTTACCTCTACTTCCTGTTTATTAAGAATAAGTAAACTTAAAACAGATTCGCTTATTTCTGATCCGTCAAGGTGACCGCATCCTGATAGGATAACTGCAGCTTTTAAATTTCTATCACTCATATAATATTACAATTTGTATAATTAAAATATTATAGTACATATTCTGTTCTTATAAAAGATATACAGTGAAGAAGGTTTAATTTATATTAAAGTAAGTTAATAATCTAATATCCATTTAGTATTGTTTTTACCAATTCTTTTACTGTAGGTATGTGACCATTTTTATAGAATGAATCTTGTTGAAATTTATAAACATTGTGACCAGAAAACATTAATTCGTTTTCAATATCGTCATTCTGTATTATATTTTGTAGTGTTTTTTGTATACAGAAACTACGTGGGTCAGGTTTTTGTCCTGTTGTATAATCATCGTGATCCTTCCAATTACTAAATAAACAGTGACTTAAACACCCCATACAATTTATTTGATCCTCTCTTATTCTCTCAAAATTTGAGCTTGTTATAAAAATAATTGTTGAATCTGGTGTTTTCATTACTTCTTTATATCCTTCTTTAATCCATTTATTTGCTAGATCTTTTTCTTTTGCAGTGGTATAGATTTTTCTATTTCTTTTGCCGACTATAAGTTCTGCATTGAATTTTTCACTGGGGTTTTCTGAAAATTCTATTTGACGTGTACTTCTATCTTGTAACTCCTGTAAAAAACTATTACTAACTGCAGATGAGTAAAAACCTGTTGGACTAAATTTATTTAGTACTACATCACCTTCTTTTAAAGTTAATAATTTCTTTTTCCATTGAGGAGAAATAGGACTTTCTTTTGTAAGAAGTGGTCTCGTACCAAACTGAAAAGCTATTGGTCCTATTTGCGAGTGATCTAACCAATTTTTCCAATCTTTTAGATGCCATACTCCTCCTGCCATTACAATTGGAGTCTCTATGAGACCAACCTCATTCATAAATAATCTAAGGTCAATAATCCTTTGAAAAGGATCTTGAGGTAATTTTGGATCTTCATTGCTGCTGAGTCCGTTATGACCACCAGCCAGCCATGGATCTTCGTATACTACACCACCGAGTATATGAGAAGATACTTTTTGATATGCACGTTTCCACAGTGCTTTAAAAGCACGCACTGATGATACTATAGGATAATAATAAACTTGATGGTGATTTGCAATTTTAGCTAGATTATAAGGCATACCAGCACCACAAGTAATACCATGAATTAATCCTTTTGCTCCTTCTAGTATACCATTAAGAACATACTGAGCTGCTCCCATTTCCCACAATATATTCATGTGTATTCTTCCACGTCCTTGAGATATTTCATTAGCTATTCTTGCTTGACTAATGCCAGCTTTAATACTGTGTTCAATTAATTCTTTATGTCTTTCATGTCTTGTCTTTCCTTTGTAATTTAATGGTACTAGTTCACCATTGTCGTCAATTAACTTAGCGTTTGCACCAGAAAATGTACCAACAGCATTTTCAGCAGCAAATGCTCCACATGATTTTCCATCACTTATAGCAATACCCTTGCCACCTTCTACTATAGGCCAAACCTTTTTACCTGAAATTGTTATTTTTTTTATCTTATTCAAGGTTTCCTCATTCAATTTTCTATTATATTTTAGCTAATCAAAAATAAAACAATACTATTTATTTACTATAGCCAAGAGAAATGAGAATTTTATTTTCTAAATTTTTCATTATAACTTCTTCATCATGAGTTTTATGATCATATTTTAGTAGATGTAATAACCCATGTATCAACATATGTGCAATATGTTGATACATGGGTATACAATATTCATTAGATTCCTTTTCTATAGTGTCTAAGGATATTGCTATATCTCCTAAATCACACCTATTAGAAAGCTCTTCACATGGAAATGATAATACATTAGTTGACTTATTTACTTTTCTAAATTTCAAATTAAGTTGATGTAGAAGCTCATCATTTCCTAAAGCGATTGATATTTTGGGTTGATAGTGTGATACATCTAATTCAGAGAGTGAAATATCGATTATATTGAATACAAAACTTTTTGGGTTCTTTATAACATTGTACCATCTCTTATAAACAATGTTTATTTCTAACATTTGCTCATTCTTACTACTTCATTCCATTCATATTGTGAAACTGGGGAAACAGATAATCGTGGTTGCCTAAGCATAACCATGTTATTTAATAATGGATTTTTTTTTATATCTTTTAATGAAACCTGAGTATTTAAAGGTTCAAAAAATTTAATATTCATCAATCCAAATTTGGAATCATCAATATAGTAGAATTCTTTTATTATTTTCACTATACCCATTATAGATTTTTCCTTTCCTGTATGATAAAAAAAGGCATAATCACCAACAAGCATGCTTTTTATGTAAGATTGCGCCTGATAATTTGTTACACCATTCCATGATGTAACATCATCACTTATCATTTTTTGCCATGAATATTCTGTAGGTTCTGATTTTAGCAACCAAAAACTCATTGTCATTTTTTTCTTAGATATGCTGGTATATCATAGATATTTCTGCTGAACTTAGATTCACCTTCTGGTTCCGATGTATTTTCGCTATAAGACCACTTAAACTTTTCCTTTTCTGGTTCATGAGAGGGATTGAATGATGTAGTTTCTAATATTTTGCTATTAACATTATTTTTTTCACTATCAATACCAGTAGCAAGAACAGAAACTCTAACTTTTTCATCCATTTCACTGTCAAAGGTGGCACCAAAAATTATATTTGCATTTTCATCCACTTCTTCTCGTACTCTATTTGCCGCAGCATCAACTTCAAAAAGAGTCATATCATCACCACCAGTGATATTAATTAATATTCCTTGTGCTCCTTTCATAGAGACATTATCAAGTAATGGATTGGATATAGCAGCTTCTGCTGCATGAACAGCTCTGTTGTCTCCTTTAGCTTCTCCTGTCCCTATCATTGCTTTACCCATTTCACTCATTACTGTTTCTATGTCAGCAAAGTCAAGGTTTATAAGTCCAGGCATAACCATTAAATCTGTTACTCCTCTAATGCCAATGTGTAAAACATTATCAGCAAGCTTAAATGCATCAGAAAAAGTCGTTTTTTCATTTGCAATTCTAAATAAATTTTGATTTGGAATAACTATTAGTGTATCTACATACTTCTGAAGTTCTTCAAGACCGAGCTCAGCAATTCTCATACGTCGTACACCTTCAAAACCAAATGGTTTGGTCACAACTCCAACTGTTAAGATTTTTTTCTCCTTAGATACCTTGTCTCTTACTGCTGCTCTAGCTTCTCGTGCAGCCTTGGCAATTACTGGTGCTGCACCGGTTCCAGTACCACCACCCATTCCTGCGGTAATAAAAAGCATATGACTTTCTTTTATGTGTTCCAGAATTTCATCAATTGATTCTTCTGCTGCACCTCGTCCAACATCAGGGAGGGCACCAGCTCCTAATCCTCTAGTTAAATTAATGCCCAGCTGAATTTTTTTATCACATAAAGATTTTTCTAAAGCTTGCGCATCAGTATTGGCTACAACAAAATTTACTCCTTGCAAGTTAGATTGAATCATGTTATTCACAGCATTGCCTCCTGCTCCGCCAACTCCAACAACAGTTATTCTTGGATGTAAGATAGGAAGTTCTGGTAAATTAAGATCAATAGACATTTTAATTACTCAACCTGAAGTAGATTCACTTGACAGTAAATTACTGTTTTGTTTAATAGCATGCAAACATTTTTCACCATCTCAAGATTATAGAAAACTTATATAGTTTACCCTCCGTTAATATTTTATATTATAATATGCCATAAATCAATGATTTAATTTTCTCTAAAAGGAAAATCTATTAGTGGTATGCATTCTTTACATTCATACAAAATAAGTTTTCTCTATCACTTTTAGCACTAATAGTAGCTTCAGTATTTAATGGTAAAGGGTCATTAACATATCCATGACCAACTCCTTGCATTGTAAAAACAGGAAAATCTACACTATCTGCAAATCTTTTTTTTACAATTTCCAAGAGATTATCATTTCCCGAATCTATAAAGTCACCAAAAATTACTGCATTTACTCCTTCAAAAATATTAGCTTGTTTTAAATGATCTAAACTACGCTCCAAAGCATATGGGGGTACTTTTATATCTTCTAGAAACATAATTTTATTATTAGTATTTATTTGCCAGGAGGTTCCTATGCTATTTTCAATTAAAGTCATGTTTCCACCTACAACTTTAGATTTTAAATACTTTATTTGCGATTTGTTTATTAACTTTAGATCATCAAACGTGACAGAACTGAGTTGATTAGAAATTAGCATTTCTAATTTTTTAATAGAATCTTTTGATACAAGGTCGTTAACTATCATATTTAACATAGTTCCATGAATAGTTTGCCAATCGTATTTAGTATGTAAATAAATGTGTAAAGCTGTAATATCACTATAACCTATCAATATTTTTAGCTATTTTTTCTTTTTGACTAATGGTTAAGTGTTCTAGATAGGGAATCAATCTTGATGCTCCTTTTCCTCCTTTTATCGCCCAAATTATTTTACTGTCACTAGTTATAGCTTTTATAAGATCATTTGCTCTAAATTTATCAGAATTAGAGTAAAAAGGATTGTTATCATTATATATTTTTTCAGAGAGAGATGTATTTAAGTTCAGGGATTTTATATACTCTATAATATTAACCAGGTCTGAATGTTTTCCTTTACAAGATGGAGCAATGATATCAACTGTATAATTACTAGTGTGGAGAAAAAGTAAAAGGAAAGCGATAAGATGATACATCTTTTGATTAGAAAATTTAATTGCGTATCAGAGTTATCAACTTATAATAATGAGTAAAAACGTAATGGCTATAACAATTTCTGAACTGGAAAGAATTATTAATCTTTCATTTCTCAATGCAAAAACTGAGATACATGATCTTGCTGGGGATTATGAACACTATAGTTTGAAATTAACTTCTGAATGTTTTATTGGTAAAACCAAAATAGAACAACATAGAATGGTATACAGAGCCTTAAAAGGATATTCTATACATGCACTACAATTAGAAACTAAAGGAGAATGATTTATGAATAGTTTTGAGCAGATAAAGAAAGATATAGCAGAAAATGATGTCGTGTTATACATGAAAGGTACTGCAGATTTTCCTCAATGTGGGTTTTCTGGGGTTGTGGTATCTATTCTGAAGAAATTGAATATAAAGTTCAAAGATGTTAATGTGTTACAGAACGATGAAATACGTGAAGCTATAAAAGCATTTTCTGATTGGCCAACAATTCCGCAATTATATGTCAAACAAAGTTTTATTGGTGGCTCTGATATTGTCAGGGAAATGTATGAACAGGGTGAACTCCAATCCTTACTAAAGGAAGAAGGTGTTAAGTCTCTGTAAAACAAAGTTTCTATGGTGAATAAATTAGGGTTAAGAAGTAAGAGTGACTCTTACGGGATTTGAACCCGTGTTACCACCGTGAAAGGGTGGTGTCCTAACCACTAGACGAAAGAGTCTTGTTGAAGAGGTATACTAACTGTATATAACATATAAAGTCAACCGTTTGTTTTTATAACCATTTTACTAAAGGAGGCATTGACATCATAATTGCTTCTGGATTCCCTTCTGTCATTAGTCCAAATCTTGTTCCTCGATCGTATAGTAAGTTGAACTCTACGTATCTACCACGCTTCACTAATTGTTGCTCACGTTGTTCATTTGTCCAAGTTTCCTTGATATGATTATGTATAATTTGTGAATATATTCTTAGGAATGTTTTTCCTACTGCTTTTGTGAAGCTAAAATCATCATTCCAATTACCTGAGTTAAGGTCGTCATAAAAAATACCTCCAATACCACGAGGTTCTTTTCTATGGTGAAGAAAGAAATAGTTATCGCATTGCTGTTTGAATTGTAAGTAGTATTGATGATTAAATTGATCACAAACTTCTTTTATTGAGCTATGAATATTCTCATAGTCTTTTTTGTTGTAGTATATAGGTGTAAAATCCATTCCTCCACCGAACCACTGCTTTGAAGTACATATTAGTCTTGTATTCATGTGTGCCGCTGGAATAAAAGGTGATTGCATGTGAGATACTAGAGATATACCGCTTGCCCAAAACTCTCCTTGATTTTCGGTTGCTCCGGGGATTTCATGTGTTAATGAATTTGCAAGTTTTCCGTACACTTCTGAAACATTTATTCCTACTTTTTCAAAGACATTACCATAGATAACAGTCGATTCACCACCTCCCCCTCCAGAGCGTTTCCATTTTGTCCTTTTTATTTCTGGATCTTTGTAAAATTGTTTCTCAATAGATAAGAAAGATTCTACTATTTTGTCTCTTAATTCGCAGAACCATTCAAATGCTTGCTTTTTCTTTTCCATAACTTTAGAATCTCAGTGTTTTTCTAGAGTAGTAATTAACGAATTTATAATAACTCCATTATTATAATCAAGGATTTTGACATAAGCAATGAGTAGAAGATACATAGATATTAAGAAGGAAAATAGAGTAGACTTTATATTCCGGAACTATGGAATGTCTATTATAACAATTGTTATAATGATGTTTTTGCCTTCTATATTAATATCAACTTTATATTTTTTTGACCTGTACAACAAGCATGTTAATATAGCAATCAACATATTTGTTGATATATTAATAATTTTATTTGTGATACACAATGTTAGGTATTATAGGAGCCTAGTTAATAGTATTGAGTTTCAAAATGCAATATTTGCTAATGCATTGAACCATAACACGGAGTTTTGTTTAATTCTAGATAAGAGTGGAGATATTACTTATGCTGATGCAAGGTTTTATGAGAGATTTAAGGATGATATAAACGATTCCATTTCATTAAATAAGATTTTAGCAGTAGGGAATGTTTCAGAAAAGGATAAAAAGTCTTTTCATCACGCTTTGAAAAATAATTCTTCTGTACAAATATCAATTACTTTAAACAAAAAAAACAAAGTATTTAAATTTCTATTGCTATTTGATCCAATACCCACCAATCCTCAGATTAGTTTAAATAGTAATAAGATTTTAAATCTATCTCTTTCACCAACAGCAAGACCGCATGGTTATTTTGTTCTAAAAGCGACAAGAATGAATAAGGAGCAGGTATATGAAGAATTGATAGAGGATCATGATATAGGAACTTATATAGCAAACTTCAAGGGAGTTATTTTATCTTCGAACAAAAGTTTTTTAGATATGTTTGAATTAAAAAAATTAGAGAAAGGTAGTTCAATAAATGATTTTACTTCACAACTCAAATATAATGCTTCAATCACTAATAATGAAATCCTGTTTTTTACTACTAATGGTGTTCCTTTTAAGGCTCGCATGAGTACAGCAGTTTTTCGTGATAAATATCATCATAACTATGTGTATGGTTTTATTACACCAGTTGAATCAAATATAACAGATTATCAATTACATCCTTGCTTTACGAATTCATCAATAGCTATTGCTCAATGTGATATAAATGGTAATTTTGTAAAGAAAAATGCAGCGTTAATAAAACTCGCTGGGTTAGAAGGAAATTCAATATTTACTACTATATCTGAGGGATATCACGCAAAAATACGTGAGTACTTTGCGAGTAATAGAATAAATAACGCTTCATTTGATGTTGAACTTAATAGTAGTGATAGTATCAAGATATATTTTAATAAGTTTGTCCATAATAAAACCATATTTATACTTTGCTATTTAATTGATAATACTGAACATAAAAATTTGGAGATGAAACTTGAGCATTATCAAAAAATGCAAGCAATAGGTCAATTAGCAGGTGGTATTGCTCATGATTTTAATAATATCCTTACAGGAATAATAGGTTTTTGTGATCTACTCTTGCTTCAACACCCTGCAGGTGATCAGTCATTTGGAGATATTATACAGATACAGCAGAATGCAAAACGTGGATCAAATCTAGTAAAGCAGTTGCTTGCTTTTTCAAGAAGACAGACTATGCAACCAAAAGTTATAGATGTAAATGGCACAATAGCTAATCTCTATGAAATGATTAAAAGATTAATAGGTGAAAACATCAAATTTACTACCTATTATGAAAGAGATTTAGGTGCGGTTAAAGCTGATCAAGGACAATTAGAACAAGTTATAATTAACTTAGTAGTTAATGCTAGTGCTGCTATGGAAAAGGGTGGAGAATTAACTATACGAACTTTTAATCATAAGATTGATTCTTTTAATTCTACATTACAAGATATGTTTTCTCCAGATAAAGAAACAATAGAACATGGAAATTATGTTGTTATAGAAGTGATTGATACTGGTTGTGGAGTAGAAAGCAGTATCATTCAAAAAATATTTGATCCATTTTTTTCTACCAAAGATATTACTTCTGGTACAGGTCTTGGTCTTTCAACTGTTTATGGCATTATAAAACAGACAGAGGGTTATATTTATGTTACAAGTAAGATAGGGAGCGGTACTAAGTTTAGTATCTTTTTACCCATGGTTTATATATCAGAAGATAGTGAAATAGAGAATCACGAAGATGAAGAGAAACCTTTGCGGGAGGATATAGAAGGTAAAGATAGCGGTGTCATTTTACTTGTTGAGGATGAAGATTCAGTAAGAGAGTTTACTATTAAGGCATTGAAAAGAAGAGGCTTTAGTGTAATAGAAGCTAGTACAGGTAGTCAAGCATTAGAAATTATTAGTGAAAAGAGTTATCATATTGACTTAATCATCACTGATGTAGTAATTCCGGAGATTAGCGGGCCAGAAATAGTGAGAGAGGCATTGATTCATAGACCAAATGTTAATGTTATTTTTATTTCTGGATATGCAGAAGATACTTTCTTAAAAAATAATGATATTCATATAAATGATTTTCATTTTTTACCGAAACCTTTTACTTTGAGTGAATTAGGAAACAAGGTTGAAAACGTTCTAAATGTTTCAAGAAATAATTAGAACCTATGGCCATAAAATATGAAGAAGTTTATCAATATGCTTAGGAAAAAGGAGAGCTAATGATAAAATTTTCTGCTGAAGAAATTGTATTTCATAATCTTGCGAAAGTTCAAGAGAAAGTACGCTGAACGTTAGAATCCGTTCGTGAAGATAACAACAAATTCGACATATAGCATCGATACATACGCTCCTAATAATGAGAAATTTTGCAACAGCATAGCCCCGCTCATGTATAAAGATTTATACCAGTTATCGTTCTTTTATCTTTTTTTTTCTACCATTTACACCATGGCCTTTCGCTGCATCAATAAATGAGTTTTAGATGCAACTCTGCTCTTTTTATCAAATTGAAGAGTCTATAATAAACTCATCATTACAAGATCAAGTTTTATAAAAACAATTAGCTAGTGATGAAGCTCTTACTGCAAACACAGAAAAAGAGGCTACTGATTCCATAAAAAGTAATTCTATTTCTTTAAATCAAGTAGATGATGGCTATGGTTCAGAAGAAGCCATATCCGAAATTAATATTCGTATTGAAGAGTCTACAATAAACTCACCATTACAAGATCAAGTTTTATCAACTGATGAGTATTCGGTAAAATCTGATATAAAGGTATTGCTATCTAAAGAAGAATCACAGCCAATTAAATCAAAAAAGAAAAATAGTGTAATCAATTCCTACAAGCTTCTTAAATCAGAAAAAATCAACCTCAAGATAATATTTCAAAACAGAAAAAATCTTATGTTTTGAATTGTCTTATAGGTGGCTGTCTTGGATTGATAACAGCATGCTTTATGGGACCAGAAATTTTCTTTGCTGCAATTGCACTTATATCAGTTGGAGTTGTTATAGGATATAATGTTACAAGATTATCTGATGATCAGATTAAAACAAAAATTAACAATCCGTGTATTGAGCAATCTCAACTTTTAGCAAATACTACTAGTAAATAGTACTTAACAGAAGGAACAATCTAAGCTTACTTATTTAAGTACATAAAATTTTTTATGTCTGACGTATACTCACTGGCTATCACTTAATTTTGGTCCTAAGTGTAAAAAATTCAAACTCTGTCGAGTATAAAAAAGCTGTTATCTAAATAAAGTAAAGATTTGAATATTGATTATATATGGTTGTACTAGAGAAAAAAAGAAGAAGAAAAATTTTGTAGTTTTTCTGAAACGAATTAGTACATTTATGTAAAGAAGGGAAGAATGAATTATCCTCCTCATTCAAAATCTATTCTGAAAAAAATAAATCATAGAGAGTTATTTTTAACTTAACAGAGCAGGATAGAAGATATCTTTCCGATGCTTTTAAAGTTACAGCATTTTAGATGGAATGACTTAAGATTTATAGAGGAAAAATAATTGATACAGCAATGCAAAATATAGGCAAAACACCTATGATTGATAGGGCTAAAACTAGTGAGCTTTTTCACATAAAGTGAACTTACAACTAATGAAAAACAATTCTCTGGTTTTAAAAAATTCTAAATTAAGTATTCGCAACTATTTTCCATTATATCATTTATACTAATCTTGGAATAATTTTATGTTATAATACACTCCTACATCAATATCAATCTTAACGATGAAAATTTTTAAAAAAAGAAAAATCAAGTCATATAAAAATGATAAGAAAAGTACTAGTGAAATAGGATTTAATAAAGAAAAAATACTAAAAATGACTAGGCTTTGCATTATTGCTAGTAACTGTAATAATCTGAAACCTAATAACATTTCAGATGATGGGATCATTAAACCAGATTATAATAGCATTAAAGAAGAAATGAAGAGGATACGGAAAGAATCTGATCAGGAATTTAGAATTTTCGATATTATAGAGAGTAAAGATAATACCAATTTTTGATAAGGGTAAAACATGTGTTGGTTTTGTTCATTACGAAGATAAAACTAAAATAGTTTATCGTGGTACTGATCTATCAAAATGGCATGAGCTAGGGCTGGATGTTAAATTTCGAAAACAGCCTATAAAAAATACAGGATTAAATTTACTTACTAAAGGTAAAGTACATAAAGGATTTAATGAGTTATATGATAATCTCTCCCAAATACTAAGTGATGAAGGTATAACTACATCTGGTGGTGATCCTAAGAAAAAATGCGCTGAGAAAAATATGAAACTTTATATTGTAGGTCATAGTTTAGGTGCTACTAAGGCTGCAAATACAACTGTAAAATTAGTAGAATTTGGTTTTAATAATATTTACACTTTACTTATTGCTTCTCCAAAAAATTTTAGCTTTAGCGCTAATGCACAATATGATCGAAACTTTGGAGAGCAGACACTTAGAATAAAGCACAAGAATGATTCTGTACCTGGGGGGGATACCCTAAACATTCCTTGAAGTTCGCTAATGTAGGCTATAAATTGAATATACCAGTCATTGAACCTAAAGGTATTTTATTCCCATCACATCCAATAACCACTTATTATCACGGCATTGAAAATCTTCCAGAACAAAACTTTGTAGCAATAAAAAATCCTAGTTATCTAGAAAGGGTTACTAAATTTGTTACATCACCTTTTATTAGCGACGAAAAACTTGGGAAAATTGTTGAACATCAAGGTATAAAAGCTTGTCCAGATATTTGTACTAAGAATATTGAAGAATTATTTTTTGAAGCAGATAAACAATGCAATAACAAAAAAAGTAACACTAACACAATAAACTCGAAAAACAAAACTAATAGCAAAAATAACAAACCTTCATCAAATCTTGAAAATACCGAAGCTCATTCATTAAGTAAGAACCTAAGTATTGAGTGAATTTATATTCTACATGCTTAATTCACATTAAACTTATTTCGTTGAGTAAAATCATTGTATTACATATCAACTGAAACCAGCGCTTTAATCAGTACTGGATGGAGAAAAAAGCACTCTTTATATGCTGTAAATTTGTTCCTATTATTATCAAATATGCTGGGAAAATTTCATCAAACAAATTTAGCAGATGGCATTGAAACACTACAAGCAGGCTAATTTTAAGAGAAACTTCATTTGCTGCCTTTGTAGCTGCTTAGTCTATTAATTTAGTTTATATTATTTACAAACTCAAATATTATTATGTCAAACTTACTTAATACTCAGGCTAAAACAGAATCGATAGATTGATTCTCTACCTACCAACTCAGAATATTTTCTAGCAAGTCTTATAAAAATTTAAGAATAGCAATAATCCCAGAATTTTCCTCTTACTTTTAGTTTATCTTTTCAACAAGATTTAGTTACCTCAGGTAATTTTAATTATGCTTTCCGTATTTAAAAGTCATACAATATGGTATAGCATATCAGGAGTTAATGCATTCAATCAATCAGTTATAAGTACAAGCAGAGTTTATTTTCATTCAAGAGAAACTAGATGCTATGCCACTCAAGTATAGCCAAATCATCTACTCCATATGGACCATATTTTTGTTTTTTAATATAGTAAGTTACACAAAAGGGTTTGTATAAACAACCCTAGAGATTGATGGGTTTTTTGAGTGATGAAAAGTAAATGATTCTGATACACAATGAGTGTGAGAATTGCTTTAGCTATTTCAACTTTATAAAGATTACCATTTACAATCCTATCTCAATTCACTAAGACCTTATTTTATAAATATATTAAAAACAACTTACTTAAAGCTTTCAGGTAATTCTAATAAATATACGGTAAGAGCAAGTTCTAATATTACTGTAGATCAAACAAAGAAAGAATACATTAATTAATTGGCCATTATAAACGTAACTTGTGAATCCTATAAATTATAAAAAACCTAATAAATGATATTACAGAGAAAGCTGTACCTTCGATTTCAGGGAAAATATTTATAGAGGCATTACAAACTATTGCCTGGAAAATTGTACCACCGATAAAAAATCATGATAGATAAAGTAAAAAGACGGATTAATTAGTAATAAACATTCAATTATTGTACCTTGATGTAGTACATAATTGGTAAGCCAAAAGTTTCCATATATAAAAATGGCCCATACGGTAAGGCTCTTGGTATTCAAGATAATTAGACAAACTTTGAGCTAGATAACAATTTCTTATAATCTTGTATTATTTTTAAATTCAAGATTTCGACGCATATATATTACCTATTCCCACTACCAAATTTTTATTCATTAATATCAAACGGTCTTTTTTTTTGTTTCTAGTAGTAGAAAAAACAATAAAATTCAAAATAGAAGAGAGATAGCTGTAACAGTTGTATCATTACTATGCCGTCCTACTCCACTTCATTAATAAAATCCCCTCAAATAGGTACAATTGCTATTACAACTGTTAGAGTTGAATTCATTATACTAACTGCATTTATAGCTGTCTAAAACAATTGGGAATACAACCCCACAGATACACTTAAGCTTGAATAAAACAAAAAGTTAACAGCCAATCTACAACCGATTAATAGTAATTATCTTTCCTCTGCCGTAGTATTCAGATAGTGAGCTAAAAAACAATCCTCTAAAGCAACTACTCAAAAGTTGTATGCAATTGAATTGTTCCATTCAAAACATTAAAATAGTATGCTATGTTAGGAAAACTAGGCACGAAGATGTCAATCTCAATGAACTTAGAGAATAGAAACCGGTAACAACACTTAATATTATAAATGAAAACATCATATTTTTACCTTTACAAAAAGAACATTTCCCTCTTTCATTAAAATGGTTAGAAATATCTCGTGTAAAAAAGTGGTTGGATCAGAATATAAAAAGGACATCAGAGTTAATTGAGAAAAAATATAGCAACTATATAAAGGACTTAGAATTAGCAACACAGGTTATTAAGAAACCAATGCATGCCTTTATTATCAATTTTGATAACATCACAACATTGGTTATGTTCAATACTATAACAAAACGTGATTTTCCATCTGAACAAAATTATGATACTTCAGAACTTCCAGAGAGTTGTGCTGCTATAGATTGGTATATTGGAGAAATAGACTATACAAGTAAAGGTATCGGCTCAAAAACTTTGAATATATTTTTAAATAAAATTATCTCTAAAAATTTTAAAAATGCTTTTGTTGATCCTGATACTGCAAATACTCATGTAATCCATGTTTATGAAAAGGTTGGTTTTAAAAAAATCAATGAAGATAATGGTGTAATTTTGATGCTTAATCAGTTAACTCGTAACAAGTAATTTATCATATTAAGTGTTGTTTAATCCTAATGATGATTTAAATAACAATGAAAAACAAAAGAAAATCGAGTATTTAATAACGCATAAAAATGTAAAAATAGGTATTGATTAATAAGTAAAGTATATCAATGTTTATATGTAGTAACTCAATTACTGTTGAATAAAAATTCAAATAATAAAAAACATGTAATTCATAACAAGTTAATCCATAATTGGGGTTATTTAGTATGGAATAATTAACTTCTACTGTAAGATTTTTGCAACTATTTTAGTTGAAAGGAATCGTAATGTATAAAAAATAACTGCCAAAAGTTTGGAAAGATTATAGTTTCTTTTCCTTTAAATACCTTTTTTTAAATATATTCTGTAGCTTTCCCATACAAATGGAATAGGTTTGTTAGATTTAAACATATTAGTTCTCTGGCATTACAGTTATATATTTTATATTACTATTGGCGTATTGAAGCCTTAATGATTTAATACAACTTTTTAATGCTGATTTGCTAGCACAACACGCAGAGGATCGTGGTGTTGAATTTACAGTGAGAAGAGAAGACATACTGACAAAGGTTGTGCGAAGCTCAGGCTGAGGAATCCATTCTTCAATCCACTTAATAGCTCCAAAATAGTTAGTCTCAAATGTTTTTATATGAACATGGTATAAAACTTATCTTCTATCTCAACACAGCCTGTATTAAGAAAAAAAAGAGCTGGTATAATATTTTGCTTTTTCAGAAGAATTTTTAATATCCATAGTCTTTCTTACATCACAGGTAAAAAACTTGGACCTAATTCTTCTTTTAACTTCTCTAATCTCTCAATGCGTCTGGCAATACCAACTACCCATCTTTAATGAGCAATCGTGTGAGACTTTCTCCAATTCCAGATGACACCCCTGTAATAAGACAGACTTTTTGATCCATACTTCAGGTTTTATATAGAATACATAGGATAATTCATCACCAGAAGTTATTATTATTATATAATTTAAGTTATCTATCATTATATAGACCAGATCAGTGAAATTAACATAAAAGATTTACATTAAAGGGATTTAAGTTGCTCATTTCTAGATCCGGACCTCTCTTTACCTATTGCTCATGGATCTCACTTTAGCTAGAGAAACTTTAGATTCCCTCTTTCTTTTAGAAGATATCAATGACAAGATCTACTGAATGATTTATTTAGAAAAGTTAATTTTTTTGCTGTGTAAATCTATTAAATAGCTCTCTTAGCTATGCAACGAGGTTCTTCTAATTTTGACATACCTTACAGAAGTACGTACTTCGACCACTCTGTTTGATTAGAGTGATAGAATTATTACAGATCTTACAAGGTTTGTTACTTCTCCCATAAACATAAAAGCTGTTCTGAAATTCCCCTTGTGACCCTAAAGGGTGTGAGTAATTTTTAATGGTTGATCCGCCGGCAACAATTGCATTACTAAGAGTATTTTTAATTTCAACAGTAAGTTTTTCACATTCCTGATAACTCAAATCTTTTCCTAGCTTAAGTGGTGAAATACTAGCCCTAAACAAACTTTCAGATGCATATATATTACCTATTCCCACTACTAAATTATTATTCATTAATATCAATTTGATGTTTGTTTTTGTATTTTTCAACAGCTTATGTAAATATCTGCCATTAAACTCATCTGTCAGAGGTTCGATACCTAATTTATGAAAAAATTCTTTTACTTTCTCTTTCTTTAAGGCGATAACTAATCCAAACCTTCTAGCATCATTAAAAATAACAGTTGAATAATCATCAAATACAAAGATGATATGATCATGTTTACTATATCCATAACGTTGATCTACATATGTCAGTTTTCCACTCATACCAAGGTGTATAATAACACATATGTCACCCTCCATATGCCAAACTATGTATTTACCTCGACGTGTGATGTCATTTATGGTTTTATTTATTAACATACTGTCTATATCTTGCGTTATTGGTACACGCAAATTTCTGCAATTTACTACTATGTTGCTAATATTTTTGTTGATAATTTTATCATATAGTAGGTTGCATACTACTTGTACTTCTGGCAATTCTGGCATTTTAAGAAGAGACTATACTTAAAAATTTACTGTTATGATAATTTGCAACTAAATATTAAACAATCGCTTTCCTTCAGTATGAAATTGACAGCTCAAATTCTAATATAAAGTTTTCACGTATATTCTAGGCATACTCTAATTGCATAGGTTAAAATTAATATTGAATTACCATTTAAATTACTTGTCCCTGAAGATTATGTGGAGTAGCATTTAAGTTATCAACTTTCGTTTTAACTTTATTTTCACACAATTTTGTAATGCTACAAGCAATAATAGACCCTGCTAATGCCATTCCTATAAATACAGCACCTATAGCAACGTAAGATGTTAAATTTAGTGCTCCTACTACGAAACATGCTGTTGCTAAACCTGTACAAACACCTGCAATAGAACCATAGGTTTTACCTTTACACTGTTTCTGCTTTGAGACAATACCTTGATCATTGCTACTTTCTTGCTGTAGAACTTTATCTATCATTAATGAACTACTATTTTGTTTTGTAGGTGTTTCTAATAATGAAAGATCTGTAATGTTTTCTACTGAGGAATCGCTCTCTGAATCACTTGTTAACGAACCATAATCCGAATTACTTTGTGAGTTTTCAGGTGTATTAACTAATGCGTAATAAA
The DNA here is from genome assembly GCA_019061405.1 of Wolbachia endosymbiont of Fragariocoptes setiger. Lineage (GTDB taxonomy): Bacteria > Pseudomonadota > Alphaproteobacteria > Rickettsiales > Anaplasmataceae > Wolbachia. The sequence continues at coordinate 228,482 of JAHRAF010000001.1, forward strand.
CTTCAGCTTTTTTTTCTTGAAATCGTATTTTACACCCTGGAAGCTTATTTTGAAGCTGCTTTATACCTACTTTATTACCACCAAGATCAATAGTTTCAAGAGCTTCTCTAAGATTATTACTACACCCGAAGTCAAGAGTTTCAAGACCTTTAAACTCACTTAAGATAGAAATGAACTCTTTCATTTTTTTTCTACTAATAATAATATTATTATTAAAACGAATAGATGTGCAATCACTGGGTTGTCTAGATAACCAATGCAGTTTCTTGAAATTGAAATCTATAGTTTTACTCTCTCCGTTTTTCAAGGTATAATGCAATTGTTTTTTTAGATCAGGTTGTAGTGTCTTCATAATTTAACCTTTTTTAAAGCATATTACAAATTTAGTATTACAAAGTTTTATATAATACTCAACATTTTTTATTTTATGCACAACCCTAAGAAGCTTGTATAAGCAGGGTTACGCAATTCTACCTTTTTTAGCCTTTGTTTTCTATTGTTTTACTTTTGCTTAAAAAGCTTTTTAAGTTCCCTATATACTCCCACTCTCTTGTAAATTTATATTTGATGTTCAATTATCTTTCAAAGACTAAAACCATGTTTTTCCATTTATGAAAGTTATTTGCAACTGTTCATTTCTTTAACTGCAATTTAGCTCATAAAATCTTTATATACATATTTCCACATGGTTAGTTTTATTTTCCATGACTTTCATTGTATATTTACCATACGTATTCTCCTCAGATAATTTAGACTTTATATCATTATTTACTATTTTATCTTTCAGCATATTGATTACATTAGTGCATTCTTGTTTTGTTATATTAGGTTTACTAAGAGACCTCTGCATTTTATTAAAATCGTTGCTACCTATAACATTAAATCCTTTTACAGACTCAATCAGTTCACTTAAGTACTTTTTATATAGCCTTCATATACCCCTGCTTGTCCAACGTACCCTGCTAAAGTATCTAAATGTTGTATGTAATCTTTAGAAGATAGAGGAGTAGTTTTTGATGGCTGTTCTATAATATTTGTCTGAACTGGTGGTGCAGGTGCTTTACCTTTCTCAATACTTCTAACTGTAAATTCTAATTTAGCAATCTCTTGTTTAAGTTTACCCATTGAAGTTTTTATCTCTTCAACCAGCTCTTTATCGGCTTTTCCATGACTAAATTTTTCAATCTTAATTCTATTACTTTTATATCGTTCTTCTTTAAACTTGATAGCTTCTTCTATTGTCCTCTTATCAAAAGTCTTGTCTCCTATCTTAAAGCACGGAGAAGCTAATGCTTCTTTTAGTTTTTTTATATCACTTTGATCTTTTATAAAAGAAACTTTTTCTTTTAAGCTATTATTTACTACTCTTGCGGCATTTTTAACATTGTTGAATTTCTCTTGCAAAATTTCAATGCTTTTTTCATCCTATTTACTAGGATAACTTTTATATAATTCTCCTATTAGCTCTTCCTTTTCCTTAAGATCTTGAAACTTACTTTTTAAATTCCTTAATTCTTCTACTACACTATCTACATTAGACTTTTGAACAAAATCTAATTTATCTTTTTTTCTCCCGATGATTTTATTCAGAGGATTCCATGTAGTAAGTTTTTTAGATTTCACATCATCTACACTTACTTTCTTACCTAGATTTAAGGCTTCTTCAGCCATTTTCATAGTCTTCAAAAATTCTGAATGTAATTCAGGAGATAGACGCTCATTTAGTTGATCTTTTCTCTCTCGATGATTTTATTCAATGGATTCCATTTTAAATTAGCTGTCATAATCTTTTACCTTATTTCTACTTATAATAGAATAAATGGTTAATATTAAGTTAAAGTATTTATTAACGCAGATGTAGCATTGATATATAATTCGTAGACATTACAATATTCTACCTAGTTCTTTTGTAACTTTGGAAAATACAGGAAAATATGAGCTTG
>JAHRAF010000004.1 GCA_019061405.1 Wolbachia endosymbiont of Fragariocoptes setiger
GGGTTATCTTTCCCTCTTATCTCCTTTATATCATATTTTTAACTTACAATATTCTAAAAGATCAACATTTCCACTCTCAGATGCATAATGTAGTTCACTCTTGTTGCTAGAAGATTTACTAAACTTCCCTCCGCTCTCTATTAAAATCTTAAAACATTCTTTACTTCCAGAAAGCGCAGCATAATGTAGTGGTGTTTGTCCAATTTCATCTCGACTGTTCACTCCTTTCTCAAGTTCATAACTACTTAATCCATTCATTACAAATTTTAAGAATCCTTCATCCCCTCTTTTAGCTACATGATGTAAAAGTGTTCTATTGGAATTATCTGTAAAATTCTCTAATTCTTTCACTAAATCCCTTCTATCATTTTTAAAGAAATTAAATAACAAAAATAAAATACTATAAAGGCCTATATCTGTATATTTTGTATTTTGATTAGCTATAGATTTTTTTTGATTAGCTAAGGCTATAGTTAATAGCGTTTTTTCATTTTCGCTCTCTATAAACCATTTATTTTCAGAAAATTTTTCTTTCAGCTTTTCATATACGCTTTCATTTATTGAAGTACCTTTAAATACCTCAGGATTTTCTAAAATCTTTTTTGATATTTCTTCATAAATTTTATCACATATTGCACATTTATCTCCCCTTAATTGAATCTCTTTAATAATAAAATTGTATATATCTTCTAAATTAGATTCACTTATTCCAACATCTGATTCCTCTGAGTTGCTTTTTATGGAATTTTCATCTCCTTTTTTTTCATTTTATTTCGAAATTTAATTAAATTTGCTATAGATAAAGACCTCGTTGTATTCAACTTTTGATCAAATGTAGTGAGAAAATTTTGTTTTCAGTCTCAGCAATATCTTTTATTAAAGGACTATTTCGTATACCTCTGTTTTGGGCTAAACATTCATTAGGTAATTCTAATTTACCATAGGATTTGGACCTATACAATTGATCTGTACCAAGCAAATTATTAATTTTACTGTTAAACAGGGAGTTTTTATTTTTATACACAGCGTTTAGCCTCACAAACATAACATTAGTATTATTCTTTATTCTGTGTTAAAGTTGTGTTAAAAATTCCCGTAATAGAATACTAGTTACAAATTTGCAACCTACGAAATCAATATAAATTACTTTACACATGATTCAACTGAAGAAGTACAAAAACAAAAAGGTTGCTGTTTTTGGTCTAGGTAAAACAGGTTTATCTGCTATTAATACTTTAACATGTAACGGTGCAAAAATATATGTATGGGATGAAGATAGTCAGCGAATCCTATGGGCAAAAAAAGTATATAGAAACTGCTATTTCATTCACCCAAATGAATATAATTGGCAAGAGATAAATGTATTAATTGTTAGCCCTGGTATAAATCTAAATCAACATTGGATAAAAAAGCTGGCAACATGTGAAATAAAATCAGATATTGATTTATTTCTTGAATCCTTGACTCCGAAACAAAAAGTAATAGGGATTACAGGAACAAATGGAAAATCTACTACTACTTCACTCATAGGTTATATATTAAAACTTGCAAAAAAAAAAGTAAGTATTGGAGGAAATTTGGGTTATCCAGTTCTAAATCTAAACTCAAATAAAGAAATCTATGTGATTGAACTTTCCTCTTTTCAATTAGAATTGATTAATACCATTAATGTTGAGATTGGTGTATTACTGAATATCACACCTGATCATATAGATAGACATAGAAGTATCGAAAATTACGCAAGAACTAAAACAAAGCTATTAAATGGTAGCAAAACATCTATAATAAATTCCGAAATATCTCATCAATCTATTGAAAACAAAATTTTAATATCAGGAAAATCTTCAATAGATCACGGTATATCCTGTATAAATGGTCATTTATTTGACTATGGAAAACGTATAAATATTGGTAATACGCAAATCAATTTAATTGCAAATGGAGAAAATATAGCAGCTGCGTACGCAGTGTGTAAGTTATTAAAAATAGATCATGATATAATAATTAATGGAATTAGATATTTTCCAGGATTAAAACATAGAAGCGAGTTTTTAGGAAAAATAAAAAATGTATCATTTGTCAATGACAGCAAAGCTACTAATGCTGAGGCAAGTGAGAAGGCACTTTTATCTTATGAAAATATATACTGGATTATTGGAGGAATAAGTAAAATAAATGGTATCAATTCACTTAATCAATACTTTTCAAAAATCAAGAAAGCCTTTTTAATAGGAAAGTCTACAGAAGCTTTTGCAAGTACTCTAAAAAAAGGTGAAGTATGCTTTATAAAGTGTGATAATCTAGAAAAAGCGTTTGCCTTATCATGTGAAGAAGCTTTTAATTCTAAAAAAGAAATCACAATATTACTTTCCCCTTCGTGCTCATCCTTTGATCAATGGAAAAATTTTGAAGAACGTGGCGAAGCTTTTCGTAAAATGTTTGAAAATTTAAAGAGTTCATTTACAATAAAGACAAAAGTAGAAATATAATTTCATAGTGAAGGACAATGAAATAAAATTAACAATAGACAGCTTAATTAAGGCTATATCATCTGCAGAAGAAATAAGTGATGCAACTCTGCTAAAGGTATGCTCCAATCTTAATCTTCCAAATAGCTTCTGTAAATTCCAATATGGAATACATAGTGCATTAGAATATATCGCTGAAAATTTTAACAATGCAATGCAAATTGAATTAAAAAATTTCAATCTGAAAGATATGAAGATACGTGAACGAGTAAAGTTAGCAATTCACATTCGCCTTTTAAATTATTCTAAACTACCAAACTATCGAGAATTTTTAAAAAATGTACTATCGTTTTCTTTCTTACCAAGAAATATTTATTATTCTAGTCAAATTCTATACAAAACTGTTAGCAACATTTGGTATGCAATTAATGACAATTCAACAGACTTCAATTATTACACGAAACGTGCGATACTAGCTGGAACATATCTAAGTACAATATTTTTTTTCACTAACGATTATTCAAAAGATTTTATAAACACATTATCATTTCTTGATAATCGTATTAACAACATTATGCTATTGCAAAATTTAAAGTCTTATCTAAAAAACTTGTACTTCAGATAAAAACTGAATTATAAACATGCTTTCTTGTTGTACATAATTAAAAGTTCTTTAAGGTACTATAATATAAGCTAGAATTAACTATGATATTTCATTGAGGTAAGAAGTTGCAGCTAAGTTTAATAGTGTCTGTTACTGCTTTCGGTGTGAGGCTAGAGGGGGTAATAGCAATAACAGACACTATTAAACTTATTATATAATTTGCTTAAAGTAAATATTTAACTATGTAATATATATATTACTATTTTCTTACACTCAATTTATGTATAATTTATTCTGACAAGATAACTGTAGAAACCCTAAGGATATTACTACTCTATTATATTTTGTTAACACTAAAATTTTATTAATCAATCTCTATTTGCGTAGCTTGATCATGTGTATTATAGTAATGATACACACCTTAACTTTTAAAAAATGATAAAGAACATGATAGGTTTGTTTGTACTAATATTCATATTTTATGCACAAGCATCCATAACATCTTCTCCCACTACATGGCAGGTAGGACTTCAACCAGCGGCAACTGAACTGATGGAAATTGCATCTAGTTCACATTCTTTTGTTATGATCATTATGTTTATCGTCCTTGTATTCGTATGGTTAATGCTTATCTATGTTGTCTTACGCTTTCGTAAAAATAAAACATCTCACATAAGCAAAGTTACTCATAATATTGTGCTAGAGATAATCTGGACTATAATCCCTATGATAATAGTTGCAGTACTTACAGTTGAAAATGTCAAATTAATCAAAACTCAACAACGTATTCCAAAAACTGAATTAACTCTTAAAGTTATCGGTCATCAATGGTATTGGCATTATCAATATCCTGAACACCAAGGATTAGAATTTGATAGCTATATCAAAGCCGATAATGAACTTAAAGAAAAAGATTTAAGATTACTTTCTGTCGACAATCGTGTTGTTCTACCTACAAGTACTAATATTAAATTACAAGTCACTGCAGGAGATGTAATACATAGTTGGGGAATTCCTGCTTTTGGCATAAAAACTGATGCTGTACCTGGAAGGTTAAACGAGGCATGGTTTAATATAAAAAAACCGGGAATATATCACGGACAGTGTTATGAGTTATGTGGTCAAGGACATGGATTCATGCCAATTGTTATTGAAGCAGTAAGTAAAGAAGATTTTAACCAGTGGGTTAAAAATAAAAAATCATTGATTGGAGGTTAATATGAGTCATACACCAAAAGGTGTCAAACGCTGGCTATTTTCTACTAATCATAAAGATATAGGGACTCTGTATATAATTTTTTCAATAATAGCAGGTATAATAGGTGGATTGTTATCAGTAATTATTCGCACTCAACTAATGCATATAAATATACTGAATAATAACTACCAATTATACAATGTTATGATTACAGGACACGCATTAATCATGGTATTTTTTATGATTATGCCAGCTCTGATGGGTGGATTCGGAAACTGGTTTGTACCTCTTATGATAGGTGCTCCAGACATGGCATTTCCTCGTATGAATAATCTCAGTTTTTGGCTACTAATATCATCTTTTATCTTATTGATCACATCAATATTTATTGGTGAAGGTCCAGGTACAGGTTGGACTTTATATCCACCTTTATCACAAATCATCTCTCATCCTAGTGCAGGAGTTGATCTTGCTATCTTTTCCTTACATATAGCAGGAATATCATCTATTGTCGGAGCAATCAATTTTATTGTTACTATATTTAATATGCGTGCACCAGGAATGTTACTGACAAAAATGCCCCTGTTTGTTTGGTCTATTTTATTAACAGCGTTTATGTTGCTTGTTGCCTTACCAGTTCTTGCAGGCGCTATCACTATGTTACTTACAGATCGTAATATAGGTACTTCTTTTTTTGAACCTGCTGGAGGTGGAGATCCTGTTCTGTTTCAGCATTTGTTTTGGTTTTTTGGTCATCCTGAAGTATATATAATAATATTTCCTGCATTTGGAATTATTAGCCAAGTTGTATCAACTTTCTCTCATAGGCCAGTATTTGGATATATGGGTATGATTTATGCAATGATAGGAATTGCAGCATTTGGATTTATAGTGTGGGCTCACCACATGTTTACTGTTGGCCTTGGCACTGAAGCTGTAATCTTCTTTAGTGCATCCACTATGTTCATAGGAGTGATTACTGGAATAAAGGTATTTAGTTGGATTGCAACAATGTGGGGTGGTTCTATAGAACTTAAGACTCCCATGTTATTTGCCTTAGGATTTATATTTATGTTTATGGGTGGTGGAGTAACAGGTATTGTACTTTCTCACGGAGGTATAGATAAACTTTTACATGACACCTATTATGTAGTTGCACACTTTCATTATGTTATGTCACTCGCTGCACTATTTGCTGCATTTGCTGGGTTTTATTACTGGATAGGTAAAATGTCAGGTAAACAATACAACGAACGCTTAGGCAAAATACATTTTTGGTTAACTTTTATAAGCACCAATGTCACATTTCTGCCTCAGCATTTTCTAGGCTTATCAGGAATGCCTAGACGAATCCCTGATTATCCAGATGCGTTTATTCCTTGGAATTATATCTCTTCAATAGGATCATACTTATCCTTTCTATCAGTTATTTTCTTCGTCTTCATAGTAATTCACCTTTTCGTAAAAGGAAAAAAAGCGGGAGGTAACCCATGGGGAGGAGATACACTAGAATGGTCTGTATCTTCACCTCCACCATTTCATACTTTTGAAAAACCACCAATCATAAAATGATATGCATACAAGTGTCCTATTAAGTAACGAGTCAACAATATTAGATTTTTGGCACCTATTAAAACCAAGAATAATGTATCTTGTCGTCTTCACTGCAGCTTCTGGCATGATAGCTGCACCTGGAAATATACATCCCTTTTTAGCATTAATATCACTTCTCTGTATTGCTCTTGGTTCTGGTTCTGCGGGTGTAATAAATATGTGGTACGATAGAGATATAGATTTCCTAATGAAAAGAACAAGTGATCGCCCTATACCCGCAGGAAGGATAAAACCAGAAAGAGCATTAGAATTCGGAATTACTCTTGGAATATTGTCTATCTTTATCATGGCAATAACGATAAATTATTTTTCTGCTTTACTGCTTGCAGTCAGCATATTATTTTATGTATTCGTGTATACAATTTGGTTAAAAAGACGAACTCCACAAAATATTGTAATAGGTGGTGCAGCAGGAGCTTTTCCACCTATGATTGGATGGTCTGCTGTAACTAACTCACTATGCTGGGAAAGCTTTGTACTTTTTCTAATAATCTTCATGTGGACTCCTCCACACTTCTGGGCATTATCTCTAAACAGATCTGAAGATTATGCAAACGTATCAATACCTATGTTTAATATTGTTTATGGTCCAGAAAAAACTAGAAAATACATGTTAATTTATAGTATATTATTGGTATTAATTAGTTTATTTCCGGCATTATTCTTAAAAAAACCACTATTTTATCTAATTTTTACAAGCATTGATGGTATAATTTTTCTCTGGTATGCTATCTTTGTACTTGTAGCAAAAAATTATCAATCACAAAAAAAAATGTTTTCTTATTCTATTTCTTATTTATTCTTTCTCTTTGCTAATATTATTTTTTGTTCCATATGAATAAACAACAGAAACAAAAAAATTATCTTCTACTTTTTCTATTAGTTATAATGGTAGTAATACTTTTTTTTACCTCTATTATAAGGTTTAAAGGTGGCTGATAATCCACCTTTAAACTCAATTTTCTCTTCTTTTAAGAAAAAACCTACATTCTTATCTTGCTTTCTTCTGCTAACCCATTAGTTGTAACATCAGACAACTGAGATTTTACTCCTCTTTGAAATTTACTTCTTGTTTCATCATCTACTCTCATATGAGGAATGGATGCTTTTTCTTCTAATTTCTGAATAATACCCTGAACCTTACTAATTTTACTTGGAGGCTCATTTGATAAAGATTCGAATTTTTCTATTTTATCACCTACTTTATGAGGTATAGAGACTTTTCTCTCCAGTAGCTTAGTGATATTCTTTACATCAACCTTGGATTTGTCTGAGAAGGAGTTAGATTTGCTACTCGTCTTCTCATATGATGCAATTATATCACTTACACTAGGTTTAGATGATGGTGGAGAATCTATTGTCTTAGTATTAACGTTTATACTATCATACGTATTATATTTAGCATCTTCTTTTATAGATATTGTATCTGCTTTATCTATTAATTCATCTGTTTTTACGATTTGACTATTATATTTTATCAACATCTCCTCAAAGTTTTTTATTAACTTATTCTCAAGTTGCGAGTAATTAGGTTCAAAGCTTTCAGCTGATACTTCAAGTAATATTCGTTGCATATTGAGAAATTCTTTTTTGAATTGCTGTTGTTGTTTTAAACTTAGTCGATCATAAATGCCATCCTTATCGCAGATATCTCGTAATGATTCAAACATACTCTTTTCTTGTATGCTGAATTTACTATCTACATTACTTCTTACAATTTTATCATTAGATTTTTGTTTATTTAGATCTTCAAAGAACTTAATATTGTTTTTTACTGATTTCCTATTTTCTTTAATACTCTCAGTTGAATCAATATTATTGTTCCGTGAACTATCATTAATACTTTTGCTTTGATCATTACCAGATTTGTTTTCTTCATACCCATTTACTAAATCATTAGGAATAACTAAATCTTCTTCTAATTCTGATTGATAATCCGAATCATAACTGGTATCAGAATCGTATTGATGTACATACTTTCTACGTTGTGACGCTGATTCTTTTAATATTTCTTGTGTAGTTTTGTATTCATTTTCTACTGATGTATTTGAGAAATTATAATGCTCTAATGATGCTTCTTTCTCTTCATCATCTGTCACTCCAACTAATGCTGCTCCCGTATCTTCTTCTATCAAGCTATCTAAACCCGAATCCATACTGCTATTATAAGCTTTCTTTAAGAGTTGATTATTCTGAAATATTTCATTTAAATTTTGCATATTAGAAGAAAGAGTATTAGATTGTCTATTAGATATATCATTACGAAAGATTTCCTCTTCTGTTAATAAACTACTAATATCACTTTCATATGAACCATAATGATCATCTTTTTTCATGAAAGTTGGAGATATACTTCCTTTATTTAGTTGTTTGTTTAAATCTATATCAGGCTTGAAAGTAGAATATGTTGGCTTGTTTGTATTAGACTTAAAAGTAGTATATCTTTCTCTTCTTTGCAGTTCAGCTTCCATATCTTCTCGGCGTTCATCTATCATATTACTCGGTAGTTTGTTTAAATATATTTCTACATCAGGCCTGAAAGTAGAATATACTGGCTTGTTTGTATTAGGCTTAAGAGTAGTATATCTTTCTCTTCTTTGCAGTTCATCTACGACATTACGCTGTTCTGAAGAAGCTATTATATCTTCTCCTGAAAGCCAAAGGTCATTATTATCCTCTGATTTCTTAATAGTATATTTTTGTTTGACTCCGAAACGTTGGGAAATTTTTTTTGTACCCATCTTAAGTTACCTCACTAATATTCGCTACTACTATATTAATCAGAAGAATATTAACTTTATTATAATACAACTGCTATAACATAAAAATATAGTAAAGATGGGATAACTTGGTTTGAAGTTCATTTTTATGCAATTGCTAGCCAAAATAGATGTTGCTTAGCCCTCACTGATGAATACATTTGACAACAGCATATTAGACTTAAGTGTATACTTAACTGATATCTAATAATTTCATAAGAATTTCTCGTTGCTGGTTAAGGTGAGTACTAGAATGTCCACAAGCTGGAGACGCAGCCATAGGTCTTGAAATACATTGAGGTCTTTTAATCTTACTATTCAAATGAGATAACACTTCTTCTATAAATTCACTCACAAAAAACCATCCTCCCATATTCTTTGGTTCCTCTTGACACCACACAACTTTTGCATTTTTGTATTTTTTTAACTCATTAGAAAGTTTATCGAATGGAAATGGATAAAACTGCTCAAGGCGTAACACTGCTATATCAACTACTTTTTTGAATTCAAATTCTTCGATTATATCATAATAAACCTTACCACTACATATTATAACCTTACGAATATTCTCATCTGAAACTAAATCCGTTCTATATTCTGGAATTATTTCCAGAAATTCTCCTGTAAAGTCCAATAAGTTGGAAACTGCTTTCTTATGACGTAACAAAGACTTAGGCGTAAATAAAATAAGAGGCTTAGAAAGATCGCTGTATATTTGTCTACGTAAAACATGAAAATAATTTGCAGGAGTAGAACAATTAACTACTCGCATGTTATCTTCTGCACATAGTTGCAAAAACCTCTCTATACGAGCAGAACTGTGCTCAGGTCCCTGTCCTTCATAACCATGAGGTAAAAGTAGCACTAATGCACTTGAAAGTAACCATTTCGTTTCTGCAGATGAAATAAATTGATCTATTATAATCTGCGCACCATTTGCAAAATCACCAAATTGTCCCTCCCACAGTACAAGCGAATTCCTAGATTCTAAACTATAACCATATTCAAAACCCATAACTGCATATTCGGACAAAGGACTATCTATTACTTCAAAGTATGCTTGTTCCTCGCTAATGTTATTCAAAGGGATGAACACCTCTTCTGTCGTTTGATCAATAAGCCTTGCATGGCGTTGTGAAAAAGTTCCCCTACCAGAATCTTGTCCTGATAAACGTACTGCTATTCCTTCATTTAATAAAGAGCCAAAAGCAAGACTTTCAGCATTTGCCCAATCTATGTTACTCTCTGCAACAATGTTCTCTAATCTACTAGAAAGTATTTTTTTTACTTTTTTGTTAATGTTAAAATTATCAGAAACTCTACTATTGATATTTATACCTAATGTTCTTAGTTTCTCTTTTGCAATAGAATAGTCTCTCTTAAATCTTTTTGGATAATCATCTTTGACCTTAGAGACAGAATTTCCAGATTGAGCAAGACTATTATCCAGCATCGATCTAAATTCATTACGTAAACTGTTTGCATCATCGCTACTTACCACTCCATTCTCAATTAATTTCTCTTCGTATAATCTTCCTGATGTTTTATGTTTTGATATCAATTGATACATCAATGGTTGAGTGAAATTGGGTTCATCTCCCTCATTATGACCATACTTTCGATAACATATTAAATCAATTACCACATCCTTTTTAAACTTTTGTTTATATTCTAATGCAAGACTTGTAACAAGACTTACAGATTCTTGATCATCTCCATTCACATGAAACACAGGAACCTCTATAAACTTAGCAATATCAGTACAATAAAAAGAAGTTCTAGCACAATCAGGATTAGCTGTGAAGCCAATCTGATTATTAATCACTATATGAATAATGCCTCCTACTTTGTATCCTTCTATATTGCTAAGAGATAAAGTCTCAGCCACAACACCCTGACCTATAAAAGCTGCATCACCATGTATAGATATTCCAAGTGTAGACTTGGTTTTCTGTTTTGCTCTCACTCTTCCAACTAATACAGGATTAATTGCTTCTAAATGAGATGGATTATAACATAAACTTAAATGTATTTTTTTTTCATCAGGAAATATTCTATCGCAAGAATGACCAAGATGATACTTTACATCACCAGAAATATTTAGATTATTTGAATATGTAAAATTTCCCTGAAATTCAGATAAAATAGTAGCATATTCCTTTCCTATAATTTTAGCTAGAACATTGAGACGCCCACGATGAGCCATTCCCAACACTATTTCCTCAGTACCAAGAAGAGCAGAGTCTTTGATAATCTTTTCAATTGCAACAATAGCTGATTCTCCCCCTTCTATAGAAAAACGCTTATATCCAGGAAATTTCATATGAAGAAACTGCTCAAACATTTCAGACTCAATTAGATGACGCAATATTTCTTTTTTATCTTGTACACCTAGTTCATAATTTTGAGTTTCAATTTTATTTTGAAGCCATACTCTCTCTTCTTGAGAAGATATATGCATGAATTCAAAACCTATATTTTGACAATAGATATTCTTTAGCAAAGAAATAAACTCTTCAACAGTTATCTCTTGTCTATTCAATAGTCCATTTACATTGACCAATAGACTAAAATCTATATTTTCTAAATCCGAATACTTTTTATAGTTAATCTCTTGATTTTTGCTTGACGATAAAGGATTTAATTTTGCAAAAAAATGTCCGTAAGATCTAAAAAAATTTACTAATTTAAAAACTAAATCATTAGTATAACAATGAGAAGGTTTCTCTAATACTTCAGTATTTTTCTGACCATCTGCAAAAATATTGCTCCAATCTTTTCCTATAGATTTGTCACCTTGAAGATAACGTTGATATATATCCTCAATAAATGAGGTATTATCACCAGAAAAACAGGAATTACTTTTTAGATTAGCCATAATTACTTGTGTAAAATCATTGTTAATTATAGCGGAAATTTTTTAAAAAATAACTCTTTAGTTTGTTTACTAGAAGATTTAAGGTTACTCTCTTTCTTCAATCCAAGCCAATTGAATGGCTTCTAGTACTTTTTCATTACAGCCATTTTTTTCATCATGAAATCCTTCAAGACTTAAAACCTTTTTTCTCAAGTCGGTGAATCGTATATTCACTACATCTTCATTGGGAAAGTTTTTCTCCAACGCTTCTGCTATATCTTCTATGTCAAGCCATTTCATAATACTTTCACAATGGTGCCCATGGGGAGACTTGAACTCCCAAGGTTACAATAACCCACGGATTTTAAGTCCGCTGCGTCTACCGATTCCGCCACACGGGCTTTTATTAATTAACGAGAATAAAACTCTACTACTAGGTTGATACCCATATCTGCTGAGTATGGAACTTCTGAATATTGAGGGACTCTTAAATATTTGACTGAGTGCTCTTCACGATTTACCTCAAGATAATCTGGTGACGTACGCTCTTGTTTTTGTAAAGCTTCCTCTACTATAGGAATCTTCATAGCCCTTTCTCTGATTCTTATAACATCACCTGGCTTTACCCTATAACTTGAGATATTCACAACCTTATCATTAACCATAATATGTTTATGTGAGACAAGTTGCTTTGCGGCAAAAATTGTTGGTACTAAACATGAATGGTACAAAATAGAACTTAATCTAGATTCAAGGAAACCAATAAAGTTATCAGCTGTATAACCCTTTCTATTATATGCATCTATAAATGTTCGTCTTAGCTGCTTACTTGAAATTGCGTAGTAAAATTTAAACTTTTTTTGTGCTGCAAATTGCTTTTCAAAATCAGATAGCTTCTTAAATCCAAGAATACCATGTTGACCAGGAGGATATTTTCTCTTATTAACAGGGTCCTTAGCTCTTCCCCATAAATTTACACCAAGTCTGCGGCTTGCTCTATATTTCCTACTGATAATGGTTGTCATACAAAATTCTTTATCACTTAACTTTGAATTATTCAGAATTTCAGTATCAAGTGTCAACTTGTTTTTATGTAGTAATTTCTTATAATTAAGTTTTTAAAACCTCAAAGAATGAACAATCTATATCACTTGATGGCAAACGCAATTAGATTTTTATCAATTGATGCAATACAAAAAGCAAATTCTGGTCATTCCGGTATGCCGCTCGGTATGGCAGATGTCGCAACCATTTTATTTGCAAAATTTCTTAATCATACACCTGATAATCCCAAATGGATCAATAGAGACAGATTTGTTCTTTCAAATGGCCACGGATCAATGTTAATTTATTCAATTTTATATCTCACAGGTTACATTAGCATTGATGAAATAAAAAATTTTAGACAATTAAATTCTAAAACTCCTGGTCACCCAGAATATGGCATGACTCCTGGTATAGAAGCAACCACTGGACCATTAGGTCAAGGATTCGCTTGTGCAGTCGGTATGGCACTTGCAGAGTCGATATTAAGAGAACGTTTTAAAGATTCAGTAAATCATTATACATATGTAATGCTTGGTGACGGATGCCTAATGGAGGGAATTAGCCACGAAGCAGCATCACTTGCTGGACATCTAAGATTGAATAAGCTAATAGCTCTTTTTGATAATAATGAAATCTCTATAGATGGTAAAACCACTTTATCATGCTCTGATAATATAGAAAAACGCTTTTCAGCATACGGATGGAATGTAACTAAAATAGATGGACACAGCTTTGACGATATTTCAGATGCGCTAGAGCAAGCACAAAAGTCTGATAAACCATCTATTATCTTCTGTAAAACTATAATAGGAAAGTTCTCAAGTCTTGCGGGAACATCTTCTGCTCACAGTGGAATTCTCACCGAAGAAGATATTCAAAAAATGAGAAAAATATTAAACTGGAATTATCAACCTTTTCATGTACCAGAAAATATTAAAAATGCATGGAAAAACACGATAAAAAGAGTGGAAAAACAAGAGATAGATGAAGAGTTAAAGAGAAGAATAGCCAAACGTTTACCTGAGGAAATTAATAATATCTTAAGTGATCTAAAAAATAAAATTCATAAATCAATGCCAACTGAAGCAACACGTTCTTCTTTTGGTAAAGTAATGGAAACTATAACACTTTACATGCCTGAACTTATAGGTGGATCAGCAGATCTTACAAATTCAAATTGTGCAAAGTACAATCATATGAAGGCAATAAATAGTAACAATTATGGTGGTTCTTATATTCATTACGGTGTAAGAGAACATGCTATGGCAGCATGCATGAATGGAATGGCATTACATGGAGGAATATTACCTTATGGAGGAACCTTCTTAGTCTTTTCTGATTATTGTCGCTCTTCTATACGCCTTTCTGCTCTCATGAAACAACAAGTTATATATGTTATGACTCACGATTCTATTGGAGTTGGAGAAGATGGTCCAACTCATCAACCGGTAGAACATTTACCCTCTCTACGAGCAATTCCAAATCTATATGTTTTTAGACCAGCAGATGCAATTGAAACTTTAGAATGCATAAGCATTGCTTTAGAAAAATCATCATCTCCTTCATTATTTGCACTTTCAAGACAAAGCGTAAGTTATATACGTAATATTTATCACAATCATGATGAAACAATCAATCTATCAAAGTTTGGAGCATACATTTTATGCGAATCCGCAAGTAACGTAGATGTTACAATATTCTCAACAGGATCAGAGATTGAAATTGCAATTGCAGCATATAAAAAGTTACAAAATAAAAAAATCAGTGTTAGAGTTGTGTCTATGCCTTGTTGGAAAATTTTTGATGAACAAAATGATGAGTATAAAGCAAGAATATTAAATAATAGCAGTATAAAAATTGCAATTGAAGCTGCAAGCGAAGTAGGCTGGCACAAATATATAGGATCCGATGGAATATTTATCGGCATGAAAACTTTTGGTGAATCAGCACCTTACAATACTTTGTATGAACACTTTGATATTCATGTTAACTATTTAGTACAACGTGTATATCAAACATTAAAGTGTTCATAACCTTTTCATTCACAACGTTTCAAAGCTGGCATTGAGTTTATGTTGATAATTTACTCAAAACTCTATTTAACCATCAGCTTAATTTCTAGCACTTTTAACTTCTAACTTGACCAAAGTCAACTTTATACATACGTATTTAAATTCTGTTTATTTATTGCAATCTAATCATATGACTCTTAGTATATTACAGCTTGTAATCAAGAAATCTACTGTAAAATAAATAGATCTTTATTGGCTAAATTTATCAGTTATATCTGAGTATTTTAAGCACATGTTTCTTATAACCTTTTTATTTTAATAGTAAGTTTATAGTTCTATTCAAAAGTTTTCTAATAGCTTTTTTCTATCAATAAATCATAAAAGTTTATCGTTTGTCTTAGTACAGTCTAAAAAAGAGTATAAAAGAAAATTATTCCTTTTCTCAAAGAGTTTAATTGATCATGCAAACTTGTGAGGAATTAAATTATAATTTAACTACTCACAAAAATTAGATATTCTATATACATAGAATAATTCAAAAATGAAAAGTTTAATAACTGCTGAGTCAGTTGCTCCTGGTCACCCAGATAAAGTAGCAGATCAAATATCAGATGCTATACTTGATGCATATATTTCTGTCGATCCCTCATCACGTACAGCGATAGAGACTTTAGTCACTAAAAATAACGTAATTATTGCTGGAGAGATATTTGGTCCTACTATTAAAGATAGTGAAATTGAAAATATAGTACGCAATACAATAAGAGAAATAGGCTATCACCATGAGGGGTTTCATTGGAAAAAAGTTGAAATAAAAATACTCTTGCATGAGCAGTCAAAAGACATTGCATTGGGTGTATCTCAAAATGATCAAGGCGCCGGAGATCAAGGAATAATGTATGGGTATGCAACAAATGAAACAGACAATTTGATGCCTGCACCGATTTTCTATTCGCACTTAATTTTAAAGAATGTATTAAAAGAGAAAATTCTTGGCCCAGATGCAAAATCACAAATTACTTTAAAATATGAAAATGATGTACCTATTTGTGCTGAAAGTATAATTGTTTCAATACAACATCCTGAAAATTTACAAAAAATAAAAGAAATAATTTATCCACATGTTGTTTCATCTTTACCAAAAGGGTGGATGTGTTCAGAGGAAAACTTCTTGGTTAACCCTACTGGCAGGTTTGTTATAGGCGGACCAGTTAGTGATTGTGGATTAACTGGAAGAAAAATTATGGTAGATACATATGGTGGGCATATTCCACATGGTGGAGGAGCTTTTTCTGGAAAAGATGCAACTAAAGTAGATCGATCTGCAGCTTATATGGCAAGATATTTAGCTAAAAATATTGTGCATGCAAAATTAGCTAATCGTTGTCTTGTTCAGCTCTCATATGCAATTGGTATACCAAAACCTACCTCATTTTATATTAATACTTTTAGTACAAACGTAGTAGATCAAGCAAAAATCACAAAGTTCATTGAGGATAATGTAGACCTATCAATAAAGGGAATTATAAATCATTTATCTCTTAAACGTCCTATATATAAGCATACATCTTGTTATGGCCATTTTGGCAGAAAAGCGAAAGGAGATGGTAGTTTTTCTTGGGAAAAAAATGATTTACTTGATGATTTTAGTTTAGCTGCAGCTAAAAGTACTGCAGCTTTTTTAGGTGATTAATTATTGATAAATAACATCTCACCACGAACTTTCTCAAATTCAACGTGTACCTTTATTATTCTTGAGACTGGATTTTCATCAGTATCATTTTTATTAGTACTTTTACTTGATTCGGCAAGTTTGTCCTTAATAAAAGTTATGAGATCTTTGTTGTTAATTGCTTCATTTTTCCCGTTTTTCTCATTATATAGATACAAGGGTTGTTCGAATTCTGTACGTAAAGTGTTTGTAACAAATTGACACACCAATACAATAGCACTTATACTACACAGTATTATTAATCCATAATTATAAACTGCTGAGGATTGTAAAGACACAGCTTGTGCTAAGAGAAAGTAATGTGTTACTGGAGCAAATACAAGAAACGTTAATAGTACAGGAGATAAGGTTCTACGATTAAAGTTAGCAGAAAGAAAATTATTAAATCTACTTTGAATTACAGGTTTTCCATCTATAATAAGGCTTTTATCTACGAGTGCCTTTAGTTTGTTAGAAGTAAAATAGGTACGTTTATTATTTTTGCTCTGCTCTACTATTACCTGTTTTATCTCTGCTTCAGATTTTGGTTTTATCTTCGCTAATACTTTATCTAAAACAATATCATGGTTTCTGTCTGTAATCTTATGCTCTTTTATGCGAACACTTTGAATCATCTCCCAACATACAGCAACTGCTAAATACGCTAATACTACAGCAAGAGTAATGTTAAAAGCGTTTATTCTATCATTATACTCATACAACTTTTGAAGAAAAATAAATGATTTCTCATTGCATATTGAATGAAACGCTGCAACCGATACTATTGTTACAGCAGCTGTCAATGGCATCACAATATTCTTTTTCTGCGTTATTAAGTATGTAAACTTTGGATAATACCTATTAGTTTTATGAGTTGAAATTAGTGAATCAGTGGATTTACCATCACTAGAAAAAGAATTATCATCAAATGAAGGATTTTTAGTAGATGAATTTGAAGAATTAAGCTCACAATCAAAGTTGTTTCCACTACCATTAGAGGTATTAGAAAGGCTGGAATTTCCGCTTACACTAGAAGAATCTTTAGCTTCAGCTTTAGCTTTATCATTACTTATAATTACCATCATCGTTAGCAACTCATCCAAATCTTTTAATATGTTTTTAAAAGTTAGTTTTTGTGGTTTAAACTTAGTATTATCTAAACTCTGAATAAACTCCTTATTTTTTTCATCACAAAAAGATTCTATATTTCTTTTTATTAAATCTTCGATTTCTTGTAACTCCCCTTCTTCATTATGAACTAAAATGACATTTTCAGGTAGATATTTACCTTCTACTTGAATATTTCTACTCAATACACTTTTTATAGAATGTTCAAAAAAAGTATGCGTCTTACCACTATGCACCACTGGCGATGTGACATTTATTTTGTTTGCTTTCTCCTGAGTATAACCGAAAGTATTTTTGATAATAGGTCTTACTGAATCATTATCCTCTGATACCATTACAACATCTATTGCTTGTGTGGATGCAAATTCCAAAGTCTTTTTGAATTTAATTTTTAACTCCTCTGACATTTTGGGTAAATTATTTTTCAAGGTTTTATCAAAATCAAAGATAAGAAGAGTATTGAGAGGATTTTTATTAGAATTTTCACTCGTTGTAGATACCATATCTGAACCAAAATTTACATAGTGTTGTAGTTACAGTATGGTTGTTAAGATATAGTGAATACTAATTTAAATATAAGTTTAAATTTAGTGAGATAAAAATTGTTTATCGAATATTCTTTCATTCAATGAATACTTTCTATCAAAAAGTAAGGTAATAACATTATTTAAATCTTTTTGTATTCTTACCTGTGAAATATTGTAAAATTCCTTATAATCTGCTACTACAACCGCAGGACGACGTTCTACATTATGAATGTCGAGCTGCACTACTGTATCACTTGATACTAGTGCTCCTTTCCAAAATTTTGGAGAATAACTATTTATAGGTGTAAGTATCATTAAATTTGAATTTAAAGGTAAAACTGAACCACCAGCAGATAAATTATAGGCCGTACTACCTATGGGTGTAGAAACTATTACTCCATCTCCACGTAATTTCTCCATTTTAAGGGTGTTGTTAATAGTGATATTCATTTCCACTATCTGATTAGTTTTCCTAAATAAATATACTTCATTTACCGCTATATGTTTATATTTTTTGCCATATATGTCTACCGCATGCATACTTAGCAAACTAAGCTGCGCAGGAACAGAATCTTTGATCTGATTGATTAGATCTTCATTTAAAGGAAAGTGGTTATTCATTAAAAACCCTACATTGCCTGTATTTATCCCATATACAGGTACATTCCTATTTTCGATGACGTAGTTATGGAGGGTACGTAACATAAAACCATCTCCACCGATTACTACAAGTATATCTATGACATGTAGCTTTTTTTCTGCAATATTAATACAACCTAATGCTTCTAGAGAACGTGATATGTCCCGTGACTTAGGTAAATCAGAGGCAATATATCCTATCTTACACACAAAATTTGAAGATCAAAAAATATCTCCATATTTATCTTTAAATTTAGCAAACCTACTGGTTTTGCTTGTCAACCCACTTGTTAAGCTTCCAGTCCAAGCAGGATGAGTTAAGGGGTCTCTATCAAGCTTAATTTCGTCATCTTCCTTTCCATAAGTTGAACGAGTTATAAACTTTTCACCATTTGTCATCACTATATTGACCTTATGGTAGTCGATATCATTTCTTTTCATCAATCGTTTATTAATCTTTAAAGAGTCAATGATGATGATTTTCATCATTGAAGTCAATAGGTTCTATATTAGTACAAGTAAAAGCTAAATATAGCTTCTCACAGATCTAAAATTTTATTTAAAGTTTCATAGTAAAGCATTATCTAAATATTAACCTTTAATTTATGAATAAACTCCATTTGCATTTCTTGTATACTATTTTCTATTTCTCTAATCTTTACGATTAGTCTTTCTTCAAGTTCAAAATTTCCTTTTAATCTTGCCTCAATTTTCTCTTTTTCTAATTCATGTAATTCACTTATTAGTACTATATTATTCCAAACAGTTTTCGCAGATTCTTTTTCTAACAATTGACTATTTAGCACCTCAGTCTTTATTAGAATATCTTGTATCACTTTATGCTGCTCTAACTCTTGTAAAAAAGTCTTTTTGTTTATATCTCCGTCTCTACTAACTATATCAACTATATCTCTCTGCAACGTTCTCATACTAATATCAACAAATTCAAAATTAGAAAACTGCTCAAAAATTACAGGTTGTGTTAAAATTTCAGGAAAATCTATAATGATGCGTAAAATTATAGCTTGATTTGATTCTGCTTTAATTACATCTGGAGATTTATCATAAAGATAGTCTCCTCTTTTCGTAATCTTAGAACTAAAAGTTGCATTTTTCAAATTTCTTCTTAGTGCATTAACCTTTTTATAAAAATAGTCTCTGTAATATCTTCTGATATTAGTATTATTGATTAAGTTGGTATATTCCATACACCTATATTCAAGTAGGGAATATTTTTCTGGGGTAAATTGACTATGGCTTTCTTCTATACTATCAATTATAGAATTCCACAGATACTCGGAATGTAGCTTGGTTAGGTTATTTAAAACAGTTAATATATTTTCTTTATTATATTCCAATTCATTACATATATCAGACGGATCCTTATTATTGATTAAAGTTACAAACTTTATTGTATATCCTGGTTCTAATAGCGGAAGAACTAATTTTGCAACTCTAAGAGCAGCATTATGTCCTGCACTATCACCATCCATACAGATTGATATTTCCTGTGCAGATCTCCATAATTTTTTTATGTGATCCTCTGAAATTGCAGTACCAAGAGGAGCAACTGTATTACTAATTCCTGCTTGATGAAATGCTATTACGTCTAAATATCCCTCCACAACAAATACAAGATGTTTTCTCCTTATTTCTCCTAAGGCAAAATTCATACCATACAAATTTTCCTTCTTTTTAAATATCTTAGTTTCTGGACTATTTAAATATTTTGGCTGTTTTTCAGAGTGCAAGATACGCCCACCAAAAGCTAAAGTTTTGCTAGCAGTACTAAATATAGGAAAAATCAATCGATCACGAAAATAGTCATAAGAATTCTTATTGATTAATCCAATTTGAAGTAAGATATTGTCCTTGATTCCTAAAGAGTTTAAGTGCTCTTTTAAACCTGCAGTTGGTGCATAACCTATTTTAAATTTATTAATCATTTCAGATGAAACGTGACGCTCTTTTAAATAACTTGTAACTTTATGAACTTTTTGTGCAAACCAATCTGTAGCAAGTTCAAGTGCTAAAAGTAATTTATCATCTTCTTCATTCTGGTACTGAGGTAAATCAACACCTGCAATCAATGCCAAATTTTTCACTACATCTTTAAAATTCAACCCTTCAGTTTGGGAAACAAATTCAAATACATCTCCATGAGCTGAGCAGCCAAAACAGTAGTACAGTCCCTTGATATCATTAACCGAGAAAGAAGGAGTTTTTTCATGATGAAATGGGCATAGACCAATAAAATTTTCTCCTCTTTTAATGAGCCTAACTTTTTTACTCACTACTTCAGAGAGCAATATTCTCGACTTTATGATATCTAGATGGTCCATTTATATTAATAGTAATTAAACTAATTATAGTTACAAGTAAACACTAGTTAAAAGAATAAATATGGCCGGAAAAATAAAATTGAAAAAGCTCAGTGGTATCATGGTTAACAATGAAGTTATTAATACGAATAACATAAGTAAATTCCAAGAGAAAATTAATGATTTAAGAGAAGATCAAAAAATCATATTTGCAGGTCAGGATTATAAAGGTACCTTTAACAACAGCAACCCTACAGGTAGTAGAGAAGGAATTCTAGAATTAGAACTAGAAAGACCAGAAAATCAATTTAAAATTGAAGGTATAAAAATAAATATTACTGGGTCCCACTCATTTAATGGTAAAGACGCAGAAATCCATCTATCAAATTCTTCTTCTAATCAAGATAAACTCCGTATTACAGAAAAAGATAGTGGTTGGTTTACAACTCAGTTAAATCTAAAAGATATTCCTATTAGTAGTGAATCATCACTAAAGTTTGGTGAATGGAATGACTACGATTTACCGGATAAATCTTATGTTGAAATAACTTTTACATAAATACTGCTTAAAGTGTGAGGCTAGAGGCAATTGTTTTCTCAGAACCTGTTTTGATGATAGTAAAGAAAGTAATACAGGGATTAAGGTATACAAGATAATTTAAATACGAAAATCATAGGAAAGAAGGCTTTCATAAGATTATGAAATTACAACTTCTTCAGCAAAAATTTTATCATTATCCCTCCCTCTTCCTAAGCATATTGATAAGCTCATTAATATTCCATGATCATATTTGGCACAGTAGACAAAGTTTCGTGAGTAATCTACACTTAAACTAATACAAACCTCATTCTATGTTTTCTTTTCCTAAAACAAGACTAAGACGAAAGCGCCTGTGCAAGTGGACAAGGAATTTGGCAAGCGAAAATGAACTTTCATCGAATGATTTGATTCTTCCTCTTTTTGTTCATGATAAAGAAAAAACATTCTCTCCTATAGTCAATTTAGAAGATATTAAGTGCTATTCAATAAATGACTTAATTCAAATAGTGAAGAAAGCTAAAGACCTAGGAATTAACGCAGTGGCAATTTTCCCTGTTGTTGAGGACTATTTAAAATCCAATGACGCTGAAGAGTCTTATAATTTGAATAATTTAATTTGCAGGGCTATTCATTCTGTTAAATCAAATGTACCTGATATAGGAATTATAGCAGATGTTGCTCTTGATCCGTATACTATTCATGGCCATGATGGAATTATAATAGATAGCTGCCATGTAGAAAATGATAAAACTGTATCTATGTTGTGTAAACAAGCACTTGCATTAGCAGAGGCAGGTTGTGATATAGTTGCACCTTCTGATATGATGGATGGAAGAATAGGAAAAATAAGAGAAGCGTTAAATACTGGTGGGTTTCATAACGTATCAATACTATCATATGCAGTAAAATACTGTTCTAATTTTTATGCTCCATTTAGAAAAATTGTCGGTTCATCATCATCCTTTTTCATAGATAAGAGTAGTTATCAAATGGATTATAGAAATGTAAAGGAAGCAATGTGTGAAATTAAAATGGATATCGATGAAGGTGCAGATTTTATTATGATCAAACCTGGCATGCCTTATCTTGATGTGATTAAAACAGCAAGTGATAAATTTAATTTTCCAATCTTTGCCTATCAAGTAAGTGGTGAATATGCGATGATGAAAGCTGCAGCAACTCACAACTGGTTAGATTACGATAGGATAATTTACGAATCCCTAGTGGGTTTCAAGCGTGCTGGTGCAAGTACAATAATAACTTATGCTGCTATTGATATAGTAAAAGTCCTTTCTGAAAGAATTAATCAAATTTAAAAAATTTATATGCATAATAGCTATACTAACTTATAATTCTTATTATATATTCTCTTTTATATAATTTTCTCTGCATAGTTTTTTACATTCCCAAATTTAAGAAGAAAAATCCTTATATTATTAAAATAAAAGTTATATAAAATTACTCGTCATTATTTTCCATTGAAGGAAAAAGTTGTTATAATAACTATTTCAATATTTTATCAGCATGCAAGTAACACTGTTAATGTTTCTTATTTCTATCATATCTAGCATTTCCTCATTTGCAGCAGATCCTGTACTGCTTAATTGTATTGAAACCCCCAAAATACAGGATGTAGATGAAAGACCAAAAAATTTTTCCTCATCAAATAACTTAAGAAGAAAGACTGGTTCTCCATATGTTGCATCTGGAGAATTAATTTATATAACAGGAAGAATAACAGATATAAACTGTTTACCTATACAAAATGCTGTGGTCTCCATATGGCATACAAGCGCCCAAGATTCAGATATACATTTTGTTAAATCCGGAAGGTCCATAACAAATAATTTAGGTTATTATAATTTCATTACTGTAAAACCTGGAATACAAGATGGTAGAGCCAGACACATAAACTTTTTAGTACAGCATCCAGACTTTGCAGAATTTACAACACAGATGTTCTTTGCAGGTGATGATCAAAGTAACTGTAATGATATTATTCTAAATAAACTTTTAGATAGTGGTATGGCAAGTTTATTAATTATTGAACCTATATCCTACAAGAATAAAAATTCAAAAACCTATATGTTCAATATTTCTCTGAATGAACAAAATAAATTTTCTATGAAAAGATGAATTCAATGTACATATTGGTGTAAACCTTCTTACATACTTGCTCAAATACGAGACTTTGTGTATGTTACATTAACATCAAGGGTAGCTTTAGTATACAGAAAGTAACATGATAAAAACAAAAGTTAAGACAGCAAGAGGAAGAAAATTATCTTCTACAAGGTGGTTGCACCGTCATTTTAACGATCAATATGTACATACAATGAATAAAGACGGTTATAGGTCGCGTTCAGCATATAAATTGATAGAAATAGATAATAAGTTCAATTTATTTCAAGAGGGACAAAAAGTTATTGACCTCGGTTCATTTCCTGGTGGTTGGTCACAAGTTATATCAGAAAAGGTAAATGATGTATTTGCTGTTGATGTAAAGCCTATGGAAAAGATAAATGGAGTTGAATTTATTCAATATGATTTTATTAATGAATTTGAAAATTTAAAAGAAAGAATTAAAGGGCAAAGTTTTGATGTAATTTTATCAGATATGGCCCCCAGTACATGTGGATTACAATCATTAGATCACATAAGAATTATGCTTTTATGCGAAGCGGCATTAAAATTCGCAAAATATCTTTTGAACCCTGAAGGTAAATTAGTAGTAAAGATTTTTCAAGGAGAATCAGATAAGGATTTTTACAATCAACTAAAAAAAATATTTAAGGTAGTAAAATATTTTAAACCACGCTCAAGTAGATCAGAATCTACAGAAATGTATCTAGTAAGCACTGGTTTCTCACGTTTAGAGTCTCATGTTTAATAGATTACAAAAAGTTTATAGTCATAACGTTAAGAGAGAGATATACTTGCACATGTAAAGTATTGAGGAATTTTTATGTCAATTGAATTCTGGGATTTCTTCTATGATATACCTACTGAGGGTTATAAAATCGAAGGTTCTCATTGCACAGGTGATAAGTGTTTCTATTATGAAGGAAATATTGATCCTAATAATATCTGGACATTTGAACTCGCTTCAGAAGATGGTAATAAGAAAATAGTGGAAACTAGTATCATAGACCTTTTTAAACCAACAATTTGCTTTAATATAAAAAGTGATGATGAAATATTTCCTTTAGAAGTGAGCCCTGAGAGTTGTACAATCAGTGAAGATGGCGTTCTTCACATTAGTAAAAACTACGGAAACCACAAATTTGAAATTTTAATGAAAAAGTCATAAAAGTGATTCTTCAGGGAAAATATTCAATATTGATACTATTCTAGCTATAATTTTTTTGGCCACTGGTGCTGCAATTATTCCGCCCGTATGAGATTGCAGTCCTTGTGGTTCATCAATAGCAATTAATATTACATATTTAGGATCTAGAGTAGTTACCACTCCTACAAATGAAACAAAATTAGAGTCTTTATTATATTCTCCATTTACTACCTTTTCGGCTGATCCAGTCTTTCCTCCTATTGAGTAAGCCTTTATATTTGCTTTTTTTCCTGTTCCGTTTATCACTGCTCTACGCAAAAGTTTTATCATTTCTTTGGAAGTTTTATTGCTGATGATCTCTTCTCCTATCACTTTTTTATCTGCAATCAATGTTGCATCATGAAATATACCATTATTCACAAATGCAGCTGCAGTTTGTGCAATATGCATAGGAGTAACAGCAATGCCATAACCATATGAAGATGTGATCAATGTACTTTCACTCCACCTTTTTGGAATTATAGGTTTAGACTTCTCTGGTATTTCGATCTTTAAAGGAGAAAAAAATTTCATTTTCTTAAAATAATTAATTTGCTTTTCAACTCCCAAATTAAGAGCTATTTTTGCTGCACCAATATTTGAAGATTTAACAAATATATCTTGAACTGTAATTTTTGTAAGATTGTGTTTATGAAAATCATAAATCTTATATTTTCCGATAACAATTGGTTTGGAAACATCATACATATCTTGAATTGTTACCACATTAGCATCCAGCGCTGAAGCTATTGTAAAAAGTTTTAGTACTGAACCCATTTCGTATACACCCAAAGTAGCACGATTAAATCTTTGTATAGCAGTAGATTTGTTTACTGCATTTGGGTTGAAATCTGGTAAACTCACCATAGAAATCACTTGACTGTCTCTTACACTTAAAACAATCCCCACTCCACCACGCGCATTATACTTGTGAACCACTTTAGTAAGTTCATCATGAACAACACTTTGTACACGAAGGTCAAGTGATAGTTTAATAGATTTTTGTACTTGGTTTTTGGTAATATATGACTCAATACCAGCAAGGCCATTATTGTCTATATCAGTATAGCCAAGTGCATGTACAAACAAATTGCTGTAAGGATATACACGTTTCATATCGTCATGAAAATTTATTCCTGGAATACCTACGTTTTTCACTTTGAGTAACTCTTTAGAATTTAAATGCCTTTTTACCCAAACAAACTTTTTTTGTGATGTAAGCAGTTTATACAAATTTTCACACTTAAGATCACTTAATATTGAACATAACTGCTCTGATATGTTTCTTGAATCCTTAACTCTCATGGGGTTTATGTAAATCGAAGTAGTTGGCAAGTTAGTTGCTATAACTACTCCATTACGGTCAAGAATATCTGGTGGTTTATGGACATTATTATTTTTTTTTGCTCCTTCTAGCGGAAATGAAGAATAAAAAGTTAGAGAGAATATACGAAAAACAATTATTACATAAAATATAAACTGTGGTACTATAAGGTAGAGCGAACGAGTTTTATTCCTTTGTATATTTATCTTACACATCAAAGAAAATGGAAGTTATATTAGCTAAACCACGTGGGTTTTGTGCCGGTGTAAAAAGAGCTGTAGACATATTAGCAATTGCTTTAGAGAAGTACCGTAATAAGCGTAACGTATATGTACTACATGAAATTGTACATAATAACTATATAGTGGAAAGTTTCAAAAAACAAGGAGTCATCTTTGTAAATAGTATAGAAGAAATAGAAGATACAAAGGCAGTATTAATATTTAGTGCTCATGGGGTATCAAAGAAAATAGAAGATGAGGCAAGAAAAAAAAATATTTTAGTGCTCGATGCAACCTGCCCTTTAGTTAGTAAGGTACATAAAGAGGCAATAAGATACGAAAATAATGGAAAAAATTTAATCCTAATAGGTCATATAAATCACCCAGAAGTACAAGGAATTATAGGAAGAGTAAATAAAACTGTCACTTTAGTACAAAACACTCATGATGCATATACCTGCACAATAGAAGACCGAAATAATATAGCTTATGTTACACAAACAACATTAAGTGTTGATGATACACGTGAGATTATTGACATTCTCAAAGCAAGATTTCCAAATATTACAGGTCCTGAATTAAAAGATATATGTTATGCAACACAAAATAGACAAAATGCTGTAAAGAAGTTAGCTGAAATTGTAGATTTAGTCTTAATTATAGGAAGTAAAAACAGCTCAAATTCAAATAGGTTAATGGATTTATGTATCTCTCAAGGAAAAAAGGCATACCTAATCGATAACTACAACTGTATAGATATGAACTGGTTACAGAATATAAAAAAATTAGGAGTAACTGCAGGAGCCTCTGCCCCTGATATTTTGGTTCATGAATTAATAGAGAATCTTAAAACAAAAATGAATATTACGATATCTAGTATTACAAATGAAATCAACGAAAGTGTTCAGTTTAAAATACCTAATATATGAACTACATGTTTGTAATTTAACTTAGTGATGTATACTTATAGTTATTAAAACTTACTTTACAGAATGCAAAACTTTGAAACACTAAATGATTTAAAAAAGAAAGCATTAGAAAGTGGAGGACCTAACAGAGTTACTAAACAACACAAAAAAGGTAAACTTATTGCTAGAGAAAGAATTAATGTATTACTCGATAAGGGTTCATTTCAAGAATATGATAAGTTTGTTAAACATTATGCAACTGACTTTGGTATGCAAGAAACTAATTTTCTTGGAGATGGTGTTGTAACTGGTCATGGTACTATCTTTGGTAGAAAGGTATTTGTTTATTCTCAAGACTTCACAGTATTTGGTGGATCACTTGGAGCATCACATGCAAAAAAAATATGCAAAGTTATAGATATGGCAACTCAAGTGGGATTACCTATTATTGGGTTAAATGATTCTGGTGGTGCAAGAATTCAGGAAGGAGTAAATTCTCTAGCAGGTTATGGAGAAATCTTTCAAAGAAATGTAAATGCATCAGGAGTAATACCACAAATTTCTCTAATAATGGGTCCCTGTGCTGGTGGTGCAGTATACTCTCCAGCATTAACAGATTTTACATTTATGGTAAAAAAAACCTCATATATGTTTATA
Organism: Wolbachia endosymbiont of Fragariocoptes setiger; assembly: GCA_019061405.1. Lineage (GTDB taxonomy): Bacteria > Pseudomonadota > Alphaproteobacteria > Rickettsiales > Anaplasmataceae > Wolbachia. The sequence goes on from JAHRAF010000004.1 coordinate 27,865, forward strand.
ACCGGTCCAGATGTAATCAAAAAAGTTACCTATGAAGATGTAGATTCTGAAGTTCTTGGTGGTTCTAGAGTACATGCAAGTAAAACAGGAGTTGCAGACTTTGCATTTAATAATGATATTGAAATGTTAGTCAAAACACGTGAGTTTTTTACCTTTCTCCCTCTAAATAATAAAGAATATTCACCATCTCTACCAACTTGTGATACAACCAATAATACTATTGATGAATCCTTAAATACCTTGATTCCTCTTAATCCTAATACCCCTTATGATATGCATGAGCTGATTCAGAAGATCTGTGATGAAAGAAAATTCTTTGAATTAAAACCTGATTTTGCACGTAACATTATCATTGGTTTTGGTAGAATTAGCGGCAATACGGTTGGCATTGTTGCAAATCAGCCTAGACATCTTGCAGGCTGTTTAGATATTGACTCTTCAAGAAAAGCTGCAAGATTTATAAGATTTTGTGACGCATTTAATATTCCAATTATTACACTAATCGATGTACCAGGTTTTTTACCTGGTACAAACCAAGAACACAATAATATAATACAGCATGGAGCAAAATTACTTTATGCCTATGCCGAAGCAACTGTACCAAAGATTAGTGTGATTACTAGAAAAGCATACGGTGGTGCATATATTGTAATGAATTCAAAACATTTAAAAGGTGATATAAATTATGCATGGCCAACTGCTGAAATAGCTGTAATGGGTGCTGAAAGTGCAGTTGAAATCATATTCCGACGCGAGGAAAATAGACAAAAACTAGCTGAAGAATATAAGAAAAAGTTTTCTAACCCATTTTTTGCTGCATCACATGGATATATTGATGATGTAATAATGCCAAGTAGCACTAGATATTATCTCAGTCGAGGATTAGATCTGCTAAAAAATAAAAAAATAACAAGACCATGGAAAAAACATGATAACTTACCTATCTAATAGCTAAATCTATAATAAAGTATGCCATGAAAAATATCAGAATAGAAATCTTTAGTAAATATACACAAATTGATGTTTACTCAATCCACATAGACCAAGTTTTGGACTCTCAGTTATGCGAAGAAATTTGTGCACTGTTTCGTAACAAGGTTATTCAAGACTACAAGTATTATTTATATGATAATGATCTAGATGAAGTACAGTATAAATTTATAGATTCAAGTGCAGAATGGGGACTTGAAATCAGCTTTTTGCCTGAAATGACAGATAATTTAGGTAATACTGCAAAACAAATAGTGAAAGACTATTTAATAAGTCACTCATATATTAACGAAAATGTGAATATCAAAGTAAAAAGTGCAAAGTTATTTCTTAGTGATGGAAAGATTCCAAACGAATATGATATAAAACAAAAATTCAATCCTATTACAGAACAGTGCACACTTATATACAAAAAAAATGATACTTATTTTCGCAAAAATTATGGAAAAACTTACAATGAACACGTTATAGACATAACAACACTAAATGCTAAACCTGTAAACCTTAATATAAACAATGAGGAACTAGAAAAAATAAGTAAAGATGGAATAGATGGCAATGGTACTTTAGGTCTCTCTCTACCTGCTATGAAAGTGATCAGAGATTATTTCAATACGCTTGGTAGAAATCCGTATGACATTGAATTAGAATCTTTAGCTCAAACTTGGTCAGAACACTGCAAGCACAACATTTTTTGTTCTCCTATCGATGATATAGGGGATGGTCTATATGCACATTATATAAAACGCGCAACGCAAGAGATAAATTCTAGCATATGCGTATCAGTTTTTTCTGATAATGCAGGTGGTATAGTTTTTGACAATGAACATTTAATCGTCGATAAAGTTGAAACTCACAACAGTCCCTCAGCCCTCGATCCTCTTGGTGGTTCAATGACCGGAATATTAGGAGTAAATAGAGATATAATAGGTTTTGGTCGAGGAGCAGAACCTATTATGAATACTTATTTCTTCTGCTTTGCAGAAAAAATGCAGGAAAAGTTATATAGAGACAAAAAATGTACAAATGAAGTGCTATCACCTGAATTTGTAAGAAATGAAGTAATTCGAGGTGTAAATATTGGAGGAAATTGCTCTGGTATTCCCACCCAACTAGGTTCTGTGTATTTTAATGACAGATTTTGTGGTAAACCATTAGTTTTTGTAGGCAGTGTAGGAATCATTTCACGTAGCATCAATGGTATTTCTTCGTGTATAAAAGAACCAGAAAATGGTGATAAGATTGTCATTGTTGGCGGACGAACGGGAAAAGATGGAATTCATGGTGCAACATTCTCTTCAGAAGCATTATCAGGGAATAGCCCTTCAACAGTTGTACAAATTGGTGATCCAATTACACAGAAAAAGTTATCAAACGCTATTGTTGAAGCACGTAATCTGGGACTTTATAATGCAATAACAGACAATGGTGCTGGCGGACTATCATCCTCTATTGGTGAAATGGGAAAAAATGGTTTTGAGGTTGATTTAAGCAAGGTTCTCTTAAAAAACATTCATATGGCGCCTTGGGAGATATGGATATCAGAATCGCAAGAACGCATGACCTTAGCAATACCTAAAGAAAATCTCTTTAAATTTGAAAAAATCATGAAAAAACATGATGTGGAATTTAGCGTTATTGGAAAATTTAATAATAGTGGTAGAGCGATAATTAGAATGTCCTCTGAACCACCTATTATGAATATAGAGACTTGCTTCTTACATGACGGCAACCCCAAAAATCATCTCACGACAATTCCTTTCACAATAAAACCTATACAGATTAAGAAGAGAACAATTGATATAGAACTTGAAATAAAAGAAATGCTTAGCAGACCAAATATACGCAGTATAGAAAATATAGTCATTCAATATGATCATGAAGTACAAGGATCATCAATACTTAAACCTTTACAGGGAAAAGGAAGAGTATGTAGCGAAGCTGTCGTTTCAAGACCTATTCTTTCATCTACACGTGGTATAGTAAAATCTCAAGGTTTTGGATCAAGTTATGGAGAAGTTGATACTTATCACATGGCAGCTTGTGCTATTGACACTGCAATACGTAATTATATAGTAATAGGAGGAAATATTAATCATTTAGCACTGCTTGATAATTTCTGCTGGTGTAATGCTGATAATCAAGAAAGGCTATGGCAACTTAAAAGAGCTGCTAAAGCCTGTTATGATTATGCAACTGCTTTTAGAACTCCTTTCATATCAGGTAAAGATAGCATGTTTAATGACTTTAAAGGATATGATAAGAACAGTAATGAAGTAAAAATCTCTGCCCCACCTTCATTACTTATTTCAGCTATTGGTATTATAGAAAAGATTGAAAATGCAATTTCATTAGATGTAAAAATTCCAAATGATTTGATATATATTCTTGGTACTACTCATGATGAATTATATAGATCTGAGTATCAACTTTATAGTGGAATAGAGAATAACAATTTACCAAAAGTAGATTCACAAGTAGCAAAAAAACTTTACATAAATTATGGAAAAGCAGTGGAATTGGGTATTATAGCTTCAGCTATTTCCCCAAATCTTGGAGGATTAATAATAGCATTGGCAAAATCATTAATTGCAGGTGACTTGGGAGCGGAAGTGAACCTTACATCACAGCATATCGATATAAGGGCAATGATGTTCTCTGAATCTCAAAGTCGAATATTAGTTACTATTAGTCCGCAAAATCGTGAAATATTTGAATCAATATTCAGTGGTACAGAGTTTTTTTGTATAGGAAAAGTAACAGAAAAAAAGACACTGAAAATAAAAAACATTCTAGAATTGGAAATAGATGATTTAGCTGATCACTACAGAACATATTCGTCCTTGTAATTTATACTTAGTACCTTCTTAAGATAAGCATATAAAATTGCTATAGGAATTTAAATCTAAATTTTTTTTCTTTCGATATATTTACATATCAGAATCGATAATTCATATAAAATCATCATAGGAATAGCTAGACCTACTTGGCTTAATACATCAGGGGGAGTTAAAATTGCTGCGATAATAAAAATTATTACTATAGCAACTCTCCTTTTATTTGATAAACTCTCCGTACTTAACAAGCCAACTCTTACCATTAGTGTTAATATGACAGGTATTTGAAATGCAGTACCGAAGGCAAACATAAATTGAATTACCAAATCTAAATATTCGCTTACCGAAGGCATAAATTCTATAGGTATACCAAAAGACTTACTACTATTTTCAAAAGTAATAAAAAATTTCCATGCTAAAGGAAATATATAATAATATACTACAACCGCCCCTAACATAAATAGTACAGGTGTTGCTATTAGATACGGTAATAACACTCTCTTTTCTTTCTTATATAAACCTGGTGCTAAAAACATATAGAATTGCCATATGAAAACAGGAGAAGACAATAAAAATGAGCTCATGATTGCAACTCTAAGATATACAAAAAAAGCTTCTGTGAGGTCTGTATAAATAAGAGAAAAATCATTATTACCTCGCGTTACTTCTATCAGAGGCAATAGTAAAAAACGGTATATATTTTCTTTGAAGGAGTAGCATATACATAAAGAAATACAAAAAGAAAAAAAACAAAAAATTATTCTTTTTCTTAGCTCTGCAAAATGCTCATAAAACGAGGTCTTTTTTTTATTTATCATCTTGACATAGTAGTGCAATATCTAGCATTCTCAGTGCAAAAGCCCACTCATTATCATACCATGCAGCAACTCTACAAATATCACCGGTTACATAAGTATTAGTTAAATCCATAATAGCACTAAACGGATTATGAACAAAATCTATTGAAACTAAAGGCTCTTCACAAACAGTCAGGATATCATGTTTTGTATTTTTAAATATTTCATTTATCCCTTTTACTGTCGTTTCTTTTTCAACTGTAAACTTAAAATCTACCATTGATACATTAGCAACTGGAACTCTAACTGCAGTACCATCAAGTTTTCCTTTTAACTCTGGAATGATATAGGCAATAGTTTTTGCTGCTCCAGTTGTAGTAGGAATCATTGATAATGCACAGGCCCTTGACCTACATAGATCTTTATGGTTTCCATCAAGAATGTTTTGATCATTTGTATATGAGTGTATAGTGGTCATAAACCCATTCTTTATTTTAAGATGAGAATGCAAGATTTGTACAATAGGCGCAAGACAATTTGTAGTACAAGATCCGGCTGATATTACTTTATGTTCTTTTTTAAGCATATGATTATTTACACCATAAACTATAGTGACATCACTATCTGTTACCGGTGCAGAGATAATTACCCTATTTGCATTATGCTTTACTGCTTTTTCAAATTTATTAAATGCACCAGTACATTCAAGAACTATATCTACATTCCATGGAATATTTTCAGGATTACGTTCTCTATACAAAGAAAAACTTTTTCCATTTATAGATAACCAATTTTCTGATTCACTAAAACTAACATGACCATCAAACTTACCATGCACGGAATCATATTTAATTAAGTGTGCATGCTGAGCGGCACTCAGTGAACCATTTACTGCTATGACCTCTATTTGATTACTATACTTTTCTATTTCAAAAATAGCACGTAGTATACTGCGACCTATTCTACCAAGACCATTAATTCCTATACGCATACTTGTCTATAACTCATTTATTCATTAGCTTACATTGAACTAATAAAAGCCCCAATAATTTTCTGCTTAAATAAAAGATCATTCTCAAAAAATTTGATATCTAAATTGTTATTATGTAATAGAATAAACAAAGAAGATTAGATAATGTAACAAGAGCAATAACAATAATAGGATTAAGATTAAAATATCCAGAAGTGATCTGTACTATACCTCCAAGAGGTGGCATCCATGAAAAAAGTAGAATTAAAAAAATTAACAAGTTTCTTACTGTTTTTGAGTTTATAGAAGAATCTTGTAATTTATCATACAACTTTCTAATAAAAAGTATTAATCTACCAAGAATCCAATTGATAGATCCACCTAAACATGATCCTAATATTCCAAAAAGTAACATAAGTACTATATTATGATACTGTTTGAAATATAGCATGACTTCAAATACAAAGCCCTTATGTATAGGTAAAATAACTGATGAGAGAAAGTTATCTTGAAACAACAAGACGTAACTTTTCATCTTACCCTCCAGGTTGTAATACCATTTTCATCATCAGAGATAGAAATACCCATTTCATTTAATTGATCTCTTATTGTATCTGCAGTAACATAATCTTTATTTTGCTTTGCCGCTTTTCTTAGATGAATTAGTCTTTCTATTTCACCAGAACTTATATCAGTTGCAAACCATTCTTGATAACTAGATTGCAAAAGGCCTATAAATCTAGCACTACTTACCAAAACTTTGGTAAACTTTAACCTATCATTTTCATCACTGGTTTTACTGATTTTCATAGCCATTTCATGTAGTAAAGTTATTGCTTCAGGTAAATTTAAATCATTCTGCAAAGTTTTTATAAAATCTGTGTGAATTTCTTCATTATCACTCTTTTTCACCTCTATACCGTTAAGTAATCGATAAAATTTATTCATAGCTTCTTGAGATTCATAAATGGCTCTTTCTGTCCAGTCCAGAGGTTTCCTATAGTGAGTTTTTAACAATGCATAACGTATCACTTCTCCTTTTATTCCTCTTTTTAGTAAATTCCTTATTTTGATTATATTTGATAAAGACTTACTCATTTTTTCTTGATTTACGGTTAAAAAACCATTGTGTACCCAATATTTTGCAAACATTGAGTGAGGAAATGCAGATCTACTCTGAGCAATCTCATTTTCATGATGAGGAAACTGTAGATCTATTCCACCCCCATGTATATCAAAGTTTTTACCAAGATTAATGTATGACATAACTGAGCATTCTATATGCCAACCAGGCCTACCTTGTCCCCAAGGACTATTCCAATAACTGAAAAGTTTGTAATCAATTTCATCAGCAGGTTTCCACAGTACAAAGTCTCCTGAATGTTTCTTATTTTCATCAACCTCAACTCTGATACCATGAGTTAGTTCATTTATCTTTTTTCCAGATAAAGCTCCATATTCAGAGTAAGATTCTATAGCAAAGTATACATGTTTATTCTTTTCATAAGCACAACCAGAATGCAATAAAGATTCAATGAATTCTATAATACGTTCAATACTCTCTGTTACTTTTGGTTCATGTGTTGGCTGTAAACAATTTATGCTCTTCATATCATCATGAAAAGCTTGAGTATAATAGGTAGATATATTTTCTACACTGGTCCCTTTACTATGAGCTGCAGTAATAATTTTATCATCAATATCGGTGATATTACGCACATAAGTAACTTTGCCATAATAAAACTGTAATAATCTAAATAACACATCGTATACAACAACAGACCTTGCATTACCTATATGAGCATAATCATAAACTGTTGGACCGCATACGTACATACCTACATTATTTTGATCAATAGGTACAAAATTTTCCTTTTTTTTAGTTAATGTGTTATGAAGGCTAATCACAATAAACCCTTAATAAAGTAGAATGCTTCTACTATGAGCTTTGGTCCTACTACTATTACCGCAATAGTGAGTAACGACCCAAGTATTGATGCTACTACTCCTAATAAAGATAAGAGTCCATCCTTGTTCATAATACCAAGAGAGATAAGAGTGGTACCAATTGCAGGAATAAAATGTATAAATGGTAAAGGAATAGCTATTGAAATAGCGCAAAGTAACATTATAAATGCTAGAATTTTTTCACCTGGACCATAAAACATAAAATGCATTCTTGGTTTTATCATTTTTTCTATTTTTTCTAACACAGGAGAGGTTTTTTTTACTATAAGAGATAAAGTTGAACGTTTAAATGGTTTATTTTCCAGCCATTTTGGTAGCCAAGGAGAACTACGGCCCAATAAAAGTTGCATAGCAAATAAAATTAAAGGTATAGAAAATATGGTAGTGTAGCCAGGCGGAACTGGCAAAGGAATTGATAGTGGTAAAGAAAAAATAATTGTTAAAATACCGAAACCTCTTTCATGTAAAGCAGATTTTATTTCAAGAAGTGTAACTTTCTCATCATTATCAATACTAGCAATTTTTCTTAAAACTTCAGAAGCTGGCTTACTATCTTCAGATATGTCTGGCATATAAAACCTCTTAAAAGATGATTTTTAACATAATTGGCATGTTATTTCAAATCATAAGTCTGGTTATGAAGATTTCTTTTATAAATCTTCAGCTAATATAGCAATTTTATCTGATGAGTAGTTATGTAAAGATTAATCATAAAAAACCTTTTAAAAAATAGAATACTTCTAGTATAAGCTTTGGACCTATTATCATTATAACTGCAGTGAGCAACAATCCAAAAACTGAAACTGCTACCCCTAACAAAGATAAGAGTCCATCATTATTCATGGTACCAAGAGAAATTAGAGTTATACCAATTGCAGGAATGAAATTAGTTAGTGGTAAAGGAATGGCTATTGACATAGAGCAGAGAAACATTATGAATGCTAGAATTTTTTTACCTGGACCATAACACACAAAATGCATTCTTGGTTTTATCATTTTTTCTATTTTTTCTAACGTAGGAGAAGTCTTTTGTACTATAAGAGATAAAGTCGAACGTTTGAATGATTTTCTTTCTAACCATCTTGGCATCCAAGGAAACTTATAACTCAACAAAAGTTGTAATGAAAATAAAATCAGAGGTATAGAAAGTATCGTAGTATAACCAGGAGGTACTGGTATTGGAACTGATAGTGGTAAGGAAAAAATGATGATCAGAACATTAAAACCTTTTTCATGTAAAGCTGATTTTATTTCAAAAAGTGTTACTTTTTCCTCATGATTATCAACATTTGCCACCTCTTTTAAAATCTCAGAAGCTAATTTATTTTTTTTTAATATATTTGACATAAACACTCAAAGAAAAAGATTTGTTAACATAGTTATAGTTTTCTTTCAACATACATTTATTTTAAAACATTTAGATAAAAACTATATCAAGAGATTTTTAGCAATTCATATAATAAATACTTTCTCCCTATAGTTGACTATATTTATTTATTACCTCTATAAATTTAACATATCCATTATTGATTTCACTTTCTCTACAGGATTATCACTTCCTGTAATAGGACGTCCTATGACAATATAGTTAGCCCCTAAAAGAAGGGCCTCTTGAGGTGTTGCAGTTCTTTTTTGATCGTCATTATTTTCAGAGTTTATACGAATTCCAGGGGTAATGATTTTAAAATCCTTTCCACATTCTTCACGCACTTTCTCTATTTCTAGCGAAGAACATACCACACCATCTAGACCTGATTCTTTAGCACATTTTGCAAGAAGAGCTACATGTTCCTTAACTTTTCTATTTATTCCACATCGATTTAGGTCTTCATCATCCATACTAGTTAATACAGTTACACCTATTAACTTTATCTCTTTCTCTATCAGCGCATGCATAGCCTTTCTGAGCATCTTTTCTCCACCAGTAACATGTACAGTGAGCATTGCAATATCAAGATCTCTTATTACCGAAATTGCTTTAGAAACAGTATTTGGAATATCATGTAGCTTCACATCCAAAAAAATTGGCACATTGCATTTTGAAATTTCTCTTACTCCATGTAATCCGTGAGAAAAAAAGAATTCTAGCCCTAGCTTTATCATACCAACTTTACCACGCAGTAGATTAGATAAGGTTATAGCTCTATCTAATCTACACGTATCTAATGCACAGATTATAGGATTCATTTGTTAATCTAAATTTTGTTAATCATTTTGTCTAGTTAGCTTACTTCTGTCAATTTCGACATCAGATTGAATGATTTTAATAAATTCCTTAACACCATTTTTTAATTTCGTCTTTTTAGCTTTATCAGACATATCAATTAATTTCTTAGGATTATTCAGCAAATCAATCAATGAGTTTTTTAGACGCTCTTTTAATTCATTGTTTTGTTCAATAAGTAATGCTGATCCTAAATCAGCAACGTACTTAGCATTGTAAAATTGATGATTATCTTTTGAATAAAGATAGGGAATATATATTGCAGGACACGCAGCTAAGGTAATTTCTGCTATTGAAGTTGCACCAGCTCTACTAATAACCAAATGTGCATTAGATAACTTTTCTTTTAAATTAGAAAAAAAATCATTTAGTTCAAAATTTATTTTTTTAGTAGTGTATAGATTTTTCACTTTATCTATATTTTTTTTTGTGCATTGTTGTATCACTATCACTCTTTTCTTGAGTACTTCAGGTAAGTCACAAATTATGCTTGTTATTATATCATCAAAAAAATTTGCGCCTTGGCTGCCAGCTATAATTAATAAGTTCAAACTATTTGTTATCTTATAATTCGTTAATATTTTTTGATCAATAAAGTTTCCGGTAAATATACACTTATCCTCTTCGGCATACTTAGTTACAGGAAAACTAGTTGCAACAAACCTCGCATTTTCTAGAAACATTCTATTTACTCTTCCCAAGATAATATTTTGTTCATGAAGAATTATGGGTATAGAAAGTATTTTAGCTGCAAGGAGAGTAGGAAAAGATGCATAACTACCAAACCCAATAACTAGATCAGGTTTTAATTTTCTCATTTTATACAATGTCAATATACAGCTACAAAATAATGACAGATAAAATATAAATTTATTAGCACTTGGTTTAGATAATGGTAGTACAACACTTTTTATTTCAATAATTTGTCTATCAGTAAATATGATACACTTATGCTTTTTCAGTTCTTTTGCTAAAGTAATAGCTGGAAATATGTGTCCACCTGTTCCTCCAGTTGCTAAAATAATTTTCATCAAAAAGTAATAGAGTTGGTGTTCAATTGTTAACTACCATTTAATAATTTATACGTATAATTCATATAAACTTAAATGAGGTGAAAATGGCTCACAACAAAAATAGTAAGAATAATAAGCAAACTCAAGAGAAAAAAACAAATACTACCAATAAAGAAAAAGATTCTACAGAGCTAAACAAAAAAGAAGAAAGATTAAATAAAGAAACTCCCAAAAAGGAAGAACAGGTAATTGAAAGTAAGAGTAGTAATCTATTAGACAAAATATTGAATGCATTGAAGTCAGCACTAGAATCAATCCCTATAATAGGTCCTGTTTTTATTGCAATATTTGGTGAATCTAAAAATAAAATAAGAGATACAACTAATAACACACAAAAACCTGAAAATGACCAGGAAATAACGGAAAAGAGTGTTGAAAAAAAACACGAAAAAAATCCTAAAGATCTTAACAAGAATCAATTAGAAGAAGTAGAAAAAGCTGGAAAAAAGTTAAAGGAAAAAGTAAGCATAGATAATAATAGTGACCGCTCTGTTATTCATGAAGGTCCTGATCATACTCCTAACACTAAAGAAGGAGATAATAAGAAACAGATTTAAAGATGACTATACTCATTAGTTTGCTTCAAGGTTCTTCTAGAGAAGAAGTAACAAATTTGTATGTCTTGCAAACAAATAAATTAAGTATCAACACATTGCTTGTATAGATTGTTATCACAAAAACTATAATTTTTCTTCAATTTGTACTCTTCATCTTCTACTACACTACAGCATCTTTTTCTATAGTGTACATCTCTTAAGTCTCACGTTCTTACTGTACGTTATACTTTCCATAAATTTAGCTAATCCATCAACATGGAATCTACTGTGATTGTCAATTAAAACACTCATTATTATTCACATAATAAAAACTTTAATATAAAGTGTATATCTAGATATAAATTCAATATGATTCATGGATTACTTAATATAGATAAACCTATAGGAATAAGTTCTGCACAAGCTGTAAATTTAGTAAAAAGAATTTTTAATGTTAAAAAAGCTGGTCATTTAGGTACACTTGATCCATTAGCTTCTGGTGTGCTGCCAATTGTTCTTGGTGAAGCAACAAAAATCATACCTTATTTAAATTCAACTTATCACTCTAAAGCATATGATTTTACAGTTCAATGGGGTAAGCAAACAACTACGGATGATGCAAATGGTGAAGTTGTTAAGAGCAGCTCTATGATACCTGAATACGACCAAATAGATAGCGCTATAAAATACTTCATAGGTGAAATAACACAGACTCCTCCAGCATTTTCTGCAGTAAAAATTAATGGTATCAGAGCATATAAATTAGCAAGAAAAGGAAAAGAAATCACTATAAAATCACGCCCTGTATATGTGCATGATATAAAGTTAATCTCTGTAAATAAAGTAAATAACACAGCACATTTCTTCATGATATGTGGTAGTGGTGTATATGTTAGATCAATTGCAAGAGATCTAGGGATTACATTAAAGTCTTTTGGATACGTTGCCAAATTAAGAAGAACTCAAGTAGGTGATTTTCAAGAAAAAGATTCCATTGATATTGCACGACTGACAAAAAAAGATAAAGTTATTCCTATAACATCACTTTTACGGTCAATACCTAAAATTGAACTCTCAATTGAAAATTCACAAAAGGTTAAGGCTGGTAGGGAAATCTTATTAAATAACTTGTTTAATTTAAAGAATCATGATATCTGTTGTATTACAGTTGGTAGTATACCTATTGCAATCTGCAGTTTTATTTATGGTTATATAAAGCCTGTTCGTGTTTTTAATATTTGATATGGAGTCTTAAGATGTCAATAACATCAGAAAAAAAGAAGAGTTTAATCAACACATATGCAGTCAAAGATAGTGACACTGGCTCATCTTTTGTACAATGCGCAATTTTAACCGAGAGAATAAGTAATTTGACTGACCATTTTAAAATACATAAGCATGATCATCACTCCAAGCGAGGGTTACTCATACTTATAGGTAGAAGGCGTAAACACTTAAACTACATAAAGCGCAGATTTGGTAGTGAAGTTTATCAGGAGCTGATAGAAAAATTAGGTATCAGAAAATAATTGAGGAAGTCATTATATGTTTAAAATTATAAGAGAGTCTATAGAATGGGGTGATCGTACCTTATCATTAGAAACTGGAAAAATAGCACGTCAAGCTGATGGTTCAGTGGTAGTAAATTATGGAGAAACTTCCATTTTAGTTACTGTTGTAAGTAAAGAAAAAGAGGAGAAAGTTGATTTTCTTCCTCTTAGTGTAAATTTCATCGCAAAGAGTTACTCTGTAGGTAAAATTCCAGGTGGCTTTTTCAAAAGAGAAGGTAAGCCATCTGATAGAGAAACCTTAATTTCGAGACTAATTGATAGAAGCATTCGTCCCCTATTTGCAGAGCATTTCCATGATGAAGTGAGCGTAGTATGTAATCTATTAACCTACGATGTGATTAACCCTCCTGAAGTACCTGCTCTAATAGGAACTATAGCAGCCCTTATGATCTCTGGAATTACTTTAAAATCAGTAATAGCAGGAGTTATGGTGGGTTATGATGAAAATAATAACTTTATACTTAACCCCAATATTCAAGAAATGAAATTGAGTAAGTTAGATCTGTTCTTATCTGGTGACAAGAATTCAGTGCTCATGGTTGAATCAGATATTAAGGAATTACCTGAAGAAAATGTTCTAAATGCAATGAGATTTGGTCATGAAAATCTAAAACCGGTTATTGATTTAATAGAAAAATTTACTGACAAGGTTGTAATTCAACCTAAGAGCTATTCTGTGAGTCCTGACATGTCAGAGGTAATGCAAGAACTTCAAAAAAGCGCTACTGACTTTGAAGAAGCATACTCAAAACAAATAAAGCAAGAGCGTGTTCAGGCACTGAATAATACTAGAAATAATATAGCCAAGGTCTTTGCAGAGAGTGAAAAAGATGTAAATTTAGTCGCATCTGCCATGAAAATATTTGAACGTTCTCTAGTACGTGAACGAATTAAAAAGAAAGGCACGAGAATAGATAACCGTCAATATGATGAGATACGTCAAATAGAGATTGAAGTTGATGTTTTATCTAAAGCTCATGGTTCTGCTTTATTTACTAGGGGTAACACTCAGGCATTAGTTGTTACTGCTCTAGGTAATAGTCAGGACGAGCAAATTATTGACGATATAGAAGGAGATAGAAGAGAACATTTCATGCTACATTACAATTTCCCCTCATTTGCTGTTGGAGAAATATCTGCTGCACGTGCACCAGGAAGGAGAGAGATTGGTCATGGTAAACTTGCTTGGAAAGCAATTCAGCATGTTCTGCCGGATAAATCTCAGTTTCCCTATACTATCAGGGTAGTATCTGAAATCATGGAATCTGATGGTTCCTCTTCCATGGCAACAGTATGTGGTACATCTCTTGCTCTTATGGATACAGGAGTTCCAATAAAATCTCCTGTTGCTGGAATTGCTATGGGACTTATAAAAGATGAAGATAGCTATGTAATACTTTCTGATATATCAGGTGATGAAGACTATCTAGGCGATATGGATTTTAAAGTTGCAGGAACTGATATCGGTATTACTGCATTACAAATGGATATGAAAATATCTGGTATAAGCTTTGAAATTGTTGAAAAATCTCTAGAACAGGCAAGAGTTGGTAGATTACATATTCTAAAAAAAATGAACACTGTTATTTCAGAACATAGTGAAAACATAAAAAAACATGCACCAAGAATATTATCATTTTATATAGACAGAGAAAAAATCTCAGCTGCAATTGGCGCAAAAGGAAAAAATATACGTAACATATGTGAAAAGAGTAATGCCAAAGTTGAGATTGAGGATGATGGTAAGATTTCAATTTTCTCTTCAAAGAATGATGATGTCGAAACTGCGAAAAATATGATATTAAATTCCATTACAGATATAGAAGAGGGTTCTATAATTGATGCTAAAGTAGTTAAAATTGAAAAATCTATCGTACAGGTTGAGCTTTTTAACGGAAAAAAAGGAAAGATGCACATAAGTGAAGTTGCTAATCAACATATAGATTCCATAGAGGATATATTAAAAGAAGATGATGTATTCAAAGCATTAGTCATTGACTTTGAAAAAGGAGGATGTCCAAAGATATCAAGACGTAGGGTTGATCAAGAAACCGGAGAATTTTTTGAAGGAAAGCTCTATAGTGAGGAAAGAAAAGATAGCAATCTACACGAAAAAGGAATATATAGTCCATTTAATAAAAAACCTGGATACAATAGAAAAAGCCCTCGTAGTCGCCCTGCTGGCTTCAGTAATGATCGTAGTAGATCAAAGTTTGGTAATAATAGTTCTTCATCAGGTGGCTTTTATTAGAAATAATTATCGTTTCTAAAAAGATCGTTTAGGTTAGACTATATTACAAGATATTCTAACCTCTTCTTTCATAAACAAAGAATTTCTTGTTAGTATAAATCTACTACATATTATAACCTCTAACCATAAATAGATAACCCCTCTAGCATTAACCTTTTTATAGCGCCGTTGTAGACACTTTTTACTAATACCACATGTGGTATTAGTAAAAAATTTTATAGAGCAAAGAGTAATGGTACAACAAAACCACCTACAAAAAGGAAAGAAAATCAATTCTATTTTTGAAGCCGTAGATAAAGCTAGAAGAAGCTTATATTATGCAGGAATATCTGTCGTCATTTCCTGTTGTTTAGATCTAACATTAGACATATTGGTGTTTACCTCATCAAAATTTCTCTCAGCCAATTCATGGGATAGCTCCATAAAATACCTTCTAACAATAGGCATAATAATTGGCATTAATAGCAAACGCGGATCATACCATTTTAATAAATCAGTTTCTTTTTGCACTCTATCTCGAATCTTCTTCACGTAAATCTCTTATATGCTTTTCAATGTATATTTCACAACCCTTGTAAAATATAGGAGCTAACACTTCAATTACTATAGCTAACGCTACCAAAGGCCCAAGTATTATCCCACCAGTAGTTAGCCCATTAGCAATAAAATTTGTTGCTAATAAATAAACAGAAAAAGCAGCTAAAGGATAATTAAGAAGAAATTTACTGCCTAACACAATGTATTGAATTTTACTGATAAATTCATCAGTGGAGATTTCTGAGTTTCTATATTTAGTCTTATAATTGCTCATTATCTTATTTATGACAATATTAATTACGATGTTGAATGCTATTATCCAGCAAGATAGGTAACCGCATATAGTAACGGTATTTAATAGAGCTAAAGGTAGAGTACTAACATATGAGATCAATGACAAATTCTTTTTATGTTCTATAAATTTCATAGATAATGCTTCTTTGTCTGCCAGTATTAGATTTCTTTTATCTTGCAGTGGAGTAATGTAGTTAAATAGTTGCACAACAGGTTGTGGTGAGTACTGGCGTAAAGATCGGAATATCTCATATATCATAAAATTCTTAAAGAACTCACTATCTCTTCTACGTAATATAGTGACTATCTCCTCAAAAGTTTTTTGCACTACTTCCTCTTTAGTAATATTTAATTTTGCAAACAACTTATTTCTGTAATGAAACTCCCTTTCACTTAGACGCCCATTACTTTCACCATCAATGCTAACTGAAACACAACGATTCCCAGATTTTAAAGGCTCAATGTATTTTTTAAGCTCTCGATAAGCTTTGAGAATTTGATGAAATCTACTGTCATTTTCACCTTTATCTGGGTGATTTACAAATATTAGCTTCTTATATTGCTTTTTTAAGTATTCACTGAGGTATTGATAATTTTTATCTACAACCTGCTCTTCTCTTATTTCCAAGGTATTAAATAAGAGACTATTTTCATAAAATTCTTGATTAGTTAATTTAAAATGTTGATTCATTTTAGTCATGATTCTTCCTATAAAGTATAGTATGTAATTAGTTTATGTTATAACTTAAGTCACTAATTTAGTGAATATTTTTAAGAAACTTGAAAAAGTATTTAGTAAATTAATGTTATCTTTAGCATAAGAATGTGCAAAAAACCCCTGTATGAAAGAGAAGAAGAGGTAAAGACTAACAGGTTATAGAAAGGAAATAAGGTTTTTAGTAAGATAATTGAGTAGAAAACATCGTATGTACAAAGTTATCCATGGGGATGGTTTCAGCTTATATTAAAGTGATATGGAGATAGGTCCTCACCTTTAATAAAGTGTACCCTGAGCGACTTGAACGCCCGACCTTTTGATTCGTAGTCAAATGCTCTAATCCAACTGAGCTAAGGGTACAGTACAGAGTGAATGATATCAAATTGAATTCAATACAGCTAGATCTATTTATACATTGTATATTTTTTTTTAACTTTCTCCAAGTTTTTTCTTAATAATCAGTTTATCACTAAATTCAATTACTTGATTTTGTAAAATTTGATATTTTTCATGTCCCTTGCCTGCAATTAGCAGTATCATACCTTTATTACAAGCAGTATTAATACCTTCTTCTATCGCCATTTTTCTATCTCCTATTTCTGTTGCATTTGGACAAAATTGTAAAAGATCATAACGAATTTTTGCAGGATCTTCATTTCTAGGATTATCATCTGTAATAATCACTCTCTCAGCAAATCTATTTGCAACTTTACTCATCTCAAAACGCTTTGTCTTATCACGATTTCCGCCACAACCAAATACTAGAACTACTTTTTTTTTGAAATGCCATTTTAATGATAATAAAGCCTGTTTTAATGCATCAGGAGTATGAGCATAATCTACAAATACAAAATCAGATATTCTTTCCATTCTGCCATCAGGAGATTGAAGTTTTTCTATACATGTATCTTTTAATTCAGACATACCTATAGCGCATAATAAGTTGTATACTTGAAACTTTCCAAATACTCTAAAAAATACATTATAAACTTTATCATAGACCTTAATAATTAGATACTGTCCTTTTTTGCTTAGTACTTGTTTTAATAGTGTGATATGAGCACCTTTTTTACCATATGTTATAATTTGACTATTTTGTTCTCGTGCTATATTCAATAGTGTAATGTACTCTTTTACATCAGCATTTAATATCACTCTACTTCCTTGTGGTAATACTTCAGAAAACAATTTCTTCTTAGTTTCAAAGTATTCATCAATACTGATGTGATAATCTAAGTGATCTGATGAAAAATTAGTAAAAGCTGCTGAGCGTAATTTTAATCCATGCATTCTATATTGATCAATACCATGACTTGAAGCTTCTAGTGCTATATGTTCTATATTTCTGTTACGCAACATTTCATATAAATCATTTTCATTAGGAGTTGTTAAGTTATATTTATTTTCTTCTCTATGATTATTAATACACAACCCGAGTGTACCTATAGAAGCTGATTTATAGCCTGCATATTGCCAAATTTGACGACAAAACTCTACTACTGAGGTTTTTCCATTTGTACCAGTTACAGCAACAGCATATTCTGGTTGTTGAAACTTATAGAATCTGCTAACTATTTCATGATATATTAGTCGAGGGCTTGAATGAAATATAATGGAATCAAGTCCTGGTATGTTCGCTATTACTGCTGCAGCATTAGAAAATACTTTATGATCAATAAATCTTTCTGAGAGACAAATAAAAAGGTGATCTTTTTTTATTTTTTTCAAGTCACATGAAACACCTAAAATTTCAATATCACAATTAATATCAATAATGTTATACAATAGCTCTTTCAGCTTCACACTTCGCCTTATTACTATTATATTCTGGTAACCTTGATAGAGCACAATTCAAATCTTTTATTAAATCTGAAGTATCCTCTAATCCACAAAATATTCTTACATAACTTTTGTTACAATGAATATTCATTACTGATCTCTCAAGAGATTTATAATCCACAGGTAATATTAAACTGTCACATCCTCCCCATGATGCACCAATATTAAAAAACTTCATATGATTAACCATTTCACCTAGCTCTTCACAAGAATACTTTCGATCAAGTACTATACTAAATACACTACTTGCTCCTTTAAAATAACGTTTCCATAGTTTATGTTGAGGATGTGAAGGCAAGGCTGGATACAAAACTTCACTCACTTTAGAATGTGTATTAAGCCAATTGGCTACTTTAATAGCTACTTTTTGGTGTTGATGCATACGAACATCCAGAGTTCTTAAACTTCGGTGTGCAAGATAACAGTCATATGATTGAACAGTAATGCCGTAATTTTTATAATTCTCATAAAGCAATTCAAAAGTTTTACCATTGGCAATCACAGCTCCCATAAGTAAATCAGAGTGACCTGCCAAAAATTTTGTTACTGCATATAGGGCAACATCAATTCCATAATCTAATGGTTTAAATAATAATGGAGTAGCCCAAGAATTATCACAAATAGTGATAATATTGTGTTTCTTAGCAACCTTTACTATATGATCTATATTTGAAATTTCAAACGTTATAGAACCTGGGCTTTCAATCATTATTAGTGAAGTATTATCACGTATTAGATGAGAAATATCTTGAGTTGGATCATAGAATGTAAATTCCACTCCTTTTGTCAATAATTCCTTTTCAGCAAATCTTTTTAATCGATAATAACTGTTATCCTGAATTAAAACGTGAGAACCTGCTTTAGTAAAAGTTAAAATTGCAAAAGTCAGAGCAAAAAGGCCAGAAGGGTAGATCAGTGCTTGCCCATTTCCTTCAATCTCAGCGAGTGCATTTGAAAAGTAGTGTACAGTAGGACTACCCACACTACTATAACTATAGTCTCGAGCTATTCCGTCACCAATCACATCATATATACTTTCTCCATTCGATGCATTTAAATAGTCTTGATAAGTAGGAAATAATATAGTAGAAGAATGATAAAGCGGAGGGTTCAATGAACCATGATAATCTTTAAGCTTTCTACCAGCCTTAATGAGTAAGGATTTTTCCTTCACCTTTATATTTTTTATTTTTTAAATTGTACTCGCTTTCTGTGTACAATTGAAGTGAAATTGCATGTATAGAACTTATTTCATCATCCAGAATTTTATAAACCAGCTTATGTCTTTCTAAGCGGTTCATATTGATAAAATCATTTGATACTAATATCAATTTGATATGTGATGGCAGAGTTGAATCAGAAGCAAAATAGTGACTTGCATGTTTTTCTGATTCATCAATGATGTTTATATAAATTACACTGATCGAGCTAATAATTTTTTCTTTTATAAATTTCATACAATAGATCCGTGAATTACATTATTATGGAGCACTTGTTATGTTTCTCTTTACAGACCTTTGTTGTCTGAGTGTTCGTTAATTGTAACATGGGAGGATTCAATAATTGAGTTTTAGTGTCATTAAAAATCTCTATAATTTTAGTATTGCCCCTTTCATACGCAATGTTGTAAGGAGTTTTATTTTTTAAGTCTACTAGATTAAGATTTGCTCCACTTTTAATAAGTACCTCAGCAACATGTGCATCATTTTTTGCTATTATTATTCTTAGCACACAATTCATGCAAAGGAGTCCGTTTATTCGCTACATATTTCCTATTAATATCTGCCTTACTACTTATTAAAATTTCTACTATTGCTTTTTTTGCCTTACTATTTTTCAGAGTAGAAGTATCCATCACTACAGCTTCGTGTAAAGGAGTCCATCCATCTCCGTGAATAAAACCATGTGTATCTGGATTTCTAATTAAAGAATGATCATCACCACATAGATTAACTTGTATTCCACTCATTATTAAAAGTTTTACCATTTGTAAATGAACACACTGAATAGCAAGATGTAATAATGATCTGCTCTTAAAATGTTCTCCATCTAGAACAGTAAACAGAGTATCTATATTAATAGAATCACAACATTCCTCCTGTTGAAATCCTTTCTTCTTGCTACATTGTTCAATAAGATATTTGTAGATTGCTTGTTCTACTTCGTCACGATTAATATCAACTACAGTGAGGTTTTTGAAGTCTCTCACTACCTGATCAAATATAATTTTCCACTCACCTATGTTAATTATATAATTCATTGGTTACTTATAAAAATAAAGTATGAAAGAAACTTTAGTATAAATGAATTTTTTTCTATCTACTGAAAAAACTTTGATTGTTTTATCAATTTTTTAGGTAGTATCGTTTTTTTGATTATTATACCTATTACTGTATAAAATAAATTAGAATATCAGTTACTTAGCTTTCTTATTATAAAGTAGATTAACTAAGTTTTATACTTAAATAGTTAGTTTATATTGACTTTAGTATAATTTTATACTAAAATAAGAATATTCTTAAATAACAGTTAATATTGAAAAATACGAAGAACGAGCCAAGAAAAAACCAAAACTAGAAAGTGTCAATTTGCAAGGTAACTAAAACCCAATTTGGTAAAGGCATAGTCAAGTTTTATTACTCTACCTTTTTGTTATATCACAATATACCAAAGGTAATTTATACTGGTACTTGGTTTAGTGAATTTCCTGATGTAGTTCCTACGTGAAATTAGTAGTATAAATTAACCTTCTGATTAAGTCATAACACTTAACATAAAAGTAATTATATTTTTATTCATGAGTAACTTATTTTTTAATATCTTAGGATTTACCATATAAACATTGTAGTTATCTTCCCCAAGAAAATAGTTGATACGCATCAACGTTCTTTAATGTACTCGTAGGTTTTATATGAGAAAAGTAAACAAGTATTCAGCAAGTCATTATAGAACCACCTCTCCTTCGTTATACTTTTTAATCAAAGTATTATGTAGATTGAATAAGTATAACCTTCAATAATTATACTTTTTGGATTTCTTCTATAGACAATCTATCTCATATATTAATAAAGTATTAATAACTTGACTATTTAATATAATTTTGTAACATATGAGAAGTAGCTTTCTAAAAATATATACTATGAAGTTCAATACTCAAAACACATTAGAAGAAATAAAAAAGAAGCATAAAGAACTATTAATTCAACTTAAGAAATTCAATGAAATACTAGAAGAAATTAAATTGGCAAATAATAATACCCAAGCCATAACTACTGCTTGTGAGATATTAAAGATAACTAATATCTCTGATGAAAATTTTCTAAAAAAGCCTAACAAAACTAAAAAAGAAATCCGTGACAGATTAAAAGAGCTAGGAAAATACTCTTCAATTGCTAAGGAAAAATATAAGCATTTTACTAATATTTGGTGTGACAGTATAAAACAAAAATTGCAAAATCCTTCACTTCAGGAAGATCAAAGAAATGAAACACCAAAAGAAATTGTATTGGCAAAAAAAAAGTGATACCCAAGCCACAATAGCTGCTTCTAATATATCTGATAAACCTTGTCTAGGGATATCCCATGAAAATAGATGCATACTCATTAATGAATTAAGAGCAGATTCGAGTTGTGACGAAATGCAAATAAAACGTAACCATTTTATTGATCTTCAACCCCTTAGTGAGGCAAATGAATCATGTCATTTTACACCCATAGTTAACAAAGATAAAAGAGACGCTACAACCAAATTAAAAGTATTGGTACAGAATCAAGAGACTAGCAATAAATTGAGAAAGTTATTTGAAAGGGGTATACCAGGTTACAAACTTAATCTTGTTATTCACCTATCTATAATTACCTTGAATCAATACGATTATTCTTACAACAATTCGTTAAAAGACATTGAATCATACTCAAAATATACACTGATTAATACAGATATACAAAAAGATAAAACCACAAAACTTTCTATTATAGAACATAACAACAGTTTGAACAATCAGTTAACAACGCCACTAGAAAATCGCTCTGATAAAAAAAGTTCTAGCGTAACTTATACTCATACACAAAAAGACTCTAAAATCACAAAAAGTATAGCTTCTGGTATCGGCTTTGTAACAGGCTCATTCTTAGGAATCGCAATAGTAATGCTTGTCACAGAATTACCTTTCTTTGCTTTTACTTTTGTAAGTGCATTGGTAGGGGCTATAATAGGCTATGGAGTTGCAACACTTTATGAAAAAATAAGTGAAAAAAGAGGTAAAAATACGGAAGTAAATACATGTACTATACTTAAAGATGTTTCAACTCTAGAGTGTTTTAAAGGGAATTCCAATAAGTTTGAAGCACATGTGAGCTAATAGGACAAAATATTTTGTATGAATGTTGGTTGAGTATTACAGTTTTATTGAACTTCTTGTTTCACTTAAAGTATTTTATAATTATGACATCCTATCTAGAGACATGTGATTACTTTTAGTAAAATTAAAAAAAATCTAAAGCCTTCATATTATTCTGTGGATATTTTATACATATAGAACCTCAGTTAACTTAAGCTTCTCTTCAATATTTTATCCTGCAGTCCAGGGCGATTAATACCTAATAAGCTATTATAGTTTTATCAATTTCTCTAATATGTTCTGCAATAGAAGTGACATTCGTATTACAGCATGGAACATCAGAATTTAGTATTCTGTTTGCTATTAAAACATCTTTGATTAGCCAAATTGTCTTGGTTGATATAAATTTACCCATATGTTTATATTTATGATATAATTGTTCTTTTATCTCAAGTAAAATATTATTACCTTCTATAGAACTCAATTTCACCTTTCCTTCATATTTTGATAAATTTATGCTTTTTGATTCAGGTATACTTATAAATTTGTTAATAGCAGCCTTGAGAAGATTTCTTTTACAGCTAGAAGGACTGTCAGTAATAAAATCAAGTTCTTCTGGCACCTGTAATAGTACTACTATATGATTATAAATACCGTATTGACTTTCAGAAAAAACCTCATCAAAAAATCTATTTTTATGGTTATTGAAATGTTTAGGCAAATAAACATTTAAGGTTTTAGAACACAAAACAGACCTGTTATTGTTATCATCTGTAAACTCCAGAGATACTGTATTTTTTGTATGATATATATTCTGCAATTTCAAGTTAGAGAAATTCGTGATTCTTGTATCTTTTTCTACTTGAAAGGCAAGAGCAAGTGTACGATTGTTAACTTTCTCTCTTGCTTTATTGATGTTCTGTAGCAAAGAGTATCCATCATTTTCCTTTGTAATCTGATTATCTGCATTTATATGTTCACTTTCAACATTATCCAGAGCATCAAACCAAATTTCTTGCTCCTCTTTTACAACCTCTTGTATTGTTGTGCTTGAAAAGAAAACTTTCTCGAACAAGTTTTTTATGCTTGATATTAGTGTGATATATAAGTTTTTTATTTTCTTAGTAAACCAAGGATAAAAATATTCTTTCCTCACACATTACCTAATGTTCTCGCTTGTTTAATATATATGAAATTTCATAAAAAATCTATAAATTTTGTATAGTATGTTTACATAAATATTATTTTTATAATAGCTTATTTTCTTTAAAACTAAAATGATTGTTAAATGTAACAATTACATGATCTACCAACTCTATTCCTATACTATGACAAGCTTCTGCTAGTTGTCTAGTTAACATTATATCACTACTTGAAGGTTGTAAATCTCCACTTGGATGGTTATGTGATATGACTATAGATGTTGAACCGATAACAAGTGCACGTTTTATGACCTCTCTAATATATAAAGGAGTTTGATCTACATTAATGCTTACTATGCTAACTTTTAAATAATTTAATAGTTTTTGCCAATTATTGATTATGGGTAATTCCTTCATTTCTTCTCTTGCCGAGCGAACTAAAGATTGTTTAATACACAAAATAGCAGATATTGCCCCATTGTACACCATTAATATTTTGTAATTCAATCAATTCAGCATTAAAACCTTATTTAAAGTTCCAAAGTGATGAAGTAACTTCTTTGCAATTGGTTTTACATCAATTCTGCTATATAATGTGCTCTAAAATCTCGTAATCGAGGAGAGATTGTCCATTATCAGAAATAATCTTTTCTCTTAAACGTTTTCTATGTCCTTTTTTGTAATCTTTGGTCACTATTAAAATATCAATCTTTATATTAATAATGTAATAACTTAATTTTTTAAGTAAAATATTTATCCACTTGACTAAGTTGTGTTATACACTTAAAATTCCTTCTTTAAATACTCGTTATTCAATGTTAATAGCTATATTGAGTATATCACAGATAGTGCTAGTGATAATGTTAGTAGTTCTAGTACTTCTACAACCATCAGATAGCAATGCATTAAGTGGTTTTAGTAATACGCAACAACAGGGGTTTAATTCAATTATCCCTGTCAAGTCTTCTGTTAGTCCTCTCAGTAAGGTTACCACCATATTCGCTGGATTATTTATTGTAAATACACTTTTACTTTCAGGATTGTATTCAAAAGACGTTCGTAAAAAATCAATAGCAGAAAAAATCGAGCTAGAAACAGAGCAAGAAAATAAACCTATTTCTGTTCCATTTGAAGATTAATGAAAAAACAAGTTGTTACTAAATTTATTTTTGTCACTGGTGGAGTAGTTTCATCTCTTGGCAAAGGCTTAGTAGCTTCCAGTATTGGTGCATTATTACAAGCTCATGGTTTTAAAATACATATTAGAAAATTGGATCCTTATTTGAATATTGACCCTGGAACAATGCACCCAGCTCAACATGGAGAAGTATTTGTTACTAGTGATGGTGCTGAAACTGACTTGGATTTAGGGCATTATGAACGTTTTACTGAAATAAAAACAACTAAGTATGATAATATCACAACAGGTAAGATTTACCATGAGTTATTGAGAAAAGAGAGATGTGGTGATTATCTTGGTAAAACAGTACAAATTATTCCTCATGTAACAGATTTAATCAAATCCTTCATTACAAATGGCACTGAAGATCTGGACTTTCTTATATGTGAAATAGGAGGAACTGTAGGAGATATAGAAAGCCAACCATTTTTAGAAGCTATACGTCAAATTAGTTATAATTTTGGCAAACAACAAGTAGCTTTAGTACACTTAACATTAGTACCATATCTTAGTGCAGCACAGGAACTCAAAACCAAGCCTACTCAACACTCAGTACGTGAGCTAAATTTTGCAGGAATACAACCAGATATTATATTATGTCGTAGTGAAAAAGAGATATCTCAAATTCAAAAAGAAAAGATAGCTAACCTTTGCAATGTTCCTTTACCTAACGTTATACCAGCTCTTGATGTCACACATATATATGAATTGCCCATATCATATAGCCAATACGGTCTTGATAAGCAAATCTTAGAACATTTTAACATCAGTAAGCCAAAACCATGTTTAACTTTGTGGCAAGAAGTAATAGACACTATTCAAGATTTACAACAGAAAGTGACTATATCTATCGTTGGAAAATATATAGAACTTCCAGATGCATATAAATCTCTAATAGAAGCATTAATTCATGGGGGAATATATAACAAAATAGAAGTAGAGATCAACTGGATTAATTCAAGAGTGATGGATGAATTCTCTATAATAGAAAAGTTAAAAACTTCTCACGCAATTGTTGTTCCAGGAGGATTTGGTGATCATGGAATAGAAGGTAAGATTTTAGCAATACGTTATGCGCGTACAAATAATATTCCTTTTTTA
Organism: Wolbachia endosymbiont of Fragariocoptes setiger; assembly: GCA_019061405.1. Classification (GTDB taxonomy): domain Bacteria; phylum Pseudomonadota; class Alphaproteobacteria; order Rickettsiales; family Anaplasmataceae; genus Wolbachia. The sequence goes on from JAHRAF010000004.1 coordinate 54,233, forward strand.
GGTATATGTTTTGGCATGCAACTCGCTGTCATTGAATTTGCTCGTAATGTAATTCACCTTGATGATGTACATTCAGAAGAATTTTGTGTTTGTAAAAATACTATTGTAAAGTTAATCAATAGCCAAAATATCAATATTGGTGGAACCATGAGACTTGGAGAGTATAAATGCCAGATAGAGTCAAACTCAAAAATTGCTGACATATATAAGAAGACTGCTATTTCAGAAAGGCATAGACACAGGTATACTATTAATTCAGATTACAGAAATGCTCTAGAAAAAAATGGCATGTTATGCAGTGGTATTTCAGAAGATAAATTGTATATAGAAGCAATAGAGTTAAAAGATCACCCGTGGTTTATAGGTGTCCAATTTCATCCTGAATTTAAATCAAAGCCATTTTCCCCTCATCCTCTTTTTATATCATTTATCAAAGCAGCTGTTAACAGAGTTTAGCAATCAAAATGGTACGCAATATAGGTAAAGTTCCAGAAGAAATCTTAAATATAGTCTTAAATATGGAAAAAAAATATAATACACAGCATCATAAGTTTAATTCAATAAAAGAAGTAAAAAAATATCTTAAACAAGAAGAAATATTAAGATTGAATCAAATAAAAAACGAACACAACTATTCACAAGATCAAAAGACTATTAGTGCTACTTCCAATGTCATTGTTAAGATTAACCCAAGTAGTAATATTTATAGATTAGAGATTACAAAATTAAAACAGCCATTACTTTTGTATACTTACTAAGTAATGTTTGAATATCAGTATATGAAAATGGCCATAGAACAAGCAATGATTGCAAAAAATAGTGGTCAAATCCCTATAGGAGCAACGATTGTAAATAATGATAATAACATTACGATTTCTGAACATAATACATTAAGTGATTCAACTGCACATGCAGAAATGCTTGCAATAAAGAAAACATGTAGATTATTTTCAACTTCAAGGTTATGCGACTTTGATATGTACGTAACACTTGAACCATGTCCAATGTGTGCTCAAGCCATTTCTTTTGCAAAAATTAGAAGACTTTATTTTGGAGCATATAATTCAAAAGGTGGAGGAATTGAAAACGGTCCCAGAATATTTCAATATTGTAATCATATACCAGAAGTTTATGGGGGAATATTAGAAGAAGAATGTTCTCTCCTATTAAGAGATTTCTTTGAAAATGTGAGAGATAAATAAAAAATTAGGACGTTGAAATCCTATAATTGCGTTTATATACTTCAACTACTAAAATAATAAGTATGAATAAAAAGGAAGTAACAATATACACAGACGGCGCGTGCTCTGGTAATCCTGGTCCCGGGGGATGGGCAGCCATACTTCTATTTCAAAGTCAAAGAAAAGAAATATTTGGGAGAGAGGAAAATACTACGAATAATAAAATGGAATTAATCGCAGTGATTAATGGATTAAAAGCATTGCAAACTTTTTGCTCTGTTGATCTATATACCGATAGCCTTTATATTAAAAATGGCATTACAGAATGGATAAATAAGTGGAAAGTCAATGGTTGGAAAACTAGTAATAAAAAACCTGTCAAAAATATGGAATTATGGAAGGAACTGGATGATGTTGCAAATCAACATTATATAAATTGGAAATGGGTTAAAGCCCATAATGGTGATAAATACAATGAGGAAGCAGATATGCTAGCAAGAAAAGCAATAATTAATGCTTAAAAAAGCTATAATATTCTTTATTATAATTTCCCTATTAATATTCTGCTCGTTTATATACTTCAAGATTACTAAACATACTGAAATAAACATTAACTATATAAACTTTCTTATAAAGAAAAAAATACCTTTTGGTTCAAACATAAATATACGTAATACTTCATTTCTTTGGCAGAATAACGTTGAAGATCCTTGTTTAATAATAACAGACCTGGAAGTATTACATCCTAACTTTATTATTAAAATTCCTAAGCTTTTTATATATTTTAAATTAAATTCCTTATTTAAAGCACAATTAAAATTTTCCTACATTTTAGCTGGTAGCATGTATGTACATACTACCCCTCCTAGTGTTAAGGGAAATTTGAAGGACTTGTTAGCATCAACATGGCAGTTATTTCTTAATGTTAATCAAGATGCAAGAGTTGAATTACCTAATATAACAATAAATAAAAATACAAATGATAAACTAGACACTTATAAGCTATATATTAACAAGAAAAATAGTTTAAATATTCATATTTACTCTCAGGATAAAGAAGATACTCTAAATGACATATCAATTACTCTCAAGAACCGCAATGATATATTAACAATTACTGGAATATTTTATAATGTACAATTAGATGAATTTTATGATTACGTTGAGAACTTTAAACTAGATAAAGGTACTAAATTCAAAGGTAATATTTCATTAAAAATCAATAAGAAAAACGAAATTATTAATGGTCATATACAAATATTAAGTCTAGATAAAAATATAAATATACTAAACAATGTGAATATAAAGTTAGAATATTATGATGAAATTATTAATATAAAAAATTTTCACTTTAAATTAAAAGAAAGCTACTTTTCTTTGATTGGCAAAGTAAATATACACACTAATCATGCTTTATTAAGAATGAACATTAGTAAAACTAGTGCTCATAATCTTTGTGTTTACACACCCAACGGAATGATCAATGATAAATTTAGAAGTTGGTACTGTGATAATATAGATGGAAATATCTCAAATGGAATCATAGAGTTCAGGGGTAAAATTAACAACATTCAGTTATCAAATATTCATTTTATTGCTGATATAGAGGATGGTAGTGTAAATTTTGATGATGATTTTGCGCGAGTAGAAAAATTAGTAGGTAATTTAGAGCTGAAAAATAGTAACTTTAAGGTTATTGTAGATAAAGCTCAATTTCAAGAATTTACTATTGATGGTGGTGAAATTGTAATCAACTCTATCAGTAAAAAAGATGCTGTACTAACCATCAACGGACATGCTACTAGTAAAACTCATGCATTGTATGAAGCAGTCAAATTCAACGGAATTGATATACTGCAAAAAGATACAATGAATGGAACTGCAGACTATAAATTTAACTTTCAGGTTTTTAATTTAAATATTGATAATGAAAAGCAGGTAGATTTCCTGGCTAATTTTAACATTGCAGTCAATATTTATAATAAAAATCTTGGTAAGCATGATATTACACTTAAATTTGGCCGTAAATTTACAGAACTAAAAATTAAAGGATCAAGTAAAGACAAGCCATTATTTATAGATGTTCAAGAATATGAAGAAAATTACACTGGTAAATTTAAAGGATATCTTCCATCTCAGATATTCTATGATAATATCGACGGTTATATTAACTTAGATGCAGAATTAGCTATTGATTCAAAGGGTGCAGGTTTCATTACTGGTGATATAGACTTATCAAATCTCATTCTATATTCAAGCTATCTAGGGTGGAAAAACTCTTTTGAAGACCATAATAAAGTTATATTTTCTATAGAAATAAAAGAAGATAATGAATTATTGCTGAATAATCTAGAAGCTATAGGAAATAATTTAAACATAAAATTTAGTGGTAGCATGAAAGATAAAAATCTGTATTTAAGTTCTCATAACTTTAAATTAATGGACAACGACTTTAGTATAGAAATAAGATCAAACACAAAGAAAAATTCAGTAGTGGTTCACGGTAAAACGATTAATCTAAGTGATATCTTTAATATAGGTCGTGTTAAGAGACAAAAAGATATACAAGTTAATATACAGGCTGAGAATATAATTATGAAAAATGCAGTCGTTATAAAAAATGCTGAGCTTAATCTATCTTCTATTCAAGGCGATTATAGTGGCAGTCACTTTACAGGTAGATTTTTAGAAGATAATAGTAGTATACTCGCAAGATACAGCGAAATAGGACTTGAAGTTTACGCTAATAATGCCGGAATGTTGTTACGTTCCTTAGGTGTTAGTAAATCAATGAAAAAAGGCAAGATGTCTTTTTATTTATCTCCTAAAAAAAATGATGAAAAATATTATGGTAGTGCATCGATTAGTAAATTCTATGTTCAAGATGCACCTTTATTAACTAAATTACTTTCAATGTCTTCACTTTCAGGAATAGTGAATGTTATTAACAAGGAAGGTATAAGGTTCTATAAATATAACATACCATTCTCATACAGTAATAATATTATTGACATTGAAGACTCTTGGCTTGAAGGTGTAGAACTAGGTATTATGATCAATGGAAAAATAAACATTAAAGGTAATAAATTTCAGATTAAAGGACAAGTAGTACCAGCATATTCTGTTAATAAATCTTTACGTACAATACCTTTAATTGGCAAACTCTTAACAGGAGGAAAAAGTAGAGGAATCATAGCTATAGATTATGAAGCAAATGGTGACGATAAGAATAATAAAGTATTTGTAAACTTCATATCTTCATTCACTCCAAGTTTATTAAAAAGAATTTTAGGAGTGTTCGATCATATAATGACAAAAAATACTCAGAGAACAAAACATAAACTCTCTCAAGTGAAAAATCTTTCTTAAAAGTGTAATATAGATAAGAGAAACTTTAAAGAGACACAAGAAAGATAACATCATAAATACTATGAACCTTAGTCATAAATTAAACAAAGTTTTTTGAGAAGTAAAAAATTTTAGAGCGATCTTAAAATTTTCTATTTTTACAAAATTAATATGTTTCAATATTACTTTTTAAATTTTTAATGACTATATTATCAAAATTGTTCTCGATTTCAGATTTGGGTAATCAACCTAGGGTATATTAGAAAATACTGATTTATATAATAGTTTTATATATAGAAAAATATGAAATTATCATACCGAAACTGATGATAAGAGAATGATAGGGAGTATTTCTTATCAATAAGTCCCCTTCTCTTTTTTGTATACTTTGCAGACATTTTCTTAAAAAACTTAGAATAAAAACAACACAAAAAATGTTCTTTTACTTGTAGGAAAGATTAGAAACCTGAAGAGAACGAGGACATTACGTCTTACATCAAGGGTTATGTTATATAAAGTCAAAACGAATATTAAAACATAAAAGACTATTCTATAATAAAATTTGTAGATCTACTTCTATCGAATATCTATACTTAGAGAATAAGAAATAAACACTGTCAAATGGATAATTTAAATGAATAAAAAAAAAGAACTAAAAAAATTACAAGATTACATATCAGGGCTCTGTCAACTTCTTGAAACAACTCAGCAAAATGTTCTATGTATGCATAACAAACCTATGCTCTATAACCTCCGATCCAAGAAGCTTCAGCCTGACAATAAAAAAAGAAATACTATTGCTCTATTCATAGGAAAAGTTCGTGTATTCACATTAAATTACAACGAAACTATAAGAACTGAACCCTCTAGATTATCCACATATTCACAAGATAAAAACTCTACATTTTACTTAAAAGGCCCTTACTTAAAATCTATTATTGACGATCTATATAAGTCTAACAAAAGGGTTGTACATCATTTACAGAAACAATTTCAGATAGTAGAAAATGGTACTCACTACAAAAGCACAGAATTTCTTAAAAAGCTTTCCTTTTGTCATACAAAACTAACAGATGACGATTTAGAATCTACAATTTCTAACATTACAGAATATAATAGAGAAAATAGAATCGCACCTAATAGTACAAATATATCCCCAGCTGATTTGACACACTTCAATAATATTACTAGTACTAATTCTCTCATAGTTACAGATTCAAATCGCATAGTACCTAATCACTTAAGTACTAAAGATCTACCGACCAAAATAGTCAATAAGCATAAGAAAACAGATTTAAATACAACGAATAGCAAGAACTTAAATTCTACAATAGATAAAAAAGTATTAGAATATGAAGATAGCTTGGCTTTTGTAACAAATAAAATAACGTCTTCTAATAGAGCAAATAAAATCGCATCTGGCTATTATGTTAACAATATAGACAAAAATAATAGTCAGTTTAATCTCTTTATATATAACGATACCTTAAGAGCAAGCCCACCTCTCATTACAGAAAGAACAAATTCAACTTGGTTGATACCTTTAATAGTGGCAGGTGGAGTAATTAGTTTAGTAGTAATAGGAATATTTACAATGTTCAAACGTAAACAAAGTCGCCATCAGACCCAAAATACTAAAGAACATATACCTTCTTCAGAAAAAAGAAACTCTGAGGAAAAACACAGCTCCGTACAACTAGAAGATTACTCGCTACGTAGAAGTAGAAGTTCTACATCATTAAAGAGCCGTAGGTACACCTTGTCATCGCCTGAAAGTATAGAAAAACTGAATACAGAACAAGAACTTCCAAGTGGTGTAATCGTAGACCCAAATCAGGAGAGTTGTGCTTTTATAATACAACCTTCTTCAGGAGTTTGATTGATCTCCTTTAGTTTACTTTCTGGTTGTTGAACCAGTCCTCTACCTATGATGATGATAGAGACTGTAGCTACAGCTAATGCAATATACCAATTGGTTAAATAAGCAGCAGCGATAGTAATGCATATAGCTGCTGATACAAGATGACTCATAGATCTTTGTTTAAGCGATCCTTTGTTAGAGAGTAGATCTGATTCTTTAGTTACAATGTTTAAGTTTTGAGCAGAATTATTAAAAGAAATGCTTTTCAAAATTTTCTCTTCTAGTTTGTGCTTTGTATTATAAATATCTAAAGGTGTATTTCCGTCAATATTCTGCAGATCAGTGTTAGCACCTTTATTTATGAGGTACTTTTGTATATTTAGGTGTCCTGAATCAAAAGCATAATGTAGCGGTGTATTTCCTGATTTATTCTGCGCATTAATGTCTGCACCGTTCTCTACAAAAAGCTTAACAACTTCTGAATTTCCTAACTTAGCAGCATAGTGCAAAGGAGTTGAGTTAAGTTTATCTCTACAAGAGATATTGCCTGCTTTCTCAACAAGTAATTTTAATGCTTTCGTTGCTTCAATCTCTTTAGGACGACAAGCTATTTGTGTAAGAGCATGTAGAGACGTATTTCCTTTCTTATCTCTAATATTAGAATCAGCACCTTTATCTAAAAGTAGTTCAATCACGTTAAAATTTCCGCATATAATAGCTAGATGTAGAGGTGTATTTCCTTCATGATCTTGGTAATTAACATCAGCTGTAAGATCAGCTATTTTTTCAGAATCATATCCTTCTTCTATTGCCAAATGCAGACGCATTTTTTCCTCTCCGTTTTCATCGATACTGATGTTCTCAAATCCATCAAACGAAACATTAGTTGAAGTATCTACCTCATCATAGGTTTTGTTTTCAAAATCATCAGAGAAAGAAGTAGTTTCTTTTGATTCACAGCTTGAATCAAAATGTTGTTTTCTGTGGTTTGATTCTGTCATTGTTGTTTCTATTTACACAAATAGACTTCTAGCATAATTATTGCCCATAAACAATATTTTAATTATTACTCTAACCTTAGAGGTAAGCTTAAATTAATTAGTTTTAAACTAATTTTCCTGAATAACATTTTCTTTATCATATATCTACTAAAATATATCCAAGCCTTTAGAAAGTATGTCCGAAACAATCAAAATTAACTCGAAGTCAATCTCATATCGAACTCTCTTATAGATCAGGAATATGGTGAAATGAGCCAGGAGATAAAGTAAAAGTTCTAGATTAAGGGTATTTCAATTAAGTCAAAATCATCAAACCATCTATTAAAACTATGGATCATTTATTATCAACCTGAATCAACGTATTGGTATACAGAACTTGTATAACCTGACTATACACCTTCTCAATAACAGATGATTTAAGCATTTTTATCATAAAATAATGAGAAATCAAATTAAAGCAATATGTATGTTATTTGTTATAAACTTTCACAAGTTCTATAGATAAGATATAAATCAATAACTATTGACTTTAATTTACTTATGATGACTACTTCTCTGCTCTATTGCGCTTGTAACATCCTCTAATTTTGTTGTACACTGATTAAACTCATCAACCAAAAATTTCGATTGACTTACAACATGTTTGATAAATTGAACTGAATTTTGAATTTCTAATAATTCATTAAATATTTTATCATTATCTGCTTTTTTAGCTTCTACCATGACAAAACTTAAAAATTCTTTCTGTTGCTGTAAAGACTGTAGTATATCATTACACATATTTAATAATTTCTTTTGCAAAGATCTTCTCTCTTGCTGATACACTTTAAAAACTTGTAGATCATATTTTTCTTTCACATCGTATATACTAGCAAGCGATGCAATATCTTTAGTTAGATGATTTACTTTTATTAATATTCCTTGAATAAATTGTATGATTTGATCCTTATTTTCGTTCAATTCTTTTTTTACTTCCTTACTTATCTTTCCTCCAAGTTTTATAATAATTTTTTCTAATTCTAGCAATTCATTAATACTTTTCTTGCAAGCAATTTTAGTATGTACCATATCTAAAAAAGTCATTTTTTCTCTACTGATCGTCAAACTCTGAATATTATTAAGTTCACCTCTTTCTTTTAATATTTTTATATATTTAATAGCACTTTTTAAGTGTAGTTGTTTGTTTATATTACATTCAGTACTCAAAATATTAATTTTATTACAAAGTTCTGTGACTATATTATTTAATAACATACTCCTTACCTAATTCACTCACTATTAATATAGTTTAATTGAATCTACTTAGTTTATGTAAAGAAGATATTTTGCAACAATCATTTATTAAGAATATTTTACGTGTATAGGTACTTAGTTATATATAGGAAGGTTCATGGTGGTGGCTGAGGAGGGACTTGAACCCACGACCAAGAGATTATGATCCTCCTGCTCTACCAACTGAGCTACTCAGCCTGGTTAAATACTTTACTATATATATAATCTACATGTTTAGTATAATATTCAAAATCAAAAAAAGACTCAAGCTTTTCCAACTTAACAGCTGTAGAAAAGGTAGTATTTTTTCTTAATTCTGTAAGAAAGTCGCTATTATTTTCTTTTACTCTTATAGCACTACTTTGTACTATTTCATAAGCTTTCTCTCTTGTTAATCCACAGTTTATCAATTCAAGTAAAACACGCTGTGAAAAGATCAAACCTTTCGAAGCACTTAAATTCTTTTCGATATTTTCTCTATTAATTACTATATTATTTATTAAGTCGGCTAATCTCACCAGTGCAAAATCTGTTGCTATACACGCGTCAGGTATAATACATCTTTCTACAGATGAATGCGATATATCCCTTTCATGCCATAATGCAATATTTTCTAATGCAGGAGGTATATAGCTACGTATCAACCGTGATAACCCTGTTAAGTTCTCACTTAAAATGGGATTAGATTTGTGTGGCATAGCAGAACTACCTTTCTGTCCTATAGAAAAATATTCAGAAACTTCATTGACTTCACTTCTTTGCAAATGACGAATCTCAACAGCAATATTTTCTATAGAGCTTGCTATAATACCCAAAACCATAAAGAATAAGGCGTGCCTATCGCGAGGAATAACCTGTGAGGATATAGTTTCTGGTACTAACCCCATCTCTCTTGCAACATACTCTTCAACGAAAGGGTCTATATTTGCAAAATTTCCTACTGCACCAGAGATTTTACAAACTGAAATTTCTTTTTGTGCAAGAACTAACCTTTGATAGCTGCGTTTGAATTCAGCATAGAACCTAGCAAATTTTAGTCCCAAAGTTGTTGGTTCTGCATGCATTCCATGACTACGCCCAACACATACTAAATGTTTATAGTCGCTTGCCTTTCTCTCTAGTGCTATCAGTAAATCTTTTAAACCTTGTAATAAGACATCGCATGATTGCTTAAGCTGAACGGCAAGAGACGTATCTAAGAGATCCGAACTGGTCAACCCATAATGAAGGTAACGAATATCTATTCCAACTTGTTCAGAGACATATGTTAAAAATGCTATTACATCATGCTTAACTACAGATTCAATTTCATTGATTCGTTTAATATCAAAGTTACTTACCTTGAGAAGCTTTTCTATGATATCATCAGAAACATTCCGTTGTGCTTTGCATACTAGAGCCTCTATTTTAAGCCATATTTTAAATTTATTACCTTCTGCCCAAATTGATGATATTTCTTTTCTACTATAGCGAGGAATCATTCCTCATCCTGTACTTGAGTTTGCAACTTTATTTTTCTCAATTCATTGGCGTCAGTCTCAGATTTTACTACATGTACAGTAATCGGTATTACTACATCACTATGTAGCTCTAGAGTGACTTGGTACTCACCTAGATTTTTCACACTTATTCCATTAAAAGATAACTTGCGATGATTAGCAACATAACCTTCGTCAGATAAAGCTTTTGCTATCTCACGTGTTGTTACTGACCCGAAGATCCTTCCATCTTCTGAAGCCTGTTTAACCAGTATCACGAACTTATCATTAAAAGAGAGAGCTAGTTCTTTTGCCGCGTTCAGTTTTTTTTCACTTTCTTCTTCTAAAATTGAGCGTTCTTCTTCTAGCCTTGTAAGATTATCTTCATTGGCTCTAACTGCTTTTTTCTGTGGAAAAAGAAAATTCCGTGCATATCCAGGTTTGACTTTGATAATCTGGCCTGCTTTACCTAGAGTTCTTATACTTTCTTTTAAAATTACTAACATGATGGACACCTAAGGTTTCTTAGTGCAATAAGGAAGGAGCGCCAAGAAACGAGCTCTTATGACAGCTAAACGTAATTTTCTCTGCTTTTTTGCACATATTCCAGTTAATCTACGGGGCAACATTCTACCATAATCAGAGGTAAATTTATATAATAGTTCCTTGTTTTTGTAATCTATCTCTTCTTCTCTGTAATCTGCAAGAGGACAAACTCTCTGACGTCTAAAACCAGTCCTATTACTAACAGAAAAGTAGGAATTATTGAAGTTACCTCGTCTTTTCATATGTTTTGTTCCTCGACTTGCTTGCTAACCATGTAAGACTTACCTTTAAAAAAAGTATTTACTTGAAGAGAGAGATAACGCAGTATATTCTCGTTTAGCTTAACCTTCCTAGTAAATTCATCCATAATAGCTGGAGTAGAAATAATACATAGAATACAATAATTACCACTTTTAATTTTATTTATTGGATATGCAAAATCCAATAAACCCCAGTATTCATGTTTTATAAGCCCTGATGCTTCAACATTATTTAACAAACTTTGCAAAGCAAGATTCAACGAGTCTGCTTTAACGTCAACATCTTTTAAAAGATCCTGCAGATCTTTCAGTATATGTTTTGATATCTCATCTTTTAACGACGTTGCTGCTTTGCGTATTAGCTCGTTCTTGCTAGATACATTATGACCTAATTCTAAAGACCTTTGTGTTGAATATCTAAGCTTACTTGTCACTTCTTTATCTATTCTTGCTTTTATCTCTTTGAAGTTCGAAAGATCTTCTTCCATATCATTCCACAGAATTTTTGCTATGTTTTCCATGAAATCGAAATAATGAAGTGACAGATCTTGAATTTTCTTAGAAAAACTCTCTAGCTCTTGTTTGGTAAGATTAGTTGTTCCTGTATCTAGTATTTTTTTGGATTCATTAATTGTAAGGTCTGCTTTTATATCCTTGAGCAAGACTGCCAGTTCTTGTATCATTCCCTCTACTTCTTGCTGCAGTAGACTCTGCTGTGCTATAAAAGTAAACTCGTAAAGATTCACTATTCTTCACCCAAAATTAATAGACATCTTAATTATATAAAGCTTTTCTATATAATCAAGTCATTTGTATTAATTTCTATATCCTTGATCCATGCTAGATTATATATTGCACAAATAGTCTCAAAGTTAATCACATATGTTCCTGGTAATAATACACTTAACTTGTGATGTTGAAGAATCAATTTTAGTAAAACTTGTACTCTTCCTCCTTTTATTAACAATGAATCCAATTTCGAAGCAACTTCTTTGGAATGTGTATAATCAATTGTCAAAGTCAACCCTTTTACAGCAGCTACAACCCTTTCCTCAAATTTAAATATATCTTTGCCAATTAGCCTTGTTGTATATTCTGAAGACTCAAGTTCAATTATTACAAACATTCCAGAAACAAACAAATCTCTTTTTTCCTCTACAATTTCGTTATTGTAAAATGCTATTTCAGAAACATTATCTGGATCAGAAAGCGTTATGATTATAAATCTTCCACGATCTGAAGTTCTTACGCGTACATTTAATATTACTCCTGCCGCTTTTGTTGTTTTACATTTTCCAATAAACCCTATATTCAACTTTTTCAAAAAATCTCTAAATTTTTCAAGAGGGTGATCACTTAAGTAGAACCCTAATGAAAATAATTCATGCTCTAGCTTTTCCTCATCACTAAAATCTTCAATATTCTCCAATTCTGGTTTTAGTAACCCAAATAGATTAGATTGTTTATTATTTTGACTCTTATTAGCAAAATAAACCAATGTATCTATCGATTCGTATAATTGTTTTCTGTTTTTGTGTATACTATCACAGGTTCCTGATTTAATTATACTTTCTAGAGCTCTTTTATTAATTGTATGACTTAACCTTTGAATAAGTTGCCATATATCTTCATGATGATGATTTGTTATTTCTTCTGCCATAGAGAAACCAACATTTCTCAAAGCAGCAATTCCGTAGCGAATACACTTTCCCTCTACTGAGAACTCAACTTTAGACTTATTTATATCGGGAGGAAGAACTGTAACACCACTAAATTTTGCTGCATGATAAAATATATTTAATTTATCTCTATCATTAATATTTAAATTCATTAATGATGTAAAAAATTCTAATGGATAGTTTGCTTTTAAATAAGCAGTTTGATAAGATATTATCGCGTATGCTGCAGCATGAGACTTGTTAAATCCATAGCCAACAAATTTTGCAACTAAATCAAAAATGTAATTAGCTCTTTCGTACTCAACACCATTTCTTACAGCACCATTCACAAAAAGCTCACGTTGCTTATCCATCTCTTTCTTGATCTTTTTTCCCATTGCACGTCTCAATAAATCTGCCTCTGCAAGAGTATAATCGGAAAGTATTCTTGCTATCTCCATGACTTGTTCTTGATAAATAATTACACCAAATGTTTCTTGAAGTACTTTCTCTAACAGAGGATGAATATAATCAGGTTTTTCAAGGCCATGCTTTCTTGCAACATATGTCGGAATATTATCCATTGGCCCTGGACGATAAAGAGAGATCAGAGCAATTATATCTTCAATACAGTCGGGTTTCAATTTGATCAAAGCTTCCCTCATCCCTGAACTTTCAAGCTGAAATACACCTATTGAATCTCCACGCGAAAGCATTTCGTAAGTTATATGATTGTTGAGAGGTAAAGAAGAAATCTCAATTTTATTTTCTTCTCGATTGACCAGACTACATACATGATTTATAAGAGTCAATGTACCAAGTCCAAGAAAATCGAATTTTATAAGCCCTGCCTTTTCGACATGTTTCATACTATATTGAGTAATTGGTAGAGCTGAATTTGGATCATAGTAAACAGGTACAAAATTTTCTAACTTCTGATCACATATCACAATTCCAGCTGCATGTGTTGAAACATGTCTATATATTCCTTCTAATTTAAGTGATATATCAAGTAACTTTGCAATTACTTCATCACTATCACGCTCGTTTTGCAAATTTTGATCTAATTGAATTGCTTGCGATAAAGTGACCGGATTTACCGGATTAAACGGAACCATTTTAGAAATTTTATCAACCTGAGAATATGGCATCTGTAATACTCTCCCAACATCACGTAGTACTGCTCTTGCCTGTAATTTACCAAAAGTAATTATTTGTGCGACGTAACCATACTTCTTGCGCACATAATCAACAACCAAATCTCTCTTTTCTTGACAAAAATCAATATCAAAATCAGGCATAGAGATACGGTCAGGATTTAAAAATCTTTCAAATATTAATCCAAACTTTATTGGATCAAGGTCAGTAATATATAATGCCCAAGAAACAATTGATCCAGCACCAGAACCTCTACCAGGTCCAACAGGAATGCTATTTGCTTTACTCCAACGTATAAAATCTGAAACTATAAGGAAATAACCAGAATAATTCATCGAAGTGATCACATTCAATTCATAGTCTAGTCGATCATAGTACTGCTGAGAATCAATATTCTCTATATCTGCAATACGTAATTTAAGTCCAGCAAATGCTTGTTCTTTTAGTTCATCATCCTCAGTTCTATTGTTTCTACATGGAAATTTAGGCAAAATAGGTTTTCTACTTCTTGGCATGTAAGAACATCTTTGTGCTATTACTAAGGTGTTACTAACTGCCTCAGGAATATCGCTAAAAAGTTCCCTCATTTCTTTAACAGATTTAAAATAATGTTCATTGGTTAACTTCTTTTTTCTATTATCTTGTAAAGCATAACTTCCTTCAGAAATGCAAGTTAATATGTCGTGAGCTTCGTAGTCAGATTGATTAGAAAAAAAAACACTGTTAGTTGCAACAAGGGGAATATTATGTTGGTAAGCAAAATTTACAAGAGTTTCCTCTATCGCTAATTCTCCACTTAATCCATGACGCTGCAGCTCAACATATAAGCGATCGCCAAAGATTGAGAGTAATATATCAATCAATCTATTATCTTTTTTTAATAACAGTTGCGCTAATATACCATCATAACCACCAGTGAGTGCTATTAATCCTGTATTTAAGTTTGATAACTCAGTAAAATTTATATAAGGAGCATCGTGATTATTTTCTTTCTTTCTAAAGGATTCACTTACTAGATTAACTAAATTAGTATATCCTTTCTCATTTTTTGCAATTAGAAGTATTGGTAGCTTTTGATTCAAATGATCTATTATAATGTTACAACCTATTATTGGCTGAATTCCTTTACTTGCAGCATATTCGGCAAATTCAAGTGATCCAAATAAATTACCTGAATCGGTTATTGCAACTGCTGGCATTTTATATCGTAGACAAAGATCTATTAGCTCTTCTATCTTAACAGAACTTTCAAGTAATGAATAAACACTGTGAACACGGAGGTGTATAAACATATTCATACCTATCAAACTAGTACATAATGGTAACAGGTTTACTTTTCTAGATTAACGAAATTTTTATCACAAACAGAAAAAGTAAATTAGAGTTAAAATTACAAATAATTAAGTTAATCAAAAAACGTGTTAATTCTCACAAGAGTATTATTTGCTTATCAAATTGGAATATTTCTTAGAGTAAGGTTTCACAAGAGGTCCAATATATGGAAGATATCTTCGGTTTTTAGACACAAGTCAATTCTCTTAGTAAATCTTTTTATAACCTTAAAACTATTATTCTATACTTTTTTTGACCTTATTGTAGTTTCTTAAGAACCTATAAACAATATAGGTCAAAAGACTTATTAATTTCGATATAAAAAGTCATAGATTATGGAAATCGTAATAAGATTTAAAATATTAGATTTTAATGATGAATCTATCAGATAGTTTTGAAAATGAATGTTCCCATGTTTATCCTCAACGATTTCTATATCTCCATTATTAGCAAAGCCAACTACTTTATATCCTACATCTTTCAACTCTGATCTATTCTTAGGATTATTACTGATAGTTTTTGAATGATGAGCAGGAACAAGTATAGAAATCCATCCATTTTTATCTGGTATTAAGAATTTTTCCAGTGTATTGGATAAATGACTACCTGGCACAATTTTTATTTCTTTAGTTTTATGTGTTGCACTTTCACACTCTTCTTTACTATCGAATCCACTAAGAAAGTGAATAGAAGGATTATTACTTGCAATTTCTTCTAAAATATCCTCTGTGACAACTTGACATGAAGAAGAGGAGAAAATTCTATTGATATTATTTTCGTCAATAAGTTTTGCAACCTTAGTTTTTATCTGATTTAATGTCGCTGATTTTGTCTGGCTTAGTTCATCACAATCAATAATTACAGTTTTAACTCCTAAGTTATTAAATATGCTATTAAATATATTTAACTTTTTTGTTTGAAAAAGACCAACGGTAATTTTATCCTTTCCATATACAAGGTTTCCCTTAAGAAATATAATGATTAAACATAGAGTCAGTATTCTTTTGTACATTATATCATGATTGGAAAATGTGGCCTGAGCTGGAATCGAACCAGCGACACAAGGATTTTCAGTCCTTTGCTCTACCGACTGAGCTATCAGGCCAGATATACACTTTTATGTTTAAATAAAAAATGTTATCGTGTCTATTAAAAGTTTTATATGAAAAAAATAGGAATTTACCCAGGCACATTTGACCCTATTACTTTTGGTCATATTGATATAATAAAAAGAGCATGTAAATTAGTCGATAGATTAATTATTGGAGTTGCAGAAAACAGAAATAAAGATGCCACTTTTGATATTAAATCACGTACAGAAATGGTCAAGAATGAAATTAATGAATTAAAATTTAATACAGAAGTAATTCCATTCAATGGATTACTAATCGATTTTGCAAAAGAAAAAAAGGCTTCTGTTATCATCAGAGGGTTAAGAGCAGTATCAGACTTTGATTATGAGTTTCAGATGAGTTGGGTAAACTATAAACTTTTTCCTGGAGTTGAAACTATCTTTCTTCCTGCATCTGAAGATACACAATTTATTTCATCAAGTTTTGTAAAAGAAATAGCAAGATTAAATGGAGATGTTAGCCGATTTGTGCCACAAGTAGTACAAAAAAAATTATCGTGTATAGTAAATTCCTAGAGATTTCCAGAGTAAGGTATAGAAATTTACTAGGAATTATCAAAAAGCACCAAGATTTTTGTATAAGAGTACTCCTTTCTTTGTGTACATCATTAAAAACTTTATGAATGTAATTTCAAAATAAGAGTTCATAAAATAAATTTGCAAATCACTATTTAGAAAGCACACTTAATCAAATTTAAACTTTTTATGAATACAAAATAATTTTAATTATATAAAGAGTGAAGAGAAAGTTACTACAAAGTATAGTAATAGGTTTGGGATTAGGTGTATTAGCAATAATATCATTGTACCTGCTATATAATCATACTGTTAAGACAAATGACATACATGTTTAGTCAAAACGAATTCGGTAAATTCTGGATAAGAGAATTTCATTATAAACGTTGCTTAATTTTTGATGAAGATTCTAAATATTTGGAGAGTTGTATACCTATAAACAATTCGAATTATTTAGGACTTAGTTATAGCAAAGATATGATTAGTTCTCTATATATAAAGAATACATCACCGAAGCATGTTTTAATGATAGGACTAGGTGGAGGAGTAATACCTACAACCTTGCTAAAATTATTTCCAGATATGAAATTAGATATAGTAGAAATTGATCATGATGTACTGAATATAGCAAAGCAGTATTTTTTCTTTAAACCCACCGAAAATACTAACATTTTCATTGAAGATGCATTGATATACGTCAATAGAAATACAACTAAAAGATATGATTTTAGTTGATGCCGGTCAAAGAGATGTGGGAATTCCTTTATCATTTCGTACAGCTGCATTTGCTAATGCGTTGAAAACTTTATTAAGTGATGACGGTGTTCTTTCAATTAATACCATCTATCAGAACGGAGATAATATTGAATTAAAAGATCTATATTTTAAAATATTTGGAAACTTAATCTTTTTTGAAAATAGTAATATTATTGCTATGAAGAAAGATGAAATACCTTTCATGCACGATATAGAAGAAAACGCCAAAAAATGGGATAGTAGATTATCAGTATTTGGCATCATGAGTGAAGAAATGTTACCTAGAATCCACATGAGAAAAACAAATACAAATAAACCTCTTTAACAATCTATATTATATCTATGACTTTTTCCATGGAACCCTACGTTCTAACTTTTTAGATTTTCTCTCTGACTTCATCTTACAATTGCTAACCCAAAATAGAAAAATCAAATTTAGATATGAGTTTCTCTATGCAAAAAAATAACTTCTGTGGACACAGAAAATTCTGTTTTAAAACCCTATTCTTAATATCAACAATATAAAATAATGGCATACAAAAACCTTTTTGTTTATGTACTTTACTAAGCACCTCATCTATGTTCCTACCCTAAGTGCTCTAAAGATAATTTTTTCTTCTTCCTTAACTACTTTTACTGTTATTAAACTTTATATTTTTCTCCATAAATTAAAGAACTAAACAATTCATGGATTTTATATTCATCTAAAATCTTTTATGAGATCACCTTAAAAGATGCTCATAGCTTTATTTTTGCAATCTCTACATTTTATATTTAGAGAAACATTCACTTTTATCAGAATACTTTTTTCGTTTCACTTCTCAAAATGATAACAATAGAACATAAGTTAAAAACTGCTAATAAGACCTAAGAAGTTAAACCGATGATTGAATTTTATATTCTCTATTTAAATTACTCAAATTGAATTATTCATTTAATTCCCATAGCATGACGAATCAATCTGTTCTTAAGAAAAGAAGAATTTTCAACAATCATTAAACCTAAATTTCTTAAGACTTTAAAACAAAGCATTTTGTTAGAGAATATTCTATTCAATCCATCAGTAGCAAGAGCCATAGTCACACTGTCAAAGCCCCTTTCTCGTGAAATTTTTCTTAGTACGAATTCACTACCAATATCAACACCAGTAAACTTTGCATCGATGATATGCCTTGCTGTGCTTTCTACATCTCTTATTCCAAGATTAAATCCTTGACCTGCTATTGGATGAATTGAGCGTGCTGCATCTCCTATCAGTAAAATTCTATTTTTATATAAGTTGCGCACAAAAGAAAAACTTAAAGGATAAAATTTTCTTTTGTTTTTTAATATGACTTCACTCATGAACCTTTTTTCCATCTCTATTGTAAATTCTTTAATTGAAAGATTCATAAGCATTTCTGCAATTTCCGTTTTTTCAGTCCACACTATTGATGAAGTATAACCGCCTTTCATTGGTAGAACTGCAAAAGGACCACTAGGGAAAAATCTCTCTATTGCTAAATTTTCATGGTGTAATTTATGCTCTACATTACACACTATACTACTTTGTTGATAATTAAACTTTAATACAGGTATCGAAAATAACTCAGGTATTTTAGAATACTTTCCTTCAGCACAAATAAATAGTGATGATATCAATTTCTCCCCATTCTCGAGAATAACTTCAACATACCCCGAATGATTCGAAATTGTCTTATAAGAATGAGGAGAGTATATTTTAAGTTTATCTAGAAAATTTTTATTAATTGCATTCCATATAGTAGCGTTATCTATTACGTAACCCATAGGTTCTTCACCAACCATTTTATGATCATAGTGAACATTAATCGGACTGTTTCCTTCTAATATTAGAATATCTAATATCGGTTCTGCTTCTTCACCTATTAATTGCCAGATTCCTAAATTCTCCAATATTTGCTTTGAACCCTGAGAAATAGCAAATGCTCTATTATCGTTTTTTTTATGAGGTATATTATTCTTTTCGATTACTGCTACAGAGAGATTATTGAGGCTAATAGCTGTTATAAGTCCTAACAGACCACCACCTGAAATAATTGCGTCATAGTACATTTATTTTAAGATTAGCCACAAAAATACATTTTAAGTGAAAATTTAGTTGTTAATCAACCAGTTTATATTAAAATTAGTTATACAATAGATTAAAGCTGAGTTGAAAAAAATATTAATAAATCATTTCTAGAGCAAGCAATAAGAGTAAATCATGCTGGAGAGTACGGAGCAGTATGCATTTATTATGGACAAAAATTAATTTTAAAAAGATCATCATTGATTAACACAATAATTACAATGGAAGAGCAGGAAAAAAAACATCTTAGTTACTTCAATGAAAAGCTTAAAGAATACAAAGTACGTCCCACATTTTTATTACCAGTCTGGAATATTCTAGGAATATCACTTGGTGTTATCACTGCATCTATGGGTCATAAGGCTGCAATGGCTTGCACGGTAGCAGTTGAAGAAGTAATAGGGGAACATTATACAGAACAGATTTCTCATTTAGAGGATGGAAAACTAAAAGAAACGATTAGCAGGTTTCGCGATGAAGAACTTGAACATAAAGAAGTTGCTATCACACATGATGCTGAAAGTACCATTGGGTATAATATTTTATCTTCTTTAATAAAAAAAGGGTGCAAGGCTGCTATTTATCTATCCAAGATAATTTAAATTAACCTAATTATAAGGGATTGCTAACATAAGATAGATTTTCTAAAGGCAAAGAGAGCAAGAGTAATTTCAATCATGATTTCGAATAACCCTTAGTTTTTCGTCGAAATCTGCATAAATAGTGACAAAAAGTTGCATTTATACTTTCGATAAGTTGTGTATGTTTCTTCCCAATTACATGCTTTTCACTTGGCAACACTTCACGATAAGATGCCAGATTGTCAGTATAAATATATTTTGGCTGTAATGTTTTTATTAATTTCCATATGCAGATTGTTTTGCCGTGTTTCTCCACATATAGCAACCCAAATCCAAACTTTACGCTGTTTTTTTGAGCATAATGCCAAAACTCATCTATCTAAAACGTCCTTTACATCTGTATTTTTCCATAATGCACCTTCTTGAAAGAGTTTCTCTCCCATAGACCTTATCTATTGCAAAACCATCACATTGCTCACATTCAAAGAGCGCCCTATTGATCGAAATCCTAGTCCTTCTAAGTACAATTTTAACGCCTGAAATCTCATGTTAAGCTCTAGACTTTCTTAGCGTCCAATTACGTTTACAGTTATATCGTTCAAATCCTCCGGTATATCCGTTCTTACGATAATTATCACTTTCATCGTACTTACATTTAATCTTTTTTTCTCTTAAAAAAAAATTGTATAATGTCTATTTTATATTAGCAATTCCCATTATAAAGAAGCTCTATCATCCGAGGAATCCTGATCTTCAACTTTTGCAACTGATACTATTTTCTCTTCTTTTTCCGTTTTAAATAACGTCACTCCCTGAGTACTACGACCTGCTATTCTTATATCGTTAACTGAAATGCGAATAAGCTTTCCTTTATCTGTAATCAGCATAATGTTATCATCCTGCTTAACAGGAAAACTTGCAACAACATTACCATTTCTATTAGTAGTGAGTATATTTGTAATACCAACTCCACCCCTACCTGTAGTTCTATATTCATATGCCGAGGTTCTTTTACCAAAACCATTCTCAGTGATAGTCAGTATAAATTCCTCTTCTTTTGCTAGTTTTAAAAATATTTCCTTATCTATTTCTATGTTATTTAGAATTTTTTCTATCTTAGAGTCAATAACGTCATTATTTGCAGCATTAACTCTTCTCTCAAGAGGAATTTTGAGATAAACCTCTTTAATATCTGTAGTTATTTCCACTCCGTGTAAAATTGTCATAGATATCACACCGTCATATTTCGCAAGTTTAATACCCCTCACACCATCTGAATTTCTACTCTTAAATTGACGTATATCGCTCACTAGAAACCTAATACTTTTACCCAATCTTGTTGAAAGCAATATATGATCGTTCTCATTACATACCTTAACAGATATGAGACTATCACCTTGATCTAATTTTATTGCTATTTTCCCATTACTTGGAATGTATTCAAAATCTACCAGAGAGTTACGTCTTATATTACCATAAGCAGTAGCAAAAACTATATCTAAGGTTTCCTCACTCTCATTAGGTAATGGCATAACATTAGTAATTGTCTCTCCTTCAATAAGAGGAAATATATTTACTAATGCTCTACCTCTTGCACTTGGCTCTGATAAAGGTAATTTATAGACTTTTAATCTGTATACTCTGCCAATATTAGAAAAGAATAGAACGCTCGTATAAGTATTACCAACAAACAACTTAGTAATTACATCTTCTTCTTTTAAGCCCTGGCCTAACTTTCCTTTTCCACCACGACGTTGAGTTCTGTAGTGAGAGAGCTTTACACGCTTAATGTAACCGTTCACAGTTACAGTTACAACCATATCTTCTTGTGGTATGAGATCTTCAGCCTCAATCTCAACATCTGATTCTTCTATTGAAGTTTTGCGTGGCACAGCAAATCTATTTTTGATTTCCTCCAAGTTCATTTTTATTTGCTTCATTAGCTTTTCCTTTGAACCAAGAAAAACAAGGTATTCTTTTATTACGTTCATCATTGAATTTAACTCAACTTCAAGCTTATTCTTTTCAAGACTTGTTAAGCGTTGTAATTTCATATCTAGAATAGCTTTTGCTTGAAGTTCAGTAAATCTATATACATCACCATCTAGAAAGCTTGTACTATCCGAAATCAGTTCGATGATTGTTTGTATCTCTGAAGAGGTTCTCCATCTCTGATTTAACAATTCTCTACATGCTTCTGTAGGATCTTTTGCACTACGAATAATTTTTATGATCTCGTCAATACTTAAAACTGCAATATAAAGGCCTATATGGATGTGTGCTTTTTCTCTGACTTTTCTTAAGCGAAATTCAGTTCTTCTAATTAGTACTTCTTTTCTAAAATTAATAAAAGCAGCTATAATCTCTTTCAGTGACATTAAAGCTGGTCTATTATTATTCAGTACTAATGTATTAACACCAAAACTACTTCTTAGTGAAGTAAGACCTAGTATCTGATTGAGTATAAAATCTGCAGCAGCATTTTTCTTTAGGTCAATTACTACTCTAATACCTGATTTATCAGATTCATCTCTAATTTCTGAAATTCCATCAATCTTCTTCTCCTTAACAAGCTCACCTATCTTTTCTATCAGCTTAACTTTGTTTACTTGATATGGTATTTCGTCAATAACTATTGCTTGCCTTTCTTGAGGTAAATCTTCTATATGCGTTTTACCCTGTACAGTAATTGAACCTCTTCCTGTTGCAAATGCTGATTTTATACCAGCCCTACCAAGTATTGTTCCTCCTGTTGGAAAGTCTGGACCTGGTATTACCTGCAATAATTCGTCCAGAGTAACTTCTGAGTTATCTATATACAAAATACAAGCATCAATTATTTCACCAAGATTATGAGAGGGAATATTGGTTGCCATGCCAACTGCAACCCCACTTGCACCATTTACTAATAAATTTGGAAATTCCGCAGGTAAGACAACTGGCTCATATTCACTTCCATCATAATTTGGTCTAAAATCAACAGTGGCTTCATCAATATCGCTTAATAAAAAGTGCGAAACTTTATGCAATCTTGCCTCTGTATATCGCATTGAAGCCGGAGGATCTCCATCTATTGATCCAAAGTTACCTTGACCATCTATCAGTGGTAGAAGAAGGGAAAAATCTTGAGCCATTCTTACTAAAGAATCATAGATTGCTGCATCACCATGTGGATGATATTTACCCATTACATCACCAACAATTCTTGCTGCTTTCTTATAAGGCTTACCGGCATCATATCCAGCTTTGGACATTGCGTATAATATTCGCCTGTGTACAGGTTTAAATCCATCACGTACATCTGGAATAGCACGACTAATAATCACACTCATTGCGTAGGAGAGGTAAGATTCTTCTAACTCTTTTGTAATTGATACCGGTACTATGTTATCTTGCATCTTGACAGTTTCTTATCCAAGATTAGAGTTTAACATTGAAGTAAATTAGTGGCAATAAAATAACCAAAGTGATATCAATCAAAATACCCTGTGAATCGCATCTCTCAAAGGTCAGTCGCTAAAAGAAATAACAATTTTTGTTATTTCTTTATGTTAACTTCTTAGATAATAATATCTTAATACAAATTTAAGTTAAGAGTTAAGAGAGGTGTACCTCATAAAACACAGTCAGAAAGATTCTCTTAATAAATAGCAGTTGAAATTTATGAAATATAAGCATATATATAGATACAGAAATTTTAACAAGCATGCTGGAGGTACGTATGCATAAAGAAGACAGTAAGCAAAAAAAGATGGATACAAAAAAAACCTCTTCGTGGAATATATTTCCTAGCTTCATAAAAAAATATATGAACCCCACATGGAATGTTGCCAAATTTTTGTTTTATGAGTCCCGGTATATTCTCTATCCAAAGAACTGGTTTAATTCTTTCGGCGAGCTTGTACACGATATTAAACAAATCTACTCTAATACCATAAAAGGAGAAAATAAAAAAGATTATCAACCATATATAAAAATTTCTCCCGTAGGTAAAGATTTTAATATACGGATCACGGAAGAAGGAGAAGGAATAATAAAATTTCAAGCATCAAGAGTATTAACAGGTGATATATCAAAACTGAATGAGAAGATAACAGAACAAATAAATTATGGTTATGTCAAAATAACTGCCAAATATGAAAAAGATGAAATTGTTATCACAATAGATGTTAAAAAAATATTTGATGAAGTACAGGATAACAATCCTGGAAAGAGTTCTGATGAGATGAAAAAACTAATAATCAAAAAAATTGAAGAAAAGGTTGATTCAACTATAAAAGACATAGCAAAGGTATGTGGCGGAGGATTTGAAAGATATAAAGAGAATTCTCTTGTAGCCGGTATTGCGCAAAAACTCTACCAAGATCACAGTAATAATATTTCATTCAACAAAGAAAAAACACTATCAAAATCAGAGCCTACTTCC
Organism: Wolbachia endosymbiont of Fragariocoptes setiger; assembly: GCA_019061405.1. Lineage (GTDB taxonomy): Bacteria > Pseudomonadota > Alphaproteobacteria > Rickettsiales > Anaplasmataceae > Wolbachia. The sequence continues at coordinate 78,828 of JAHRAF010000004.1, forward strand.
TCTGTAATACATGAACCTCGTGTCAGAGATGAAGATTTTTCAGTCACTGATCCAGAAAAATTTCCCAAAGATAGTAGGCAAAAAAAGAAGAATACAAATGAATTTTCTTGTTCCAATACCACTTCTACTATTATCGACAAAGAAATAGAAGAAAGCCTAAATGGACTAAAAGAAATGAAAGAGGACGGAGACAAAAATATTGGTAAGACGACATTCACCCCATCAAGTACTCCTGCTCAAATCAATCACAATAATCATAATAAGAAGATGTAAATGACATTATACAATGAAGAAAATATTTTTGCACAGATATTAGCAGGTAATCTTCCTTGTAAACAGATATACAACGATGATTATATCTTAGCATTTCACGATAAATATCCTGATGCACCTACACATATTTTAGTTATACCGAAAGAAAAATATATATCTTATGATGATTTCATTTTTAATTCACCTTCAGAAGAGATAGTTCATTTCTTTAAGATCATAAGAAAAATTACACATGAACATAACTTAACTAAAACTGGATACAGATTAGTTACCAATCATGGAAAAGATGGTGAACAAGTTGTTCCACATTTTCATGTACATATTTTAGGTGGAAAAAGATTAGGAAAGCATGTAAATTAACTTATGAATGAATATTTAGTCATAGCGGTCTTTATTTGCATCTCAGCAATGGTATCCATTGGGCTAGGTGTAATGCCTATGTTTCTTGCACTTAGTAAACCAAATAATGAAAAGCTTTCCTCGTATGAATGTGGATTTAATCCATTATCAGAACCAAGAAAAAATTTTGATATTACGTTTTATTTGGTGTCAATACTACTTATAATATTTGACTTAGAAGTAGCTTTTCTTTTTCCTTGGAGTGTATCTTTGTTGAAAATAAGCTATAATGGATTTTGGTCTATGCTAGTATTCATAGCAATACTTACTGTAGGACTTATTTATGAGTGGCGTAAAGGTGCATTGGAGTGGAGGTAATGACAAGTCGAATCTTTTCTCATAGTGATTGGGGACGTTATAAAAAAGAAGGCTTTCTTGTAGCAAAGTTTGGAAGCCTCATAGATTACGTAATGAATTGGGCAAGGTCAGGTTCGTTATGGCCAATGACGTTTGGACTTGCATGTTGTGCAGTTGAGATGATGCATACTGCATCGAGTCGTTATGATCTTGACAGATATGGTATAATGTTTCGTGCAAGCCCTAGACAATCAGATGTGATAATTGTTGCTGGTACATTAACTAATAAAATGGCAGCTGCATTACGCAAAGTATATGATCAAATGGCAGATCCAAAATATGTGGTATCTATGGGAAGCTGTGCAAATGGTGGTGGGTACTATCATTATTCCTACTCAGTAGTACGTGGTTGTGACAAAGTAATACCAGTTGATATCTATGTACCTGGATGCCCTCCAACTGCTGAAGCTTTGCTTTATGGTATGCTACGTTTACAGAAAAAGATTAAGAGAACTAAAAATATAGAGCAAGATGCATAACTACATATACAAAACACTTAAATGCAAATGTCTCAGAGCAAATGATCAAACTATAGTAATAAATTCAACTATAAGTGAAATTGAAAATCATTTGCTTTTTTTACGTGATAATGAAAAATGCCAATTTGAATCGCTCATAGATGTTTTTGCTGTTGATTATCCCAATAGAAATAAACGTTTTGAAGTCATATATCATTTGTTGAGTATAGTACATAATACAAGAGTACGTGTAAGATTGGAACTATATGAAAGCGATTTACCGGCAAGTGTTGCAAAGTTATTTAGTACAGCATCATGGTTTGAACGTGAAATATTTGATATGTATGGAATAGAATTCTCTGGACATCCGGATTTACGAAGAATTCTTACTGATTATGGGTTCAAAGGCCATCCTATGCTAAAAGATTTTCCCCTAACAGGATATAAAGAAATAAGGTATGATACAAAAACAAAAAAAGTTGTGTATCATACTGTAGACCTACCTCAAGACTTTCGTTTATTTGACACTTTATCACCGTGGGAGATAAAAGATAGATAAAACGTTCTAACAAAAGAAAAGGAGAATTATCATGAAAACAGAAAGAAAAAAGATATCCTTAATTGGTGCTGGAAATATAGGTGGTACTCTTGCACACATGATTGCGTTAAGAGATCTTGGAGATATAATACTACTTGATACTAATAAAAACCTTGCTCAGGGTAAAGCACTTGATATACAACAGTCATCTTCAATCAACAAGTTTAATTGCAATGTTATAGGAACAAACAGATACGAAGATATTCAAAATTCTCATGCAATTATAGTAACTGCCGGAATTGCTAGAAAACCAGGAATGAGCAGAGATGACCTATTAAAAACTAATGTTGAAATTATGAGAGAAGTTGGTGAAAATATTAAATTATATTCCCCTAATGCTTTTATTATAGTTGTCACTAATCCTCTAGATGCTATGGTATCAGTAGTACATAAATATTCAGTGACTATTTCAACTAATATGATTGTTGGTATGGCCGGAGTTCTTGATTCTGCACGTTTTCGTCACTTTATTGCAGAAGAACTTAATATATCAGCTGCAGATGTATCTTCATTTGTACTTGGAGGACATGGTGATACTATGGTTCCTATGATAAGTTGTACCTCTATCGCTGGAATTCCACTCACAGAGATAATTAATATGGGTCTTATTACAGAAAAGAAAGTTAACGAAATAGTTGATCGTACACGTAAAGGTGGAAAAGAAATTGTTGATTTATTGCAATCAGGATCTGCATATTATTCCCCTGCCTCTTCTGCCATATTTATGTTAGAGTCATACTTAGAAGATAGAAAGAGTATATTGCCATGTGCTACTTACCTAAATGGTGAGTATGGAGTAAAAAATCTTTTTATTGGTGTTCCTGTAGTCATAGGAAAAAATGGAGTTGAAAAAATTCTTGAAGTCACAATGAATGATAATGAAAAAAAGATGTTTGATCAGTCTGTAGAAGCAGTAAAAGAACTAGTAAATATTGCAATACCTGATGAAATGCCTAGCAATCAAAGTTCTCAAGATTAAAAATCTAAGATAGATTCATTTCAAAGCAAGTTATTTTGCGTAACTAATAATTTTAGTAATACTATTGCCGAATCTTTTATAGAAAAATTTTTTATCAAAATTACCTACTGTACGCAAAATATAAAATAGATTTATTGACCTAAAACTAAAATAGTGTGCTACCTAAAAAGAATCTCAATAAATAAAGTTCATAAAGGATTCACATACGGTTGTTTTAAATTATAAAATGCAATATTGAATGTTGTTACTGTGAATTGCTGTAAAAGATAAGAATGACAGAAAAAGATACTGTTTAACCATAGATTGAAACTTATCGTTAAATATATAACAAATTTAGAATCAATCTAGCATATGAGCGAACTTTCACGAAACGAATGTAACATAAGGAAAAATACTAAAACTAAACTGAAATATATCACAAGCATGATAGAATACTCATATGCATATTGTTCTCTTATCAGAAAAAATGTTGATGATATTAAACAAGATGCTAATTTTGACTTTGTCAACTCTTCTGTCAGTTAATTCATGTTTGTAAGGTCAAATTTAAATTGTTATAGAAGCGAACATATACGAAGAAAAACAACAAACATTATAGATGCTATATCTATAACAATCATATAAAGAAAAATATTGTCCATCGGTTAATAGAAATATACCAGCTGGATTAATAGAAAAATTATAATGAAGAGAGTTAAGTTACATACAAAGAACATGTAATAATTTATTTACGATTAGGCAAGAAGAAATACTAAGAAGAATGTGTTAGTCAAGACAGAATTGAATATGGCAAATATTTATCAAAATAACTTCGTTTTAACCATATTACGAATACAATTTTCTAACTATAACGAATTTATTTTTAAGTAAATTTTATTTGAGTAAACTACAGCATTTTATACAAAGTAAACACTATGTTTGTAGTTGATACTAAATCATCTTAATGTTATGCCATTCATCTAATGATAGAACATCATCTTTTGATGGTATTATTATTATAAAGTTAATATTCCTTAGGTTATTATTGTGCACACAGTGAGGTTTATTAAAATGAATAATAAAAAAACACATAGGGAATCTTTACTCAAAAAAGGTATTGAAAACTTTATCAGTAGTATTTATAAAGATATAAAATATATACTCAGTATAAAGCCTATTTTAACTCAAAAGACAAATCTTTTTGATACGTCATTCTATAAAAATAAAGAAATTAAGCAGTACGGATCGATATCTTATGCAGCTAGTACTTTTCAAGTGCCAGACTCAGAAAACAAAAGAATGGTATCAAGAAAAAAACCTACGTTTTCTACTTTCAAAGGTTTAGCTACAACATCACCTGAAATAAAACAGAATGTTAGATCATTTTCAAGTCCTTCGATAAACTCAAAGAAACTATTTGCACACTCAAATTTGATAAAAAAAGAAGATTATAGTTCTCAGGACAGTGGTATTGATTCAGATATCAGTATGGATATATCACCTAGTCATCAAACATTTTTTATACCTCCACATACTCAGGTTAAAACAAAGAATAGGTCAAACATTTTGTCTGATATTAAAATTAAAAGGTTCACTCAGGACAAAATGAAAGTGTGACATTTATAACTATAAGGTGTGTTAATTAACTTGTTCAGGCATACCTTTTTGTATAATTCATTCTAGACGAGTTCTTACCATTGATGTTGATGATTATAATACCTATCTTCTCTATGTTCCTTTGATAAATCAGAACATTGCTCTATTGATACGTCCGATGATAGATTAGCTTGCTCTAACCTTTGATCATGAGCCATATTATATAACTTAATCAGTGTTATTTTCTCTTCACCTATTTTTACTTTATAAGTTAAACCTTGACTCATATTAGCACATTCTATTTTACCATCGTCTTTGATATTCATAGTAATCTCACACGCTTTTCCATCTACTTTCCAACAAAACGTGATACTATACTCTCCGTTCAATATTTCATATACTCTTTCCTTATTCTTATTTAATGAAATACATATCCCTTTCTCTTCTTCAGCAGACCTAAGTAAGGTGATAGTTGTTACTTGAATCTATTCTTGATCACAAAAGTCTTTAAAGAGTGATTCATTAATTTTCAGTTCTCCTTTATTATCTTTTAATAAGACCCTAGAGCTGCAAATGATCTTGCTTTCCTGCCTCTTAGCTTGATATGCTCTACCACACCATTTATTATTTCTTTTTCAATTCTCTCCTGTACCTTGTTAATCAGTTCTTTTGTCTTCGGATCTTTTTGATTTAAAAAATACCCTGTGTTTTTATTGATCTCAGGAAATTGAGCAAAATTTCTCAATGCTTGTTCATAGGTTATGTAGTTAGGCTCTCCCCTTGTACGAATAGTATTAATTATCTTATTGAATCCTAGCACTATTTGATTTGTAGATATATTTTTAGATATAACTTCATAATTCGTAGTATCTTTCATGGCATTTATTCATAGATATCTTATACTAAAATAAATATGAGTTGTCAATCAAGTTAAGCTCATTTAACATATCTAATTGTAATTCAATAGCATGTTTCAAGAGTACTGAAAAGTATACACACAACTATTATGTAAAGGTATTCTCATCAAACCTACCAATAGCCTACTGGTTAGGTGCATCCATTGAGTTTCTCTTCTTTGACTCTAGATCTGTGGTAAACATAAGAATGAATGAATTAAGAAAATTCTCATGTATGGAGTAATAATTTGAGCACACTAATGGTAGGTAAGTCATTATTTATTTCAATTTTATTCTGAATTCATATACTGCGATCTAATAATATTAGTAAAAATAGCAAATTCTTTTTCGCTATTTTTTAGTAAGCTTTAACGCTATTCAATTTTCTATTAGGGTTATTACTATCTTTATCTCAAGCTTGTTTCTTTAGTTATCATTGTGACGACCATACTAAATTCCCACCCTTTTAATCTTGAAAAAGATCTGAATCCTCTCTATTCTCTACCTTTTTCTTTACTCCATAAAAAGGATTACATTCAATTTTTTAATAGTATTAAAGAGGTATCTTTATATTCCTTACTTCCATTATGCTTTTCTCTATAAGTTAAGACATAGTCGTAATCATCTTATTTGCAAAAGTAATATCATGGAGAAACCTGTTATAATACTCCTTACTATTTGCTATTATCATTTCATTTTATAATTAACTCTTCTCTTGTGAATCTCATTGAGCAAATTGTCTTCACACAAACCTATTTTTTAAAGCGTTAGGAACAGAACTTATCTTTAAATCGTGAGATGGTATATAGAGATTTGCAGTACTATAACCCTATATTAATCTACCTAGAAAAATTAACCGTGTAAGCCTAACAGTTGAACTTTTATCTGTCTCATTTCAACAGAATGTGGAAAGTTTGATAACTATTCAGGAGAAACAAAATGATACTCCACAAAATATAACATTCAGATGCTGCGCACTAACTAATTTAATATTGAAGTATATTATTAAAATATTAATAGTTTTGTAATAGTATTGACATATTATATTAACAATAAGGAATAATTATGGCACACAAAAGAAGTTACTTACATAATAACCGTACTCTTGATTTTCAACCTGATTCCGTGAAACGTGGGTGGGGTGAGAGTTGGGATAACATTATTGAAGAGAAATTGGCTTCATCTACATGATAAAACATTACAAGCAGCACAAGAAGTATTACAAAAAGAATATCCAAATATAATAGATAAATTAAAACATGAATACTTAGTACCTGAAGTTGCAAAATCATTAAAACCAGAAATGCAAGATCATATGGATAGATTAACAAAAACTCATGTAGAAAATTTATTCAGAGATTATATGAGTGAACACAAAAATCTATAGGTCAAAATACCAGTAGCTTTAAAAATTATATAGGTGAACAAAAAAGCTCTGTAAATCAAGATATTAGTATACTTGAAACAACTTTAGCCAATGGACTAAAATCTGCATTTATATCAGCTGCGAATTCATTGAATGAATGTTCAGAAGAAATACTTAATACAATGGTGAATTATGACATAATATAATTTTACATAATAAAAGGTTCTTATTTAAGCATAAGAACCTTTTGATTGGGTCGAGAATTTAACAAGCTTCTATATCGATTTATGGTAAGTTTATGTAGTTAGGTGAGTGAATCAACACCTTCGCCCTAAGATAAACACTTTAGTATCGATTACAAACATAGTTCATTTGATCTAAAGTGCTATTTAGTATTTTGTACTAAGTATAGTATTAACAGGCCAAATTATTAGAAAAGTATGAACTATATAGATATTGTAAGCGGTAGCCCAGACCATTTAATGTCTCCCAGCATGGCTCTATTCAAGTTAATTTAGTATATTAAAGACAAAAGCAGTCGCAAGTTATTTCAGTAATTTAAATGTTTGAGGAAAAAGTACTGAATCTATGGGCAAGAGGATATTTTGCTGTTGGCAATGTAAATGCTACAGACGTATATCAAGGAATTTACCATAAACACAACGACTTTAATATTTCTGAGTTTTAAAACTTTCAACCTCCTTTACAAGGGTTCTTTCAAATCACCAGCTTCAAATGGTTGTAGTTGATCATTTTACTTAATCTAAAGAGAATATAGAACTACCACAAATATGTTTTAACTCTTTTAGTAAAAATAGCTCTTATACAACAAATAAAATGAAGCTATATTGGAGGGAAAACAACCACCACATATCAGACTAAATAACTTTCTGGGCACTAAAATGAGCATGTTGTGGGACGAGCAGTTGATCATCTTAAATGGAGCTATGAATCCTGAAAATATACAACCTCTAAGTGAGTCAACTCAACGTTTATTTGATACTATCGATCCTTTTTGCAAGGGAATTAATCTTGATGAAGCAAATCGTGCTATAGCAGATGGTGCAGATGTTAATGCAGTAGATAAAAATGAACACACTGTATTAAGTAAGGCTATTCGACATGCTACTATATATAATAATACAACTATACTAGAAAAGATAGTTTCACTCCTACTAGAAATTGGTGGAAATCCTCATTTACAAAACAATAATAGACGTAGCCCACTAATTATGGCAATGAAGAAAATAGGTTGTGGTCGTTTAGTTGATTCTTTAAAGAAAGCAGAAGAAAAGTAAATTTTAATGAATGTTCGTGCGAAAAAAAAAGAAGTCAGATTACCTATCTAAAATATCATCAGATAAATAAGATAGCTGTAAAGCTGAAATTGAAAAGATGATGGACTATTATATAAATTTTTATAAGCACAAAGTATTCACGAGCAATTGTATGTTTTAAATGAAAAAACTTGGTCTGATCAATTCAGTCATTTGAATACAAGAATATGCTAACTGACAAAGTAGATACAGCTCAGAGAAAAGTATTTCTATTTAATAATAAATGCTTTATCAAAATATTATGAACAAGATTTAAGCAATAGTACACAGACTGAGATAAAAGAATTACTAGAGAATTATGATATAGATGGAGTAGAAATAAAAGTTGATGATTATATAAATCTTAATGATAAGGTGCGAATGCCAAGTACATTAAAAGCGAAAGCATTTGCAGAAATTGTGGGTAATCTAAGTACTAAAAAATATAGTTCAAAACAGCACTTAAAAGGTGAAAACATTCAACAACAAGAACTAGAAGTTAATTCAACAAAACTTGAAAATATTAGACCTCTTTCAAAATTGAAAAAAGCAAAAAATTAGTATAAAATCACACATTTAAAAGTATGAGATATGAGCAAATTAAGGAATTAGATGAAGAAGATAGAAGGAAAAAAGCAAAAAGTGGGCGTAGAAGCAAGCTATGTATAGAAGATAGGCTACTTATGTCACTGGAATATTTGCGAGAATATCGGACATATTTCCACATTGGTCAAAGCTATGGAATAAGTGAAAGCAACTGTTTTAAAATAATAAGATGGATAGAAGAAACATTGATAAAACACCCAGATTTTGCTCTTCCTGGAAGAAAAGAGCTCCTAAAAATGATATGGAATATGAGGTTTTAGTGATAGATGCGACAGAAACTCCAGTGGAAAGACCCAAAAAAAGCAAAAGCGATTTTATTCAGGAAAGAAGAAAAAGCACAGTATAAAAACACAAATTATTACGGAAAAAGAGAGTAAAAAGATAATTTATACGTCTTTTTCAAATGGCAGAAAACATGATTTTCGAATTTTTAAGGAGTCAAAAGTGTGTATATTGGAAGAAATAAAGGTTTTAGCAGATGCAGGTTACAGAGGAATGCAAAAGATTCATGCAAATGTAGTATTGCCACATAGAAAAACGAAAAAGAACCCTTTTACCAAGAAGCAAAAGCAAGAAAATCACGAGCTTGCAAGCAAAAGAGAGGTGGTTAAAAATGTTATTGGTTTGTTGAAAAGGTTTAAAATTATTGCAGATCGCTATAGAAATAGACGGAAACGCTTTGGCTTGAGGTTCAATTTGATAGCTGGAATTTACAATCTAGAGTTGATGTTGTGAATTTTGAAAGAGGTCTATTGAAAAGTCACCATTTGCACAGAGGCAACTACAAGAACCAAGCCTGGATTAAGAGAAAAAATACAAAAAGCAGTGTAGAAGATATTATGAAAGCTCTTTAGCATTTCTCTTTAATCGAGTAATTATCCAAACTGCTAGGTAAAATATAGGAGTGCTCAATATAGTAAAGAAAAGTTTAAAAAAATAGTTGCTAAACGTGACTGAAGCTATACGGTCTAATGGTAGTATATTAAATGAATATAAAATGCTAACAGCAACAGAAGTATGAACTAGTATAGAAATTGCTGTACTAATATTACTTCGCAACCATAAGAAACGATTATGTGTTAAATTTTTAATCCATAAGTATATTTTAATATCAACTAGTTGAGAGATATAACATGCTATCGTAGAAGCAAAAAAACTAATTTTATAACTTTCGAACACTAAATGAAAAATTTTGTTATCAACTTTTGACCAATTTGTAGCATTCAAATTATCTACTATAGTAATAATGATCACTACTTTAATATTCATTATAATAGCAAGCTTTAGGCAGAATTTTGATTTTTCCTTACCATAAAATTCAGTAACTAGATCTGTAAGTAAAAGAGTTAAAGGATATAGTATTGCTGCAACTGATAATTCGAGTGAAAAAATAGGCAATAAAATGAATTTTTGGTACATTAAATTTCCAACAACGATCAGAGTTGAAAACAGTACACAGAGAATAGTATATATTCTATGGTCTACATTCATGAGAAATAAATCATTATTATTTGCTATTGTAACATAAATTATGTACCGCTAAAAGTTAGAGAAATAGAGCCAATCTTTATGATATTAAGAAGAGTGATAAAATGAGCAACTGGGAGGAATGACTGCTCTATTATTTGCATGCAGCACTTACAATAGCATATAACTGTATATTAAGCAAAAACTCAAAGTCTGAGGTAAAAAATCCAAAAAGTTTCGTGACTGAAAGTTATGCTCTTAGTTTTATACCTCAATCTACAAAACGTTAGACATCAACATATTTAAATTATTATTGTATGACAGTAGACTTTCCTTCTGAAGAGAAGCACTTTTGTATTAGGCTAACAGTAGGTTCTATTACATAATGAGAATAACTATGGTTTTTTCACATTGTGTCGCTTTCAGGATATTAACCTGAAAGTTATAGGCTATCATTGCTTACAGAGTGAGATTAACATACCTTTTTTGCTGTTGAGTCAAATTTCTTTACTAAAAAACGATAGCCAGATAACTTGGTATAAAAGGGGATATTAGTTACAGGGTATTGTCCTATCAGTAGAATTATTCTCAATGTTACCAATTTCTATTTCTATATTAGTATCAGGAGTAAATTTTATTACTAGAGCATCAATAGTAGCATGGGCAACAACCCCAAATAGTAAAGACAAAGCACCTATAGCTGCAGGTGAGGTAAAGCCAAGAGCAACCAGACCCATTCCTATTCCAAATTCAGGACAGGAATCAATTATTAATTCGGGTACTTTCTTCATAGAATCTCCAAGACTAGGATTTGAAATTAGAGATAGCAAAAAACCTACAACTAAAAGTGGTAAACCAGAACCAATTATCCCTCCTATAACAAAAGGGGATAGGCTTGCAATATAGCTCCCCAGAAAATAATTTGTTATATCACTCCACTGACAGCTCCTAATCCTATTATTACCCCTGCTATATAACCAACAATCAATAAACCACTATTATATAATCACACTCTCTGCTAGTCTAAAAACACTCTCCTTATAGTCAAAATTATTAAACATGTTTTATTTCAATATAACTATTGATATCCTGATATATTTTATATGTAGTGTCAAATTATTTTGAGTATTAATATAATTGGGGTCCTGTATAAACCAGTTATTACTCTCAAATGGATATAAATAATGGGCAGAGCCCTAACTTGTAAAAGTACTTCGTGCACTATCGTTAAATGGAAATTTAAGTTATAAAAAACAATAGAATAAAGTATTTTTAAAAAACAAATCTCTCTCTACCATCAAGTAAAATTCAATTATTTACTTTACCCTATATCGAAGAGACAGAGAGCTTAGTTATGTAAAAATATAGAGTTTTTGGTAAAAATATAGAGTTTTTGTGGATAGAAATTTAAAGTGGAATACCATGTTTATTTGTCCAGCTTTTAGCATGTCTTTTTGCTGAGTTTTGACGAAAAGAACAGCGAATATAGTGGACGGTGATAGGTTGGACCGCCGACCCCATCGGTGTAAACGAGATCAACTGAGATGACCTCCCTTTTCCTCTGTATCGTTTGGTGGAGGCAAGCGGGATCGAACCGCTGACCTTCTGCGTGCAAAACAGATGCTCTACCAGCTGAGCTATGCCCCCATACGACTACCAAAATAATAGGTTATTTGGCTTGAAAAGCAAGCTATTTTTTTCTCTCAAGTAGGGTGCTCATTATCAGGCTATCTACATTACCATCAAGTACAGATTGTATATTTCCTACTTCATAGCCTGTTCGTAAATCTTTAACCATTTGATATGGATGTAAAACATACGACCTAATTTGATTACCCCAACCTATTTCACATTTCTTACCGTACTCTTCTGCCATTTTTTTCTCCTTTCTCTCCAATTCAATCTGATATAAACGCCCTTTGAGTAACCTGAGAGCTTCGTCTTTATTTTTATGTTGAGAACGACCATTCTGACATTGTACTATAACACCCGTAGGAATATGTGTAATACGTACTGCACTTTCTGTTTTATTTACATGTTGTCCACCAGCTCCAGAAGCACGAAAAGTATCTATTTTTAAATCTTTTTCATCGATACAAATACTAATTGAATTTTCTACAACTGGAGTGACACTTACACTTGCAAAACTCGTATGACGTTTACCATTTGAATCAAATGGGGATATTCTAACTAATCTATGGATACCACTTTCACTTCTTGCCCATCCATAAGCTTTCTCACCTGTAATTTTTATTACTACAGACTTTATCCCTACCGCGTCACCATCTAATTTTTCTACTACTTCAACTTTAAAATTGTGATAAATCTCTGCCCAGCGAAGGTACATACGCATCAATATTTCAGTCCAATCATTACTCTCAGTTCCTCCAGCTCCCGAATGAATTTCTAGAAAGCAATCATTGTTATCTGCTTCACCTGTAAATAAACACTCTGTTTCTTTATATTTGATTAACTTTTCAAGTGTAAGTAATTCGCTTTGCACTTCAGAAAAAAATCCTTGATCATTTTCATTAATAGCAGAGATCATTAACTCAATATGAGTGGTATATTCAGCTTCGAGATGTAAAAATGACTCTATATTCTCCTTAATTTTTGCACGCTCTTTAAAAATTTCTTGTGCCTTTCTGTTATCTTCCCAAAGATTTATATCTGAAGATTTAATCTCTAATTTCTCTAAATGAGACTGCAACTTCTCTAAGTCAAAGACACCTCCTAATGCGAGATATGTTATTGCTTAGGTTTTGAAAGTGTTCTAAAATTTCGTGGTAAGTTTTCATTAAGCTTTGGTTTTTAATATGTTAATTATTAGTAACAAAAACAGTAGGCAAAATAGAAATTTAACCATATAGTAGCTAATCTAAAGTGAATTCATTATATTCTCATTATCAGAAAAATCAAGTTTTATAAGGTATAATTATGAATACCAATAAAAATTTTAATTATGATTTAGATAGAGACATAATTAATAACTTAGAAGAGCTAATAAATAATCAAGAATTAGATAATATTCATGACATAATAAACAAGATAGATAGTGTTCAATTAGCATATTTTCTATCAACCTCTATTAATGACCATAGAGAGAAATTAGTAAATATTCTTGATCAAGACTCATTAAGAAATGTTCTAGTACATGTAGTACCAGATCTCCGTATAGAAATTATAGAAATATTAGGAATAAAAGATACTGCTGATCTAATATCACCTTTAGGGATAGAAGATATAGTAGCCATAATAAAAGATCTAGATAAAAAATCTATAGAAAATGTACTTAATCAACTCCCTAGCAATATTTGTAATGCAGTGAAAGAACTACTCTCCTATCCAGAAGAAAGTGCAGGAAGATTAATACACAAGGACATGGTAATAGCACCTTATTACTGGACAATAAATCAACTGGTAGATTTCTTGCGTAATTATAGAAAAATACCTGAGAATTTTCACCAAATCTTTATTATCAATTCAAGGTTAGAACCCATCGGTATTGTTAATTTAAATAAAGTCATATCTCATTCAGGTGATACTGTTATAGAAGAAATAATGAATCAGGAAATCAAAATCATTACAACAAATATGGATCAAGAAGAGGTAGCAAGAGTTTTTCAAGATTACTCTCTATTATCTGCTCCCGTGGTTAGTAAATATGGGAAAATTGTAGGTGTAATTCTTATTGAAGATGTAATAAGAGTAGTACAACAAGAGACTGAGGAAGATGCTCTAAAAATAGGAGGTGTTCTTTCTCAAACAGATATCAATACTCCTCTACATAAAACTCTAATAAAAAGACTTCCATGGCTATTATTTAACCTTTTAGCTGCCACCATATGTTCGATAGTTACTGGGTTTTTTGAACAAACAATACAGAATTTTATAATATTACCTATAATTATGCCCATAATAGCATCAATGAGTGGAAATGCAGGGTCTCAAACGGTTACTTTGACAATTAGAGCACTTGCGACAAAACGACTCACTGAACAAAATGCTAGCAGAATATTAGCTAAAGAACTTTCCATAGGGTTGATTAATGGTTTAATACTGTCAACTATATCATTAATAGTAATAGCAATAAGATTTAATGACTTTGAAGTAGAAATTATTTTTGCAGCTTCAATGGTAATTATGTCAGTAATTGCAACCTTCATTGGTGCTTTTATCCCTATTATGATCAATAGATTAAAATCTGATCCTGCCGTCTCTTCTTCGATCTTAACATCGGCTACAACTGATATACTTTCAGCTCTTATATTTCTTGGTCTAGCGACAATATTCCTTCTAAAGAACTAACTTTTAAGTTGTTAAATAAGTAGATAAAAAGTGTTTATAGAGAACAGATCTTAGTTTGAAGGGTGATTTGCTTTTACGGTACTTGAGACTAAAGTTATCAATCTAGGTGAAATATAAGCCGAGTTCTGTTTATGTAGCTATTTATCTGGAGTAAATATTGCTATTTACTTCATGCGATTTACCCGAGTAGATATGAGGAAAACATAAAAACCTACTCTTATTTAATCTTGCTCCTGGTGCTGGTTACTGAAACTATCGATGTTACCATCGATATGGTGTGCTTTTACCACGCCTTTTCACCCTTACCTAAAATCATTTAGGCGGTAATTTTCTGTAGTCCTATAGCTGAGGTTACCCTCGGCGGGCGTTACCCGTCACCATTTTTCCTTGGAGCTCGGACTTTCCTCTGCCATACTTATGCATAACAGCAGCTACTTATTTCACCTAGAAACCTTAGTTTGACATAAAATTTACGAAAGGGAAATCAATTTGTTGTTGATATAATGTAACTTTTAATACAATATAAGTTAACAATTTATTAATATTATTGTTATAGTATTATTTAGTGGGCTAATATTTACATAGACAAAGTTATGACTTACGATCAGCAAGAACTAAGAGACATTGAATTAAATACAATAAAAGAAGAAAAGAACTTTGACTTTAGAACTCTGTTAATAAACCTTTTTAAGGCCCTACACGATTTATTTACTAGAAAGAAAAATATCTCTAAAGAAGAATTAATTAATGTTGCAGAGCAAGAAAGTAAAAAACTTGGTATACAAG
This sequence comes from Wolbachia endosymbiont of Fragariocoptes setiger, assembly GCA_019061405.1. Classification (GTDB taxonomy): domain Bacteria; phylum Pseudomonadota; class Alphaproteobacteria; order Rickettsiales; family Anaplasmataceae; genus Wolbachia. The sequence goes on from JAHRAF010000004.1 coordinate 94,212, forward strand.
GGCATTATGATTGGAATAAAGTATTTGATGAGAGAGAACTAAGTAATAAAGAACAAACCTCTATTAGTCAAGAAAGCGAAAATTCTTACCCTAAAAACTTTTACGTAGAAAAATCCATAGCCAATGGAAGTTGCTTTTTTGATTCATTTAAACAAAGTTTATTTCAGCAAAAAAACATAGTAGTATCTGTTGAACAATTGCGTAAAGATTGTCAAGAATTTGCTTTGTCCACTACTATACCAAAATGGTTTGAGAGAGCTATCAAGGATAAGAGTAAAAATGGAAATAACGAAGATTACATTCTAAACTTGGGTGAATATAAAGAATCCATTCCGAATCACACAACATGGGGTGATCCAGATATTGAAGGAAGAGTACTTTGTGCAAAGTATGGAGTCAAATTACATGTTATAGAAGCTAATCCATGGTACGAAAGTGATAAAAAACAAGATGAATTTTTACATCAGATTATAGGTGGTAAGGGAAATTTAAACTTAGATAACGATTCAGAGAGTATTATACAAGTGAAATATGATGACGACACAATTGTACATGTAATAAACCTTGGTAGGAATCACTTCGAACCATTACTTGATAAAAGCAAACCCATGTTGAAAAACATAAAAAACCTTCAACAAGAACAAGCTGATCTTGAACTCGCAAAAAAACTTCAAATTCAGGAAGATCTGATGTTAGCAAAAGATCTTCAAGTAGAGGAGATTTTGGAATACTTGAACATAAATAAAAACAATACACTTTATCAAGCTACAAAATTGAAAATAGGAAATGTACTTAACTATCTGATGAATACTCCCCAAAAAGATACAAGGCCTTTATGTCAAGTTGTTGACGATCTTAAACTAAAATACTTAGACACAACTCATTCACAAATATCATCTCATCCAAGCTGTAATATGCAAGAAATAAATATACTTCAGCCATTGTCAAAATCACAACAAACGGTTAGATAAAATTCTTTAATCGTATTCACCTTATAATGGTTGCTATATAAAGTAACCATACTTGCCTCGCGATAATTGTTCTTCGTTATATAAAACAAAAACTTTTTATTGATGGCTTACAGTATATGAAGTTTACGTCGATACTATCTTGAAGTAGTTATTAAATAATATTCTTTTTTTCAAACATCGGAGAAGATAGAAATATTACTTGCTATTTTATATGATCACTTAAGAGTTTTTGATTCTTATAATGAGTATTATCAGTCTTACAAAAATTGAAGTTTTATCATACGAGATAAAGGAAAACTTATATTTCTAAAATTATCTGAAATTCAAGGTAAGAAAGGTAATACTGTCTACATAGGGTTAATAAGAAGTTGAATTTATGACCAGGAGTAGCATTTTGATGAAAGTCTCGTAGCAATATAATAATGTAATAAAAAAAACTTTTTAATCTTAAAGATCTATCAATAAAAATTTCTTAAGTCTTATTTTCCTATAGCAGCACCCTCTTCCTCTTGAATTTTTAAATTTTAACGAAACATTGTTGAAAGAAATAGACAAACTTTTAGAGAAGGCGGTTAATAACGCTTTCAAGTATCTTAATTGCGTAAATGCGATAAGTAATATTGAAGGTAAAACTGAATCGACCAAAAGAATGGAGAGACATATGGTATTTCTAACAAGCAGCTTGCTAATTTAATTCAGACTTTTATAAGAAATTCCTTTGTGACTGCAAGTGGTCGCTTTGAGATTGATCCGAGTCTAACGCATGAAAGAAAGCTTGGTTGCAGGCCATTAAAGAGGCCTCGAGTTTCTTCAGTTAATAGTGGACAACAGGACTTTATTAAAAAAAGTCACTTAAGCCTTCCTCAAGAAGCTGGTGAAGAAGAATACATCATTTGAAGAGGATATTGCACAACAAAATAACGTTCATGAGCAAATATATACCACTAGTGAAGAAACGTCGGACAATATACCTAACTGCTATTAAACACTATATAATCAAAAATCTTTAGAAAAGAATGCCAATGGAGAGATACATATGACCTCATCCTTGAACCAGAAAGAGAATGTGTCTATTTCAGTGATGACCTCAAATAAGAAAAAATTCTAAAAAAATACTGATAAAGTAGGAAACACTAACAAGGAGAAACCACAAACCTCATTCATTAAAGAACCTCAAGTCAGTAATGTAGTTCAAGAGAAGCAAAAAAATAAAAGTTTTTTCACGTCTTCTTGCTCCTATTTCCTCCCTTTTTAGATCTAAATAACTTCATAAATCTCATCTTTATTAGAAAGCAAAGGAGAGAAGGCTTAAAAGAACTTATTCTAAAAAAAAAGAATCACTTATCCCTTAGACCTGTCTCTTCAGGTCAGTGATTGAGAAACAACGGCCATTCTCTAAGACATGTACAATGAAATTATTCATGTAAAAAATATTCTCTCGTGCTGATTATGTAAAATTCGATATGATATCGTATTTGACATTCAGCGAGGTGAAGAAATATTTTATTCTGTGGCTCAATTTTATAATACCATTTACCGTTCGTAAAGCTTCTTTCGCTCGCTCAGAAAAGTAAGTTTTGAAATATCTATTGTTCACAAGGCTTTCTTAAGAGCAAATTTAAACAACATGCAAGACTTCTGCTGTGAGACCAGTCTTTTGTAGTAGTTATAAACAGCTACAGGTTTTGTAATCAGACAAAATTACTAGGAAATTTAATTCCTCGTGTGTCTGCTCACTTAATCAAAGTAGTGACTTGATGAAAAATTTTGCGTTTGCCTTTACTTACTCTATTTGTTTGTATGTTTCTTGACATTTTAATGCGAACCTGCCACTGCCAATGCTGATATCCTTCATAATATTCCCTAATGTATCGCATATAGGAAACCAATCATTATTCATATAAAATTATCTTATAAGTTTGTTTAGTAATATAAACTTTGGCATAATCACAGCAAAGTCATGTTAATAAAAACACGATTATATTGAAATTAGTAATAATATATGTTATAATAAGCGTATATATAAATAGTTTATGAAATGAGTACTAAATTCAATCTAAATCATATAACTGAAGAATTTAAAAACGAGCTATTAGATAAATGTAATCTTTGTAACATAGCTAATGGTATTAATTACCCAAAATCGTTGTTTAATATTGAATCCAAAGAAAAAAAGCAAAACGATCTTAATCACTTTATTCAGCAAGGAGGTCAGGCAATTCCTTTTAATAATCTTCTTAAAAAAATGTTGGTTTTGTTTTCATTAAAGATAAAGAAGAACAATAGCTTATCGTGGTACTCTTGATGCACATGATGTATCTATTGATTTAAAAACAACTTATTCTCCAGTAGAATTTTTACCTAAAGGATCAAGAGCACATAGTGGATTTTATCATGTATTTAAAAATTCATTGAATAGCTTTCGTGAAGTACTAGTAAACAATAAAATTTTGACAAATAAAGGAGAAAACGAACTTCAAGTTAATGAAACATTCAAAGTTACTTTTACAGGTTATAGCATGGGTGGAGGTGTTACTCAAATAGCAGCTCTATATGTCAATTCTCAATATGTAGATAAAAACTCAACTAATAAACCTAAGGTGATAACTTTTGGTAGCCCTTTAGTACTTTGACCATAATACAGCTAAGCTCTATGAAAAACATGCTCCAGGTACCTTGCACGTAGTGAATAAAGTTAAGGATAATATATTAAAAAGTGATTTAGTGCCAAATGTACCACCAAAGTTTTTGGATTATGAGCGCACAGGTAAAAAGGTGATTATATCTGGTGAATTTAGTAAAAGTGAACTTAAAGATAAATACCTACCATCCTGTAATAGAGCTTTTCTTCCACATACGTTACGTGCTTACGAAAAAGGTATTAATAATTTAGAATTAACACCTCTAAGTAGTCTTACTGACATAGACACTAAAGCAGAGTATAAATCCACACAAAGATAATTGTTAAACTGTACTAAACAAGACTTAATCTGATACTTAGAAAAAATAAGTTATAAATAATAGTAAAAAAGGAGTAGTTAGATATGAGAAACAAAAATACTATAGCCAATAGGGTTAGCAAAGCAGCTGGGAAGTGTGTTATCACGCATGCAAGGTACTCAAGGGACACATTTTATAGATTTAAGGAGTATAAGATAGAGTAGAGAAAGCACTATAAGTAGGAAAAAACCACTAAGAGTTTTAGATGATGTAGAAAGAGCAGTAGTAAATATTGCCACAGAATTTACAGCATATGGGCAGCAAACGAACTGAGAAAAAGGGTATAATATGGTAGCTAGCTATAGCAATAAAAATTATCTCCTTTAAGATTATGGTATTTATCAGCTTATCTTGAATAAGCTTTAGTGGCGTAGTATTGAGCACGTTTTTCAAAGCACTTAGTTGTTTTAGCGACCTACATCTCACAAATGAATTAAAATATCCTGATTTTTCTCTGTCCCCAAAATACGACGAAATGCTATGTCATTTTAATATCAAGGAATTTTGAGAGAACCATAGCAAAAATACTAAAGAAATATTATACATTAATCATTGTAATTTAAATTTTTGTTCCTAAAAGAGAAGGAATTTGTTGATAATTTTTGACTACAACCCAAGTTCAATATAAATACTCTTGATAGAAAAGAAGATAAGGCTATGGAGAAGAGCACTTGGTTTGACAACTTCACAATTAGGAGAAAATCATTATTACATACAGTTAAATAATGCAATATGAAGATGCTTCTAATCTAATTTCAGCCAGCAGGTTTAGCCAAGGTTTTATCGGTTGATGTATCGGATTTTTTGTTAATATATCTGCGAACTTACACGAAGAAAGTGAAAAAGAGGGATATAAAATAATGAGCTGATCGCAGATTATAGAAGAATCAAGAAAGAATTATAGGGTTCAAGCTTGTCTAATCATAAAATCTTTTCCAAGAGGTGACACTAACATTTCATTGCTTTTTATTCTGTCAACCCATGATATAGTTTCACTGCTTTTGTTCTCAGTTGTACTAGACAGAACTTAATCTAACAGAGAAGAATTAACTGACAGAAGAATTGA